>JAJPIJ010000052.1 GCA_021324815.1 Gammaproteobacteria bacterium
TCGACGAGCGGGCGGCGCAGGAGAAATTCGGCTTTCTGCTCGAGGCCTTCCGCTACGGCTGCCCGCCGCATGGCGGCATCGCCTTCGGCCTTGATCGCATCGTCATGCTAATGGCCGGCGCGCAGTCGATCCGCGACGTGATTGCTTTTCCCAAGACGCAGACCGCCACCTGCCCGCTGACCGGCGCGCCCTCGGAGGCGAGCGAGCAGCAGTTGCGCGAACTGCACATCAAGCTCCGCCGCCCGCCGGGCAAGCCTGATACGTAAGGCCATCCATGCCGTACACCTACGACCATCCGCACCCGGCGGTGACGGCGGACGTGGTGCTGTTCGCGCGCGACCGCCGCCGCCTCAAGGTGCTGTTGATCAAGCGGGCGCGAGACCCTTATGCCGGCCGCTGGGCGCTGCCGGGCGGGTTTCTTAACAGCGACGAGGAACTGGAGGCCTGTGCGCGGCGCGAGCTGCTCGAGGAAACCGGCATCCGCGCCGGCAAATTGCGGCAATTACACGCCTTCGGACAACCGGACCGCGATCCGCGCGAGCGGGTGATCACGGTGGTATATTACGGTCTGTCGCCGGGCGGTCCGGTCGAACCACGGGCGGCCTCGGACGCGCGCGCGGCGCGCTGGCACGGTGTGGCGCGGCTGCCGCCGCTGGCCTTCGATCATCGCGACATCATCCGGCTCGCCGCGGCGCGCTTGCGACAGAACCGCTGGCGCCCCGCCCCGTCAAAGCAGACAGGGGCCCGCGCCGGCAAGACACGCGGCGCCGGCGGATCCAGCCGGCGGCGCCCGCGCAGCAGGTGAATACCATGGCCATACCCGACATCATTTATCCGAGGACGACGCGCTTCGAGGTGCCGCCGACGGTGAGCGAATCGCTGGCCGCGGACGAGCGCGAGCGCCTGCGCGGGAAGATCAAGCGCCTGCTGAAGGATCGGGACGCGGTGCTGGTGGCGCATTACTACACCGAGCCGGACATCCAGCAGCTGGCCGACGAGACCGGCGGCCACGTCTCGGACTCGCTGGACATGGCGCGCTTCGGCAACGAGTCGAAGGCGAAGACCTTGGTCGTGGCCGGCGTGCGCTTCATGGGCGAGACCGCCAAGATCCTCAACCCCGAGAAGCGCGTGCTGATGCTGGAGTTGAAGGCCGAGTGCTCGCTCGATCTCGGCTGCCCGCCGGAGGAATTCTCGAAGTTCTGCGACGCCCATCCGGATCGCACGGTGGTGGTGTACGCCAACACCAGCGCCGCGGTGAAGGCCCGCGCCGACTGGGTGGTGACCTCGAGCATCGGTGTCGACATCGTGCGTTATCTGCACGAGCAGGGCAAAAAGATTTTGTGGGCGCCGGACAGGTACCTCGGCGATTACATCCGGCGGCAGACCGGCGCCGACATGCTGCTGTGGCAGGGAAGCTGCGTCGTGCACGAGGAATTCAAGGCGCTGGAATTGCAGGAATTGCGCGGGAAATATCCCGACGCCAGGGTGCTGGTGCATCCGGAGTCCCCGGCGGCGGTGATTGCGCTCGCCGACGCGGTGGGCTCCACCACCCAGCTCATCAGCGCCGCGAAGAGGCTCCCCGCGAAGCGCTTCATCGTGGCGACCGATCGCGGCATCTTCCACAAGATGAAGGAGGCGGCCCCGGACAAGGAATTCATCGAGGCGCCGACGGCGGGACGCGACGCCACCTGCCGCAGTTGCGCGCACTGCCCGTGGATGGCGATGAACGGCCTGCGCAACCTGGCGCGGGTGCTGGAAACCGGCGAGGGCGAGATCCGCATTGACGAGGACATCCGCCGCCGCGCGGTGATCCCCATCCAGCGCATGCTGGACTTTGCGCGCACGCGCAAGCGCCAGGTATTGGGCGCCGGTTCCGCTTAATCGCTTCGTATCATTCAGCCGAAGGTTGAAACATCATGGCCGCGGACGTTGAGGCGGTGGTGCTGGTGCACGGCCTGTTCATGCGCGGCGCGGTCATGCTGCCGCTGGCCGTACAGCTTGAACTGGCCGGATTCGAGACCCGTTTGTTCTCCTATCCCACGCGCGCCAGATCCCCGGCGGAAAACGCCGTGGCGCTGCGCCGCCTCCTCTGCAATATCCCCGCCTGGCGCGTGCACGTGGTGGCGCACAGCCTGGGCGGGCTGGTGCTGCGGCACGCCGCCGCGCAGGGGCTGCCGGGCCGCTTCGGCCGGGCCGTGACCCTGGGCACGCCGCACCGCGCGAGCGCCACGGCGAGGCTGCTGGCGCGCTTTCCCGCTGGCCGGCGATTGCTCAAGCGCAGCCTGGAGCGGGGGCTCTTGGGCGATGATTTGCCGCCCTGGCCGCCGGCGCTGCCGCTGGGGTCCATCGCCGGCATGCTGCCGGTGGGCCTCGGCCGCCTGCTGCCCGGCCTGCCGCAGCCGAACGACGGCACCGTGGCGGTCGAGGAGACGCGGCTTCCCGGCATGACCGACCACATCGTGCTGCCGGTGTCGCACACCGGCCTCCTGCTGCGGCCCGCGGTCGTCGCACAGGTCGAAAGCTTCCTGCGCCACGGCCGTTTTCAACACGCCGCCGCGGTGAAATGGTAGAATTTTCATTTAATTTGATTGTCTCGGGGTTCGTTCATGGCCGGCCACAGTAAATGGGCCAACATCCAGCACCGCAAGAACGCGCAGGACGCCAAGCGCGGCAGGCTGTTCACCAAACTCATACGCGAGATCACCGTGGCCACTCGCGCCGGCGGCGGGGACCCGTCCGCCAATCCGCGCCTGCGCGCCGCCATCGACGCGGCGCTGTCGGCCAACATGACCAAGGACACCGTCGAGCGCGCGGTCAGGCGCGGCACCGGCGAGGCGGGCGGCGAGCAGCTCGAGGAGGTGCGCTACGAGGGCTACGGCCCCGGCGGGGTGGCGGTGATGGTCGATTGCATGACCAACAACCGCAACCGCACGGCCGGCGAGGTGCGGCACGCCTTCACCAAGGGCGGCGGCAATCTCGGCGCCGGCGGCTCGGTGGCCTACCTGTTCAGCAAGCGCGGCGTGCTCGGCTACGCCCCCGGCGCGTCCGAGGACAAAATCATGGAGGCGGCGCTGGAGGCCGGCGCCGAGGACGTGATCACTGATGAGGACGGCGGCATCGAGGTGATCACGGCGCCGGACGATTTCGGCAGGGTGAAGGATGCGATGACGGCCGCCGGCCTGCCGCCCGATCACGCGGAGATCACCATGCGCGCCGCGACCCTGGTGCCGGTGGACGGCGAGCAGGCGGAAAAGCTGATCAAAATGCTGGAGTTGCTCGAGGACCTCGATGATGTGCAAAGGGTGTATTCCAATGCGTCAATCAGCGACACGGCGCTGGCTGGCGTGGCGGCGTAAACCGCGCCTGGCCGGAGCCCTCGGTTGACCTGCATCCTGGGCGTGGATCCCGGCTCGCGGGTGACCGGCTACGGCCTGGTGCGCACGACGGGGTCGGGGCTCGAACACGTGGCCAACGGCTGCATCCGCACCCCGCAGGGCGGGCAGGCCGCCAGACTCCATGCCATTTTTGAGGCATTATGTGGAATCATCGATCAGTTCCGGCCGGATGAAATGGCGGTGGAAAAGGTTTTCGTCAAGCGCAACGTCGACTCCGCGCTGAAGCTCGGCCAGGCCCGCGGCGCCGCCATCGTGGCGGGCGCCAGCCGCGGACTGCCGGTGCACGAGTTCACCCCGGCGCAGGTGAAGCAGGCCATCGTCGGCCGCGGCGCCGCCGACAAGGTGCAGGTCCAGCACATGATCAAAATGCTGCTGCGGTTGAGGGATGCGGCGCAGAGCGACGCCGCCGACGCGCTGGCGGTGGCGGTGTGCCACGCGCACACGCGCGAGGGGCTGCGGCGCATGCCGAAGCTCGCCGGCAGCCGGGCGGGGCGGTGGCTGTGATCGGCCGGCTGCGCGGGAAGCTCCTCGCCAAGCACCCCCCGCTCCTGGTGCTGGAGGTGCAGGGCGTGGGCTACGAGGTCGAGGCGCCGATGACCACGTTCTACAAGCTGCCGGAACTGGAGGCCGACGTCAGCCTCTATACGCACTTGATCGTGCGCGAGGACGCGCATCTGCTGTTCGGTTTCGCCAGCGAACGCGAACGCGCGCTGTTCCGCAGCCTGCTCAAGGTCAACGGCGTCGGCGCGCGCACGGCGCTGGCGATCCTCTCCGGCATGGACGCGGACCAGTTCGCCGCCTGCGTGCAGGGCGGCGATCTGGCGCAACTGACGCGCATACCGGGCATCGGCAAAAAAACGGCCGAGCGCCTGATCGTGGAGATGCGCGATCGACTCAAGGATTGGGAGCTGGCGGCGAAAATTTCCGCCGCCACGAGGGAGGACGGCGGCGCACCCGACCCGGTGGCGGACGCGGTGAGCGCGTTGATCGCGCTGGGCTACAAGCCCCACGAGGCCAGCCGGCACGTGCACGCCGTGGCCGGCACCGGCATGAGCAGTGAAACCCTGATCCGCGAGGCGCTGAAGAACGTCGCCCGCGCCAGCGGCGCCTGATCGACATGACAGACAAGGCGGATTCGCTGATCCGGCCGGCCGCGCAGACGGACGAGGCGGTGTTCGAGGAGCAGATCCGCCCCAAACGGCTGCGTGATTACGTCGGCCAGCCGCCGGTCAAGGAGCAGATGGAGATATTCATCAGCGCGTCGGTGAGGCGGCGCGACGCGCTCGATCACGTGTTGATCTTCGGGCCGCCGGGCCTGGGCAAGACCACGCTGGCGCACATCATCGCCCACGAGCTCGGCGTCAACCTGCGGCAGACCGCCGGCCCCGTGCTGGAGCGGCCCGGCGACTTGGCGGCGCTGCTGACCAATCTCTAGCCCCTCGACGTGCTGTTCATCGACGAGATCCACCGCTTAAGCCCGGTCGTCGAGGAGGTGCTCTACCCGGCGCTGGAGGATTTCCAGCTCGACATCGTCATCGGCGAGGGGCCGGCGGCGCGCGCCATCAAGCTCGACCTGCCGCCCTTCACGCTGGTCGGCGCCACCACGCGCGCGGGCTGCTGACCTCGCCGCTGCGCGATCGCTTCGGCATCGTGCAACGGCTGGAGTTCTACGCCGCCGCCGATCTCGAGGCCATCGTCAGGCGTTCCGCGCGCATCCTGAACGTGCAGATCGACGCGGAGGGCGCGCGCGAGATCGCCCGCCGCTCGCGCGGCACGCCGCGCATCGCCAACCGCCTGCTGCGCCGGGTGCGCGACTACGCCGAGGTGCGGGCGCAGGGACGCATCGAGAGCGAGATCGCCCGCCGCGCGCTGGACCTGCTCAACGTCGACCTGCTCGGCTTCGACATGATGGACCGCAAGCTGCTGCTGACCCTGCTGCAAAAATTCGACGGCGGGCCGGTCGGCATCGACAGCCTGGCGGCGGCCATCGGCGAGGAGCGCGGCACGATCGAGGACGTCATCGAGCCTTATCTCATCCAGCAGGGCTATCTCATGCGCACCGCGCGGGGACGCATGGCGACCCGCGGCGCCTGGGAGCATTTCGGCATGAAGCCGCGGCGCGAGCCGGCGCTTGACGCCGATTTGTTCAGGGAGGAGGGCGCTTGAAGAAGCGCCGGCAATCGGCGGAATTTGTCTGGCCGGTGCGGGTCTATTACGAAGACACCGACGCAGGGGGCGTGGTGTACTACGCGAATTATCTCAAGTTCATGGAGCGGGCGCGCACGGAGTGGCTCCGCCAACTGGGCTTCGAACAGGATCAATTGCTGCGCGACGCCGGCATCGTCTTTCCGGTGCGGCGGCTCGCCGTCGAGTATTTCAAGCCGGCGCGGTTCAACGAACAATTGAGGATCATGAGTAAAGTCATCAATCCAGGGCGGGCCAGTCTGGGATTTCACCAGCGCATCCTGCGCCGTGACGACGCCCTCCTGTGCGAGGGGACGGTGACCGTGGCCTGCGTGGACGCGCGAACCTTCAGACCGAAACCCCTGCCTGACAATCTGCGAGCGGAGATCGAACATGCAAGTTGATTTTTCCATCGCCAGCCTGGTGTTGAACGCCAGCTGGCTCGTCAAGTTCGTGATGGCGGTGCTGCTCTTGGCCTCGCTGTGGTCATGGACCGTCATCTTCGCCAAGCGCAGCCTGCTCAACCGGGCGCGCAAGAACGCCGAGGAATTCGAAACCCGCTTCTGGAACGCGGACGATCTGGCGGCGCTCTACAGCCGGCTCAACCAGGGCCGCCGCCAGCCCAGCGGCATGGAAAAGATCTTCGAGGCCGGTTTCAAGGAGTTCGCGCGGCTGCGCAAGCGCGAAGGCATCCAGCCGATGGCCGTCCTGGAGGGGGCGCAGCGCGCCATGCGGGTGGCGTTGAACCGCGAGATCGAGGACCTCGAGACGCATCTGCCGTTCCTGGCGACGGTCGGCTCGGTCAGCCCCTACATCGGCCTGTTCGGCACGGTGTGGGGCATCATGAATTCCTTCCAGGCGTTGAGCAACGTGCACCAGGCGACGCTGGCGATGGTGGCGCCCGGCATTTCCGAGGCGTTGATCGCCACCGCCATGGGCCTGTTTGCCGCCATCCCGGCGGTCATCGGTTACAACCGCTACGCCAATGACATCGAGCGGTTGTACAGTCGTTACGACATCTTTCTGGAAGAGTTTTCGTCCATCCTCCAACGCCAGGCCCATGTATAAGAGCCATTCAACCCTCGCCGGCAGGGCGGACGTTTAAGGACGAAATGAACATGGCGCAGCGCAGCCGGCGCAGAAAACTGATGTCCGACATGAACGTGGTGCCGTACATCGACGTCATGCTGGTGCTGCTCATCATCTTCATGGTGACGGCGCCGCTGGTGACCCAGGGCGTCAAGGTCGATCTGCCACAGGCGCCCTCCGAGGTGGTCGACACCAGCAGCAAGGAGCCGGTGCTGGTGACGGTGGACGCGGAGGGCCGCTATTACATCAACTTCGGCGATGATCCGAGGAAGCCCGTGGACCTGGAGACGCTGATGACCCGCGTCAGCGCCCTCGTCAGGTATACGCCCGGCATCCCGGTGCTGGTCGGCGGCGATCGCAACGTGCCCTACGGGCGGGTGGTGGAACTGATGGCGGCGTTGAGCAGCGCCGGCGTCAGCGGCGTGGGGCTGCTGACCGAGACGCCGGAAAAAACGGGGAAATGAGCCTTGCAGCAGTCGCGCGTCGATCGCTTTCAGGCGTTCGTGTGGGCCGTGGCCCTGCACGTGGTCGCCCTGCTGCTGCTGGTGGTCAGCCTGCACTTCAACCAGCCGCAAATCATCACGCCGCCCGCGAGCCGGGTGATGAACGCCGTGGCCGTCGATCAGAACAAGGTCGAGGCCGAGATCAAAAGGCTGCGTGAACAGGATCAGAAAAAACTGGAGCAACAAAAGGCCCTGGAGGAGAAACGCCGGGCGGAGGAAAAAAAGATTGAAGACCTGAAGCAGGAGCAGGAGAAACTCAAACAGCAGAAGGAGGAGGAACAGAAGCGGCTGAAGGATGTCGAAGCACAACGACAGAAGCAGGAGGAGGAGAAGGCGAAGATCGAGGCGGAGAAACAAAAGGCGCTGGCCGAGAAAAAACAGCTGGAGGAGGAAAAGAAACAGGCCGAGGAGCAGAAACGCAAGGCGGAGGCGGACAAAAAACGCCAGGCGGAGGAGAAAAAAAAGGCGATCGAAGAGGAGAAACGCCGGGAGGCGGAGGAGCTGGAGAAACAGCGTCAGCAGGAGTTGAACGCGGAGGAGCAATCACAACGCACAGGGGAGGCGATTAGCTTTATACAAACGGAGATAGGACCGCACATAGGCAAATTCTTCAATAATCCTGCACCTGGGCAGGGGCTAAAATGTAAAATTCTTATTCATATAACGCCATCTGGAGAAGTTGTGGATGCAAATTTAATTGCATCCAGCGGTATGGATGCTTTTGATCAACAGTCGATTGCAGCTGTTTATAAAGCACAGCCGCTGCCATTGCCTAACGATCCAGAGATATTAAAGATCATGATTAGCAGAGGCATTAGCATCGATTTCCAACCAAAAGATTGAACGAGTGACAGCATGCGAAAAATTGTAGTACTGGCATTATTAGTGTCCGTAACAGCATTAAGTGCTGAGGAATCACCCTTGGAGGTGGTGGTTAACACCTCGGTTAATAAGCCGCTGCCGATCGCGGTGGTGCCGTTCAAGACCAGTGACCCCAATGTGCCGGTGGATGTCGCCACGGTGATTAGAAACGACCTGGAACGCAGCGGACGGTTCGCGCCCATGCCGGTGCAGGACATGATCAGCAGGCCCGCCGATCTGTCGGAAATCCATTTCGACGACTGGCGCCGGCTCAGCATGCCGCACATGGTGGTCGGCAAGGTGGACGCCGGCGGCGGCGACAGCGTCGAGTTCCGGCTGGTGGACGTCTACACCACGCGGCAGCTGACCGGCTACCGCCTGGACAGCGCGCCCGCTCGCCTGCGGTTCACAGCGCATCAGATCGCCGACATCATCTATGAACAGCTGCTGGGCCAGAAGGGCGCGTTTGCCACGCGCATCGCCTACGTGACCGTGCGCAAGCTTGCCGACGGCAGAAAGCAGTACAGGCTGGAAATCGCCGACGCCGATGGTTACAACCCGCAGGTGTTGCTGGAGTCGCCGCAACCAATCCTGTCGCCGGCGTGGTCGCCGGACGGCGGCCGCATCGCCTACGTGTCCTTCGAGGGCCACAATTCGGCCGTCTACGTGCAGGACATCGCCACGGGGCGGCGCGAAGCGGTGGCCGCGGGCGAGGGCCTCAACAGCGCGCCGGCCTGGTCGCCCGACGGCACGCGGCTCGCCATGACCCGCTCCGCGGAGGGCAATCCGGAAATTTACGTGTTGTCACTGGCCGACCGGCGCTTTCAGCGCGTGACCAATGATCCGTCCATCGACACCGAGCCGGCGTGGTCGCCGGATGGAAGCCGGCTGGCCTTCTCCTCCGACCGCGGCGGCCAGCCGCAGGTCTATGAGACGGACTTGGCGAATTTGCAGGTCCGGCGTATTACTTTCAATGCGGGGGGTTATAATGTCCGCCCGAGGTATTCGCCCGACGGCAGCCTGATGGCAATGGTGCACCGGGATGACAGCGGCGATCACATCGCGGTGCTGAATCTGAAGACAGGCCAGTACAACATCGTGACCGACACCCGCTTCGATGAATCACCGAGCTTCGCCCCGAACGGCAGCATGATTATTTACTCCACCACCGGGGCGGGCGGCACCGAGCTGGCGGCGGTGTCCGTCGACGGCCGGGTGAGGCAGCGGCTGGCGTCGCCGCCCGGGGCGGAGGTTCGCGAACCGGCATGGGGCCCGTTTCGCAAGTGATCGCGGCAGGCCCGTCGTCCGACGGCAACCCAAGAGAGAAGGGAAGGAGAAAGAGATGCTGAAGCGCGCAATATCATTGATGTTGATGTTCCTGGCTCTGCACGTGCTTTCGGCTTGTTCCAGCGAGAGCACCAAGGAGGGCAACGCCGCCGTCGTCGACAAGACGGGATTGAGCGACGAGGAGAAGAATGCCAAGGCGCATGCCGTCCCCGCCTCCGGCGAATTGCAGGGCGGCGCCCTGGAGGGGGCCGCCAATCCGTTGTCGAGAACGGTGGTCTATTTTGATTACGACAGCAGCGAGGTTCATGCCGAGGATCGGCCGGTGATCGAGGCCCACGCCGCCAAGCTCGCCGCCAATCACAATTTGATCGTGACGCTGGAGGGTCATTGTGACGAACGCGGCTCGCGTGAATACAATCTCGCGCTGGGCGAGCGCCGCGCGCAGGCGGTGAAAAAACAGATGATGCTGCTCGGCGTCGCGGCGGATCAGATCCGCACGGTGAGCTACGGCGAGGAGCGCCCCGCCGATCCGGGTCATGACGAGGCCGCCTACAGCAAGAACCGGCGCGTGGAAATCGTCTACGCCAAGTGAGCCGCGACCGGAACCCGAAATGCCGGCCATGTCCGCGTCCGCTCTCCGCACGCTGAAACTGGTAATGATGATGCTCGCCGCGTTGGGCGCGTCGCCGGCGTGGGCGGACCCGCGCGAGGACGTGCCGGTGGTGCATGCCGCCGGCAGCGGCGATTTGGAATCACGCGTGGGGCGGCTGGAAAACCTGGTGCAAAGCAACGGGCTGCTGGATTTGCTGTCGCAGGTGCAACAGTTGCAGGAGGAGGTGCGTCAGCTGCGCGGGCAGATTGAAACCCAATCGCACCAGATGGACGAGTTGAGCGCCAGGCAGGCCAGGCTCTACGACGATCTCGAGCGCCGCCTGCAGGCGCTGGATCACGGCGGCCCACCCGGCGCTGCAGCGGCGGCGCCGCCACCCGCCAATCCGCCGTTGCCCACCCTCCCCGCCGCCGCGGCCCCCATCGCCGATCAGGCTGCGGGCAGTCAGGCGGCGAACCCGCAGAATCCGCAAACCGCAGCGCCCAGCCCGTCCGCAGGCAGCGCCGCCGCGCCGGCGCCCGGGACGGCGCCTGCCGCCGGCAGTCCGGCAACTCAGGGCGCCGCCCCCGCCGCTGCCGCGGGCGCTCCGGCGGCCGCGGCAGCCACCGTTGCCGCGCTGGCCCCCGCGGCGGCCACGCCGCAGAATGCCGCCGGCAGCGCGGGCGGGAATCCCGATCAGGATTACAAACAGGCGCTCGAATTGCTCAAGCGCAACCGCTACGACGAGGCCATCGCGGTGCTCAACAATTTCCTGGTGAGCTATCCCAACCATCCGAATGCGGAATCCGCGGAATACTGGCTGGGGGAGGCCTACTATGTCTCCAAGCAATACCCGGCGGCGATTTCCGAATTCCAGAAATTTGTGCAGGCCTATCCCAAGAGCACCAAGCTGTCGCAGGTGCTGCTCAAGACCGGCTTCAGCTACCACGAGCTGGGCCAGATCGAACAGGCCAAGACCACGCTGGAGGAGGTCAAGCAGCGCTTTCCCGGCACCACCGCCGCCAGCATGGCGGACCAGCGGTTACAGCGCATACGCATGGAGCAAAAGCCCTGACAGGCTGTTGCAAATCCCGCGGCGAACGGCCCGGGCCTTCCCACGGTTCACGTTGGTCAGTTTCCCGCCATGTCCACCGCCTTGACTGAAACCACGCTGCGCGTCACGGAAATTTTTTTCTCGCTGCAGGGCGAGACCACGCGCGTGGGTCTGCCGACCGTGTTCATCCGTCTCACGGGCTGCCCGCTGCGCTGCCGCTATTGCGACACCGCCTATGCCTTTCACGGCGGCGAGAACCGCGGTCTCGCCGAGATACTGGCGGAGGTGGGGCGTCACGGCGCGCGGCACGTCACCGTCACCGGCGGCGAGCCGCTGGCGCAGAAGGAATGCCGGGCCCTGTTGAAGGAATTGTGCGACCGCGGTTATGACGTGTCGCTGGAGACCAGCGGCGCCATTGATGTCTCCGCCGTCGATCCGCGGGTAGTGAAGATCCTCGATCTCAAAACCCCCGCCTCCGGCGAGGCCGGCAGGAACCGCTATGAGAACCTCGCGCTCCTCACGCCGAACGATCAAATCAAGTTCGTGATCTGCGATCGCAACGATTACGAGTGGAGCAAGGCCCGCCTGGACGAATACAAGCTGGCGGAGCGGTGCGAAGTGTTGTTTTCCCCCAGCCACGCGCAGTTGAGCGCGCGCGAGCTGGCGGACTGGATTCTGGCCGACCACCTGCCGGTGCGCCTGCAAATCCAGCTGCACAAGTATCTTTGGGGCGACCAGCCGGGCCGATGACGATCCCCGAGCGCGCGGTCATCCTGCTTTCCGGCGGGCTGGATTCCGCCACCGTGCTCGCCATCGCCAGATCGCGGGGTTTCGCCTGTCACGCCCTCAGCGTCGACTACGGCCAGCGCCACCGCGTGGAGCTGGAGGCGGCGTGTCGGGTCGCGCAGCGTTTGGGCGTGGCCGCGCACAAGATATTGCGGCTGGATCTTTCCGAAATCGGCGGCTCCGCGCTCACCGACCGGCAACTCGCCGTGCCGGAGGCGCCGACCGAGGGCATTCCCGTCACCTATGTACCGGCCCGCAACACACTGATGCTGGCCCTGGCGCTCGGCTGGGCGGAGGTGTTGCAGGCCCATGACATTTTCATCGGCGTCAACGCCGTCGACTACTCGGGCTATCCGGACTGCCGTCCGGCCTTCATCGAGGCCTTCGGCAGGCTGGCGCAACTGGCCACCCGCGCCGGCGTGGAGGGACAACGCTTCACCATCCACGCGCCGCTCATCGAACTCAGCAAGGCGCAGATCATCGCAATGGGGGCAAAACTGGGGGTGGACTACGGTCTCACGGTGTCCTGCTATCAGGCCGACGAGTCGGGGCGCGCCTGCGGGCGGTGCGATGCCTGCCGCTTCCGCGCCGCGGGCTTCGCCCAGGCCGGCATTCCCGATCCAACCCGCTATCGTGGATGACCGCCACGGGGAACAGGCGATGGAACGGCTGATCGGAGGTCTGCACCGCTGGGTCGGACTCGCCACGCTGGTGTTGTTCGTGTTCACGGGGCAGTTCATGATTTATCACCTGCCGCCGGTGGCCGGCGTGGAGATGCCGATGCGGCTGTTGTTCCGCTTGCGGCATATCTACGTCCTGCTGGGGGGCCGGTCAATCTTCTGGCCGGTTGCAATTGCAGGTAGGCCTCATAACGGGAGCGGATCTCGCGCACATAGCGGACCGTGGTATTGCCCCAGGACTGCACGGCGTCCTGGGAGGCGCTCATGCCCGGCATGGCCCGTTCAACCTGCCCAAACCAGCGATGGGGGTCCAGCCCCAGCCGCGCCGCCCGCAGCCGCGCCGCCCGGATTTGGTCGAAACCGGCGTGATAGGCGGCAATGGCGAACCAGGTTCGATCCTCGACCGCGAGATCATCCTCGAATCGCCGCCGTAATTCATCGAGGTAACGGACGCCGACGCGCACCGACAATTCGGGATCATCCAGGTTGTCGCGGTAACCGAGCGACTGCGCGGTCTCCGGCATCAGTTGCATGAGGCCGCAGGCGCCCATGCCGGAGCGGGCCTGCGGATCGAAACGGCTTTCCTGGTACATCTGCGCGACGATCAGGCGCCAGTCGAAACCGTAGCGCTCGGCGTACCGCCGCACCAGCGTGTCGTAAGGCGACAGGCGCCAGGGCGGATCACGCGGCGCCGCGGCGGGCTCGTCGGCGTCGAAATAGCGGGCCAGCAGTGTGTTGTGGAACTCCGTGCCCTGCATACGCCGGAGAAAGTCGGCAAGCGTGGAAGTGAGGCGGGGGTTGGCGGCGCGGGTGGTGAAGCGATAGACGTACGGATCGGGCAGCGACATCACCGGCGCCAGATTGGGACGGGCAAGCAAAGCCGCCGTCAGATCGGGTGCGTCGATGACGGCGTACTCGGCCCTGCCGCCGGCCACCGCTTCCGCCATGGCCGCCGGCGGCTCGTCATCCGCGACCTCGATGATTTTCAAGCCCGAGGGAGCGGCCACCGGATCGCGGCGCCAGGCGCGGGCCAGCGTGCTGCCGCGGCGGATCAATACACGCCGGTTCTGCATTCCCGCCACCGCATCACCGTCAGTGCGCGCCAGCAACACCGGGGCGACATAGTTGTAAATCGGCGTGGCCGTCAAATCCACGGCCTGCGCCATGCGCCGGCTGTCCAGGCGGGCGGTAATGACATCGCCGTATCCCAGTCGCAACCAGGCCAGCATCTGTTCCTCGTCATCGGTGACCAGAAACTCGACGCGCCAGCCCCGTTGCCGGGCGAACTCGCGGATCAGCTCGTATTCATACCCCGCGCGTTCGCCGCCGCGGATGAAATAATTCTCCGCATCCGGCCGCGTGATCACCCGCAACAGCTTCTTCCTTTCGATGGCGTCCAGATCGTCCCGGTGGATTTCGCGCTGGTGCCAGGCCATCGGATGCTGATTGATGTGATGATTCAGGGCGTCGCGCAGCATGGGATTGTTCCTGCGCACCAGCCACGACACCGGCTCCTCGCCGTTCAGTTCGAAGGCCACGCGCAGGTCGCGCCGCAATTGCAGGGCGTTCTCCGCCTGGCCCTTCTCCATCACCGTGAAGTCATAGAGGCCGTTGGACAGGCCGTCGAGAATCTGCGCCGGCGTCGTGCGATCGGTTATGGAAATCAACCGCAGGGGCGGGTGGCCGGCATTGATCTGCCGCAGCAGGGGCCACAAGGGCGAGGTGGCGTTCAATCCCACGCGCAGATCGGAGAGATTCTGCGCGCCGCGCACCCGCGCATCGCCGGCGCGGGCGACGGCGACGTAGCGCACGCGCTTCAAGGCGGCGGTCGCCTCCACGCCGCCGCTGGGCCAGTGCAGCGGAATGTCGCCGATGACGATATCGCCGCGGCCGTGCTCCAGATCCGCCAGCAGCGCAGTGGTGCTGTCACTGGTCAGCCAGGTCACTTGGAGTTTCCGCCCGGAGGCGAAACCTTCCAGCATCTCGCGTTCCTGGTCGATGTCCCGCCCGAGGGCCTCGCCTCCCTGCTCCCGCAGCATCAGCACGCGCAGGTCACCGCGCCGCTGGATCACGGGCAGGTCACCGGTCTCCAAGGTTGGAACAGGGATGGAACGGGACGGCGGGAATGCGGTGGGGGAGGAAGGGGGCGGGTGCAACCAGGGGAATTGGGAAAGCGGTGGAGCCACCAAGGCCCAACCCGGGGAAACATCACTCCCCGCCATGAGCAGGCATAACGCAATAACGGTCGTGGCCAGCGGTTTACGCTTAGTCATCAAATGACTCCGTTATAGTTGTAGGGATGGCTACTGCCGGTGCAAGTCAAGCTTGCATGAAAAAACAACAAAACAAATGAAAAACAAAGAGTTAACTTACGCAACTAAAGTCTAGCACAGACAGTTATTGCATTGCAATATAATCCTTTAATTCCAATTCAATATATAACTGTCAGTTCAACGCCGGATCTGTAATCAACCAATTGATTTGAAAGTGCTTTATTTGCAAAGCATTTCCTCCAACGCCTGCAAGCGCTCCGGCGTGCCAATGTCCATCCAGCGACCCTGATACAGCTCTCCCGTCAGCAACCCACGGGCGGCGGCCTGGCGAAGCAGCGGCGCAAGAGGGAAGCGGCCCGGCGAGCATTCCTCGAACATCGAAGCCCGGAAAACCCCCATCCCGCCGTAGGTGTGCCGCGGCACCCCATCCAGCGAGAGGCAGCCGTCCTTGAGGGCAAAGTCGCCGTCGGGATGATGGACTGGATTGGGGACCAGCACGAGATGGGCGTGGGCATCCACGGTCCGTGGCAGTAACGCATAATTGAGGTCGCTCCAGACATCGGCGTTGACGAGAATGAAGGGCGCCCGGCCCAGCAGCGGCAGCGCGTGGAATATCCCTCCACCCGTATCCAACGGCTCGTCGCCCTCGGCGGAATAACTGATTTCCATGCCCCGGAACTTTGCGCCCAGCGCCTCTTCAATCCGCCGCCCCATGCGGCCGTGATTGATGACGACTTCACGCACGCCGGCCGCCGCCAGCTTTTCCAGGTGATATTCGATGAGGGGTTTGCCGGCGGCCTTGAGCAGCGGCTTGGGCACCGTGTCGGTAAGCGGCCGCATGCGCTCGCCCCGGCCCGCCGCCAGTATCATCGCCTTCATGGCGGCCCGTCGCCTCCGATCGACGCCGCCCGCTCCTCCCAATCGTCCAGAAGCCGGCGCAGGGGCGTCAGGGCGTCATATCGCGCGGCGGCCCGCCGGACATAATTCAGAAAACGCGGCGTATCGCCAAGATAATGCGGTTTGCCGTCGCGGTAATGGATGCGGGCGAAGATGCCGAGCACCTTCAAGTGGCGCTGCACGCCCATCCACTCCAGATCGCGGTAATACTCGCCGAAGTCCGCGGGCACGGGCAGCCCCGCCTTTTTCGCCTTCTCCCAGTGGCGGACGGCCCAGTCCAGCACTTGTTCCTCCTCCCAGCTGATAAAGGCGTCCTTGAACAGCGAAACCACGTCATAGGTGACGGGGCCGAAGACCGCATCCTGAAAATCGAGGATGCCCGGGTTCGGATCGCTCACCATGAGATTGCGCGGCATGTAGTCACGATGCACGTAGACCTGCGCTTGCGACAGGTTTTGCCGCAGGATCAGCGTGGACACCGCCGTCCATGTCTCCTGCTGTTTCGAGGTCAGCGAAAGCTGCAGATGGCGCCCCACGTACCATTCGGGAAAAAGGTCGATTTCACGCCGCAGCAGCGCCTCGTCATAAGGCGGCAGAACGCCGGGCCGGGAGGCCAGTTGCCATCGAATCAGGGCGTCACTGGCGTCACGAAAAAGCGCCGCCGCGGTTTCATTGTCAAGTGCATCCAGATACGTCCGGGTGCCCAGATCGCTCAGCAGCAAAAATCCCTGTTCCAAATCCTGGGCAAGAATTTCAGGGGCATGCAGGCCGGCGGCCCGCAGCAGTCCGGCCACCCTGATGTACGGGCGGCAGTCCTCCTTGTCCGGGGGCGCATCCATGACGATGACCGTGCCGCCGGCCAGATGCGCCCGGAAATAGCGACGGAAGCTCGCGTCCCTGGAGGCGGGCTTCACCTCCCGCACCGGCCCGGCCACGGTCCGCCGCAGCCAGCGGTGCAGCGAATCCAGCCGCAGATCAGCGGCCGGCCCGGGGCTTGCCGTGGCGCTCATGCAAAAATTGGACGGACAAAACCATGCTCAGCCGAAATGGCAGACATAATCGAGAAGCTCCAGCACCTCGATTTCGAAACTGGAGTCGCCGGGCACACTGAATCTGTCGCCGGCCCGGAAGGTTTCCCACTTTGCCGAGCCCGTCGGTTTCACGCGGCAGACGCCGCCGTTGATCTCCATCGTCTCGGGGGCGCGGGTGTTGAAGGCCGGTCTGCCGGGCAGGATCACCCCCCACGGTTTTGCGTGCACCGCCCGGAAACAGCACGGTGTGGCTGATGCATTTTCCGTCGAAATAAACGCCGGCCTTTTTGACGACGCTGACGTTGTCGAACTGGGTCATGAAAGTGCGGTCCGCAAGAGAGTGATGAGGGGTGAATGGTAGCAAATCGCATCGCGCCGGCGTAATCTGCGGCCCGGATCCGTCGAATGGCCGGGTATACTGTCCACAGGCACAGTGTCGCGATCAACCCGGGTTTCTGCATCCGGGCGACGCAGGGGGAGGGGCGATGAAAATCAGCATTGCATTATTGACCGGACTGATTTCCTGCCTGTGGCTTCCGCCTGTGGAGGGGGCCGATGAGCTGACCCAGGCGGTCGTCCACACCGTGTTCTCCGAGGTGGAGCGCAAAGTGATTGGCGAATACTATCATCCGCCCGCGGCGGTGGTTTGCGCGCATCCGCCCTGCGATATCGATGGAAATCACGCCGGCGGGGCCGGAGAACCCCAAAAACGGGGGTTGCCGCCGGGGCTGGCCAGGAAGAAGCGCCTCCCGCCCGGCTTGCAAAGGCAACTGGAACGCAACGGCCATCTGCCGCCCGGTCTGGAAAAGCGCGCGCTGCCGTCGGATCTGGAGGCGAGACTGCCGGCGGTCGCCCCCGGGTGTGAACGGGTAATCGTGGGGACGGACGTTTTGCTCGTCGAAACCGCAACCGGCGTCATCCGCGACATCATCCGTGATGTATTGAAATAGGTTTAGAGAAACAAGCCGGGAAGATCCACGCTGGAGCGTTCTCCGATCGCCTCGAGGCCGCGCGCCAGCCAGGCGTCGGCACGGCGGCGGCCCTCGTTGCGCAGGTGGGTGAGAAACGGCAGCAAGGTGTTGTAATGGCTGCCGGCGCCCAGCTTCTGCATCAGATCGTTGGCCTCGATGAGATGTATCCGCAGTCGCCGCAGCCGGCGTTCGAGCTTGCCGCTGGGGAACCAGCTTTGTTCGATTTGTTCCTTGCACAGCGCGATGGCGCGCATCTCGCGCAGGAACGCGGTGTTGAAGCTGATTTCCTGCTGGCGGCGGCGTATGCCGGCGACGGTGGTCGGCACTTTCTTGCGCTCCAGCGGCTCCAGCATGACCACGGTGATATCGGCGCAATTGACGTTGAAGATCAACGGGAAAAGCGGCGGATTGCCGGAGTAGCCGCCGTCCCAATAATGCTGGCCGTCGATCTCGATGGCGTGATGCAGCGACGGAAGGCAGGCGGAGGCCAGCACCGCGTCAAGTGAAAGTTCGTTGTTTTCGAAAACGCGGATCTTGCCCGTGTGCACGTTGGTGGCGCTGATGAACACGCGGATGGCGTCCTTGCCGCGCAACCGTTCGAAGTCCACCATCGGCGCCAGGACGTCCTTGATGGGATTCAATCCCAGCGGATTCATTTCGTAGGGCGACCAGAGCTGATACAAATCGATGTACGCCTTGAGCGCCGGCAGAGGAGAGGCGGACTTCCGCCAGGCCGCCAGCGGGTGTGCGGCGTGGACCCCCAGGGCGCTCATCTCGGCGATCCCGGTCCAGAACCGATGGAGGGCGGCGCGCGCCGCCTCCGGGCCGCCGCCCGCAAGCCCATGTGCCAGCACCACGGCATTGATGGCGCCGGAACTGGTGCCGCTGACGCCTTCGATGTCGATGCGATTGTCTTCCAGCAGCCGGTCGAGCACGCCCCAGGTGAAGGCACCGTGCGCGCCGCCGCCTTGCAGAGCCAGAGTCATGCTCTTGCGGCCGAGTTTAAAAATCATCCAAACATCATATTGCAGTGCAGCAAATAGCACAATGCCACGGCCTGATGCAGCAAAAATGAGAAGCGGCAGGCGGCAGCTGCAAATCGGATTCTCCAGCCATTTCATGGGGGTGTTCCATCGTGAAGATCGCCCCGGGAGGTGATGGTTGCAAATACGGCGGCGGGCGGCGCCGGTTTGCGCCCAAAGGCTGGATCAGTTGAAATACGGCTTCGGAACCCGAGTCCTCAAGCCCCCATGCCCAGAATCAAACCCACCCGCGCAGCCAAATCGGCGGCGCCCACCGGCGTGCTGGCCCTGGGTCGCGCCGTGATTGAGACGGAGGCGGCGGCCGTCGCCGCCCTGGCGGCACGGGTGGATGAAAATTTCGGCGCCGCGGTGCGTTGCATGCTGGCCTGCGAGGGCCGCATCGTCGTGCTCGGCATGGGCAAGAGCGGCCACATCGGCGGCAAGATCGCCGCCACCCTGGCCAGCACCGGCACCCCCGCCTTCTTCGTACACCCGGGAGAGGCCAGTCATGGCGATATGGGCATGATCACGGCCAAAGACGTGGTGCTGGCGCTGTCGAATTCCGGCGAAACTTCCGAACTCTTGGTGCTGCTGCCGCAGATCAAACGCATGGGCGTGCCGCTGATCGCGCTGACCGGCAGCCCGGCCTCCACGCTCGGCCGCGCGGCGACCGTGGTGATCAACGTGTCGGTGGCGGAGGAGGCCTGCCCGCTGGGGCTGGCGCCGACCTCCAGCACCACGGCCGCGCTGGCGATGGGCGATGCGCTGGCCGTGGCGCTGCTCGATGCGCGCGGCTTCTCCTCGGAGGATTTTGCCCTGGCGCACCCGGGCGGCACGCTGGGGCGGCGCCTGCTGCTTCGGATCGGCGACATCATGCACACCGGCGACGCCATGCCGACGGTGGCGGAGGACGCGCTGCTGCGCGACGCGCTGGTGGTGATGACGCAGAAGGGCCTGGGCATGACGGCGGTGGTGGACGGCAATCGCCGGGTGCTGGGCATATTCACCGACGGTGACTTGCGCCGCGCGCTGGACGGGGGCATCGACGTGCATCGCGCGCGGATGAGAGAGGTCATGACGCGCAACGGCAAGACCGCCCGCGCCGATCAACTGGCGGCCGAGGCGCTGGCGCTGATGCAGAAGCACAAGATCAACGCGCTGTTGGTCGTCGATGAGCGGCAGATGTTGCAGGGCGTGCTCAACATGCACGATTTACTGCGCGCGGGGGTGGTGTGAGCAAGGGGGGCAGGGCACTGCGCAAACGCGCCGCGGCGATCAGGCTGGTGGTGTTCGACGTCGACGGCACGCTCACCGATGGCGGCCTGGTGCTGGGCCCCGGCGGGCAGGAGTTCAAGGTGTTCCATGTCCGAGACGGACAGGGGCTGGTGATGTTGCGCGAGGCGGGGCTGGAGGTGGCGGTCGTCACCAGCCGCAGTTCGGAGGCCGTGGCCGATCGCATGCGCGCGCTCGGCATCCGCTACGTCTACCAGGGCTGCAGCGACAAGCTGTCGATATTTGAGCAACTGCTCGCCACGTTGAATCTGCGGCCGGCGCAATGCGCCTGCGTCGGCGATGACCTGACCGACCTGCCGCTGCTGGCGCGAGCCGGCCTGGCGGTGGCGGTCGCCGACGCGCATCCGGCGGTGCGTGATCAGGCCCACTGGTGCACGCAGTTGCCGGGGGGACGCGGCGCGGCGCGCGAGGTATGCGATTTCATACTGGATGTCCAGGGCCGGCTGGCGGCGATGACCGCCCGCTACGCCCGCGGCGCATCCTGAGCCAACCCCGTGTGGCGTGATCTGTTGAGACGCCACGGCGTGCAACTGGCGCTGCTGGGCGTGGTCCTGCTGACCGGCTGGTGGCTGTACGACCTCGATCGCGAGGCCAGGCGCGCCAAGGCGCTGAAGACGCACGAACCGGATTACTTCATGGAGAATTTTGTGCGCACGCAAATGGACACCGACGGCCAGGTGAAACACCGGCTGCGGGCCAGGTTGATGCTGCACTACCCCGACGATGACAGCACCGAACTGGTTCAGCCGCTGCTGGAAGTCTACAATGCCGACCAACCGCCCTGGCATGTAAAATCGGAGCGGGGCTGGGTGAGCGCCAACCATGACCTCGTGCTGTTGCAGGGCGAGGTGCAGATCTGGCGCGAGACTGCGGCGGGGGAGCGTGAATTCGAGGTGCTGACGCGCGACGTGCGCGTGCTGCCGGGCGACAATTACGCCGAGACCGCGCAGCCGGCGGTCATCCGTGCCCCGCACACCGAGTATCACGCCGTGGGCATGCGGGCGTGGTTCAACGAAGACCGGATGGAACTGCTGAAGCAGGTGCGGGGGCGTCATGAAGTTCACGGGAATGCGTCGTAATTTTGCGTGGTGCCTGTGGGGCCTGTGGCTGGCCGGCGGCGCCGCGCACGCCCTGTCCACCGACAAGGATCAGCCGATAGAGATCGAGGCGGACGCCGCCCAGCTCGACAAGACCAAGCAGGTGACGATATACACCGGCAACGTCGTCGTGACCCAGGGCAGCATCCGCATGACCGGCGACAAGCTCACGGTGTATTACGATGACAACCAGCAATTGAAGGACGCCTACCTCGACGGACGGCCGGCCTATTTCAAGCAGCGGCCGGACGGCCAGAACGTGGATTTCGAGGGCTGGGCGCTCAAGATGGAATATCACGCCAAGGAAAACCTGCTGCACTTGATCGATCAGGCCAAGCTCAAGCAGGGGGATCAAGTCATGACCGGCGCCCGCATCAGCTACGACACCGAAAGAAGCCTGCTGACCGCCCGCGGCACGGCCGCCAAGGCGGGCCCGGAGGGCGGTAGGCCCGCCACCCCGGGCGGCCGCGTAAAGATCATCATTCCGCCCAAGAAGAAACAATAACAGATGAGCGTATTGGCCGCCCGCCATCTCAGCAAAAGGTACAGGCAGCGCGAGGTGGTCAAGGATGTCAATCTTGCCATCCAGGACGGCGAGATTGTCGGTCTGCTGGGGCCGAACGGCGCCGGCAAGACCACCAGCTTTTACATGATCGTCGGACTGGTGCCGTGCGACGAGGGCACCATCCACCTGGATCAGCACGACCTGACCCAGCTGCCCATCGATCGCCGCGCCCGGCTGGGCCTCGGCTATCTGCCGCAGGAGGCCTCCATATTCCGCAAGTTGACGGTCGAGGAAAACCTGCTGGCGGTGCTGCAGCTGGTGCCGGGGCTGTCCCCCGATCAGCAGTGGCAGCAAGCGGAGGCGTTGTTGCGGGAATTCAATCTGGAGACGGTGCGCAAATCCCTGGGGGTGAGCCTCTCGGGCGGCGAGCGGAGGCGCGTTGAGATCGCGCGGGCACTGGCGCTGCGGCCCCGCTTCCTGCTGTTGGACGAGCCTTTTGCCGGCGTTGATCCCATCTCCGTCAGCGGCATCCAGGAAATCATCCGCCAGCTTTCCGCCAGGGGCATCGGGGTGCTGGTGACGGATCACAACGTGCGCGAGACACTGACCATCTGCCACCGCGCCTACATCGTCAACGAGGGGCACATCATCGCCGAAGGCACCCCCCAAAGCATCCTCGAACACAAACAAGTGCGCAATGTTTATCTGGGAGATGGCTTCCGCATGTAATTGGATTTATTTGAAAAACTTCCGCTGTAAATAAGCAATGCACTGCAGTATGCATTTCCCGTGCCCGTTGCTGTTTTTGAGCTAAACTAAAAGTATAAAATAAGCTCAAAACAGAAAATCACTTAACGATAAAAACAGGCGACTCGCTGCGACCATGAAGCAGTCCATCCAGCTCCGGTTGGGCCACAGCCTGACCATGACCCCGCAATTGCAGCAGGCAATCCGCCTTTTGCAATTGTCCAGCATGGAGTTGAGCGCGGAGATTCAGCACGCCCTTGAATCCAACATGATGCTGGAAATGGCCGATGACGAGACCGAAAATGCGACGGCGGATTCCGGCAACGGCGGAGACCCTGCCGCCGGCGTCGATTCCCCGCCGGCCGCGCCGGAGCAGGAATCCGGGGAGGAAGCGAAGCCGGAATGGGAATCCCCGGCCGATCTTCCCGCGCCTGCCGAGGCGGGGGCCGGGGAAGGGGCGGAGACGGAGTCGGAATCGGAGCCGACGGCGGAGGCGGCGGACGGAATTCCCGACGACCTGCCGGTGGACACGGCGTGGGATGACATTTACGACGGCACCCCGGTGCGCGCCGCGGCCGGCGGCGAGACGGACACGGAATGGGAGGAGCAGCGCTGCGCCGCCGAGTCGCTCCACGATCATCTCCTCTGGCAGCTCAATGTGACGCCAATGACCGAATCCGACCGCGCCATTGCCTTCGCCGTCATCGATGCCATCAATGCCGACGGTTATCTGACCGCCTCGCCCGAGGAGATCAGGGAGACACTGGGGCCGGACAGCACCGTGGAGATCGACGAGGTCCTCGCCGTCATCAAGCACATCCAGCAGTTTGATCCGTCCGGCGTGGCCGCCCGCGATCTGGGGGAGTCGCTGCGCCTGCAACTGGAGCAGTATCCGCCGGACACCCCCTGGCTGGCCGAGGCGCGGCGGCTGGTCAACGACCATCTCGCCCTGCTGGCGGATCGCGATTTCCAGCAGCTCATGCGGCGCATGAAGCTGACGCGCGAGGAACTGCAACAGGTGGTGGCGCTCATCCAGACCCTCGATCCGCGCCCCGGCAGCCGCTACAGCAGCGAGGCGGTGGAATACGTGACGCCGGATGTGTACGTGCGCAAGAAAAACGGCGCCTGGCTGGTCGAACTCAACCCGGACCTCCTGCCCAATCTGCGCATCAACCGGCGCTACGCCGCCATGATCCGGCGCGCCGACAACAGCCCCGACAACGCCTCCCTGCGCGCCCATCTGCAGGAGGCGCGCTGGTTCATCAAGAGCCTGCAAAGCCGGGGCGAGACCCTGCTCAAGGTCGCCACCGCCATCGTCGAGCGCCAGCGGGCCTTCCTCGAGCACGGCCCGGAGGCGATGAAGCCGCTGGTGCTGGCCGATATCGCCGAGGCGCTTCGCCTGCACGAATCCACCATCTCGCGCGTGACCACGCGCAAGTACATGCATACCCCGCGCGGCATCTACGAGCTCAAATACTTTTTCTCCAGCCACGTCAGCACCGCAGGCGGCGGCGAGGCCTCCTCCACCGCCATCCGCGCCGTGATCCAGAAGTTGATCGATGCCGAGACGCCGTCGAAACCCTTAAGCGACAGCGCGCTTGCGAACATACTGACGGAGCAGGGCATCAACGTGGCCCGCCGCACGGTGGCGAAGTACCGCGAGGCGATGAACATCCCGCCGTCGCACGAACGCAAACGACTGGCTTGAAAATCACCCCGGATGACAGGCAAGGAGACGACGATGCACATCAATCTGACCGGCAATCACGTGGAAGTGACCCCTGCTTTGCGGGATTACGTGCAGGACAAACTCACCCGGGTGGAGCGGCATTTCGATCATGTCACGGGCATCCGCGTGATCCTGGGTGTGGAAAAGCAGCGGCACAAGGCGGAGGCGGAATTGCACGTCAGCGGCGCCAATCTCTATGCCGACGCCGAGCACGACGACATGTACGCCGCCATCGACCTCATGATCGACAAGCTCGACCGGCAGGTGAAGAGACACAAGGAAAGAAGGGCTGATCATCATCGACGCGAGGCCCGCAGGCGCTGATGCCGGCGGCCGCCGACCATGAACCCCAAACGGCTGGTGGTGATTTCAGGCCTGTCCGGCGCCGGCAAGACGGTGGCGCTGCACACCCTGGAGGACACCGGCTTCTATTGCGTGGACAACCTGCCGCTGGGGTTCCTGGCCGAATTCGCGCGCGAGGTCGCCGGCAGCCGCTGGCCGGCCTACCGGCAGGTGGCGGTGGGCATCGACGTGCGCAACGCGACGGGGGACCTCGCCGATCTCCCGATGCTGCTGCAGCGGCTGAAATCCGACGCCCTGGCGGTGGAGCTGGTCTTCATCGAGGCCAGCGACGACATGCTGCTCAAACGTTTCAGTGAAACGCGGCGGCGCCACCCGCTGTCGGGCGACGCCCTGCCGCTGCCCGGGGCCATTGCCGCCGAGCGCGCCAGGCTGGCGCCGCTCTCCGACTACGCCGATCTGCGGGTGGATACCAGCGCCATGCACGTCCACCGGCTGCGGGAATGGGTGCGGGAACGGGTGGCCCGGCGCGCGGTCGGAGAAATATCTCTGCAACTGCTGTCGTTCGGCTACAAGAACGGCGTGCCGCCGGAGTCGGATTTCGTCTTCGACGCGCGCGGCCTGCCCAATCCACACTGGGAGGCTGAATTGCGCGACCTCTCCGGTTTGGATGCCGCGGTGCGGTCCTTTCTGGGCGCCTCGCCGCTGGCGCGGGAGCTGGCGGAGCAAATCGAGGGCTTCATGCTGGCCTGGATCCCGCGGTTTGAAGCGGAGGATCGCCCCTATTTGACCGTGGCCGTCGGCTGCACCGGCGGCCGCCATCGTTCGGTGTATGTGACGGAACGGCTGGCGGAGTCCCTGCGCGGTAATGGCCGCGCGGTGCTCGTCAGCCACCGTGATCTGTGAGCGGCGCAAGCCGGCCGGAAGAGACTTGAACCATGATGAGACAAACGGTGACGATCAGCAACAAGCTTGGGCTGCACGCCCGCGCCGCCGCCAAGTTCGTGCAACTGGCCTCAAGCATGGCCAGCGACATCAAGGTGCAGCGCTCCGGCCGCGAGGTGGACGGCAAGAGCATCATGGGCATGATGATGCTGGCGGTGGGCCAAGGCGTGGCCATCGACATCATCGCCAGCGGCCCCGATGAGGAACGGGCGCTCGGCGAGCTCACGCGGCTCGTGCAAAGCCGCTTCGGGGAGGAACAATGAGTTTCACGATGCACGGCATCGGCGTCTCCCGCGGCATCGTCATCGGCCGTGTGCACCTGCTGGAGCGCAATCAGCTGGAGGTCACGGAATACACCATCCCGCGCGAGCAGGTCAACACGGAAATCCTGCGCCTGCAAAACGCCATCACTGCCGCCCGCCTGCAGTTGCGCACGGTCCGCGAACACATCCCGCGGGGCGCGGCGGAGGACGCGACCGCCTTCATCGACACGCATTTGATGATGCTGGAGGATTCCTCGCTGACCCAGGAACCGGTGCGGCTGATCGCCGAATTGCATTGCAACGCAGAGTGGGCGCTCAAGCTGCAGCGCGACGCGCTGGTGGCGGTGTTCGACGAGATGGAGGATCCCTACCTGCGCAGCCGGCGTGACGACATCGACCACGTCGTCAACCGCATCCAGCGCATTTTGTTGAACCACGCCCCCCTCAAGCATGAGACGCTGGAGGTGCGCCTGAAGGACTGCATCATCCTGGCCGACGATCTCACCCCCGCCGACACCGTCCTGCTGCAGCATCACGGCATCGCCGCCTTCATCACCGAGTACGGCGGCCCCACGTCGCACACCGCCATTCTGGCGCGCAGCCTCGGCATCCCCGCCATCGTCGGCCTGCATCAGGCGCGCCGCTACATCCGCGACGAGGAGCAGGTCATCGTGGACGGCACGCAGGGCGTCGTCATTGTCGACCCCGATGAGGCGCTGCTGGCCTACTATCGCCAGGGCCAAGAGCGGGAACGCCGCTACTTCGCCGAACTCAGCAAGCTCAAGGAGGCGCCGGCGATCACGGCCGACGGCGTGGCCATCGAATTGCAGGCCAATATCGAGCTGCCCTCGGACTTCGAGGCCCTGCACCGGGTGGGCGCCAAGGGCGTGGGGCTGTACCGCACCGAATACCTGTTTATGAACCGCGAGGCGCCGCCGGACGAGGAGGAGCAGTACGAAAGCTATCGCGACATGATCCGCCAGTTAAACGGCATCCCCGTCACCATCCGCACGCTGGACCTCGGCGCCGACAAGACCGTCGGCAACGGCCAGGACCGGCCGGTGGCCGTCAATCCCGCCCTGGGACTGCGCGCGGTGCGGTTGTGCCTCAAGGACGCCGCGTTGTTCCGCCCGCAATTGCGCGCCATCCTGCGCGCCTCGGCGCTGGGTCCCGTGCGTCTGCTGATCCCCATGCTGTCGGTGGTGCAGGAGGTCAATCAGGTGCTGGCTCTGCTGCGCGAAATTCGGGAGGAGTTCGATCGCCTCGGCGTAGCCTACGATCGGAACATGCCGGTTGGCGGCATGATCGAGGTGCCCGCCGCCGCGGTCTGCGCCGATGTGTTCGCGCGCCAGCTGGACTTCCTGTCCATCGGCACCAACGATCTCATCCAGTACACCATGGCCATCGACCGGGTGAACGACGAGGTCAACTATCTCTACGAGCCGCTGCACCCCGGCGTGCTGCGCCTCATCCGCGCCACCATCCAGGCCGGGGAGCAATACCGCAAGCCGGTGGGAATCTGCGGGGAGATGGCGAGCGACGTGCGCTATGTCCGCCTGCTGCTGGCCCTGGGGCTGCGCGAGTTCAGCGTGCACCCCGCCGCCTTGCTGGAGGTCAAGCATATCATCCAGCAGACCAACCTGAAGTCACTGTCGGGGTTGGGCGTGCGCGTGCTCGCCTGTTCCACCGGCGCGGAGATCGCCGCCATCCTGGCCGACATCAACTCGCCGCCCGCCGCCGGCGCTGCGGTGCGGGTGAATTGACGACCGGGGCGGTGGAATGCTCAGTGGCGCAGGATGTCGTCGCCCACCTCTTCCTGAAGCGCCTCCGCCAGACGTTTCCGCTCCAGGTATTCTTCTATGCGCTGTCTTGAAGTTTTTGCACATCCCGCGCCCGGTTCGAGCGGCACCTCCCCGGCGTCGTCGGGCAGGTCGTCGCCCCCGCACTCCTCGTCATCCTGCCAAAGGCTGGTTTTCGCCTCCGGGTCCGACAGGATTTTTTTCCCCATCCGGCGTTCCTCCTCACGCACCTTCCACGTTTGAAGAACAGCGAACGGCGATTATCTAAAACAAAAAAAGCCGGGTTGTAAAGTAGCGCGATCGCCGCAGCCGAGAAAATGCAGGCGGACGCGCACTGGCCGTCCGCAGCGACCGGGGTCACTCCCAACTGAAGATGACCCAGCTTGGAATGATGAAATTGGAATACCGCTGACTCATGGTGCTCGCCAGCACGCCGTTGCCGTCGGTGTCGAACAGATAGTAGGGCCGGCCGCCCTTGGGCGTGATTTTGACGTACTGGAGCTTGCCGCCGACCTTGTATTCCTCCACCTTGGCGCCGCCCTTCACGTCGCGCTCGACCTGCTCGGGGGTGATGGTCACCTCCGGCTCCAGCGCCACGCCGCTTTGCACCTGGGGCGGGGGCGGCGGCGCGGCGTCAGGCAAAGGCTCCAGCGGCTGTGTCTCCCCCGCCGCAAGACGCGTGGTTGACGCCAGCAGGGCTGTCAATAAAATCAGGCGCAGGCTCATGGGCATACTTTGAAGTTTTTATTTGTTAATGTCCGTCAGGCGCCCTCCGCAGCGGCGGAGGGCGCCCCACGATTTCCCGCCGCGCCATGCGGGCATGGACGGCGACTCAAGATAGGATAGCATCGATCACTTCCGGCGGTTTGTCCAATTGTGGCGGTCGCCCGCGGACAGGGGTGATGGAGAGGGCATAGATGACAGCGAAACCCCTGCTTGTGCTGGTGGATGGCTCGTCCTATCTCTATCGGGCGTTTCATGCGTTGCCGGCGCTGACGACGTCGACCGGCCGGCCGACCGGCGCCATCCACGGCGTGGTCGCCATGCTGCGGCGGCTGATCAAGGATTACGCGCCCGCCTGCATGGCCGTGGTGTTCGACGCGCGCGGGCCGACCTTCCGCGATCAGCTCTATCCCGCCTACAAGGCCAACCGCCCGCCCATGCCGGACGAGCTGGGGGCGCAGATCGAGCCGCTGCACGCCGTGATCCGCGCCATGGGACTGCCGCTGATCTCCGTGGAGGGTGTGGAGGCGGATGACGTGATCGGCACGCTCGCCCTGCAGGCACAGGCCGCCGGCATGAAGACGCTGATCGCCACCGGCGACAAGGACATGGCGCAACTGGTCACGGACGACATCGTGCTGGTCAACACCATGGACAATTCCATCCTCGATCCCCCCGGCGTGCAGGCTAAGTTCGGCGTCACGCCCGCGCAGATGATCGATTACCTGACGTTGATCGGCGACAGCACGGACAACGTGCCCGGCGTGCCCAAGGTGGGGCCGAAGACCGCCGCCACCTGGCTCAAGGACTACGCGACGCTCGACAATCTCATCGCCCATGCCGCGGATATCGGCGGCAAGGTGGGGGAGAATCTGCGTGCAAGCCTCGGCCATCTGCCGCTCTCGCGCCGGCTGCTCACCATCAAGCGCGACGTGCCGTTGGCATGGCGGCCGCAGGATCTGGTGCCGGGGCCCCCGGACGTGCGGGCGCTGCGCGAGTGGTACACGAAGCTCGAATTCAAAACCTGGCTGAACGAACTGCTCGGCGGCGGTCCGGCGGCCGCAACGCCGGCGGCGGCGGGTGCCGCCGCCGCGCGGTCCACGCCGGCGCCCGCCAACTACGAATGCGTCCTCACGCGGGAGGATTTCGAACGCTGGCTTGAACGCCTGCGCCAGGCCGGACTGTTCGCATTCGACACCGAGACCACCGATCTCGATTACATGAAGGCGCGCGTCGTCGGCGTTTCCTTTGCGATCGAGCCCCACCATGCCGCTTACGTGCCGCTGGCGCATGACTACGCCGGCGCCCCGGAGCAGATCGGCCGCGACTGGGCGCTGGCGCAACTGCGGCCGCTGCTCGAGGACGCGAACCTGTCCAAGATCGGCCAGCACCTCAAGTACGATCGCAACGTGCTGTCGCATCACGGCGTCACGTTGAATGGCATCCGGCACGATTCCATGCTGGAGTCCTACGTGCTGGACAGCACGGCGACGCGCCACGATCTTGATTCACTGGCGCTGAAATACCTCGGCCACCGCACCATCCATTTCGAGGACGTCGCCGGCCGGGGTCCCGGCCAGATCACCTTCAACCAGGTGCCCGTCGAGCAGGCCGCGGAGTATGCCGCCGAGGACGCCGATGTGAGCCTGCGGCTGCACCGGCACCTGTGGCCGCGCCTGGAGGCGGAGCCGGCGCTCAGGAAACTGTACGAGGAGATCGAAATCCCGCTCATACCGGTGCTCTCGCGCATGGAACTCACCGGTGTCATGATCGACACCGCCATGCTGGCGCGGCAAAGCGCCGAGCTGGCGGGGCGCATGCGGGAGGTCGAGGAGGCCGCCCACCGGGCGGCGGGCCAGCCGTTCAATCTGGGGTCGCCCAGGCAGATCCAGCAAATCCTCTTCGAGAAGCTCAAGATTCCGCCGCTGGAAAAAACCCCCGGCGGCCAGCCGTCCACCGCCGAGTCCGTGCTCGCCGAACTGGCGCACGATCACAAGCTGCCCGGCCTCATCCTGGAGCACCGCTCCTTGAGCAAGCTCAAATCGACCTACACCGACGCCCTGCCGCAGCAGGTCTGTCCCGCGACCGGCCGGGTGCACACGAGCTACCATCAGGCGGTGGCCGCCACCGGCCGGCTGTCCTCCTCCGATCCCAATTTGCAGAACATCCCCATCCGCACCGAGGAGGGCCGCCGCATCCGCCGGGCATTCGTCGCGCCGCGCGAGCACGTGCTGCTGGCCGCCGACTACTCGCAGATTGAATTGCGCATCATGGCGCACCTCTCGGGCGATCCGGGCCTGATCGCGGCCTTCGCGCGCGGCGAGGACATCCACCGCGCCACCGCGGCGGAGGTGTTCGGCCTGCCGCACGCGGCGGTGAGCGATGATCAACGCCGGGCCGCCAAGGCCATCAATTTCGGCCTGATCTACGGCATGTCCGCCTTCGGCCTCGCCCGCCAGCTCGGCATCGACCGCGGCGCGGCGCAGCAGTATGTCGACCTGTATTTCGCGCGTTATCCGGGCGTGAAGGCCTACATGGAGCGCACGCGCGAGCAGGCGCGGGAGCGCGGATTCGTGGAGACCCTGTTCGGCCGCCGTCTCCACCTTCCCGACATCCGCTCGCGCAACAACGCCCGCCGCCAGTACGCCGAGCGCACCGCCATCAACGCGCCCATGCAGGGATCGGCGGCGGACATCATCAAGCGGGCCATGATCAGCGTGGATCACTGGCTCGTGCAAAGCCGCGCGCCGGCCCGCATGATCATGCAGGTGCATGATGAGCTGGTGCTTGAAGTGGCCGCCGCCGCCGCCGCGGAGGTGGGGGGGAAGGTGCGCGATCTCATGAGCGAGGCCGCGTCGCTGTCTGTGCCGCTCACGGTCGACGTCGGCGTCGGCGCCAACTGGGACGAGGCGCATTAGGCGCGCCATCGCCGCCGCCGGCCTTCTCGCGACCGCTTGACGCGGGGACGAAAAAGGCGGAGGCTAAAGGCGTCAAAACGCACAATGAAAAATCCGTGCTAGGCTTTACCTGAAATCCCAACCGCAGGGCGAACCTACACCCCCACGCTTGTCGCCGCACCCACCGCTTTCAGCAGAGTACGACCACCGCATCGCCGCATGCTGCTCATACCGGCCATTGACATCAAGGATGGAAAATGCGTCCGCCTGCGCCAGGGCCGCATGCAGGACGACACCGTGTATTCCGAGGATCCGGTGGCGATGGCCGCGCGCTGGATCAAGGCCGGCGCGCGGCGGCTGCACATCGTGGATTTGAATGGCGCGGCCAAGGGACGGCCGGTCAACGCCGAGATCATCCATCGCATCTGCGCCGCGCATCCCGGCACCCCGATCCAGGTCGGCGGCGGCATCCGCGACGAGGACGCCATCCAGCAGTATCTGGACGCCGGCGTGAGCTACGTCATCCTGGGCACCAAGGCGGTGACGGCGCCGCATTTCGTCGCCGACATGTGCATGGAGTTTCCCAGCCACATCATCGTGGGACTGGACGTCCGCGACGGCAAGGTGGCGATCGACGGCTGGTCCAAGCTGTCGCGGCACGATGCCGTCGATCTGGCGAAAAAATTCGAGCAGGATGGCGTCGCCGCCGTCATCTACACCGACATCAGTCGCGACGGCATGTTGAACGGCATCAACCTGGCGTCGACGGTGGCCTTCGCCCGCGAGCTGGCCATTCCCGTCATCGCCTCCGGCGGGCTCACCAATCTGGAGGACATCAAGGCGCTGTGCGAGGTCGAGAGCGAGGGAATCACCGCCGCCATCACCGGCCGCGCCATCTACGAGGGGTCGATCGATTTCACCGCAGCGCAAAAACTTGCGGACAAGCTCAGCAAAACCGGGTGACGGCAGCCGCCGGCCCGTGGAGACGCCGATGGCCCTCGCCAAACGCATCATTCCCTGCCTCGATGTCGACGCCGGCCGCGTGGTCAAGGGCGTCAGGTTCGTCGACATCCGCGACGCCGGCGATCCGGTGGAGATCGCCCGCCGCTATGACGAGCAGGGCGCCGATGAGATCACGTTTCTCGACATCACCGCCAGCAGCGACGACCGCGAGACCATGGTGCACGTCGTGGAGGCGGTGGCGGCGCAGGTCTTCATTCCGCTGACCGTGGGCGGCGGCGTCCGCGGCGTGGAGGACGTCCGGCGCCTGCTGAACGCCGGCGCCGACAAGGTCAGCATCAACACCGCCGCGGTCGCGCGGCCTGAATTGATCGCCGACGCCTCCGCGCATTTCGGCGCGCAGTGCATCGTGGTGGCCATCGACGCCCGCCGCGTCGCCGGGGCGGCCGCGCCGCGATGGGAGGTGTACACGCACGGCGGCCGCAATCCCACCGGCATTGACGCGGTCGAATGGGCGCAGAAAATGAACGCGTTTGGCGCCGGCGAAATCCTGCTGACCAGCATGGATCGCGACGGCACGCGCGACGGCTTTGATCTGGAGCTGACCCGCGCCGTCGCGGACGCCGTCGGCATCCCGGTCATCGCCTCCGGCGGGGTGGGCGGCCTGCGGCATCTCGCCGATGGCGTGACGCTGGGCCATGCCGACGCCGTGCTGGCGGCGAGCATCTTCCATTTCGGCGAATATACCGTCGGCGATGCCAAGCGCTACCTGGCCGATGCGGGCATTCCGGTGCGGCTGTGAACGGGGGCGGCCCCATCGGCCGCGGTGCGGACATGAAAACAACCTTCCTTGACGCCGTGAAGTGGAACGCCGACGGCCTTGTGCCGGTGATTGCCCAGGAGGTGAAGACGGGCAGGGTGTTGACGCTCGCCTGGATGAACCGGGAGGCGCTCAGGCTCACGCTCGATGAGGGCCGCGCCGTGTACTGGTCGCGATCGCGCAAAAAACTGTGGCGCAAGGGCGAGGAATCCGGCCACGTGCAGACCGTGCACGAGATTCGCCTCGATTGCGACAACGATGCTATCCTGTTGCAAGTGACGCAACGGGACGGCATCGCCTGCCACACCGGGCGGCAGAGCTGCTTCTTTCAGCGTCTGGAGGACGGGGCCTGGGTGAACGCCGACCCCGTGATCGATGCCGGCAAAACACCGGCCTGATGGAGGGCAACCCATGCGACGGCGCGAAATATTTCGTTGGATGCTGCTGATGCCGGCCGTGGCGGCGCTGCACGCCTCCCCGGCGCACGCCGCCGATGATCAGAGCGCCAAGGTGCGGGAGGCATCCGAGGTCATGGAGGAAATCATGGCCATCCCCGAGCAGAGCATTCCGCCGGCGCTGCTCGCCGAGGCGCACGCCATCGCCGTCATCCCCGGCGTGCTCAAGGCCGGCTTCATCGTCGGCGGCCGCTTCGGCCGGGGCGTCGTCATGGTGCGCGGCAAATCGGGGTGGAGCGATCCGGTGTTCCTGACGCTGGCCGGCGGCAGCTTCGGCTGGCAGATCGGCGCCCAGGCCGCCGACGTGATCCTCGTGTTCAAGAACCGCCGCGGCCTGGACAGTCTGGTCAACGGCAAGTTCACGCTGGGCGCGGACGCCGCGGTGTCGGCGGGCCCGGTCGGCCGCAACGCGGCGGTGGCGACCGACGTGCAGTTGAAGTCCGAGATTTACTCCTACTCCCGCAGCCGCGGGCTGTTCGCGGGCGTGGCGCTGGACGGCTCGGTGCTGGACATCGACAAGGACGCCGACGCCGCCTATTACGGCAAGCCCGGAATTTCGGCGACGGACATCTTCGACGGCAACGCGCCCAGGCATCCCGAGGACGCCCAGAAGCTCAAGTCCCTGCTCGGCAAGTACGCGCGCAGGTGAAGTCGTGGACACGACCCTGGACAGGCTGGCGGAGGTTCTGGAATCGCGCAAGACGGCGGACGCCGGAACGTCCTACGTCGCCGGCTTGTATCGCGAGGGGCTGGATGCGATCCTGAAAAAAATGGGCGAGGAGGCGGTGGAGACGATCATCGCCGCCAAGGGCGGGCGGCGCGAGGCGGTCATCCATGAAACGGCGGATCTGTGGTTTCACACGCTGATCATGCTGAGCCATCTGAACCTGAAGCCCTCGGAGGTGCTGGCGGAACTGGATCGCCGGTTCGGACAATCGGGGCTCGCGGAAAAGGCCGCGCGTCGGAAACAGTAGGAGGAGACTATGGGTGGATTGAGCATATGGCACTGGCTGATCGTTCTCGCCATCGTGGTCCTGCTGTTCGGCACCAAAAAGCTCAAGAACGTGGGCACGGATCTGGGCGAGGCCATCAAGGGTTTTCGCACCGCCATGCGTGATGGCGAACAGGACACCGCCGCCGCGAAACCGCCGCAAGGCGAGGTCATCGAGGGCAAAACCGAAAAGAAGGAACCGCCCGCCGCTTGACGCGGCCCCGGCGGCGGCTGCCTCCGTTTCCCGCCCCCGCGCAGACTCCTCATGTTCGGCGTCGGATTCTGGGAGCTCATCGTCATCGCCGCGGTGGCGCTGATCGTCTTCGGCCCTGACAAGCTGCCGGGGCTGGCGCGCACGGTGGGGTTCTGGGCCGGCCGGGCGCGCCGCCAGCTGGCCGAGTTCCGCCGCCAGTTCGAGCGCGAGATGGCCTTCGAGGAGATGCAGCGCCTGCAGGAACAGTTGCGTGCCACGGTCAAGACCACTCCCAGCATCCATCCCGGCGAGACCGGGCCGGGACCGGCCGGTAAAAAAGCAGCCGGTGAGACACAGGCGCCCCAGGAGTGACATGCCGTGAACGAATCCGGCGCGCCGCCCGGGGATCAGGAGCAATCCCTCATCGCCCACCTGACCGAACTGCGCGCCCGCATCATCCGCAGCGGGCTCGCGGTGGTCGCGGTGTTCGTGGTGCTGTCGTTCTTCGCCAATTCCCTCTACACCTGGCTGGCGCAGCCGCTGATGAAACTGCTGCCGCCGAACGCGACCATGATCGCCACCGAGGTCACCGCGCCGTTCTTCGCGCCCTTCAAGCTCGCCGCCGTCGTGTCGTTGTGCGTGGCCATGCCGTACGTGCTGTACCAGGCGTGGGCGTTCGTGGCGCCGGGGCTGTATCTGCACGAGCGCCGCCTGGCGCTGCCGCTCATCGTCTCCAGCACCGTGCTGTTTTATCTGGGCATGGCCTTCGCCTACTACGTCGTCTTCCCGCTGCTGTTCCGGTTCTTCACGCGCACCGCGCCGGCGGGCGTCGCGGTCATGACCGACATCAACCGTTATCTCGATTTCGTGCTGTCGATGTTCATCGCCTTCGGCGTGGTGTTCGAGATCCCGGTGGCGACCGTGCTCTTGCTGTGGACGGGCGTCGTCAGCCGCGCGCAGCTCATCACGCTGCGCCCCTACATCATCGTCGGCTGCTTCGTCGTCGGCGCCGTGCTGACGCCGCCAGACGTGCTGTCGCAGGTGATGCTGGCGGTGCCGATGTGGCTTTTGTTCGAGGCGGGCCTGTGGGCGGGCCGCTTCATCCGTTTTCCGCAATCCTTAGAATCCTCAGAATCCTCAGCACAGGAAAACCGTTCGCCCTGAGGTATCGAAGGGCGAATATCATTTGACATTTAGGTCGTTCGTGCTTCGATACCTCGGCACGAACGGCATTTTTTAGACAGGCCAGTATTTACGCTCAACAGCGCACTCGATCTTCACGATAGGCGGAATACAGCATGACGATGGCGGTGTAGAAGACCACGACCGCCACCAGCCAGCGCACGGTTTCCAATGGCAGCGACTTGACGATGAAGGCGGCCAGCAGCACCGCCGGCACGCCGCCCAGCGTCAACCCCAGCGCCGCCTTCAACTGGTACCGGCCGCTGTCGATGAAGCGCACGGCCCCCACCGGCATCAGAAAGGCGCAGGAGCCCATCATGATCGGAAACGCGGCGGCGGGGTTCATGCCGAGCAGCGCGACCGTGATCATGCAGGGCGCGTAAAGACCGATCCCGAGCGTCATCAGCGCCCCCAGAATCAAATTAATTCCGACCGCCAGCCACAGCTGCGGGCCGGAAAGCGCCAGCGTATCGCCGCCCGCCGGCAGCAGGTTGAGATTTTTCATCACAAAAAGTGCGCCGGCGATGGTCAACGCAATGCCCATGCCCAGGCGTATGGGCCGGCGCGGCCAGCGCGACACGACGCCGGCCCCGAACCAGGCGCCGATCACCGACGCCGCAATCATCAATGCGAGCGTCACCACGTCCACGTCGATGATGGCGATGTAAATGAACGCCTGGGCCACGGACGGCAGCGTGTGGCCGACGTTGAGCGTGCCGGGGATGAGCTCATCGGGCACCAGCTTCAGGAGCTTGAACAGCGCCGTGGTGGTGGCAAACGACCCGATGCCCAGCGTGTCGAAGAAATCCGTGCCCAGACCAATCGCCGTTTGTTCCAGGCCGATGACCCCGTTGTTCAGCCGGTGATTGCCGGCGCGGATGAATGCCGCCGCCCACCAGCCGCAAAAAATCGCGGTCAGCAGGGCAAGAATGATGAACAACCAGGTTTTTAGATCAGGGCTCATTATGAACCCCGAGAATCAACGACGGAACAACCAAATTAACAAAGAAATCACCGCGCTGATTAAAAGGCATGTCACGATCGGAAAATAAAACCGGAATCCTTCGCGCTCGATTACGATGTCCCCCGGCAGCCTGCCCAGCCCCAGCCTCGTGATCCACGGCCAGGCCGCGCCCAGCAGCAGCAAAATGACGCCCAGCGTCAGCAAGAATTTCTGCATGGCTTACAGCGCCCGCACGCCGGCATCGGTGCCGACCAGCAGCACGTCCGCCGGGCGGCGGGCGAAGAGGCCGTTGCAGACCACGCCGGCGATTTGATTGATCTCGGATTCCAGCTTCACCGGATCGAGGATTTGCAGGTTGCGGACGTCGAGGATGACGTTGCCGTTATCAGTCATGAAGTTTTGTCGCAGTTCCGGCTGGCCGCCCAGTTTGACCAGTTGCCGGGCGACGTAACTGCGGGCCATGGGGATCGCCTCGACCGGCAGCGGGAAGCGGCCCAATACATCGACCAGTTTCGAGTCGTCGACGACGCAAACGAACTTGCGGCTGGCCGCCGCCACGATTTTCTCGCGCGTCAGCGCGCCGCCGCCGCCCTTGATGAGCTGCCGGTGGCGGGTGGCTTCATCGGCGCCGTCCACATAGACGTTGAGATCAAATTGTGAAGTCAAATCCACCACGGGAATGCCATTTTTCTTGAGCAATGCCGCCGTGGCATTCGAACTCGCCACCGCGCCGCTGATGCGGTGCTTGATGCGCGCGAGCGCAGCGACGAAATGACTGGCCGTGCTGCCGGTGCCGACGCCGATGACCGCGTCATCCTCGACGTAGGCCAGCGCCGCCTCCGCCACCTTTCGCTTTTTTTCGTCCTGGGTCATGTTGATGTCTTTCACGCTTTCTGATGCGCAATGTTATTCTAACCGTGATGAATCCCGATTATCCAAAAATGATCAGGGAGGCGCGCGTCTACGACGTCGCCCGGGAGACGCCGCTCGATCGCCTGCCGGAGCTGTCGCGCCGCCTGGACAACGCCGTCTGGCTCAAGCGCGAGGACCTGCAACCGGTGTTTTCCTACAAGCTGCGCGGGGCCTACAACCTCATGGCCTCGCTGCCGGCGGAGCGGCGCGCGCGCGGCGTGATCACGGCCTCCGCCGGCAATCATGCCCAGGGCGTGGCGCTGGCGGCGCAAAAAATGGGCGTGCCGGCGCTGATCGTGATGCCCAAGACCACGCCGGAGATCAAGGTCGCCGCCGTGCGGCGGCTGGGCGCGGACATCCTGCTGCACGGCAACACCTATGATGAGGCCAGCGACCACGCCCACAAACTCGCCGGGGAACGCTCGCTGACCTATGTGCCGCCCTACGATCACCCGCTGGTCATCGCCGGCCAGGGCACGGTGGCCATGGAGATCCTGCGCCAGCACCCGGCGCCCATCGAGGTGATATTCGTCCCGGTCGGCGGCGGCGGCCTCATCGCCGGCGTGGCGGCATACGTCAAGTCGGTGTCGCCGAAGACCCGCATCATCGGCGTGGAATCGGACGAGGCGCCGACGCTGCATGCCGCCATGCGCGCGGGCCGGCGCGTGGTGCTGGAGCACATCGGCATCTTCGTGGACGGCGCCGCCGTGCGCCAGATCGGCGAGGAGACCTTCCGCGTCGCGCGCGAGCTGGTGGACGGGGTCCTGCTGGTGAGCAACGACGAGGTCTGCGCCGCGATCAAGGACATCTTCGAGGACACCCGCTCCATCGCCGAGCCCGCCGGCGCGCTGGCGCTGGCCGGCCTGAAGCAATACGTGACCGCGACCGGCGCGCGCGGACAGGAACTGGTGGCCATCTTCAGCGGCGCCAACGTCAATTTCGACCGCCTGCGCCACATCGCCGAGCTGGCCGAGCTCGGCGAGCAGCGCGAGGCGCTGCTGGGCGTGACCATCCCCGAGCGGCCCGGCAGTTTCCGCAGGTTCTGCGAGGCGCTGGGCGCGCGCGCCATCACCGAGTTCAATTACCGCTACGCCGATCCCAGGGTGGCGCACGTGTTCGCCGGGGTGCGCATCCGCCACGGCATCGAGGAGAAGAATCAATTGATTGAAACCCTGCGCCACGAGGGCTACGAGGTGGCCGATTTCTCCGCCGACGAGATGGCCAAGATGCACGTGCGCTACATGGTGGGCGGGCATGGCCGGGGCGTGGAGAACGAGCGCCTGTACCGGTTCGAATTCCCGGAGCGCGCCGGCGCGCTGCTGCATTTCCTGACCGAGATGGGCAGCCGCTGGAACATCAGCCTGTTTCACTACCGCAATCACGGCGCCGCCTACGGGCGGGTGCTGATGGGCATGCAGGTGCCGCCCGGCGACCAGAGGGAATTCGACGCCTTCCTGAAGGGACTCGGCATGAGCCATGCTGAGGAAACCCGCAACCCGGCCTATCAAATGTTCCTGCGCTGACATGAACGAGGCCGCCCTGCGCCGCGCGGTCATCGCCGCCGCCCGCGCCATCAACGACTCCGGGCTCAATCCCGGCAGGGCCGGCAACGTCAGCGCGCGCGTGCGCGGCGGCTTTTTGATCACGCCGACCGGCGTTCCTTATGAGCGGCTGCGGCCGGCGATGATCGTGCGCATGCGCGACGACGGCACCGCGCCCGGCGGGCAGCTCAGGCCCTCCAGCGAATGGCGCTTTCATCGTGACATCTACCGCGCCCGTCCCGAGGTCCGTGCCGTCGTGCATGTTCATTCGCCTTACGCCACCGCGCTCGCCTGCCTGCGCCGCGGCATCCCGGCGTTTCACTACATGGTGGCGGTGGCCGGCGGCGACTCCATCCGCTGCGCGCCGTACGCCACCTTCGGCACGCAGGCGCTGTCCGACCACGCCGTGCGGGCGCTGCGCGATCGCCGGGCCTGCCTGCTGGCCAATCACGGCCTCATCGCCCTCGGGGATAGCCCCGCGGCGGCGCTGGCGCTGGCGGTGGAGGTGGAATTTCTGGCCCGCCAGTACTGTCTCACTCTACAAGTGGGCGCCCCCAGGATACTCGGCAGGCGGGAGATGCGCGTGGTGCTCGGGAAGTTCAAAACCTACGGCAGGCAGGACGGATTGAGGAACTCGTGATGCGAAGGTCGACGGCAGGACGGTTTCTGCTATTGCTGGCGGTGTGCGGCTTGACGGGGGCGTGCGCCCTGAGCCCGCAGACGGTGGACATCGCCCCCTCGATCTCCGTCAATCCGGAGCCCATCGGCAGGGGCCGCTGGGTGGCGCTGTCCGTCGCTGACGCGCGGGCCCATCCGGAGCTCGGCACGCGCGGCGGGGTGTACGGCGACACCGCCACGCTGACGCCCAGCGGCGACATCACCGCGGGAGTGAGAAAAGCGGTGGCCGAGGCCCTGGTGACCGAGGGCTTCAAGATTGCGGACGCGCCGCCTGCGGATTTAAACCTGCGGATCGAGGTGAATGATCTGGGCTACGCCGGCAAGGGCTCGCCCGTGGTGCGCAAGGTGGAAACGTCGGCGAAGGTGAGCGTGATCGCGAGCCGCGACGGCAGGCAGTACACGAGTCATGCCGGCGTCACCCAGACCAAGGAGGTGCTGGAGGCGCCGGACGTGGGTGAAAACCAGGCCTTGATCAACGCCACGTTGTCACGGGCGCTGGAAAAGCTGCTCAACGATCCCGGCCTGGCTGATTTCATACGCTGAGGCACATCATGGATGGAACCTTTCGAAACAGATTCTGACCCACCGGGTGGGAGGACGACATGCGCTGGATTTTTTTATGCACGGGTTTGCTTGCAGGCGCCGCCACCAGTGTGGCCGGCGGCGGCGGTCCGATATCGTGGACCGAGGCGTTCAAGGCGGCGGATACCGACGGCGATCATCAGATCAGCATGAGCGAAGTCAGCGGCTTCTCCCGCCAAAAGGAGTTCAAGGGATTCCAGGCGTTCATGGCCGATCATTTCGTCGACTTCGACACCGATGGCGACGGCAAGGTGAGCGAACAGGAATTGAGACTCGGCATAGCGAAACTGGGCATCAGCGAATCGCAATTGTCACAGGGGTTTCAGGAGGGGTTTGCCTTCATGCCCAAGGACTGAAGCCTACTTTTCGATCAGTATCGGTCTTTCGTTAGCATGCCGCCTGTGAAGTAAATTTTTCCCTCCGGACTTCTCCACGAAAGTTGGTGGCGCCACCATAAGCTGCGGCCGGGTCCCTGCCAGCGAGAGGCGCCCGCCGCCTCCCGCCGTCGTCTAATCCAATGATCTCAATGCAGTTTCGTCAGATCAAGCGTGGTTGGCACGGGGTTTGTAACAACGGGGTCAACACCATTGGTTATTGCTGATCGCGATACGGGAAAACGCAGTCGGGTTTTACGGCATTGAAATTGGCAGACCAGGACATTTCTCAGGTGCTGAATGATGTCGGTGCCACAGTGGGCCAGCGCCGGCGCATTCATCCACAACCACGGCCCTCAACATTGTAGGAGAGAGAAAATGAAGAAGACCTTACTTGCAGCGAGTCTGGCCGTGGCGATGTGTGCAATGGGCACGGCGTCGGCCGAGGGCGGTTTCATGCCCTGGAGCAACATGATGAAGGACATATGGAAGGCCTATGACAAGAACGGCGATGGCGCCATCACCATGGAGGAGATGGAGGAAATGGACCATGTGCTGGGCCAGGATGTCCCGGGCTTCAGCCCGTGGTTCAAGGATCATTTCGCCGATCTGGATGCAAACCATGACGGCAAGGTCGACAAAAACGAGCTTCACAACATGATGGCGAAGATGCATTGGACGGACAAGGACATGGTCAACGGCTGGTACAAGAACCTGGGCTTCATGCCCACCAATCCCGCCAACAAGCAGTAGGCAGCTGCATTTCCAGCGGCAGCAATGGCCGCCGGATAAAAAGCCCATCCCCCTGGATGGGCTTTTGTTTTTCCGACGTTCAATACCAAGTGCCGCTGGCGGCATCGAACATGTCATGCCTGACCTTATGGCGGGTCTTGAGCAATTGCTGGATGGTGGGCTCATCCTTCATCGCCCGCCGCACGGCCAGCTTCATGGCCTCGTAGTTGTTCCGGTACAGCTCGTCCTTGTCCAGCTTCGGATCCCTGGGGGCCCGCGGGTCGATCCAGATCAGGCACAGGATGCAGATATTGTTCGCCTGATTTCTCGGCAAAACGCCGTCGGCGACGCAATCGACGACGGCATCGGCGATGGCCGACTGCACCACGCCGCCAAACAGGTTGACATAGGCCTCGTCCCGGATGGTGACCTTGGTGGCCATCATGGTGGCGGGCCGCACCTGGTGATTGCAGGCCCGCACGGCGAACATGCAGGTGTGCCCCTTGCTTTGCGCCATCATATTCGCAAAGGCGTAACCGACCGGTCCACCGACGTCGCCGATCAGCACCTCCGGCATGGCATCGGTATATTGGCCCTCCGAGGCGAACACGGTTGCCTCGCCGCTTTTGAAGATGATTTTTCTGGGCATGTTGCTCTCCGGAAAGACAAGTGGGGGAAATTTTGGAGCGCGCATTATACCGGCAGGCCGGGCCGGCGGTTCTTTTCCGCGTGCTGGCTTTCACGCCCCGCATCCGTATAATGGCGGGCCTTTTGCTTCCACCCTCCCCGGTGATCAGATGATTGAAAATTTGCGCAATATCGCCATCATCGCCCATGTTGATCATGGCAAGACCACGCTGGTTGACAGGCTGCTCCAGCAGTCCGGCACGCTTGGGGAGCGTGCCGCCGCGCCGGAGCGCATCATGGACAGCAACGATCTGGAGCGCGAGCGGGGCATCACCATCCTGGCCAAGAACACCGCGATCGCCTGGCGCGATTACCGCATCAACGTGGTGGATACGCCGGGGCACGCCGACTTCGGCGGCGAGGTCGAGCGCATCCTGTCGATGGTCGACTCCGTGCTGCTGCTGGTGGACGCCGTCGACGGGCCGATGCCGCAGACCCGCTTCGTCACGCAGAAGGCGTTCGCGCGGGGGCTCCGCCCCATCGTCGTGGTCAACAAGGTGGATCGACCCGGCGCCCGCCCGCATTGGGTGGTGGATCAGACCTTCGACCTGTTCGATCGGCTGGGCGCCAGCGAGGCGCAACTGGATTTCCCCATCGTCTATGCCTCGGCGCTGGAGGGCTGGGCGGTCAAATCACTCGAAGGCGGGGAGCGCCGGGACATGACGCCGTTGCTCGAGACGATAGTCGCACACGCCCCGCCGCCGGCGGTGCAGAGCGATGGGCCGTTCCAGATGCAGGTGAGCGCGCTCGATTACTCAAGCTACGTCGGCGCCATCGGCATCGGCCGGGTGACGCGCGGCGCCATCCGGCCGAACACCGCCATCGTGCGGATCGGCGCCGCCGGCGAACAGCGGGCCGGCCGCATATTGCAGGTGCTGGGATTTGACGGCCTGCAGCGTATTGAGCGAGGCGGCGCCGAGGCCGGCGACATCATCGCCGTCACCGGGGTCGAGGGCATCCGCATCTCCGACACGCTGTGCGATCCGAAATGCGTGGAGGCGCTGCCGCGCCTGTCGGTGGACGAGCCGACCGTCAGCATGACCTTCCAGGTCAACGATTCCCCCTTTGCCGGCCGCGAGGGTAAATTCGTCACCAGCCGCCAGATCCGGGAGCGCCTGGATCGCGAATTGATCCACAACGTCGCCCTGCGCGTGGAGGACACCGGCGACCCCAGCGCCTTTCTGGTCTCCGGCCGCGGTGAACTGCACCTCGCCATTCTGATCGAGAACATGCGCCGCGAAGGCTATGAACTGGCGGTCGGACGCCCGCGCGTGATCTTCAAGACCAGCGACGGCGTGATGCACGAGCCCTATGAACAGCTCACCATCGATATCGAGCAGCAGCACCAGGGCGCCATCATGGAGCAACTGGGCGCGCGCCGCGGCGATTTCCTCAACATGACGCCGGACAGCCGCGGCCGGGTGCGCCTGGAGTACTCCATACCGGCGCGCGGGTTGATTGGATTCCGCACCGAGTTCATGACGCTGACCTCCGGCACCGGTCTGATGTACCATTCCTTCGACAGCTACAAGCCGGCCAAGGCCGGCGCCATCGGCCAGCGCACCAACGGCGTGCTGATCGCCATCGATCAGGGCCAGGCGCTGGGCTACGCGCTGTTCAACCTGCAGGAGCGGGGGCGGTTGTTCATCGGCCATGGCGATGAAGTCTACGAAGGCATGATCATCGGCCAGCACTCGCGCGACAATGATCTCGTCGTGAACCCGCTCAAGGGGAAAAAGCTGACCAACATCCGCGCCGCGGGCTCGGATGAAAACATCATCCTGACGCCGCCCGTGCGCATGGAACTGGAGCAGGCGCTGGAATTCATCGACGACGACGAACTGGTGGAAGTCACCCCCAGGGCCATCCGCCTGCGCAAGAAGATGCTGAAGGCGCATGAACGCAAGCGCGCCGATCGGGTCGCCGCCGCGTAACGGGCGCGCATGATCGGCCTCCTGCAACGCGTGACGCAAGCCCGCGTGACCATCGGGGGGCAAGCCGTCGGCGAGATCGGACCTGGACTGATGGTGCTCGTCGGCGTGGAGCGCGCGGACACGGAAGCGGATGCGGATCGGCTGCTGGAAAGGCTGCTCGGCTACCGCGTCTTTCCTGACGCGGAGGGCAAAATGAATCTGAGCGTGCGGGACGTGCGCGGCGGCCTTTTACTGGTGCCGCAATTCACCCTCCCCGCGGACACCCAAAAAGGCATGCGCCCCAGCTTCACTCCCGCCGCGCCGCCGGATCAGGGTAAACAATTGTTCGATTATCTCGTCGGCCGCGCCCGCGCTGTGCATTCGTCGGTCGAAACCGGCGTCTTCGGCGCGCACATGCAGGTCTCGCTGGTCAACGACGGCCCCGTCACCTTCTGGCTGCAAACCAGATAAAAACCCCGCCGTGGCGGGGTCTTTGGTTCTTGTCGCCGAGTGCCACTGTTACGACGCCCAATGGCGATGATTGCCGCGGGAGTGACCGCCGCCGGCGTCACGCCGGTGGGCATGGCGCTTCTTCTGCGCCTGACCGGGGTGCCGTCGATGTGTGGCTGGTTGCGACTGTGCCGGCCGCGTCGCCGCCGCCGGCGGCGGCACGAAGTCCTCCACCACCGACGACGGTATGGATCGGTTCAACAGGCGCTCGATATCCTTGAGTTGCTGCCGCTCGTCGGGGGAGACCAGCGAGACGGCCACGCCGCTGGCGCTGGCGCGGCCGGTGCGGCCGATGCGGTGGATGTAATCCTCCGGCACGTGCGGCAGCTCGTAGTTGACCACCTGCGGCAGCTGCTCGATGTCGATGCCGCGCGCGGCGATGTCGGTCGCCACCAGCACGCGCACCCGGCCGGCCTTGAACTCCGACAGCGCCCGCGTGCGCGCGCCCTGCGATTTGTCGCCGTGGATGGCGGCGGTGCTGATGCCGTCCTGCTCGAGTTGCCGGGCCAGCCGATCGGCGCCGTGCTTGGTGCGCGTAAACACCAGTGTCCGCCCCCAGTCGCGGGAGCTGACCAGATGCGACAGCAGCGCGCGCTTGTGTTCCCTGTGCACCGGATGGACATGCTGGGTCACGCGCTCGGCCGGCGCGTTGCGCGGCGCCACCTCGATGACCTCGGGGCTGTGCATGAACGAAGCCGCCAGCGTGCGCACCTCCGCCGGGAAGGTGGCGGAGAACAGCAGGTTCTGCCGGCGTTGCGGCAATACGGAGAGAATGCGACGGACGGCGGGGATGAAGCCCATGTCGAGCATGCGATCGGCCTCATCGAGCACCAGGACTTCGACGCCGGAGAGCCGCACCGTTTTCTGTTCGAGGTGATCGATCAGGCGCCCCGGCGTGGCCACGAGGATGTCCACGCCATTGCGCAGCGCCTTGACTTGGGGATGCATGCCGACACCGCCGAAGACGGCCTCGGTCTTGAGCGGCAGATGGCGGCCGTAGGCGCGCAGGCTCGCGGCCACCTGCGCGGCCAGTTCGCGCGTGGGGGCGAGCACCAGTGCGCGCGGCACACCGCCTGCCGCGCGGCCGGGCTGCAGCCGCGCCAGCAGCGGCAGGCCGAAGGCGCCGGTCTTGCCGGTGCCGGTCTGCGCCGCCGCGAGCACGTCGCGGCCGGCAAGGATGACCGGGATGGCCCTGGATTGTATGGGTGTGGGTGCGTTGTGGCCTTGTTCGGCAATGGCGCGCAAAAGGGCCTCTCCGAGGCCGAGTGATGAAAATGACATTTTTATAAAGCTCCTGTGAGCCTCCAAGGGAGGCTGGATGGCTGTCTGCCGGTGCGCTTTACAACGCACAGGACCGGTCCAGACAGCGGCATTGATAAATCGGGGAACAGCCTTATGGGGGCGATAACCGCGACAGGTTTGCGGGAGGGAAGGGGCGCTGCGCCCGTTGACGGCGATTTACCCGGAACTTCATGGGCTGTAACTGCCGGAACCTCAAGGCATGGACCGGACCATGCCGCAACAAACTCTGCGCGCACTCTACCACAGCCGGCCGGTATTACCTAATCGCGGATGACCCGGTGATGTTGTCAACCCGCTTGCGCAATTTGAACAGGAGGTAGCGCCAGGAACCCTCCAGATAGCGGCGATGGCGCGTGCGCAACGTGGCCGCGACCCCCGCGATGATCAGCCGGGCAAGATGTTCATCGGCCAGCAGGCGGGCCCGTATCTGATCGAAGGTTTCCACCGCCGTGACGGATTTCGCGGAGGATTCACCGCCCGCCGTCCTGACATGTTCAATGATTGCGGAAAAAACAGGCAATTCCTCATCCGAAAAAGCGGCGTTTGCCGCCGGCGTCAGGCGGTCGGGTATCCGTGACTCGACGAGCAGTCCGTCGAGTAACATGGCGCGATCCAATTCCCGGGACAGGCGCGGGCCGTGACGTTCGATCAACTCGATTAAATGTGCCCAGGAAAAACATGCCTGGGTGCTGAGGTCCGCGAACTCCTCCAGCGTCAATCCCGTGCCGGGCAGGACTTCCCGCAGTCGCGCCAGTTTGGTCAGTGAGAATTCATCGATGCCCACGACCACCCCGCCCGGCGACAGATGGCGCGCGGAGTCCAGGAGCAGCCTTTCCGGAGGCTGTATGTATTGCGCGGATTCCTGGAACAGGATGGCGTCGTAGGATGAAGATGGCGTCTTCATGTCCTCAAAACGCGTGCAGACCAGATGGCCGGTGTCGCCGATGCGATTTCGCACCGCCTTGATTTGCTGGTGATCGGGGGTGATTCCGGTGACCTCGTAGCCCGCGCGCAGAAGACGTTCAAAGGTTTTACCCAGGCCCGTGCCCACTTCCAGCACACGACAGGGCGGGGGCGGCAGCAGCGCCAGCAGTCGCTCGGTCGCCCGCGCCTGTGCGCGATGCGGGGATGGATCCCCCGGCGCCATGATGCCCAGATGCAGTTCGTCGATCAGGCCATATTCCAGCCGCAGGGCCTCGGCGAAAACATTCAGCGGGAAGGCCAGCCTGCTCAGCGATGGTTCGGTCATGGGCGTCACGCCCTATTGCAGCCAGTCACGGGGGCGGAGAAACTTTTCGTGGAGCTCGGCCTCGGCGGTGCCGGCGGCAGGCCGCCAGTTGTAGCGCCAGCGCGCCTGCGGCGGCAGTGACATCAATATGGATTCCGCACGACCGCCGGACTGCAGGCCGAACAGCGTGCCGCGATCGTAGATCAGGTTGAATTCGACGTAGCGTCCGCGGCGGTAGAGCTGAAAATCACGCTCGCGCTCGCCGAAGGGCGTGTTTTTGCGCCGCGCGACGATGGGCAGATAGGCCTTAAGGTAGCCCCCGCCCACGGCGCGCAGGAAGTCGAAGCAGCGCTCGAACCCCCATTCGTTCAGGTCATCGAAGAACAGGCCGCCGATGCCGCGCGGCTCCTGCCGGTGCTGCAGGTAAAAATATTCGTCACACCATTTTTTATAGCGCGGGTAGACCTCGGCGCCGAACGGCGCGCAGACATCACGCGCGACGGTGTGCCAGAAGCGCGCGTCCTCCTCGAAGCCGTAGCAGGGCGTGAGATCGAAACCGCCGCCGAACCACCAGATCGGCGGCTCGTTTTCATGATGCGCGATGAGGAAGCGCACGTTGGCGTGCGACGTGGGCACGTACGGATTGCACGGATGAATGACGATGGACACGCCCATCGCCTCGAAGGCGCGGCCGGCGAGCTGCGGCCGCCGGGCGGTCGCGGAGGGGGGCAGTTGGCCGCCGGTCACATGCGAGAACCCCACGCCCGCCTGCTCGAAGACCGCGCCGTCGCTCAAGATGCAGGTGCGTCCGCCGCCGCCTTCGTTGCGCCGCCATTCGTCCATGTGGAAGCTCCGCCGCCCGTCCTCGCGCACGAATGCGGCCACGACCTGATCCTGATATTGCCGCAGGTAATCACGCACGGCCTGGACATCGATTTGAGCCGTCATTTTTTGAATCGAATCGTGAAACGTCGTCAGGGCGTGACAATAGCAATGACGCGTGGGATTTGGAAGCCGATTTAATGTAAAGTAACGCCTCCGAAAGCCGGTTTCCACGATGCGCATGAAAGCACGCAGGGCGAAGGTTGAGCGCCAGACCAGGGAAACGCAGATCCGCGTCACCATCAACCTCGACGGCAGCGGCAAATCCCGGTTCAGCCTAGGCGTGCCGTTTCTGGAGCACATGCTCGATCAGGTCGCCCGCCACGGCATGATCGATCTCGAGATCGAGGCGCGCGGCGATTTGCAGATCGACGCGCACCACACGGTGGAGGACGTCGGCATCACCCTCGGGCAGGCGTTCAATCAGGCGCTCGGTGGCAAGCAGGGCATCCGCCGCTACGGCCACGCCTACGTGCCGCTGGACGAGGCGCTGTCGCGCGTGGTCGTGGACTGCTCCGGCCGGCCGGGGCTGGAGTACCACGTCCAGTTCCCGCGCGCGCAGGTCGGCGACTTCGACGTGGATTTGTTCTATGAATTCTTCCAGGGTTTTGTGAATCACGCCCTCGTGACGCTGCACATCGACAACGTGCGCGGCCGCAACGCGCACCACATCGTCGAGACGGCGTTCAAGGCCTTTGGCCGGGCGCTGCGCATGGCGGTCGAGATCGATCCGCGCGGCGCCGGGCGGGTGCCATCCACCAAGGGGTCGCTGTAGCCGCCGACGCCTTAAAGGCTGCCCGCATGCAAACGGTCGCCGTCATCGACTACGGCATGAGCAATCTGCGTTCCGTGGCCAAGGCCCTGGAATTTGCCGCCGAAGGCAGATCTCGAATTGTCGTCAGCGGCAGGCCCGAGGTCGTCCTGGAGGCGGATCGCGTGGTGTTCCCGGGCCAGGGCGCCATCGGCACCTGCATGCGCAACCTGCGCGATCAAGCCCTCGTGGAGGCGGTGAGCGAGGCGATCTGCGCCAAACCCTTCCTGGGCATCTGCCTTGGATTGCAATCGTTGATGGAGGCGAGCGATGAGGACGGCGGGCAGCAGGGACTGGGCGTGTTGCGCGGCCGCGTCGTGCGCTTTCCGCGGATGCTGACGGACGCGCGCGGCGCGCGGCTCAAGGTGCCGCACATGGGCTGGAACCAGGTGGCGCAGGTGAAACCGCACCCGCTGTGGTCCGGCATCGCGCCGGGCGCCTATTTCTATTTCGTGCACAGTTATTACGTCCGGCCGCGGGATGAAGGCGTCATCGCCGGCACGACGGAATATGGCGTGAACTTCGTTTCCGCGGTGGCCCGCGATAATTACTTCGCCACCCAGTTTCACCCCGAGAAGAGCGCGAAGACCGGAATCACGCTGCTCAGGAATTTCCTTGCCTGGGGCGGAGGTTGATCACCCGGCAGCCTCGCGGCTGACGGCGCGATGGCCGATGTCGCGCCGGAAGTGCATGCCGGGCCAGTGGATTCCCGCGATCCGTTCATAGGCGCGCTGCCGGGCCTGGTGGATGTTGTCGCCCAGCGCGCCGACGCAGAGCACGCGGCCGCCGGCCGTGACCACCGCGCCGTCCTTCAACGCCGTGCCGGCATGAAAGACCTTCACGTGCTCCTTCGCGGCATCGAGGCCGCTGATCGTATCCCCCCGCCGCGCCTCGCCGGGATAGCCGCCGGCGGCGAGCACCACCCCCAGCGCCACCCGCGGGTCCCACTCGCATTCCGCGCCGTCCAGTTTTTTATCGAGCGCGGCCTCGCACAGCGCCACCAGATCGGATTGCAGACGCATCAGAATCGGCTGCGTCTCCGGATCACCCAGCCGGCAGTTGAACTCGAGCACGCGGGGCGCGCCATCGGGGGAAATCATGAGCCCGGCGTAAAGAAACCCGGTGTAGGGGCAGCCCTCGGCCGCCATGCCGCGCAGCGCGGGCTCGATCACCTCGCGCACGACGCGCTCGTGCACGGCGGGCGTCACCACCGGCGCGGGCGAATAGGCGCCCATGCCGCCGGTGTTGGGACCGCGATCGCCGTCCAGCAGCGCCTTGTGATCCTGGGAGGACGCCAGCGGCAGGTGATGCGCGCCGTCGGCCATGACGATGAAACTGGCCTCCTCGCCGTGCAGGAATTCCTCGATGACCACCTGCGAGCCGGCCTGTCCGAAGACGTGGGCGTCCAGCATGTCGCGCACCGCCTGCTCAGCCTGCATCGCCGTGCGCGCGATGATGACGCCCTTGCCCGCCGCCAGCCCATCGGCCTTGATGACCACGGGCGGCGTCTGCTGCCGCAGATAGGCACAGGCGGCATGCAGATCGGTGAAGGTCTCATATTGCGCCGTGGGAATGCGATGGCGCGACAGAAAATCCTTGGCGTACGCCTTCGATCCCTCCAGCCGCGCCGCCGCCCGCGCCGGCCCGAAGCAGCGCAGCCCGGCGGCGGTGAATTGATCGACGATGCCGGCGACCAATGGCGCCTCCGGCCCGACGATGGTCAACCCGATGCGTTGCTGCTGCGCGAATCGCAGCAGCGCGGGGATATCCTCCGCCGCAATGGGCACGTTTTCGACCCTGCTTTCCGCGGCGGTGCCGGCGTTGCCGGGGGCGACGTACACCCGCCCGACGCGCGCCGACTGCGCCGCCTTCCATGCCAGCGCATGCTCGCGCCCCCCGCCGCCGACAATCAAAACCTTCATGTTTGCGGGCCAGGATAAAACCCGTCGAAAAGCGTCATGTGCGATGACAGCGCAATGGCTTTTCGATGGGTTTTCAGTGGCGGAAGTGGCGGATGCCGGTGAACACCATCGCCATGTCATGTTCATCCGCCGCGGCGATGATTTCATTGTCGCGAATCGAGCCGCCCGGCTGGATGACGGCGGTGATGCCGGCGGCGGCGGCGGCGTCGATGCCGTCGCGGAACGGGAAGAAGGCCTCCGAGGCCATGACGGAGCCGCGCACCGGAAGGCCCGCGTCCGCGGCCTTCATGGCGGCGATCCTGGCGCTGACCACGCGGCTCATCTGCCCGGCGCCGATGCCGATGGTGCGCGCGTCCCTCGCGTACACGATGGCGTTGGATTTGACGCAGCGGATCACGCGCCAGGCAAAGAACAGATCGCGGATCTCGCCGTCGGTGGGCGGCCGCCGGGTCACGATCCTGAGTTTGTCGAGATTCAGTTCCTGCGGCGGCGTGTCGCGATCCTGGATCAGCACGCCGCCGCTGACCCGGTGATAATCAAACGCGGGCGCAAAGTGTGCCGCCAGCGAACCGGTTTCCAGCACGCGCACGTCGGACTTTTTGGAAAGCAAAGCCAGGGCAGCGGGTTCCACCGCCGGCGCGACGATGACCTCCACGAACTGCCGATCGATGATGGCGCGCGCCGTGGCCTCGTCCAGCGGCCGGTTGAAGGCGATGACGCCGCCGTAGGCCGAGGTCGGATCGGTTTGATAGGCGCGCTCATAAGCCTGCAACAGCACGGGCGCCGTGGCGACGCCGCAGGGGTTGGCGTGCTTGACAATGACGCAGACCGGCTCCTCGAACGCCGCCGCGCAATCCAGCGCCGCGTCGGCGTCGGCGATGTTGTTGAAGGAGAGTTCCTTGCCCTGCAACTGCCGGGCCGTGGCGATGCTGCCGGCCATGGGCCTGGGCTCGCCGTAAAAGGCGGCCTTCTGGTGGGGATTCTCCCCGTATCTCAGGTCCTGTTTCTTCTCGAACTGGAGCGTGAGCACGCGGGGGAACGGCAGCCGCTCGCCGCCGGCCTCGCGGGAATCGAGGTAGTTGCTGATGGCGGCGTCATAACGCGCGGTGAGTTCGAAGGCCTTCACCGCCAGCGAGTAGCGGCTGTCCTCGCTCAAGGCGCCGCCATTGCCGGTCATTTCCTCCAGCACGGCGTGGTAGTCGGCCGGATCGACGATGACCGCGACATCATGATGGTTCTTCGCCGCCGCGCGCACCATCGCCGGCCCGCCGATGTCGATGTTCTCGACGGCCTCGGCCAGCGTGCAGCCGGGTCTGGCGACGGTCTGTTCGAAGGGGTAGAGATTCACCACCACCAGATCGATGGGCGCGATCCCGTGTTGCGCCATGGCGGCGTCATCCCGCCCGCGGCGCCCCAGAATGCCGCCGTGGATTTTGGGGTGCAGCGTCTTGACGCGTCCGTTCATGATCTCCGGGAATCCCGTATAGGAGCTGACCTCCTCCACCTTGATTCCCGCGTCCGCCAGAAGCCTGGCGGTGCCGCCGGTGGAGAGTATCTCCACCCCCAGCGACGTGAGCCCGCGGCAGAATTCCACCAGCCCGGTCTTGTCCGAGACGCTGACCAAGGCACGCCGGATCGGATTCATTCGCGCAATTCCTTCTTGCTGAGCCGGTATTTCCTGAGCTTCTTGCGCAGCGTGGCGCGGGTCAGCCCCAGCACGCCGGCGGCGCGCGTGAGATTGCAGCGCGTTTCGCGCAGCACCACCTTGAGCAGCGGCGGTTCGATCTCCGACAGCACCAGCTCGTATACTTCGCCGGCTTCGTGGCCGTCGAGCTCGCGGAAATAATTCTCGATGGAGCGGCGCACGCACTCCGACAGCGGCGGCAGCGGCCCGTCGCCCGAAGGCGCCGGCAGCGACGGCGCGCGAGCCCTGCCGCGGCGTTTCCTCATGCCGCGAGCTCCCCGCCGATGCGCGCGAAGTAGCCGCGCACGAGATCGATCTGCCGCGCGGCGGATTCCACGCGATTCACCACCTGCCAGAGCACCTGCGCGCCGGGCAGGGTCTTCAAGTACCCGCGGAGATGTTTGCGGGCGATGCGCACGCCGTCGCGTTCACCGTAGAAGTCGTGAAGATTCAGGAGGTGTTCGACCACGGTGTCGCCGATCTCGCCGTACGACGGCGGCGGCGGCCGCCGGCCGTGCGCCAGATAGTGGGCGATCTCGCGGAACAACCAGGGGTTGCCCTGCGCGCCGCGGCCGATCATGACCGCGTCGGCGCCGGTGTGGGCGAGCACGTCCCGCGCCTGTTCCGCCGTGGTGATGTCGCCGTTGGCCATCACGGGGATGCGCACGGCGGCCTTGATGTCGCGCAGGGTGTCGTACTCGGCGCGGCCGGCGTAGCCGTCGGCCCGCGTGCGGCCGTGCACCGCGAGCGCCCGCACGCCGGCGGCCTCGGCCAGGCGGGCGATGGCGACGCCGTTGCGAAGTTCCCGCGACCAGCCGGTGCGTATTTTGAGCGTCACCGGCACCGCCACCGCGGCCACCACCGCCTCCAGGATCCGCGCCACCCGCGGCTCGTCGCGCAGCAGGGCGGAGCCCGCGGAGACGCCGCAGACCTTCTTCGCCGGGCAGCCCATGTTGATGTCGATGATTTGGGCGCCCTGATCCGCGTTGTAGCGCGCGAAATCGGCCAGCTGCCGTGGATCGCTGCCGGCGATCTGCACCGCCTGCGGCGCCGGTTCGCCGGAATGGTCCCGGCGGCGGCGGCTTAAGGGCGTCTCCCGCAGTTGCGGGTGGCTGCTCAGCATCTCCGAGACCGCCAGCCCCGCGCCCAGTCGGCGGCACAGCAGCCGGAATGGCCGGTCGGTGACGCCCGCCATGGGTGCCAGCACCGCGGGGGCGGCGATTGCATACGGTCCTATGTGCATCATGGGGCGGCTTTGGAGCAGGCCGGCCAAGCACCCCGGCCCTGGTTTTTATCTTTGCTGTGGAAATGATAGCGGCAAAGTGGACGCCGAGAAAGCGGCGGTTTTTGCAACGCTGCGGATGCCGCGGTGGTCTGCGGCGGTCCGGCGCCCGCTTATAAAAAGTTGAACTCGAAGCTGACGGCGTCCTCCGCGGCGGGCGCGGCGAGCTCCAGGACGGCGTAAATCGACTGCGACGGCGGCATGCCGCTTTCCACCACGGTGCCCGCGGGCAGATACTCCCGCGGCAGGAAACGACGCTGGCCGATGGCCCGACCGGCCTGGTCGAACAGCACCAGACCCATCACCGGGTACGGCTGCACGAACGCCGCCTGATTCACGAAGGTGAGCTTGACCAGCAGGGCGTGCTGGAAACGCGGATGCTCGCTGATATCGCGGCTGATGATATGAATGGCGCCCAAGTCGCGCCGCGCCTCGACGGTGCAATGCAGGCGCCGGCATGCCTGCTCGATGAAAGGGCGCAATTGCGGCCAGCGCGTGAGCACTTCGTCGTATTGCCACCAGGCCAGCTGGCCGGCCAGCAGCGCCAGCAGAACCAGGGACAGGAAGGTCCAGAACGGGGAGGTTTTGCTCCCGGCGGGCGCGGCTTCCAGCGGGAAGGGCAAATCCCCGTCCACGGGCATCGGCAGGGATTCCTCGCCGGCTTCGGGCGGCATGTCCTCATCGCCAACCTCCATACCCGCGGCTTCGACAGGCGCCCGTGACGAGCCGCTTTCCATTTCCGCCTCGTCGAAGGAGATGGAGGAGACCTCCTCCGGCGTCGTTTCAGGCGCCTCGACCGTTTTCCGGACCGGCGTGAGTCTGGGCGCGGCCGCTTCGCCGTCATCGGTATTGACGGCGATGGCCGGCGGCGGGACGGCGCCGGCGGCACCATCGGCGTCGATCAGGTTTTCCACGGCGTCGAACTGGAGGTCACAACGGCCGCACTGCACACGCCCGTGCGCCGCCCGCAGGTGTTCAGCCAGCAGCTTGAAGGTGGCGAAGCAACGTGGACAACGAGTCATCATAAGCGGGTGCGATGTCTCCGAAAAGTCGGAAGCCTCAGCGCCGCCGTCCGGTCAGCATGGCCCATTCCCCCTCGAGGTGCGGCGGGTCCATGTTAAATGACGGTTCGTAGGCGGCCAAGCAGCCGCCGACTTGATCAGCGACCAGGCCGGAAAGCACCATATGGCCGCCCGTCTTGAGCAGGCCGGCGAATACCGGGGCCAGCCGCGTCAGGGGTCCGGCGAGTATGTTGGCGAGCAGGATATCGGCGTGCAGGCCTGCGGGCAGGTGATCCGGCGGCCCCGTCCACAACTCCCCGCCGATGTCATTGCGCCCGGCGTTTTCGCGCGCGGCGATCAGGCACAGCGCATCGATGTCCACGGCGAAGGCGCGTTTCGCGCCGAGCTTCAAGGCGGCGATGGCGAGGATGCCTGAACCGCAGCCGTAATCGACGACCGTCGCGTCATGAAGCTCCGCCCCCTCGAGCCATTGCAGGCACATGGCCGTGGTGGGATGGGTGCCCGTGCCGAAGGCCATGCCGGGATCCAGACGCAGATTGACCGCCCCGGGATCGGGGGGTTCGCGCCAGCTCGGCACCACCCACAGGCGGCGGCCGAAGCGCAGCGGCTGGAAGCGGTCCATCCACAGGCGGTGCCAGTCCCGGTCCTCCAGCCGCGCCACCTCGCAGGGCGGCAGGGGCAGTGGATCCAGCGCATCCGCGACCTGAAAGAGGATGAAATCCGCGTCGGTGGCGGCGTCGAACAACGCCGTCAACCGCGTCTGCCGCCACAAGGGCGGCGATGCCTCGATTTGATCAAAGACGCTCTCGCCGCCGCCGGAACGCAGCGTGACCGCCTGCGCGCCGAGTTCCTCCAGGATCGGCGA
>JAJPIJ010000046.1 GCA_021324815.1 Gammaproteobacteria bacterium
GAGCAGCAGGCGCACAGGATGCACTCGTACAGACCGTCGAGCCTGGCGCGATCCTCCTTCGATTGCAGCCGCTCGCGCTCCGGCGCCGGCGTGACGGTCTGCAGCCACGGCTTGATGGAGGCGTACTGGGCGTAAAATTGATTCATGTCGGGTACGAGATCCTTGACCACCGGCATGTGCGGCAGCGGGTAGATTTTTATCGCGCCCTTGATGTCGCTGATGGCCTTGGTGCAGGCCAGCGTGTTGGTGCCGTCGATGTTCATGGCGCAGGACCCGCAGATGCCCTCGCGGCAGGAGCGGCGGAAGGTCAGCGTCGAATCCAGTTCGTTCTTGATGTGGATGAGCGCGTCCAGCACCATCGGCCCGCACTTGTCGAGATCGATCTCATAGACGTCGATGCGCGGATTCGCTCCGGAGTCCGGGTCGTAGCGGTAGACGCGCAATTCGCGCGGGCGTTTCGCGCCGGCGGCCGAGCGCAGCGTCCTGCCGGCGGTGATCCGGGAATTTTTCGGTAGCGTGAATTGGGCCATGGTGTCGTGTTCCTAGAAAGTATGATCGAGTTGAAGGCAGATCCCCCCGCGCTTCGCTTTGCCCCCCTTTGCAAAGGGGGGTGAGGGGGGATTTAGCCCAGGTAACATCGGATTTCTCAGAAGTGTAAATGGGGCCATCTTTTCAGTCCTCGTTAAATTCCTATCCGCCCCCACCCCGGCCCTCTCCCGTCGAGGGAGAGGGGGGATTATGGTGTCAGTACACGCGCTTCTTCAACGGCACGACCTCGACCTCGTTGGTCAGCGTGAACATGTGCACCGGCCGGTAGTCGAAGCGCACCTCGCCGCGCTCGTTGATCCAGGCGGCGGTGTGCCTCAGCCAGTTCTTGTCATCGCGCTCCGGGAAATCGTCACGGGCGTGGGCGCCGCGGCTCTCGGTGCGGTTCAGCGCGGACTTGATGCTCACCATCGCCTGGATCAGCAGGTTTTCAAGCTCCAGCGTCTCGACCAGGTCAGTGTTCCAGACGAGGGAGCGATCGGCGATCCGCACGTCACGGAATGAATCCCACACGCCCTGCAGTTTCTGTATGCCCTCCTGCAGCAGGGTGCCGGTGCGGAACACGGCGCAGTGCTGTTGCATCGTGCGCTGCATGTCGAGCCGCACCTTCGCTGTCGTCAGCGAGCCGCCGGCGTGGCGCAGCCTGTCGAAGCGGTCAAGTATCCTGTCCGTGGTCTCGGTCTTGAGCGGCTTGTGCGGCTGGCCCTTCTTCACGTTGTCGCCGCACCAGTTGGCGGCGGCGCGCCCGAAGACGATGATGTCGAGCAGTGAATTGGAGCCGAGACGGTTGGCGCCGTGCACGGAGACGCAGGCCGCCTCGCCGATGGCCAGGAGGCCGGGCACGGCGGTGTCGGGATTGCCGTCCTTGATGGTGACCACCTGACCGTGATAATTCGTCGGGATGCCGCCCATGTTGTAGTGCACGGTCGGCAGCACCGGAATTGGCTCTTTCGTAACGTCCACGCCGGCGAAGATGCGCGCGGTCTCGGCGATGCCCGGCAGCCGTTCGTGGATGACCTCGGGGCCGAGATGCTCAAGGTGCAGGTGGATGTGATCCTTGTGCGGACCGACGCCGCGGCCCTGCAAGATCTCCAGCGTCATGGAGCGGCTCACCACGTCGCGCGAGGCGAGGTCCTTGGCGTTGGGCGCATAGCGCTCCATGAAGCGCTCGCCCGCGGCGTTGGTGAGGAAGCCGCCCTCGCCGCGCACGCCCTCGGTGATGAGGCAGCCGGCGCCGTAGACACCGGTCGGATGGAACTGGATGAATTCCATGTCCTGCAACGGCACACCGGCGCGCGCGGCCATGGCGTTGCCGTCACCGGTCTGCGTGTGCGCGCCGGTGCAGGAGAGCGCGATGCGCCCGTAGCCGCCGGTGGCCAGCACCGTCTGGTGGGCGCGGAAACAGTGCAGGGTGCCGTCGTCGAGCCTCCAGGCGATCACGCCGTGGCAGGCGCCGTCCTCAAACAGCAGATCGATGGCGAAATACTCGACGAAGAATTCCGCGTTGTGCTTGAGCGACTGCTGGTAGAGCGTGTGCAGGATGGCGTGGCCGGTGCGATCGGCGGCGGCGCAAGTGCGCTGCGCGATGCCTTTGCCGTACTCGGTGGTCATGCCGCCGAAAGGGCGCTGGTAAATCCTGCCGTCCTCGGTGCGCGAAAACGGCACGCCGTAGTGCTCAAGCTCGATCACCGCCGGCACCGCCTCGCGGCACATGTATTCGATGGCGTCCTGATCGCCCAGCCAGTCGGATCCCTTGACCGTGTCGTACATGTGCCAGCGCCAGTCGTCCGGCCCCATGTTGCCGAGCGCGGCGCTCATGCCGCCCTGCGCGGCGACGGTGTGCGAGCGCGTCGGGAAGACCTTGGTGATGCAGGCGGTCTTCAGGCCCCTGGCGGCCATGCCGAAGGTGGCGCGCAGGCCCGCGCCCCCGGCGCCGACCACGATCACGTCATACTTATGCTCGATCAGGTTGTAGGCCTTGTCCATGCCGCTCACGCTCCCAGGTGAATCTTCAGCACCGCCAGCGCACTCATCAATCCAAGCAGAATGGTGATGAAGCGCAATGCGGCCACGGCCGCCACCTTGACCCATTCAACGTGGAGGTAATCCTCGAACACCACCTGCATGCCGAGTTGCATGTGGTGGAAGAGCGCCACGATCAGCGCCACCAGCAGCGCGGCGTGCCAGGAAGAGCGCATCCAGGCCGTGGCGGCCGCGTAATCCGCCCCGGCGACGCCGACCACCGCCGCCACGAACCACAAACTCAAGGGAATGAGCGCGACCGCGGTCAGGCGCTGCATCCACCAATGGTGGGTGCCGCCCCTGGCGGAGCCCAAGCCACGAACGCGGCCCAGATCGGAACGCAGATTCAGGTTCATGGCGCGTTTCTCAGGCGGCGAACCATGTCGCCAGCGTCAGCACGGCGGTGGCGATCAGCACGGCGTAACCGGAAGCGTACACCGTCGGAATGTCGAAGCCGGCGCCGGCGTTCCAGAACAAATGCCGGATGCCGTTGCACAAGTGATAGAAAAACGAGGCCGACCAGGCGAACAGCAGCGTCCGCATGATCCAGCCGGAGAAGAAGGCATGGGCTCGCGCGTAGGCCTCCGGCCCGGCGGCCAGCGACGTGAGCCAGCAGACCAGCAGCAGCGTGCCGAGCGAGAGGAAAATGCCGGTGGCGCGGTGCGTGATCGACAGCACGCTCGTCAGTTGCGGGCGGTAAATTTGGAGGTGGGGTGACAGCGGCCTGGTTTTTTGCGTCATTTTTTATCTTTACAATCCATATCGGCAAACGCGGCGCTCCACGCGCCGCGCGTCTCATGCGCGGATGACCCTTGATTGATGATTACAGTCAGTTCAGAAGTCCACGCACTTGCCCGCGCGCTCCCAGTCGCCGTAACGTGTCGGCTCCGGCCCCTTGGGCCCGCCGATCTCCACCATCTTCGGTGTCGTCTGTGGCGCCGGTTTGCGTGCTTCCGTTGCGATTTTGCCCGCCGCAAGCGGACTCGGAGCATGGCGGACATGATCTGTCATGGCGCGTTGAACGTGGGTTCGGAACAGGAAGAAGAAGTATGTTGAAAACGCCCAGTTTTTACAAGGGTGATGCTGCATTGCGGAATGAGCGGCCATGACGCCGCCGGCGGCCATCAAGCCGTTGCATCTGCAAATCGGCGCCTCGCGGATCCTCGCCGTCGCGCTGTTTGTTGCGCATGCCGGCGCGATCGTCATCGTTTGCGCTTTGTCCCTGCCGCCGCCGGCGCGCGTCGCGTTGGCGGCCGCCGTGTTGATTCACGGCGCATGGGTGTGGCGCGAGCATGTCCGCCACGAAGGTGCGGCCATACGCGAGTTCAGGGTGCGGCCGGATGCGACGATGGAAGTCAGGGCGGACGGCGGCTGGCGGGAAGCAGCGCTGCGTACGGCGGACGTGGTGCAGCCGTGGTTCACCGTGCTGGTGTTTCGCGTGGGTCGCGGCACACGCTCCGTGTTGCTGCTGCCGGACAATGTGGCGGCGGAGGATTTTCGCAGATTGCGCGTGTATCTCAATCTGGGCGCTTTACAGACAGACACCTCTGCCTGAGGACATTCTAGTGGTTTTTCCGCCGCGCGTGCCGGCGTTCGCGGCGCCGCACCTTGAACGCGATCCATAATTTGCGCAGCGGCGTCAGGCCGATGCGCCGTTCGCGCAGATGGAAGCCGTCCATTTGCTCCTCATGCAGCGTGCGCACGCACAGCTCGGTCATGATCAGCGCCGGCAGCTGTGCCGGGCGGTCGTGCGGCGGCAGCGCGGCGACGCCGTTCAGCACGGCTTCGCGGACGTGACCGGCCAGCAGCGCAGCCAGCTCCGCGAAGGGCTCGTGGGCCGCGTGCAGCGGATCATCGCCGAGCCCGAAGCGCCGCAGTTCCGACAGCGGCAGGCGCAGCAGGCCGATGTCCGCGTCAAGGCGGAGGTCGCGCAACACGCGGTGCAGGCCGAGCGCGGTGCCGAGCAACTCCACGGCGTGCGGCGTTCCTTCATCGGTGTGGCCGCAAAGCGCCGCCGTCAGCCGCCACAAGCCGCCCTCATGCCGCCGGCAGTCCGTCAGCAACGCCCCGATGTCGGCAGGGGCCTTCCGGCTGATCTCCTCGTCGGCCACCGCCAGCCATTCCTTGAGCGCGCCGGGTTGCAGCCGTCGCGCGGCCTGCGCCGCCTGCAACACCACGCAGGCGGGATGTTGCGGGTCGCCGCCATGGAACAACCTGCCGATTTCATCGCTCCACCAGGCGAGTTTCAACCGCGCCACGCCCGGGTCAGCCACCGTGCGCGGAATGCGGCGGATCTCCTCGGCCAGCGCATGCAGCGCCAGCACGGCCTCCCGCCGGGGCGTCGTCAGATGCAGCGTGGCGTAGTACAGATCGGAACCGGCCGGCGCCGCCGTCTCGCGGCAATGAGCGGCGCAGGCGGCGGGGTCTAGCATTTCCCGCCATTGAGCCAGGCGAGTATGCCGGCCGGCTGATCGATGATCGCGTCCGCGCCCCAGGCGCGGGGATTGTCGTCCGCGCCGAGATAACCGAAGGCCGCGACCAGCGTGTGCATGCCGGCGGCCCGGCCCGCCTGCACGTCGCGCTCGGCGTCGCCGACGTACACGCATTGCGCCGGCTCGACGCCCGCGGTATCCGCCGCGTGCAGCAGCGGATTGGGATGCGGCTTGCGCGGCGCGACCGTGTCGCCGCTGACCACGAAGGCCACGCGCTTGTCGAGCCGCAGCGCGGCCAGCAGCGGACCGGTCAGCCACGCCGGCTTGTTGGTGACCACGCCCCAGCGGATGCCGAGCCGCTCGATGCCATCCAGCACCTCCGCCATACCGGGGAAGAGTTTCGTGTGGACGCAGAGCTTCTCGCGATAGACATTCAGCAGGCGCTGCCGGCGGCGTTCGAAGTCCGGCTCGGTCTCACGGCCACCGAACCCGAGGCGGATCAAGGCCCGCGCGCCGTGCGACACCTGCGGCCGGATGCGCGCGTAGGGCAGGGCGGGCAGTCCCTCCTCGGCGCGCACCGCATTCAGCGCATGAGCGAGATCCGGGCCGCTGTCGGCCAGCGTGCCGTCCAGATCCAGCAGCACCAGCCGGCATTGGGGAGATGCCGCGCCCGTGTTCACCGCTCCTGGTTTCATGTTTCGCGCACGAAGGCGGCGAGATAGTTGATGCCGACATCGCGCGAGAGTGCGGCGGTGTTGTTGAAGGGATTGTAATCCTGGCCGGCGAGCGCCTTCAGTTCCAGATGGCTCGCGCGCGCCCAGCGCGCCAGTTCCGAGGGGCGGATGAATTTGCGGTAATCATGCGTGCCGCGCGGCAGCAGCTTCAGCAGATACTCGCCGCCCAGCACCGCCAGGAAATAGGCCCTGGGCGTGCGGTTCAAAGTGGAGAAGAACGCCGAACCGCCGGGCCGCAATGCCCGCGCGCAATCGGCCACGAGGCGTGCGGGATCGGGGACATGCTCCAGCAGTTCCATGCAGGTGACGGCGTCGAACCGGCCGTCATACTCATCAGCCATATCTTCAAGCAGCGCGCAACGGTAATCGATCTGCAAACCGGATCGGGCGGCGTGCGCGCCGGCCTCGGCAATGACGGCTTCGGCGGCATCGAGAGCGGTGACCGCCGCCCCCGCCCGCGCCATCGCCTCGCTCAAGATGCCGCCGCCGCAGCCCACGTCGAGCACTTTTTTACCGGCGAGCGGGCAGCGCCGTTCGATGAAGCGCAGACGAACGGGGTTGACGGCGTGCAGCGTCCTGAAGGGGCCGCGCCCGTCCCACCAGCCGCCGGCAAGCGCGGCAAATTTGGCGGTCTCGCCGGCATCGACGTTAGGAGACATGATCGGGGGAGGGGGCACGCGCGGCACACGCAAGGTCACTGGCCGCTTGCTGTCAGGATCAACGCCCGGCGAGGGATCGCTGGATCTGCGCGAAAGACTGGATGAAGGGGTGGGCGCCGTCCTTGACCAGGGCCCGGGGCAGTTGCGTCCAGGCCAGATGGGCCAGCTCCTTGCTGTCGAACAACCCGTAATACACCTTGTAGGGCAGCTCGGGATCCTCCGTGGGGATGATCATCAGTTCGAGTCTCGGAAACCGGGCCATGAGTTTTTCAACCTGCTTCAGGCTCTGCACCGCGAACAGCTGCAGGGTGTATTGATTCTGCCCCTGCGCCTTGGCCCAGGCCGCGCCGCGCCTGGCCACGGGCCGGGATTCGCGGCTGCCCTGCGCGGGGATGTCCTCGACGACGCGGAAACCGGTGCAATCGTCGCCCTGCGCCGGGCCGGCCTCGCGCGAGGCGGAGGTGAGCGCCTCGGCGCGATCCCGGTAGCAGCCCCCGCGAACGGTGTGGCCGCCGCCCTCCCAAGCCTTGCCGTCGGTCGGCGCGCCCTGATAGCCGTCGTGCCAGCCGTCCTGCACCCACTCCCGCACGTTGCCAATCATATGGTAGAGCTTGAAGTTGTTGCGATTGATGGAGCGATCCGAGCGCGGCAGGGGCGAATCCACCGGCCCCTGGTATGAGAAGCGGGCATGCGTGGGCAGCAATTCGTCACCGAACGGATAGCGCGTGGTGGTGCCGGCGCGGGCGGCGTATTCCCACTCCGCTTCGGTCGGCAGCCGGTAGGAATGGCCCGTGGACTTCGACAGCCATTCGGTGTAGGCCACGGCGTCCGCCCAGCTGACGTTGACCACGGGATAATCGGCGCCCTTCCACGGCTGCGGCGGACAGCTGCGGCCGGTGGCCTTGCAGAACGCCTCGAATTCACCACTGCTGACTTCGTACAGCGCCATGGCAAAGTTGTGGGGTATGGTGACCTTGTGCGCGGGCGCCGCGTGCGGCGCATCACCGCCCATGGAAAATTCCCCGGCCGGCAGCACCGCGAGTATGGGGCCGACGCCGCCATCGCTCGTGCCGTCCCGGCAAAAGGGTTTGCGCTCCTTCGCCAGTTCGGCGTAGCACTCCAGTGTCCTTCTCGGCTTGGCGGCGGCTTTGGCTTCGGAGGTCGGAGCCTCGGTGGATTCCGGCTTGGCGGCGGCTTCCGCGGCGGGTTCCGCGGGGGCGACCTTCTCCGATGCGGGCGGCGCTTTCTCCGCCGCCGTCGGTTCCTTCTTTGGCGCCTCCTCGACGGCCGCCGCGGCGGGCTTTTCAGCCTCGCGGGGCGTTTTTTCCGCCGCCTTTTCCTTCGTGGAGGCGCCCTCGGGCGTCGTCGCGGCGGGAGCCGTCGTTTCCGCTGCGGCGGAGACGGCGGCGGCCGTTGCCGGCGCCGCGGCTTCAGCGGCCGCCGGCCTGGTTTCCTCCGGCGCCTGGGTCACCGCGGGAGCGGCCGGGGGAGAGGCAGGCGCGTTTTGGGCAACCTCGGGGGAAGCGCCGGCAGCCGGCGCGGGCGCCGCCGCCGTCGCGGGCGCGGCGGCTGGCGGCGTGGCGGCGGCCGTTTGCGCGGCGCGCAGCTTCGCCATTTTGGCCGCCGCCTCCTTGAAGCGCTCACCGCTGAATCCCATCTGATCGGCGAAATGGATCAGCACATCCTCGCGGTCCAATACCTCCTTGTCGTCGCCCAGGCCCAGCAGGGCCTCCTCCTTGATGATTTGGCTGTAGGTGCCGTCGACCAGATCGCGATAGGCGGGGGATTGTTTGAGGCTGCTCCGATCATTTTCATTCAATGCCGCCCAGTCCGCGGCGAAGCGATTGAGGCTGTCCTTTTTCCAGTCGGTGTCACGCAGGAAATCCTCCAGCAAAGATGACGCCGGCGCGGAGGCCGGGGGGGTCATTTCCGGAGAGGGAGCGGGCGCCCCGGCGGTCGTGGCTTGCGGCGCCGCCGGCGGATTCCCGGCGACGGGCGCCGCGGGTTGCCCGCCATGCAGGAAATAAATTCCGGCGCCCGCGGCGATCACGACAATGGCCGCCGCCGCCAGCCACAACGGCTGCCGCGAGGAGCCCGGGAGCGACTGGGGAATCACAAGCCTGATGCCCTGCAGGGTGGTGCTGCTTTTCTCCCCCGGGTCCACCGGCGGCGTGGCGGGCGGCTGGTAGGGCGTCAACGGCAAGGCGCCGCTGAAAAGCCCGTCCAGCAGACGCGCGCGCTGTTCGCGATATTGGGCCTGCGTGAGGCGGCCCTGCGCGTAGTCGCGGCTGAGTTGACGCAGTGTGGTGGTCTCGCTCATAACCTTCCTTGCGCGCCGGGCGTGAAGCCGTCAGCGGCGATCAACCCATTTCCTGCAGCAGGCGGAAGCCGGTTTCGTCGTCACCTTTCCCATCGGAGGGCTTTTCCACCGTGATGCCGCAATCGCCGAAGTTGTCCTTGTAGGCGCCGCCGCGCGCCACCACGCCGGAACCATTGGTGGCCCACTCCTGGGCATTGCCGACATAGTTGTACAGCCCCCAGCCGTTGGGCTTGCCGGCGTTGGCGTCCATCAATGACTGTCCCTTGATGATCTGGCCGTTCAACTCGACACGGCAGTTCCAATCCTTCTTGGGCTGCTTGCCGCCGGCCTCGGCGGCGTAGGTCCATTCCTTCACCGTCGGCAGGCGGTATTTCTTGCCGGTGCGCTCGGTCAGCCATTTGGCGTACGCATCGACATCGCTCACCGAGATGCCGGTGACGGGCAGGATCTTGTCGTCGTTGTTGATCTCCTTGCACTTGCCGGTGAGCCGGCAGAAGAGGTTGTAATCGGCGATGGTGATCTCGTACTTGCTGATGGCGAACGGCTTGGGAATATCGCCGCCGGCGGGGATGACCACCATGATCGGGCCGCGCGCCTTGTCGGTGACCATCTCATAGCAGCTGCCCTTCTTGCGCTCGCCAAAACCGGCGAGATCGAAGGTGCAGGGCTGCTTGGACGGCGGCGGCGGCGGCAGGGGGGCGCCGGTGACGGCCTCCTCGGCCGGCGCCGCGGTTTCCTTGCCGGGCGCGGCGGGATGCATGGCGGCATCCAGCGTGCGCCGCGCCTTGGCCAGCACGCCGCTGTCCTTCCACACGGCCTCGGCCTTGGCCAGTTGCGTGTTGGCCTCGTCCAGCTTGTTGGCCTTGAAGGCGGTGCGGAAGGCGTCATAGGCGGTCTCCGCCGCGGATTGCTTGTCGCGCAGCGCGGCGAACACCCGGTTCAGTTCGGCATCGCTGGCACGCTGTTCCACCGCCGCCTTGACCTCCTCGCCCTTGGCGGTTTCCGGCAGGCCCAGCGCCACCTTGATCTCGCCCAGCGCCTTGGTCAGATTGCCGGCGTTCAGGAGATCGCTGATGGCGGTGTATTTGGCGGAGACGACCGGGGCCGCGGCGGTCAGCTTCTCGATGTCGGGGTTCGTCGGGAACAGTTTTTTCAGCGTTTCGATGAGCGGACTGGCCTCCTCGGGGCGATCCTTCACCGCCTCGTAACGCTTGAGCGAGCTTGCGACCAGGTCCGGCTCCAGCGCCGCGTACTTGGCCGGATCGGAGTTTTTGATTTCATCGATCTGCCCCTGAATGGCGTTGAAATCCAGCGGCGAATTGCCGGCGAACAACTTGCGCAGTTCGGCGGAGTTGCCCTCGACGGTGTAGGCCTTGACGGCCTGCGCCAGCGCCGTGGAGCTGGGCGCGACCTCGAGGCCGGCCTTGGCGAGCTTGAGGGCCGCGGAATAATCCTTGGCCCTGCCCTTCTCCGAGGCGAGTTTTTCGTAGGCGTCGGCAAGCAGCACGGGCGCCTCCTGCTTGAGAAACACGTCGTCGGCGGGCAGCAGGCCCTTGAGCGCATCCAGCGTCTGGCGGGCGGCGTTGACGTCCTTGGCCTTGGCCTGGGTGATGAGGGTCTGCTTCTGCTGCTCGACCTGGGCCTTGAGCGCCTTTTCCTCCTCGGCCTTCCTGGCGGCCTCCTCGGCCTGCGCCAGCTGCTGGCGCTCGGTGGCGATGACCTGCGTCCCCGGCGCGATGTGTTCGCCCTTGTCGAGGATGCTGCCGGCCTCGGCGAAGCGCTGCGCCTTCAGCATCTCCGCCGCCTTGTCGGTGTAGAGCTTGGCGATGGCCTCGTGCGTCTGCCTGACCCAGGCGTCATCGGCGGGCAGGCGGCTTTCCACATCGAGCAGCGCAGCCTGCACCTGCGCCTCCCACGCCGGCTCCAGCTTGGCGCTGGCCAGCAGGCCGCCCACCTTGCCCTTGCCCTCGTCGATGAACTTCTGCTGCTCCTGGGCGATGGTCTGTTGATCGCCCGCCGGCAGCGCGGACAGCGAGTTCTTCAGGGTCTCGGCGATTTGCTGGTACGTCGGTTTCAGATTGACGGCGTTCAGCATCAGACCGTAATCGTTGCGCAGGGCGTCGACGCGCTTCCAGTCGGCGAGGGTCGCGATCGAGGCCGGCACCGCCGCCTCGATCAGCGGCTTCAATTTTTCCGCCACGGCGGCCAGCGCCGGGCTGTCGGGATTGAGCGTGGCGAGCTTGACGACGTTGTCACGCAGCGCGCCGAAGTCCGCCAGCGCGGCCGCCTTGGCGACCGCGTCCTGCAGCGTCTTCTCCAGCGTCTGTTTCTCGGTGGCGGCCTTGATGCGGTAGCCGGTGTTCTGGAACAGCAGGCTGTTTTTGACCACGCCGAACTTCTCGCCCGTCTCGACCAGCAGACGGGCGCGTTCGATGTCGTTGCCCTTCAGGGCGTCCTCGGCGGCCTGCGTGTAGGCGGCGGGCAGGCGGGCGTCGGAGAGGAGGGCGTATTTGGGATCGATCTTGCTGACGTCCGCCAGCACGCTGACCATGTTGTCGGGGTCCTTGTCGTCCGGGAGCAGCTTGTTGCCCTTCAGGGCTTCGTTGAAACGGCGGATGATGTCGGAGAATTTCTGGCTGATGCGCTCATCCAGTTGTTCGTCGATCTCCTTGGATTTCACGGAGTCCGGGAACAGCGCCAGGGCCTGGCTGGAGAGGGCCTTGGCTTCGCCGAATTTCTGTTCGCTGACAAGCTTCTGAATCTGCGACTCGAAATAGGCCAGGATGGGATCGCGCGCGTTTCTCTTGACGATCGCCTGATCGTCGGCGTTCAAGGCCGCCAGCTCGGCCAGTTTCTGGGACATGACCTCCGGCGACACGCTGTTTTGGCTCAGGGCGGCGGCAAGTTCGTCCATCTTCTTGCTGTGCAGGTAATTCAGCGTCGGCACGACGCCGATGGCGGCGATGAGCGCCAGCGCCGCCGGCACCATGATGAAGGGGTTCTGGTAGATGCTTCTCTTGTCCTCCAGTTGGGTGACGAACTCATGGACGGTCTTGCTGCGCTTGTCGCGCGAGAAAGCCAGCCCGCGGGCCAGCGCCCGGTTCTGGCGGCGGTTCAAGCCCTTGACGGGCGCGGGCGCGAGCTTGTTGGCGCGCGCCTGGTTGGCCGGCATCTTGTTGAAGGGATGGCGTCCGGTCAGCAGTTCATAGGCGACGCAGGCCAGCGCGTAAATATCGTCCTGCGGCACGGGGTCCATGCCGTCCAGCATCTCCGCGCTGGCGTAGGCCGGCGTCAGCGCGCCGAGCTTGCTCGGATCAAACAGCGTCTTCTCCCCCTCGCCGGCGCCCGGTGTTTTGACGGCGCGCGCGATGCCGAAGTCCAGCACCTTGACGTCGCCGCTTTTGAGCAGGAAGCAGTTGCCGGGCTTGAAGTCGGAGTGAACGATTTTGCGTTCGTGCGCGTAGTTCAGCGCCGCGCCCAGGCCCTTGATGATCTTGAGCGCCTCCGGGAAGGGAATGCCGCCCTTGGGTTTGATGACCTTTTTGATGTAGGTGTTGAGCGGCTGCCCCTCCATCAATTCCATGGTGAGGAAGACGGTGCTGCCGGTGCGATCGAAATCGTACACCGTGGCGATGTTCGGATGCGCCAGTTTTTGCTGGCGGCTGGCTTCACGTTGCAGGGCGATGAATGAATCCGGATGCTGCTTGAAATCCTCGTTCAACACCTTGAGGGCGACGAAGGGATTCTTGTCGCGGGCCTCCTCCTTCAGCAAATCCACGCCGCGGTACACCGTGCCCATGCCGCCGACGCCCAGCACCTCCATCAGCCGGAAGCGCTCCTTCAACACCGTCCCGGGGCCGATGACCTGGCCGTCGGCCAGGGTTTGCTTGATCGGGGTTTTGACGCCGGTGCCGGTCGTGCTGCCGGAGGTGCTGGTGGGCCAGGAGCCGCCGCTCGGGCCACTGGGGCCGCTCGGGCCGCTGGTCTCAAAATCCGAACCACCGGTGACGTCGAAGCCGGTCTCCGGGGTGCCCGTGGTGCTCGTCACCACGGTTTTTTCATAAGCGCCGCCCGCGGCGGGGGCCTCCGCCCGGGTCTTTTCCAGCACCTGCGTTTTCTCCGCCGTGCCGGCCAGTACGGTCGCATCGGCCCGGGCTTCGGCGGCGCTCATCTTCATTCCCGCGCTTTTTTGCGCCTGGGTCTTGAGCCGCGCGAAGGTTTGCGCGTCCAAGGTGCCGCCGGCGTAGGCCTCGCCCAGTTGCGCGATGATCTGGGTCAGCAACCTGGGATTCTTGGCCAGCACCTTGTCGAGGTTCTGGATGATCACTTCCAATTTCAGCTGGCCCTTGGAATAGGCTTGCAACGCTGTCTTTAAATCAGCCACAGTGCACCTCTTGGGGGAAAGCCATGTTCATTTCACGAGGAATTTTTCTTGATGTCGATGACCGAGACGGTGACGTTATCGATGGCGCCGCGCGACAGGGTGACGTCAATGAGCGTCTGCGCCGCCTCGCGCGGATCCGGCTTGGCAAGAATCTGCGCGATCTCCGGATCGGTCACGTGCTTGTCGAGGCCGTCCGAACAAAGCAGGTAGCGATCGCCGTTTTGCAGTTCCTGGATGTCCATTTCGAGATAAAGGTCCGGCGCGGCGCCGACGGCGCGGGTCACCATGTTGCCGGCGGGGTGGATGGCCGCCTCCTCGCGCGTCAGCAATCCCTGTTCGACGTAGGCTTCGACCTGGGAGTGGTCCGTCGTGAGCTGCTTGAACTCATTGCCGCGCCGCCGGTAGATGCGGCTGTCGCCCGCCCACATCATGATGCCGTACTGGCCGAACAGGATCAGGATCACCACCGTGCTGCCGCTGGTCTGCTGGGTCTGCGCCGCCATGTCCACCAGCTTGCGATTGACGCTGAGCAGGGCCTCCTCGACGCGATCGACATAAGTGCTCAGATTGGCGCCGGGCTCCACCTTGGCCAGCGTGTTGACGATCATCTGGCTGGCCAGATCGCCGCTGGCGTGCCCGCCCATGCCGTCGGCGACCGCCCACAGTCCGGCGTCGGCGCGATCCAGGCACGAGTCCTCGTTATGCTTGCGCACGTTGCCCGTGTGGGTGAGGGTGGCCGACGTCCAGGTGAAGGATGGGGTGCTCATGAGGGTCAGGCGTCGGTGTGGTACTTCACGATCTCGACCGGATTCTCGTTGAAGGCGCGGCCCAGGCTGATGAGGCCGGATCCGGTCAGCGGCGCCTCCTCGCGGCGCAGGAAGGTTTCGCTGCCGGTCTCGTTGGATTTGATGTAGGTGCCGTTGGTGCTTTGATCGACGATGAAAAACTTGCCGCGACGCAACTCGATGCGCACGTGCATGCGCGAGGCCAGCGTCTCCTCGACGGCGATGTCAGCGCCGGTGCTGCGGCCCAGCGTGGCCGCGGAGTGCTCCTCGTTGATGACGACGTTGCTGTTGCGGTAACTCAGCTGCAGCCGGGCCTTGGGCGTCATCACCGCGGGCATGATGCCGGTGGACATGCGCGTGACGTCCTCCTCCTGCCAGATGATCTCGTAGATGTCGATGGTTTCCTTCTTGCCCTTGACCGGCGCCCGGTCGATGAAGCGGGCGCTGGCGCGCAACGTGGGCGGCAGCAGGTCGACGGTTTGCTGCGTGGTGATGATCTGGCCGGCCTTGGCCTGCGACACCATGCGCGCGGCGACATTGACCGAATCGCCGAAGACGTCGCCCTTCTCCTGGATGGCGGGGCCGTATTGCAGGCCGACGCGGATGCGGAGTTTCACCGGCCCGTGGGCGGTGTGTTCGGTGACCTCATCCTCGAGGGTCTCGTGCATGTCGCAGGCGGCGGTGACCGCGCTCTCGGCGTTGGCGAAGGTGCACATCACTTCATCGCCGATGGTCTTGACCACGGTACCCTTGTGGCGCCTGACGATTTCGGCCAGCAACGCGAGGCAGGAGGCGACCTTGTGCCTCGCGGCGGCGTCGCCCAGGGTTTCAAACAACTTGGTGCTGCCGCTGATGTCGGCGAACAGGATGGCAAGATTGGTATTGCGGCCGAGCATGATGATTAACCGGAACTCAACTCATTTTCAGATCCATGGGGCATGGCGGCGCGCGCGAACCGGCACGGTGGCGTTCCCCAGTGCGTTGGATGTTGCGGTTGGTTTCATCGGGCGTCCCCCCCGGCTTTACCTTTCCGGCGCACTACTTCATTATTATAAAAATATTCCCGGATTTTCTAATCCCGGAAATTATTTCAGACTGCCGCCAAAAGCCGCGGCGCCGCCCAGAATAAAATCCAGCCGGATGAAGACATTCTGGGAACTTTCTATAGAATAACAGAAAATGACGTGAAGTTGCCTGCAACCCCTCACAACCCCCGGGTTACGAACATGCGATCAATCCACAATCTGACTGCCGTTTTTTTGGGACTGTGCCTTTCCACCACCGCGCTGGCGGAAACGGCGGCGGATAAAACCCAGGGCAACGCGCCGGCCCGGCCGGCGGCCGAGGACGCCACCGCCGCCAACAACTGGGTGCAGCCCACCTTGCAGGCCGAAGACATGGAGACGCTGATTAAAACGCTGCCGATCGAGCAGCGCGACAACGTGTTGAACGACGCCAAGGTGTTTGAAAATCTGGTCAAACAGGAGGCGATCAACCGGTCCGTGATCAGCGCCGCGCGCAGCAACGGCCTGGAGAAGGAGCCGCTGATCCAGCAGTTGATGCAGCGCGGCGCGGATCGCGTTCTGGCCGAGGTTTATCTCAACCGCGTGATCGTCAGCAACCTGCCCGCCGGCTATCCCACCGAGGCGCAGGTCAGGGAATATTTCGACAAGAACAAGGCGAAATTCCAAACCCCCGAGCGCATGCACTTGTGGCAGATCTTCCTGCCGGTGCCGGAGGACGCAAAGGAATCCGCGGTGGCCGAGGTCAAGAAGCAGGCCGAATCCATCGTCAAGGCCATCAAGCAGGGCAGGCAGGAGTTCAGCGCCGCCGCCGTCCAATACTCCAAGGACCAACGCAGCCGGCTCAACGGCGGCTATCTGGGCCTGCTGCAACTCAATGATTTGATTCCGGAAGTACGCACGGTGGCCGGGTCGCTGAAGCCCGGCGGCGTCAGTGAGCCCATACGTTCAAAACAGGGCTTTCACATTCTCAAAAAAGGCGACGTCGTGCCCGCCCAGAACCTGCAGCTTTCGGACCTCAACAACAACCAGATCAGGCAATTGATGATCCAGGAGAAAATCCAAGAAGTGCGGCTGGGCGCGCTCAAGAAGATTCAAGACACCTATCCGGTCAAGTATGACAGCTCGCAATTGGAAAGCTGGCGGCAGAAAATCAAGGCCCAAGTGGAGGCCAAGGCCGACACCAAAACCCCCGACGCCGCCAAGGCGGACAGTGCAGCAAAACCCGAGGCCAAACCAGCGTCTAACCCTCAAAATTGATGGCGGTCTAGTTTGAAATCGTCATTCCGGCACGGGTTGCCGGAATCCAGATTACCTGGACGTACAAAAAAAGTAGAGTGTCGGTATCCCGCTTCCCCGCTTGCGAAGAGGGCAGGATGAGGCCAACGCGGGGACGCAAAAATATTCTTGACTTCACTCGATACCGGACAACGCTGACCGAAGAAGCGCGTTTCCGGCATGACGATGAAGGCCCGCCCGGCGGACGAATCGGGATTATCGGAATGTGATTGACTAACTCGCTACCAAATTAAGCGCTGATTATGGCCTGTCACCGGTGTTCATAACTGATTCGTACGCCATGGATTTTTTATTTAAAAATCATTTTATTATCATAAAGTTAATTAAAATTTATGTGGTATAACTTAAATTGCATTCGACAGGACTGTGTTGCTATACTGCCGTCACCAAAAAATAGCTGCCGGCAGGGATAGGGATTTCCCTGGAATTTGTAAACGCGCCACCAGCCTTGAAAGAAAAAATCGAGGTTGGTGTTTTGGCGTGCGCGATGATTTTTTAATGGGCACATGAGAACAACAAGGGGGATTGTGAAACTTGCGCTCGCTCTGATTTTGGGCCTGTGGCCCGCGTGGCCGGTCCTCGCCGGCGCGCCCGTCATGCCCGACACCGCGCGTCCGGGCGCCATCCGCCCGGGAGAGGAGCGCACCCCCGCCACGGAAGCCGCAGCGGGGGATGAATCGTTCAAGGTTCCCCGCGTCGTTGATCGCCCCCTCGACATCGACGCCGGGCCCAAGGTCATGGTGACGAAATTCAATCTGGTCGATGTCGTGGATCGGCCGGAGCACGACATCAAAGCCGCTGAAGTGCAGGCGCTGGTGGACGGCAAAATCAAGGAGCGCCCGGAAGGTTTCACCGTCGGCCGCCTGCAGGAAGTGGCCAACGCCGTCACGCAATATTACCGCGGCAAGGGCTTGATCCTGGCCCAGGCCTTCATCCCCGTCCAAAACGTTCAGGGCGGCGTGGTCAATCTCCAGGTGAGCGAAGGCGTGCTCGGCCGCGTGGTCGTGGAAGGCAATCAGCGCTACGACACCGATTTGATCACCAAGCCCTTCGATGATCTCGTCGGCAAGCCGGTCACCAAGGATGCCACCGAATCCGCCTTGCTGCGCCTGACCGATTATCCCGGCCTCGGCCTCTTCGGCGTGTTCCAGCCCGGCCAGCAGGTCGGCACCACCGACATGGTGATCAAGGTGCAGCAGGAGAAGCGCGTCGAAGGCAACGTCCGGTTTGACAACTACGGCCTGGCCGAGACCGGTCACATGCGCGAGCGCGCGGAGGTGTCCTGGAACAATCCCACCAGCAGCGCCGACAAACTGACGTTCTCCAGCCAGATCACGAACGCGCCGGCCAACCTGTTTTTCTACAACATCGATTATGAACGGCCCGTGTACAGCCCGGAGAACAAGGCCTCCGTCGGCTTCAACCGCACCGTGTTCGATGTGAGCAGTCCCTTCCAGTCCATCGCCAACCAGCAGCTCTCCGGCAAGACGGAAAACTCCCACGTGGACATCGAGCATTCGTTCATCCGCAGCCGGCAGTTGAACTTCTCCGCCAAGGTGGGCATCGAGCGCAAGCAATCCATCACCCACGTGGGCACCCCGACCAGCCCTCGCGACATCAGCCGCGATGATCTGGCGATGGTGACGACCGACATCAATTTCGATTCCGTGGACAGCCGTTTCGCGGGCCTCAATACGGCGCAGGTGGAATACAGCCACGGCTTCCCCAATTTCCTCGGCGCCATGGGTGATCAAAACGACGTCAACAACTCCAGACCCAACAACCGGCCCAGCCGCCGCGGTGTCTCCGGCAATTTCGCCTCCGGCGAGTTCGACAGGCTCTTTGTTTCCGCCTCCCGATTGCAAAGCATGTCCGTCTTCGGCAAATGGCTCAACAAGCCCGACTTCTTCAAGGGCCAGTCCCTGCTGCTGCGGACCGAGGGCCAGTGGTCTGACGACCTGTTGGTGCCGCTCGAACAATACGCCGTCGGCGGCCCCACCAACGTGCGCGCCTACCCGCCCACCGACGTGCTGTTTGACAAGGCCATCTTTTTCTCGGCGGAGTATTTCATCAACGCCCCGGGCATCGCCGACAAGCCCGCCTTCGGCGGCAAGACCTGGGGCGAGCTGCTGCAATTTTCCGTGTTCTACGACATCGCCTACGGCGAGCTGAACGAGCCGCTGAAAACGGATGTCGCCTCGGGGGATTATGACGCCATAGGCCTGGCCCTTTCGTTCGCCAACACGAACGTTTTCACGTCCAAGTTCACGGTGGCCATGCCCGCAAGCGGACCGGGGGCATTGCCCACCACCAAGGCCGCCAACAGCGCCACGCCGGACATCAACCGGCGCACGCCCCAGTTCTGGCTCGACATGAACTATTTCTTCTAGGCGCGTGTGAAACAGTTCACAGAAAACCGCGGCCAAGCTGATTACGATTACTTAAATAAACGAGAGCGAAATGACAACAATGGAGGCAGGATGCCCGCAGGTGAAATGCCCAACGGCGTTCTATAGTTACGAGGCCTAGCGCAAGATGACGACACACCGATCCAGGAAGTCTCTCCCAGCGCGGCGGGGAAGCTCCATTTCGCCGGCACCGACTCAACCCCGACACCCGCTCGCGGCTTCCATTCATGCGGCGCTGCTGCCGGCGGGATTGCTCTTAAGCCTCGGCAGCGGCGTGGTGCTGGCCAACCCGACGGGCGGGCAGGTGGTCGGCGGCACCGGCCACATCACCACGCCCAACGCCACCACCACGCTCATCACCCAGAATTCGCAAAATCTCGCCATCGACTGGCAGACCTTCAACGTCAAGGCCAACGAGCTGGTGCAGTTCAACCAGCCCAACGTCACCGCCACCGCGCTGAACCAGATCTTCGATCAAAGCGCCTCGCAGATATACGGGCAGATCCGCGCCAACGGCCAGATCCTGCTCATGAACCCGAACGGACTCATCTTCGGGCCGAACGCGCGGGTCAACGTCGCCGGCCTCGTGGCCGCCGCCGCGCGCGTCAATGTCGACGACTTCATGGCCGGCAACTACAAGCTCGACGCCAGCATGGCCAACGGCGCGGTCGTCAACCAGGGCCTGATTGAAGCCGCCACCGGCGGCTCGGTGACGCTCGCCGGCAAGACCGTGAGCAACGAGGGCGTGATCATCGCCACCGCCGGTCGGGTGAACCTCGTCTCCGGCAGCAAGATGACGCTCGACTTCGACGGCGACGGACTGCTCCAGTTCACCATCGATGAAGGCGTGCTCGACAACCCCACCGGTGCCCAGAATGCGGTGTCGAACAGCGGCACCATTGAGGCCAACGGCGGCATGGTGGTGATGTCCGGCAGGACCGCCGCGAACGTGTTCACCAACGTCGTCAACAACAGCGGCGTCATCAAGGCCGCGCGCATCGACAACAGCGGCGGCACCATCCGCCTGGTGGCCGACGGCCCCGGCTCGTCGGTGGTCAACAGCGGTACGCTCGATGCCTCCGGTGAGACTTCCACTCCCTCTCCCCTTGCGGGAGAGGGCGGGGGCGAGGGGGCAAACGGCGGCACGGTGCAGCTCTCAGCTGAAAACGTCACGCAGTCCGGCACCATCAATGCCGATGCCGCGCACGGCAACGGCGGCAACGTCACGATCCAGTCCACCGACACCACGCTGCTGACCAGCGCCAGCCAGACCACGGCGCGCTCCGCCGCCGGCGGCGCGGGCGGCACCGTGCAGGTGCTCGGCGACAAGGTCGGCCTGCTCGACACATCCGTCGTCGACGTCTCCGGCGAACTCGGCGGCGGCACGGCGCTCATCGGCGGCGATCAGCATGGCGGCAATCCAAATGTGCAGAACGCCACCTATACCTATGTGGCTCAAGGCGCAAACATCAAGGCCGACGCGATCAAGAGCGGCGACGGCGGCAAGGTCATCGTCTGGTCGAATGAAACCACGCAATACTATGGCGGCATTACCGCGAAAGGCGGTGCTGAATCAGGAGCCGGCGGCTTTGCCGAGGTGTCCGGTAAAAACAATCTGACTTTCCGCGGCGTGGTCGATCTTTCATCGATAACGGGTGATTACGGGACTCTGCTGCTCGACCCCGCGACCATCACGATTACGGGCGGTACTGGTGACGGTGCTGCCGACGGTAACAACACGTTCAAAGGGAATCCATCGGGTACCGCGGGAACCATCACGTTCGCGGATACCTCCCCCACGACAGTTTTCGAGTCTGAAATTGAAAATCTCAATGCGGATATCAAACTACAAGCCACAGACTCGATTACGACCAGCGGCACGTTCACGAACAGTGACATCGTATTGCAAAACAACAGAAACCTGACGCTGGAAATTCAGAATGGGACGAACGCAGGCGTAATCGATCTCACCACCAGCACCAACGGTAACGCACTGGAAGTAAAAACTTCGGGAACCGGCTCGATTACAATTAACGGCAGCACTTCCGGCACCAAGACCGGCGATATCACGGTGGGCAAGCTCACTACCACCGGCACGGGCGGGATTACACTTAATACCGGCAACGGCGCGATCACCGTCAATGGCGCGCTGACCACGGGTACTCTCAACGCCACGGGCGCGCAGACCAGCGGCAGCATTTCTCTAACCGCCACAAATGCCGTGGCCATCAATGCCGCTGTCACCACCGGCAATGCCACCACCTCGAACAACACCGCCACGACAGGATCGATCTCCATTAAGGGCGGCAGTATTACCTCGGGCGCCAGTGGCACCCTGACCACCGGCACGGCATCGGGCGGCACCGGCAGTGGCAACAACGCGACCAGCGGCGACATTACTTTGGACACCACCGGCGGGACGACTATCAGCCTCGGCGCTGCGGTGACGACGGGCGGTGCCACCACCACCTCGAACGGTGATTTCGGTACTTCGGGCAAGGTGGTCATTACCGCGGGGACGACCGTAGCTGTCAACGCGGCGATCAAAACCGGGGACGCGGTTTCTGCTACGGAAGACGCCATCTCCGGCAAGATCGATATTTCCGGGACGGCCATTTCCTCCAACGGCAGCGGCACCATGACCACCGGCGGAGCATCGGGAGGCAACGGTAACGGCGATGATGACACCACCGGCGACATCATCCTGCTGTCCTCGACGGGCGACACCAATCTTCAGGCGGCTTTGACAACCGGGGTGGCGAACTCCAGCTTTTCCAACGGCACCTCCGGCAACATCAACGTCACCAGCACCGCGGGGAAGATCATCAGCAGTGGAGCGTTTACAACGGGCGATGCCACGGGTGACGGTAACACCGGCGGCGCCGCCAATGAAACGGCAACCTCTGGAACGATTACATTAAAAGCAGGTGGCGCGATTCAGTTGTCGGCCACGGATGCCTTGCGCACGGGCAATGCCACGATGACCACTGATAACAATAACAGTGACGTGGCCACCGTCGGCAATATTACCGTTACCAGCGCCGCCAGCCTGTCCAGCAACGGCACCAATGGCGCCGTTGACGTTCGATTCGGCACGACGAGCAGCGCCGGGAACGCGACGTTGAACGCCGGCACGTTGTCGGTGACCACCACTGGCGGCGCGGGTGATGCCGGCGGCATTTTTGTCACCTCCGGCGAAGCGTTGATCCTGAACACACTCGCTACGAACGCTGGTTCGTCGCAGAACGTCAGAATCCTACTGACCGGCAATGATACCTTGCTCACCGTGGGCAACAATTTGTCCCTGGATACCGACAACGTTATTTTCAGCGCGGACAAGATGAATATCGCCAACACCATCACCGCGGGTGTGGTGACCCTGCGGCCGGAAAGCACCGCCGACACGGGGGACAAGATCGATCTGGGCAGCACGGTGGACACGACCGCCAACACGCTGGAATTGTCGAATACCGAATTGAATCGCATCACCGCGACCACCCTCATCATTGGTGACAATAATTCAGGCAACATTTCGGTAACTGCCAATACGGTCAATCCCACGGGCATCACTAACTTGCATTTGATTACCGGCGGTTCGGTAAGCAACAGCGCGCTCGGCAATAGTCTCGAAGTCAATAATGGCGCCGGCAACCTGGCCATTGAGGCGGGCGGCACCGTCAGTCTGGTTGACAACGATGGTGAGATTAACGTCACCAATCTGGCCATTCACGCTACCGGCAGCATCACTTATCAAGACGCAAATTCATTCACCGTGAACGACGTGGATGGCGTCTTCGGCGTGCATTCCGACACCAGCACGGTGTCGCTGACCGCTTCCACCGGCGCCATCACGGTGGCCAACACCAGCGCCGCCAGCGGACACGATGTGGACGCAGCTGGCGACATTACGATCACCCTGAATGCCAACGACACCGCGTTCACCATCAACAGTGGCGCGAACGTCAACACGACGACGGGCGGCATCACCGTGATCGCCGATAAGATGGTGCTTACCGGCACGATTACCGATACGGATGCCACCCCCGCCAACATCGTCACCTTGAAGCCGGTCTCCACCGACGCCATCAATCTCGGCAGTACAACAGATCTTGCCGTCAATACTCTGGAACTGTCTTCCACCGAACTTAATAACATTACCGCCACGACACTGCGCATCGGCTCCGCCACCGCCGGCGCCATCACCGTTAGCGCTGACGTTTCTCCGACGAATATCACCAGCCTGCATCTTATCAACAATGGCGATGTAACCGCGGCCTTGGGCGGCATCGTGGTGAATGGCGGCAGTGGCAATCTGGCGGTTGAGACCACCGGCACGGCAAGTTTTACCGCGGTCACAACCAACGTTGGCACGCTGGCGGCAAGCCTGACCGGTGTGGGCAAGAGTTTCACTTTTCAGAATGAGACCGATGGCTTCGCGGTCGGCACGGTGGACGGCATCACCGGCATCACCACCGCCAATTCCGCGGCAAGCGGCACGCCATCGGGTAGCATTACTCTATCCAGTGGTGGTGACATCACCATCACCAACAACGTCACCACCGGTGCCGCCAGTGCGACTGACACGGGGGGAGTGGATACCGTGACGTCGGGCACCATCAGTGTCACCTCCAAAACCAACGTCACCGGCGCGGGGCAGTTGATCACCGGCACCGCCACCTTGAGCGGCGGCTCCGCGGGCGGGGCGGACACGGTGACGAGCGGCAATATCAATGTCACGGCCGGCACCAGCGGGACGGGCGGGATCAAACTCTCAAATTTGACAAGCGCGCTCCAGATCGGCGCCGCTTCCCGCTCGGGCGCGACCGAAGACACCGTAACGGCGGGTACGATCTCGCTGACGAGCGCCGATGAAATCAACAACGGCACAGCCGCGACCCGGCAAGTGGTGACCACCGGTACCGCGTCCGGGGGCGCGACGAATGTTCAAGGTCTGCTCGCGGCGGCGACTACCGGAGCAAACGCGGGTATTTATTTGACCTCCCCAAGCGCCTTGAGCCTGGGCGCCGTCACGACTGTCAGTGGCAATATCGATATCTTGTCGGGCGCCACCCTGACGGCAACGACCGCCGTGACGGCGGGTGGCACGGGCACCGTCCTCCTCACCGGTGTGGGTGTTACCAACCAATCGACAATCACGGGTCCGGGCGGGGTGACGATCGACGCGGGCACGGGCACACTGGACAACACTGCGCTCAACGCCACGATCACCAATGGCGGCGGGGCCACGGCGACGGCGGTGACGCTCATCGCTGATGTCATGAAACTGGGCAGCACGGGCAACCTTAACCAGGTTCAGGGTGGCGCGGGGACAGTGACGTTGCGGCAGAAGACCAATGGCACGGCAATCGATCTCGGCAGCGCGGTGGACACCACCGCCAACACGCTGGAACTGTCCGACACCGAATTAAAAACGATAGCCACCACCGGCGTGCTGGCGATCGGCGACGGCAATACCGGCGCGATTACGGTCAGCGCGGACGTGACTCCCGGGCCCGCCACCCTGCATCTCACGACCGGCAGCACGGTCACCGGCACGGCGGGCGGCATAGTGGTGAACAATCTTGCCATCACCGCTGGCAACACGATCAACTTTACTGACGCCACCACGGCTGTCAGCAAACTGGCCATCTCGAACGCCGGCAAGAGTGTCACTTTCACAGAGGCCGACGGCTTCACGGTCGATACAGTGGACGGTGTGAATGGCATCAGCGGTTCGACCGTAACGCTTACCGCCACCACCGGCGGCATCACCGTGGCGGATACCGCTGCCGCCCATGACATCGACGCGACGGGCGCCGTGGCACTCAACGCCAACGGCAACGATCAGACTTTCACCATTAATGCGAGTGCGGACGTCAGGACCATCTCTGGCGGTGTCACCGTCACCTCCGACAAGATGGTGTTGAACGGCACCATCACCGCCACGGGTCAGGTCGTAACATTGAAGCCGGTGTCGACCGACGCCATCGATCTCGGCAGCGCGACGGATGCCGCCGCCAACACGCTGGAACTGTCCAACACTGAAATAAATAATGTCACCGCGACCACGCTGCGCGTGGGCTCCGCCACCGCGGGCGCGATCACCATCAGCAGCAACATTGATGAGTTGACGACGCCCACCATCACCAACCTGCACCTGCTGACCAACAGCACGATCACCGACACCGCCGCGCTCAAGGTTTCCGGGCTGGCGATTACCTCCGCGGGAGCGGTGAATCTCACCAATGCGGGCACGGACGTGAATACGATTGCCGCTTCAGTAACGGGCGGTGGCAACAGTTTCACCTTCAAGAACGACGCCAATGGCTTCACCGTCGGCAGTGTTGATGGCGTCACCGGGATCAGTACCGCCAATGTCACCAATGCCGGCGCCTCCGCCACCACGGGCAGCATCACGCTGCAATCAGGGGGCGGCATAACGTTCAGCAACAACGTGACTACGGGTAATGCCACCGCCTCGACGGCGGGTTTCGACGCGACTTCCGGTTCCATCTCGATCAACGTCGGCGCGAACAACCTGAGCGGTCTGGGCAGCCTGGTGATCGGCTCGGCCACGGCCAGCGGCGGCGCCAGCACCGCCACCACCGGCGATTTGTCGCTGACCGCGGCGGAAATCGCCGGCGATCCCGGCGCCGGCACCAGCGTGGTGCCGCTCGCGGTGACCATGGCGGCGGGAACCGGCGGCGGCACCGCCAACGTTCAGGGCAAATTCAACGCCACGGCCACGGGCTCGGGCACCGCCGGTGAGATCAACGTTTCCTCCAGCGGCCCGTTGACCATCGGCACGCTGGACACCACGGATGCTGACACCACCAACGTCAAGGTCACCGTCACCGGCGGCAACCTGCTCACGGTTTCCGGCGCCTCCAGCCTCGATCAGGACAATCTGGTGCTCACCGCCGACAAGATGGACATCCAGAACACCATTTCCTTCGACTCAAACAAGGGCAAGGCCACCCTGCAAAACAGCACGGCGGGCGTGCTGATCAATCTGGGTACGGTCACCGACGCCAATCTGGAATTGTCCGCCGCTGAGATTGGACGTGTCAGGGCCAGTACACTCATCATCGGAAGCGCCACTGCCGGCGCCATCGGTGTCTCCAATGCGAATATCACCACGGACGCCAATACCAATATTTTGCACCTCATCACCAACAGCACGGTGACGGCGAACGGCGGATTTGGCATCAACGTTCCCAATCTAGCGGTGGAGGCCAACGGCGCGGTGAACATCGTCAACGGCGCCAACACCGTCAATTTTGTCGCCTTCAACGATCCCGGCAAGACCGTCAGCTTCAGTCAGAACGCGACCTTCGGCGTGGCGCCGGTGGATACCGTGAACACCACCAAGACCGGCGCGCTGACGCTGACCTCCAATGCCGGCGACATCACCGTCTTCAATCCCGGCGTCTACGCTACCGGCAAGGTGAGCATCAACGTCAACACCGCCAACAAAACCTTTACCATTACTGGAGGCTCTGACGTCAAGACCATCAGCGGCGGCGTTTACGTCAAGGCCGACAACATGAGTATTTACGGCACCATCACCGCCACCGGCCAGGCGGTGAACCTGCAGACGTTTACTGCGAGCCGAAACGTCCAACTTGGCAGCAATGCGGCCGCGGGGCGTCTTGATCTCTCAAATACCGAACTCAACAACATCAAAGCCACCACCCTGCGTATCAGCGGGTACCGCATCAGAATCAGGTATGGTGATATTTCTCCGGCGCAGATTACCAATCTGCACCTGACCGGCACCAGATTTGTTTATGATGGCCTCGTCGGTAATCATGGTGTTCAGGTGACCAATCTGGCTGTCACCGCCGGGCAGGGTGTGTATTTAAATAGCACCACCAACAATGTCAGTACGCTGGCAGGTTCTACCACAGGTCTATCCCCCGGCCGATTCCAATTTTTGAATAATGTTGGTGGCTTCACCGTTGGTACTGTTGATAGCGGCGGATTCCAGGAGGTCGGAATTCACACCGCGAACAACAGTCCCGGTGCAGGTTTTGCCAGCACTGGATTTGTCAGTATAAGCACCCAATCCGGAGATATAACGCTGGCTAATGATGTCAAGACTGGTAACGCCACCGCTACCGCCGGGAACAGCGCTCAATCTGGTGCCATTACGGTCACTGCCGGCGGGACAGGCCTGATCAAAAGCACCGGCGGTAAGTTGATCATCGGCAACGCCACCTCCGGCGGCGGTGGAGGCACTACAGCGACGACCGGCAATTTAAGCCTGACAGCTGCTGAGATAGCTTACGATGCCGGCGCTGGCGTCAGCACTCAGCCTCTGGATATATCCATTCCGCTCGCTAGTGGAGGCGCCACAAATACGCAAGGCCAGCTCAATGCCACTGCCACCGGCACGGGCACCGGTGGGGAGATCAACGTGATCTCCACCACGGGTCCATTGAATGTTGGCACGCTGGACACCACCGATGCCGACAAAACCAACGTCACTGTCACGGTGACCGGCGGCAATTCGCTGACCATCTCCGGCGCCTCCAATCTGGATATCGACGACGTGGTCTTCGCCGCCGACCGGATGCTGGTCAACAACACCATCACCGCGGGCACCGCCACTTTGGAAAATGCGACGGCGGGCCGCGCCATCAATCTGGGCTCGACAACGGACGTCGCGGCGGCGCTGGAATTGTCCGACGCGGAGATCGACAGGTTCACCGTCAATACCCTGCGCGTGGGCCGCAACGACGCCAGCGCCTCCGGCGCCATCACCGTCAGCAACGACATCACGCCGGCCGGCACCAGTACCCTGCACCTCATCACCGGCAGCACCGTGACCGCGACCACCGGCAGCGGCGGTACTCTCATCGTGTCCAATCTGGCGGTCGATGCCGGCGGTACGATCACCATCACCAAGTCGAACACCGACGTCTCAACCTTGGCGATCAACGATGCAGGTCAGTCGGTCACCTACACCGACGCCAATAGCTTCAGTGTAGGCAGCGTGGATGGGGTGAACGGCATCACCTCAGGTGCGTTGACGCTTACGGCCACCACCGGGAATATCAAGGTTACTGATACCGCCGCTGCCAGCGATATCAATGCCAGCGGCGCGGTGGCCATCAACGCCAATGGCGCCAACCAGACCTTTACCATCAATTCCAGTGCCGATGTAAAGACCACCAGCGGCGGCGTCACGGCGACTGCCGACAACATGAGCATCTACGGCACCATCACCGCGGCCACGCAGATTGTGACCTTGCAGCCGTTCAGCGCCAACCGGCTTATCAGATTGGGCAGCAATGTGGCAGGGAGACTCTCATTTACCGATGCCGAACTCGACAACATTACGGCAACCACTTTGCGCATAGGTTCTGCCAGTGCGAGTCATATCTCCATTAATGGAGGGGATATTTCGCCGGCGAATGTCACCGATTTACATCTCATCAGTGGCAGATATGTGTACGGTTTCTCCAATGGAATTCAGGTGACCAATCTGGCAATCACGGCTGGGACTGGTGTATTGCTGTATTCCCCTGGTAACACCAACCAAGTGACCACATTGGCAATCAACGCCCCAAATCATGTGCATTTTCGAGCCACCGGTGGCTTTACGGTGGGTGCGGTGGATGGTGTCACCGGGATTAGCGCCGGATCCTATAATGCGCAGTTGGAAGCTAATAGCGGTATCACCGTTAATGAGAATATTGCGACTACCGTTCAAACCATCATCAATGCTGATTTCGATAATAATGGCACGGGTACTCTGACTGTAGCCACGGGCAAGAGTGTCAACACCGGCAACAACACGCTCAACGTCACCGCCGCCGATCTCGCGCTGAATGGCACGGGTGCGCTCAACAGCGGCGGCGCGGCGACCACCATTACCGTCTCCAACAACGGCACGCTGGGACTGGGGGCAGCGGCGGGCCAGATGACGGTGAGCAACGCCGAGCTGACGAACATCACCGCCAATGGCACCACCTTTGTGACCACCGGCGCGACCGGCGACATGACGGTCGACGGCGTGACCACGGGCGCGACGACCAACACCGGACTGGTCACGCTGACGGGCGGTCACAACATCACCTTCAGCGGCGGCGCCTCGACCTTCGCCAATGGCTTGAGCGCCACTGGCGCCAACAATGTTGCGGTGAATGCGGGCGTCTCCACGGCCAAAAACACGAATCTGTCGCTGACGGCCACTGCCGGCGCGATTAGTTTTGGTAGTGGGGTGACGGTGGCGGCGGGCGACGGCACCGGCACGACCGGCACGCTGACGCTGAGTTCCAATGGCGCGATGACGGGGTCCGGCGGTCTGACGCTCGACTCCGAGAACGGACTGACGCTGAATCAGAGTCTGACCACAAGCGGCGCCACCACCATCGACGCCGACACCAACGCCGATGGCACCGGCACTTTCACGGTGGCCGGCGGCGTCACGCTGGCGACCACGGGTGCGGCGGCGACGGGCGCGGCGCTAAATATTACTGCCGCAGATTTGGCGTTGAACGGCAATTTGAACAGCGGCACCGCCAGCGCTACCACGATTACTGAATCCGCCAACACCGGTATTGGCTTAGGCGCCACCGCCAACGGCAATATGCAGATTGATGATGGCGAAGTGGGCCGCATCGCTGCCAGTGGCCTCGTGTTGGTGACGGACGGCAGCTTTGTGGTCGACGGCGTGACCAGCGTGACCAATATCAACCGCTCCATTACATTCGCGCCCGCGTCCATCACCACGACCTCGGTGAACTTCAAGAATAATTTCTCGGACTTCGATGCCTTCGGCACCGCGGGGTCTGATGACACCTTTACCTTCACCGGCACCGCGGTCCTGAAAGGCAATGTGGACGGTGATCTGGGGAATGACACCCTGGATTTCAGCGGCCTCACCAGCCAGACTATTTTCACCACGCTGAACGCGTCCGGTGGCACGAAGGACGGCGTGAAAGGCAATTTCCATGACACCGTGGGCCCGCCGATATTCACCACCACCTTCGACAACATCAACAATTTGAATGGCAATGGCACGGGTTTGCAGGGGCCCGATCTGGATAACATCTGGACCATCGACGGAAAAAATTCCGGCAACTTGAAGTCCTACACCATAGGCAGCAACTTCACAGTCCAGGTGGGCGGCACGTTCACGTTCAACAGCTTCGCATTGGGCGGCGGCAATGCGAGGGACAACTTCATTCTTGCCGGCGGCGCCTTGTTCAACAGCAATGCAGCCATCGTCAATATCGATGGCTGTAGTTCCTCCGGCTGCGGCACCGCCCAGGATATCAACACGATCACGGGCGATAATTTCACCAACATCTGGACGATTACCGGCGCGAACAAGGGTACGCTGACCAACAGCGATGGCACCGATCTCGGCGGTGGTGTGCTTCAGGGAACGTTGAGCGGCGGATTCAGGAATATCGACACGCTTACCGGCGGCACGGGCGATGACACGTTTGTGTTCCAGAACAACGGGAGCCTGAACCGGCCGGGCGGTGGCGGCGGCATTGATGGCGGGACCGCCGTGACTCACAACACCATCGACATTTCCGCGATCGCCGGCATCGCCCACACGGTGAACCTCACCAACGGCACCATCAGCGGCGTCAATGGCAACAGCGTGACCGTGCTCGGCGGCACCTTCACCAACGTCACGGATTTCGTGGGTAATGGCACTGACGATACGCTGGAGAAAGACAGCGGCACCAATACATTCACCATCTCCGGCGCCAACAGCGGCGACGTCAACGGCGGCGCCTTCACCTTCGCTGGTTTCCCCAACCTGACCGGCGGCAGCGGCAACGACACCTTTGCCTTCACCGGCACCGGCTCGGTGGGCGGCGATATCGAGGGCGAGGGCGGCACCAATACGCTGGACTTCTCCGGCTACGGCAGCAAGGTCCAAGTGACGCTGACGGGCCCGGGCAGCACGTCCACCGCAACTTCGCGGGCACCGCCAGCACCATCGGCGGTTCATTCGATGACATCGCCGTGCTGAAGGGCAGCAATCTGGGCGACACGCTGACGGGGGATGACAACAACAGCACTTGGACGATCACCAACCCGGACAAAGGCACGGTGACCGACGGCACGTCCACCTTGAACTTCAGCCAGGTGGCGAACCTGACCGGTGGTGGCGGCGATGACACCTTCAAATTCACGACGGGCTCGGTCAGCGGCAACATCGATGGCGGCGACGGCAATAACACGCTGGACTACTCCGGCAACGCCGGCCCCATCTCCGTCACCCTGACTGGGCCCGGCAGCAAAGTTGCCACCAGCTATGCCGGCACCGAGAGCAGCACGATTGTCGGTACTTTTGACAACATCGCCGTGCTGGTGGGTAGCGGCAACGCCAACGACCTGCTGACCGGCGACAACAATAACAACACCTGGACGATCTCCAGCGCGGATGCAGGCACGGTCTTTGACGGTACCTCCACTTTGACGTTCAGCCAGATCGCGAACCTCGCGGGTGGCACCGGCAATGATGCCTTCGATTTCACCGGCGGTTCGATATCAGGCACGATCGACGGCGGCGCCGGCAGCACCAACACGCTCGACTACTCCGCCCTTGCCGGCCCCATCACGGTGGATTTGTCCAATAGTTCAGCGCCCCTGATCAACGGCGGGGGCGCCAATGGCTTCACCAACATCAACGATCTGGTGGGAAGCAAGAGCGGCAGTGACACGCTGATTGGCGACAATATCGCCAACACCTGGACGATCTCCGGCGCGGATTCCGGCGACGTGAACGGCTTCGCCTTCAGCAGCATCGAAAATCTGACGGGCGGGAATAACACGGATGCCTTCGATTTCACCGGCGGTTCGATATCCGGCGTGATCGACGGCGCATCCGGCGTCGATACATTGGATTATTCCGGCAACGGTGGCGGCGCCGTCACCGTGACGTTGACAGCCGTCGGCGGTACTGACGGTTACGATGGCTCGGCCACCAGCATCACCGGCGGCTTCAAAAACATCGACGATCTGGTTGGCAGCGGCAACGCCAATGACAGGCTTGTCGGTGACAACAATAACAACACCTGGACAATCACGGGCTCCGATGCGGGTAACATCAATAGCATCTTCACCTTCAGCAGCATTGCGAACCTGACTGGCGGCACTGGCAAGGATGATTTCGTCTTCCAGGACACGACGAGCATCAGCGGGAAGATCGACGGTGGGGCGGGAACCGACACCCTTGACCTCTCCGCCTATACCACCGGCCGTAACGTCACCGTTACCGGCACCGGCTCCACAGATGGCTTGAAAGGCGACGTGATCTCCACGGTGGGAAGTTTCGACAACATCAACGCCGTGATCAGCAGCAATACGACGGACACCCTGACGGCGGCGGCGGGCACCAATAATAGCTGGGTCATCAATGGAGCGGATGACTTCACCCTCGACATCGGCAATGGCCCGGTCCAGTTCACCAATTTCGCCAATATTGTCGGCGACAGCCTGACCGACACCATCACGTTCTCGGGCGGCACGTTGTCCGGCAACATCGACGGCGGCGGCGGCACCAATACGCTGAAGGGCGATAATGTCGCCAATACCTGGAACATCAATGGCGTCAACAGCGGTACTGTCACGGGCTTGGGTGGCACCTTCACCAATATCCAAAATCTGACCGGTAACGCCAACAACGATACTTTCAACTTCAAAGGCGGCTCGGTAAGCGGCACGGTGGACGGCGGGACGGCGGGCACGAATACCCTTGATTATTCCGGCAACGGCGGCAATCCGGTGAGCATCGTATTGACAGGCACCGGGCCCAACGTCGGCTTCCAGGGCACCGCCACCAGCACGGGTGGCTTCAAGAACATTGATGTGTTGGTGGGCAGCACGGGTTCGGATTCGCTGACCGGCCAGTCCGCCGCCGGCACTTGGACCCTGAACGGCGATCCGGAAACTTATACCAGCGGTAACACGCTTACCTTCTCGGGTTTCGAGACGCTGAATGCGGGAGGCGGCGGCGACACGTTCAATGTTACCGGCACGATCAGCGAAACGCTCAACGGCGGCGCCGGCAACGATGCTTTCAACATCAATGCCGGCGGTGTGGCTAACGGAAATATCAGCGGCAACGACGGCAATGACACCTTTACTGTTGCCGCGGGCGGCATCGTCAACGGCAGTATAGATATGGGTAACGGCAACGACACCCTGAATGTGAATGGGACCGTGAACAACAGTGTGTTTGCCGGGGCCGGCAACGACACCTATAACGTCACCAAGACCATCAACGGCACGCTGGACACGGGCAGTGGCGATGATACCTGGAACTTCGTTGCCGGCGTGCCGCTGGCCACCAGCATTACCAGCAGCGGAGAGACCGACCACACGGCCTCGTTGACGGTGCCGGGCAGCAAGGGCGTCGATTTGACCGTGGGTCCGGGCGGGCTTGTGCTGCCGACGATGACGGGCTTCACCGGCAACTTCGTGATCGGCGGCACGGTTGCGCCGACCGCGACGCTGCCTCTTACCAACAGCACGGTGGTGACCACCAATACCAACATACTGACCGTTGATTCGAGCATCGTCACTGGCGGCTCGATCATGCTGCTCGGCAATGACGTCCAGCTCGCGGGCGGCAACGTGGCGGCCGGCACCGCGGGGGGCAGCGGACACATCGTCATCGCCTCGGTGGGAACGTCGCCGCTGGGCACGATTACAGCGACCGCACCGACGACGCTGACCGCCGGCAATCTGCTCTTGATCGCCAATAACAATCTCCAAGGATCGCAGAATATCAGCCTCGATCTCAATTTCGGCGGCATCGCGCTGTTCCAGGGCGACACCTCGCAGGGCGATCCCAGCTTTGCCAAGACCGAGGCGACGCCGATCGATCAAGGATCGTTCCAGTCGGTGTTCGGCTTCGATCCGAACAACATCGGCAGCGTGTTCGGCGTCAATCTGCAATTCCAGCAATTGACCTTCTCCAACCCCGGCGCGGCGCTGTCGGCCAACACGCTGTTGCAGTACCTCGACACCGGCCTGTTCGAGACCGAGCTGACGCTGTTCGGCGTCGTCGGCAACGGCATCGCCATGGACATCTCGCAGTGCGAGGACCTCGAGGGCTGCGCCCCCAGCGTCACGATGGACCAGTTGAACGAGCTCATCAGCGGTCTGGAGACGCGCATCGGCGAGCTGGTGAAGAACAAGGAGGACAACAAGATCGAGCCCGCCAAGGCCGACACGCTCATCGCCGGCTTCCAGAAGGAGCTGGAGAATTTCCGCAGCTACCGCACGGAACTGGAGGCCTATCAGAAGGAGCAGCAGGAGGCCGAGGAATCGCCGGAGAATCTGGAGGATTTGGGCGGCGGCGCGGAGGAGTTGGGTCCGTCCAAGGAAGCCGCGCCGGCGGGCAAGCCCGCCACGGGCGGAGCGGCGAAGGAGCAGCCGTCCCCCGAGGAGGAGGAATTGGGGCCGGCGAAGGAGGAGGCGGCGCCCAAAGCCGCGCCCAAGGCCGAAACGAAAGCGGCGCCCAAGGTCGCGCCGCCTAAGTTGCCCGAAGAGAATCTGGAGATCGAACAACCTCTGGAGGAGGCGCCGGCCAAGCCCGAGGCCAAACCGGAGGCCAAGCCCGAAGCCAAGCCGGAGACCAAACCTGCTCCGAAACCGGCGCCCAAGCTGGAGGAACATCTCGAGGAGGAGGAGATCATCGATCAGGAGTCGGCGTTGCGCCTGCCGCTCATCCCCGCCAGCGTCAGCAGCTATCAGTGGTTTGACGTGCGCGCGGGCAACCGGCTGACGTGGGCCGGCGACATCACGCTCCCGCATCGCTATCGCAATTACTAAATCATTGGTCTTTTTTATAATGCCGTTCGTGCTTCGATACCTCAGCACGAACGGTATTTATTGAAACCACACTCACGTCTGCGATATCGGAGAAGTTCGTAATGAACGCTGGAAAAAAGGACGAAAAAAAGGGCGGAAAGGAGACCCCTCCCACGGATATACGGCTGCCGCTGTTCTACAAGAAACTGGTGCCGCTCAACCGCGATCTGCACCGCAATCTTTATATCAAGGCGGAGGCTGGCTTCTCCTTCGCGCGCGAGACCAACAGCGTGTTCGTGGCCGCGGTGGAATTTCCGCAGGCGATACTGGAATATCCGGTGGTGTTCGCCGGCACCGCCGCGGGCGACGTGCTGCCGCTGGCGCTGCTCGGCATCCGCAACAATCAGAATCTCTACATCGGCGAGAACGGCGCCTGGAAGGCCAGGTATATTCCCGCCTACGTCCGGCGCTACCCTTTCATCCTCGCCTCGGATGAGAAGGGCACCCAGTTCACCGTGTGCATCGATGAAAGCTATCCCGGTTTTAACTGCGACAAGGAGGGCGAGCGCCTGATCTCCAAGGACGGCGAGGACGGCCCGCAGCTCAAGCGCGCATTGGAATTTCTCAAGGACTACCAGGTGCACATCGCCCGCACGACGGAATTCTGCGAGACGCTCAAATCACTCAACGTTCTGGAGCCCATTCAGGCCAATGTTGAGTTGAAGAGCGGCGAGAAATTCGCCCTGTCCGGCCTGCAGTGCGTCAACCGCGGCAGGCTCAAGGCCCTGCCGGAGGCGCAGATCCAGATGCTGCTGAAGAAGGATTATCTCGAACTCATCCATCTGCACATGGCGTCGCTGCACAACATCCACAAGCTGCTCGGCCTCATGGTCGCGTAGCCCGGCTTTTTGTTCAACCGTTCGCACCGAGGTATCGAAGTGCGAACGGAGCGAGGGGTAAACTTGGCCGTTCGTGCTGAGGTATCGAAGCATGAACGGCCAATACGTCGAAGGACAAATATCATTTCAAGCGGTCCGGCAGGGGATTTCTCGTCCCCCAAGCGTGTCGCTGCACTTGTTTCCAATCGCCTCGTATCATCGCTTCCTTTTTCCGTCGGCTCCACCCCTTGATCTGTCGCTCAGCCGCAAGGGCCTCTGGACGAGTAACGAACTCTTGTGACCAAACCATCTTGACCGGCAGTCGCTTACTTACATAACCACCCATTGTGCCGGATCGGTGTTCGTCCATCCGTTTCTCCAGGTTGTCTGTGTGACCGATATAATACGAATCATCAGCACAATGCAGAATGTAAACCCAGAATGTCATGCGCGTTCTCATGAACATGTCGTTCGTACTTCGATACCTCAGTACGAACGGTTTTTTTGTCTGACTCATTAATTTTACGTTGCCCACAGTTTTGCAAAACTGTGGGCAACGCGGGTGTTCTACTTGGCCCTTCAGTACTTCGGGACAGGCCTCAGTACGAACGGCTAGGTTTGCCCCTCGCTCCGTTCGCCCTTCTACATATCAGGGCGAACGGAGCGAGGGCATCGAAACTCTCTATTGCTGCGGGGCGGGCGGCGGGCCCTGAAGAGGCTCCTCCACGCCCGGCGGCTTTTCCTCCTGTTTGATGGCGTATTTCTGGATAAACTCCTGCGACAGTTTTTTTGCCGCGTCCAGTTCAGACGCGGCCATCTGGCCTTCCGCCGCGCTCATCGCCGCCGGGGCCAGTTGATGGCCGAGCTTGGTGGCGACGCTGAACCAGGCATAGGCATATTCCATGTCGTGGGGCACGCCGCGGCCGTCGCGGTATAGCAATCCCAATTTATACTGGGCCGGTGCGATGCCCTTTTCGGCGGCGCTGCGATACCACTTGGCGGCCTGCTCGTAGCTCTGTTCCACGCCCTGCCCCCTGGCGTACATGGCGCCGAGAAAATATTGGGCCATCGGCTGGTTGGCGTTCTCCGCAAGCGGGATGAGCACCTGCGCGGCCTTGTCGTACTCGCCACGGGCGTAATAGGCCACGCCCTCGTCGAAGTCGGCCAGGGCGGCGACCGGCGCCAGCAGGGCGGCACAGAGCAGGATGCGGCAGGCTACGTTCATGGAGCTCTCCTCAAGCGGGCAACCCGCGATTTTCATTATAAAATGAACCTCCCAGGCCGGGAGGGGGCGCAAAGTTTAGCGCACAATGCATGGTCGATGGAATTTGAATTTTCGAAAGTTCATCTCAAGAATGCCGTTTGCCCTGACCTGATATATAGAAGGGCGAACGTTTATTTTATTCCAGACTCCGTTCGTACTTCGATACCTCAGTACGAACGGTTTTCATGTTCCATGGTATTTTTGGGACGGACTTTAAAATTAGGCTGCTGGCATGATTGATAGTTCCCATCGACGGGGTCGTGAGGGATGAATTTCAGGGCATACCGGGTGTATGAAGAGGCGGGCGGCGTCAGGGGACGCCTGGAGACGGCGCGCTTTGAGCAGCTGCCGCCCGGCGAGGTGGTGATCCGGGTTTGCTATTCCAGCGTCAATTACAAGGACGCGCTGGCCGCGACCGGCCGCAACAAGATCATCCGCGCCTTTCCAAGGATCCCCGGCATCGACGCGGCCGGCGTCGTGGAATCATCCGCGGTGCCGGACTTCAAGCGCGGCGATCGCGTGATCGTCACCGGCCATGAACTGGGCACCGGCCACGACGGCGGCTACGCCGGAATGGCGCGCGTGCCGGCGGCGTGGGTGGTGCCGCTGCCCGCGGGCCTGAGCCTGCGGGAGGCCATGGCCTTGGGCACCGCCGGTTTCACCGTGGGACTGTGCCTGCAGCGGCTGGAGGAAAACGGCCAGCGCCCGGAGGCGGGGCCGTTTCTGGTCTCGGGCGCGACCGGCGGCGTGGGCAGCATCGCCATCGACGTCCTGAGCGCCCGGGGGTATGCCGTCACGGCGCTGACCGGCAAGGCCGGGGCGCAGGCCTATTTGCGGGCGCTGGGCGCGGCGGAGATTCTGGATCGCAACACGCTGAGCCTTGGAACACAGCCGCTGGAGAAGGCGATCTGGGGCGGCGCCATCGACAACGTCGGCGGCGAGGTGCTGGCCTGGCTCACGCGCACCACGAGGCCGTGGGGCAACATTTGCAGCGTGGGTCTGGCCGGCGGCACGGAGCTGCGCACGACGGTGATGCCGTTCATCCTGCGCGGCGTCTGTCTCATCGGCGTCACCGCCTCGGGATGCCCCGCGAACCGGCGGGCTGAAATCTGGCGCCGGCTGGCGACGGATTGGAAACCGCGCCATCTGGAGAAAATCGTCACCCGCGAGGCGGGTCTTGAGAATCTCGATCAGGTGTTTGCCGGCGTGCTGAACGGCACGCAAACGGGGCGGACGATTATCAAGATCGCCGACGAATAGCCAGGGAGCTTATTTCCCGCGTTGATGCGTGAAATCCCCCCACCGGTTGCGGCGCAACTGGTGGCCCCCTTTGCAAAGGGGGCGGCGAGTGCCGCGCATGTCGCCGCCGAGCGGGGGATTTTATGCGGTATACTACCGCGCCATTTTTTGGCGACTGGAATTGAAACCGTATGACGCCGCGCACCCTTTATGACAAGCTCTGGGATGACCACGTCGTCCGCGACTATGGCGACGGCACGGCGTTGATTTACATCGATCGGCACCTCGTGCACGAGGTCACCTCGCCGCAGGCCTTCGAGGGCTTGAAGCTCGCGGGACGCAAACCCTGGCGCGTGGACGCCAATCTCGCCGTATTCGATCACAACGTCCCGACCGACGATCAAACGGTGATCAAGGATCCCATCTCGCGCAAGCAGCTGGAGGCGCTGGAGAAGAACATCGGGGAATGGGCCATTCCGGGCTTCCACATCCGTGACCCGCGCAACGGCATCGTGCACGTCATCGGCCCCGAGCAGGGCGCCTCATTGCCGGGAATGACCATCGTCTGCGGCGATTCGCACACCTCGACCAACGGCGCGCTGGGCGCCTGGGCCTTCGGCATCGGCACCTCCGAGGTCGAGCATGTGCTCGCCACGCAATGCCTGGTGTTGCGCAAGGCCGGGAACATGCTCATCGAGGTCAAGGGTCGTCTCGGTTTCGGCGTCAGCGCCAAGGATTTGATCCTCTACATCATCGGCCGCATCGGCACGGCGGGCGCGACCGGCCACACCATCGAGTACGCCGGCGAAACGATTCGCGCCCTGTCCCTCGAGGAGCGCATGACCCTGTGCAACATGTCCATCGAGGCGGGCGGTCGGGCGGGCCTCGTCGCGGTGGACGATACGACCATCGAATACGTGCGCGGCCGCCCGCATGCGCCCACGGGCGCGTTGTGGGATCAGGCCGTCGCGGCATGGCGCGATCTGCACTCGGATCCCGGCGCGCATTTCGACAGGGTGGTGCGCATCGATGCCGCCGGGGTCACGCCGCAGGTCACCTGGGGCACCTCGCCGGAGATGGTGGCGCCGGTGGACGGTTGCGTCCCCGATCCGGCGATGACGTCGGATCCGGTCAAGGCCGCGGGCATGCGCCACGCGCTCAAATACATGGATTTGAAGCCAGGCACGCCGATGACGGACATCGCCATCGACAAGGTGTTCATCGGCTCGTGCACCAACTCGCGCCTGAGCGATCTGCGTGCGGCGGCGCAGGTGGTGCGTGGAAGGAGGGTGGCGAAGAACGTGAAACTGGCGCTGGTGGTGCCGGGCTCCGGCCTCGTCAAGCGCGCGGCCGAGCAGGAGGGGCTGGATCGCGTCTTCAAAAACGCCGGCTTTGAATGGCGCGAGCCGGGTTGCTCCATGTGCCTGGGCATGAATCCGGACCGGCTGTCGCCGGGCGAGCGCTGCGCCTCGACCTCCAACCGCAACTTCGAGGGACGGCAGGGCAGCGGCGGCCGCACGCATCTCCTGAGTCCCGCGATGGCCGCCTCCGCCGCCATCGCCGGCCACATCACCGACGTGCGGCAGCTTTCTCCTACTGACACTTGCGGAATTGGCAAGCGTGATGTGTCTCTGTGACCATGCAACCGTTCACCGAGCATGAAGGCCTGGTCGTGCCGTTGGATCGACCCAACGTCGACACCGATCAGATCATCCCCAAGCAGTTCCTGAAGGCGACGGGACGCACCGGCTTCGGGCCGTATCTGTTCGACGAGTGGCGTTATCTGGATCGCGGAGAGTGGGGCACCGATTGCAGCCGGCGGCCGCTGAACCGCGATTTCGTGCTCAACCAGCCGCGCTACCGCGGCGCCAGCGTGCTGCTCACGCGCGAGAATTTCGGCTGCGGCTCCTCGCGCGAGCACGCGCCGTGGGCGCTGCTCGATTACGGCATACGTTGCGTGATCGCGCCGAGCTTCGCCGACATCTTTTTCAGCAACTGCTGCAAAAACGGCCTCCTGGCCTTGACCCTGCCGGCGGCGGTGGTCGATCGTTTGTTCCGGGAGGTGCAGGCCGCGGCAGGCTACACGCTCAGGATCGATCTGCCGCGGCAGACCGTCACGCTGCCTTCCGGGGAGGCGCTCCGGTTTGAATTCAATCCCGCGCTCAAGGAGCGGCTGCGGCGCGGTCTCGATGACATCGCCATCACGCTGGAGCACGCCGGCGACATCCGCCGTTACGAGGCCCGCCGCGCCCGTCAGGCGCCGTGGTTGTTTCCGCCCGCCGGCTAGGCGATCTCGATTCCACCATCCGGCCTCACCACCACGGGCAGCGGCCGCAACCGTGCGCCGCGGCAGGGACCGGCGATGCAAAAACCATCCTTGATGCGAAACAGGGCATCGTGATTCGAGCAATGGATGTATTCGCCCTCCGCATCCATGAACTGCTCCTTCCGCCAATCCAGGTTCAGTCCCTTGTGCGGGCAGGCATTATGATAGGCATGAGCGGCGGCGCCGTTTCGCACGACGAAAACATCGTGGGAGCGGCCGTCCCGCTGTACGGTGAAACCCCGTCCGGCGCGATCCGGAATGTCCTCCAGCCGGCAGAGGGCAATCCCGTCGGATCCCTGCATTCGTTGTGTCGATCGTTTTCCGTGAATCAATTCGTATATCCGCCCGCCGCCTTGACCATGTAGTCCACCGCGGCCTTGATCTGGTCGTCGCTCAAATTGGGATTGCCGCCGCGGGGCGGCATGCCCCGCAGGCCCTTCATGGCGTGCTGGTAGAGCGTGTCGCGGCCCTGGGCGATCCGCGGTTTCCAGGCGATTTTGTCGGCGAACCTGGGTGCGCCGTTCATGCCGGCCTGATGACAGGCCATGCAGACGCCACGGACGATCTGTTCGCCATCTATGGCTTGCGCGGGTGCGGCGGCGGCCTGAGGTGGGGGAGCGGGATTGGCCGCCGGCGGGGCGGGAGCAGGGGCGGCGGCGGACGGCGCCTCCGCCACGGTCGCGGACTGGGGTTTCGCTGGCCCGGCGGCGGGCGTCGGGGTGGTGGAGGCGCCATGTTCCTTGGAGCAGGCGGCGAGTAAAAGGAAACACAGCACGGGCAGCGGCAGGCGGGGCGGAATCATGAACTAAGTCCTCAAGTCAGGCCTTGGTGCGGCGATCATAGCATTGGACGGCGTGAACAGTGCCTGAAGATCCCGCCCCGTGGCACGGCCGTGGCGTTTAATCTTGCGTTCCGCTCAAGTACAATCCGATAAGGCATCGGACGAACTGACGAAGGTTTTTTTCGGGGCGGGAGCCATCGGAGGGTGGCTCCCGCTTTCCATGTGTGAATGACGGTGATGACGGAGAATAACTTGCGACCCCCCGCCCTGCTGGCACTGGAGGATGGCAGTCTGTTTCACGGCACCGCCATAGCCGCCCGCGGCCGCAGCGTGGGCGAGGTGGTGTTCAACACCGCCATGACGGGCTATCAGGAAATCCTGACCGATCCCTCTTATTACCAGCAGATTGTCACGCTGACCTACCCGCACATCGGCAACGTGGGCGCCAACCGGGAAGATGAGGAATCCGCGCGCGTCTACGCGAGCGGCCTCGTCATCCGCGACCTGCCGCTGACCATCAGCAACTGGCGGGCGCGGGAGCCGCTGCCGGATTTTCTGGCGCGGCAGGGGGTGGTGGCGATCGCGGACGTCGACACGCGGCGGTTGACGCGCATCCTGCGCGATCAAGGCGCGCAACGCGGTTGCATCGTGGCGGGCGGGGACATCGATGAACGGGCCGCGGTCGCCGCGGCGCGTGAATTTCCGGGACTGAAGGGCGCCGATCTGGCCAGGGAGGTGACCACCACGAAGCCGTATGCCTGGACACAGGGGAGCTGGCGGCTGGACGCGCCGCAGGGCAAATCCGCGCCTTTGGCGCGGCCGTACAAGGTCGTCGCCTACGACTACGGCGTCAAGCGCAACATCCTGCGCCTGCTGGTCGATCGCGGCTGCGATCTCACGGTGGTGCCGGCCCAAACGCCGGCCGCCGAGGTGCTGGAGCAAAAACCGGCGGGCGTGTTCCTGTCCAACGGCCCCGGCGATCCGGAGCCCTGCGACTATGCCATCGCCGCCATCCGCGAATTCATCGCGAGCGGCATCCCGGTATTCGGCATCTGCCTGGGCCATCAACTGCTGGGGCTGGCCTGCGGCGGGCGCACGGTCAAGATGAAGACCGGCCATCACGGCGCCAATCACCCGGTGCTCGAGATCGACACCGGCCGGGTCATGATTACCAGCCAGAACCACGGTTTCGCCGTGGACGAGAAAAGCCTCCCGGACACGGTCCGGCCCACCCATCGCTCGCTGTTCGACGGCACCTTGCAGGGGCTGCATTACCGCGACAAGCCGGTGTTCGGGTTTCAGGGCCATCCGGAGGCCAGTCCCGGCCCGCACGACATCGGGCGGTTGTTCGATCATTTCATCGATCTCATGAAGCAACGTCGTTAGTCATGCCAAAGCGGACCGATATCCACTCGATACTCATCATCGGCGCCGGGCCGATTGTGATCGGCCAGGCCTGCGAGTTCGATTATTCCGGCGCGCAGGCCTGCAAGGCGCTGAAGGAGGAGGGCTATCGCGTCATCCTGGTGAACTCCAACCCGGCGACCATCATGACCGATCCGGAGATGGCGGATGCCACTTACATCGAGCCCATCCGCTGGGAGGTCGTGGAATCCATCATCGCCAGGGAGAGGCCCGACGCGATCCTGCCGACCATGGGCGGCCAGACGGCGCTCAACTGCGCCATGGACCTCGTGCGCCACGGGGTGCTGGAGAGGCACGGCTGCCGGCTCATCGGCGCCTCGCCGGAGGCCATCGACAAGGCCGAGGACCGGCAGAAGTTCAAGGAGGCGATGAGCCGCATCGGTCTCGAATCGGCGCGCTCGGCCATCGCCCACAGCCTGGAGGAGGCCGGCGCCGCGCAGCCGCAGGTGGGCTTCCCGGTCATCATCCGCCCCTCGTTCACGCTCGGCGGCACCGGTGGCGGCATCGCCTACAACCGCGAGGAATTTGTCGAGATGGTGCAGCGCGGGCTGGACGCCTCGCCCACCGGCGAGGTGCTGCTCGAGGAGTCGCTCCTGGGCTGGAAGGAATTCGAGATGGAGGTCGTGCGCGATCACGCCGACAACTGCATCATCGTCTGCTCCATCGAAAACGTGGACCCCATGGGCGTGCACACCGGCGATTCGATCACCGTGGCCCCGGCGCAGACGCTGACCGACAAGGAATACCAGATCATGCGCGACGCCGCGATCGCCATCCTGCGCGAGATCGGCGTCGACACCGGCGGCTCGAACGTGCAATTCGCCGTGCACCCGCAGACCGGCCGCATGGTGGTCATCGAGATGAACCCGCGCGTGTCGCGCTCCTCGGCGCTGGCCTCCAAGGCGACCGGCTTCCCGATCGCCAAGGTGGCGGCCAAGCTGGCGGTGGGCTGCACGCTGGATGAATTGAAGAACGACATCACCGGCGGCGCCACGCCGGCCTCCTTCGAGCCGACCATCGATTACGTGGTCACCAAGGTGCCGCGCTTCACCTTCGAGAAATTCCCGCAGGCCGAGGACCGCCTGACCACGCAGATGAAATCCGTGGGCGAGGTGATGGCCATCGGCCGCACCTTCCAGGAGTCGTTGCAGAAGGCGCTGCGCGGGCTCGAGACCGGCATGGACGGGTTGAACGAGATCTTCGATCCGGCCAAGGACGACCTGACGACGCTGAAGCGGGAGATCCGCGTGCCGGGCGCGAATCGCCTGTGGTATGTGGCGGACGGATTCCGGCAGGGTCTGGAGCTGGCGGAAATCCATGACCTCTGCCGGATCGATCCCTGGTTCCTGGCGCAGATTGAGGACCTGGTGAGGGAGGAGCGGATCATCCGCAAGGAGGGGCTGCCGGCGCTCGGGGCGCACCGGCCGCGGCAGTTGAAGCGCAAGGGATTTTCCGATCGCCGGCTGGCGGCGCTGACGGGCACGCGGGAAGCCGCCATCCGCGCGCTGCGTGAACGCCACGGCGTGCACGCCGTCTACAAGCGGGTCGACACCTGCGCCGCCGAATTCTCCACCTCCACCGCCTATCTTTACTCCACCTACGAGGAGGAGTGCGAGGCGAGGCCGACCGGCCGCGAGAAGATCATGGTGCTGGGCGGCGGCCCCAACCGCATCGGCCAGGGCATCGAATTCGACTACTGCTGCGTGCAGGCGGCCTACGCGCTGCACGCGGCGGGCTTCGAGGTCATCATGGTCAATTGCAACCCGGAGACGGTGTCCACGGATTACGACACCTCCGACCGGCTGTATTTCGAGCCGCTGACGCTGGAGGATGTGCTGGAGATCATCCGCGTCGAGAAACCGGGGGGGGTCATTGTCCAGTACGGGGGCCAGACGCCGCTCAAGCTGGCCCGCCCGCTGTATGCCGCCGGCGCGCCGATCATCGGCACCACGCCGGATTCCATCGACATCGCCGAGGACCGCGAGCGCTTCCAGCAGTTGCTGAAGCAACTCAATCTCAGGCAGCCGCCGAACCGCACGGTGCGCAGGCCGGAGGACGCCGCGCGACTCGCGCGCGAGATCGGCTATCCGCTGGTGGTGCGTCCCTCCTACGTGCTGGGCGGCCGCGCGATGGAGATCGTGTACAACGAGGAGGACCTCAACCGCTACATGAGCGAGGCGGTGGCCGTGTCCAATGAATCGCCGGTGCTGCTGGATCGATTCCTGGATCAGGCCATCGAGGTCGACGTGGACGCCGTCTGCGACGGCGAAGGCGTGCTCATCGGCGGCATCATGGAGCACATCGAGCAGGCCGGCATACATTCCGGCGACTCGGCGTGTTCGCTGCCGCCCTACAGCCTGTCGCCGGAAATTCAGAACGAACTCCGCCGGCAGATGATACAGCTGGCGCAGGCCCTGCACGTCGTCGGCCTGATGAACGCGCAGTTCGCCATCCAGGGCCGCGACATCTACGTGCTGGAGGTCAACCCCCGCGCCTCGCGCACCGTGCCCTTCGTGTCCAAGGCCATCGGCGTCCCGCTCGCCCGCGTGGCGGCGCTGTGCATGGCCGGCAGGACGCTCAAACAGCAGGGCGTCACCCGCGAAATCATCCCCGCCTATTATTCGGTCAAGGAGTCGGTGTTTCCCTTCATCAAGTTCCCCGGCGTGGATCCGCTGCTGGGACCGGAGATGAAATCGACCGGCGAGGTCATGGGTGTGGGCCGCACCTTCGGCGAGGCGTTTTACAAGTCACAGCTGGCCGCCGGCGTGGATCTGCCCCGCGGCGGCCGCGCCTTCATCAGCGTGCGCGAGCAGGACAAACCGCAGGCGGTGGAGATTGGCCGGCGCCTCCAGGCCCTCGGTTTTGACATCGTGGCCACGCGCGGCACGGCGGCGGCGCTGCAGGCGGCTGGTGTATCCTGTACGCGGATCAACAAGGTGCTGGAGGGCCAGCCGCACATCGTGGACATGATCAAAAACGACGAAATCAGCCTGATTGTGAACACCACCGAGGGCAGGCAGGCCATCGCCGATTCCTTCACCATCCGCCGCTCGGCCCTGCTGCGCAAGGTGGCCTACACCACCACCATGGCCGGCGCCCTGGCGACCGTGCTGGCGCTGGAGGACAAGGCGCGTGATGAGGTCAACCGTTTGCAGGATTTGCATCGCAGTCTGAAGGCGGCGGGCCGATGAAAAAAACACCGATGACGATCACCGGCGCGCAAAAATTGCGCGATGAGCTGCATTACCTGAAGACCGTGGCGCGGCCGCGGATCATCCAGGCCATCGCCGAGGCCCGCGCGCACGGCGATTTGAGCGAGAACGCCGAATACCACGCCGCGCGCGAGCAGCAGAGCTTCATCGAGGGCCGCATCGCCGAGATCGAAAACAAGCTGGCCACGGCGGAGGTCATCGACGTGCGCACCGTCGGGGCCGGCGGGCGGGTGGTGTTCGGCGCCACCGTTGTCATCGTTCATTGCGAAACCGGCGAGGAATTGATGTACCGCATCGTCGGCGAGGACGAGGCGGACATTGGCGCCGGGCTGATCTCCATCCGCTCCCCCATCGCCCGCGCGCTCATCAACAAGCAGGAGGGGGAAACGACGGCGGTCGAAACGCCCGGCGGACAGGTGGAATACGAAATCATCGCCGTGCGCTACGAATAGCCCCGCCGCGGTTTCCACATTCTTTCGGAATGGCAAGATCAAGCAGCAGCAAGCGGTGGCTGCGCGAACATGAGGCGGACCTTTATGTCGGCAGGGCGCGCAAGGAGGGTTACCGTTCCCGCTCCGCGTATAAATTGCTCGAAATCAACGCGCGCGACCGCTTGTTCAGGCCGGGAATGACCGTCGTTGATCTCGGCGCCGCGCCCGGCAGCTGGAGCCAGGTGGCGCGCCGCCTCGTGGGCCCGGGCGGCCGCGTGATCGCCACCGATCTGCTGGACATGGATTCCGTGCCCGGCGTGGCGTTCATCGCGGGGGATTTTACCGATCCTGCCGTGGTCGATGCGGTGTCGCAGGCCGTGGGCGGGGGCGGAGCGGACCTTGTTTTATCGGATCTGGCCCCCAATATGAGCGGCATGAGGACCGTCGATCAGGCGCGCAGTCTGAATCTGGCGGAATGCGCCCTTGCCTGCGCGCAAAAGGTGTTGAAATCCGGCGGCGGTTTTCTGGTCAAATTGTTTCAAGGCGAGGGATACGATGCCTATGTGCGGGAGTTGCGCCGGCAGTTCGCGAAGGTGGAGATACGCAAGCCCAGGGCCTCACGCGGCCGATCCCGCGAAACCTATGTACTGGGGAAAGTCTACAAGGCGGGGCAACAACGCCCTTCCGGAAATGGTGTATAGTGCAGATATGAAATCATGCTTTTGAGGTAAGGCATTGAAGGATATGGCAAGAAATCTCATGTTTTGGGCCATCGTGGCCGTGGTGTTGATGCTGGCCTTCAGCAATCTCGGGCTGCGCCACGGCATGGTCAGCCAGATCGACTACTCGCAATTCGTCTCCGACGTGAAGGGCGGACGGGTGGAGCGCGTGCTCATCCAAGACGGCGGTTCGGTGATCCAGGGCAAGATGGTGGACGGCGCCGACTTTGTGACCTACAGCCCGGAGACCAGCACCAGCCCGCTCATCGGTCTGCTGCTCGACAACAAGGTGCGCATCGAGGCGCAGCCGCCGTCGCAGCAGGGCATCTTGACGCAAATCTTCATTTCCTGGTTCCCGGTCATCCTCATCATCGGCGCGTGGATCTTCATCATGCGGCAGATGCAGGGCGGCGGCCGCGGCGCGCTGTCCTTCGGCAAGAGCCGCGCACGCATGATGGGCGAGGACCAGGTGCGGGTGACGTTCAATGACGTCGCCGGCGTGGACGAGGCCAAGGAGGAGGTCGCCGAGCTGGTGGAGTTCCTGCGCGACCCGGCCAAGTTCCAGAAGCTGGGCGGCAAGATTCCGCGCGGCGTGCTGATGGTCGGCCCCCCGGGCACCGGCAAGACGCTGCTCGCCAAGGCCATCGCCGGCGAGGCCAAGGTGCCGTTCTTCACCATCTCCGGTTCCGACTTCGTCGAGATGTTCGTCGGCGTCGGCGCCTCGCGCGTGCGCGACATGTTCGAGCAGGCCAAGAAGCACGCGCCCTGCATCGTGTTCATCGACGAGATTGACGCCGTCGGCCGCCATCGCGGCGCGGGCCTGGGGGGCGGTCACGACGAGCGCGAGCAGACGCTCAATCAACTGCTGGTGGAAATGGACGGCTTCGAGGGCAACGAGGGCGTCATCGTCATGGCCGCCACCAACCGGCCGGACGTGCTCGACCCCGCGCTGCTGCGCCCGGGGCGCTTCGACCGGCAGGTGGTGGTGCCGCTGCCCGACATCCGCGGCCGCGAACAGATTTTGAAGGTGCACATGCGCAAGGTGCCCATCGCCGATGACGTCAAGGCCCTGCTCATCGCCCGCGGCACGCCGGGCTTCTCCGGCGCCGACCTCGCCAATCTGGTGAACGAGGCGGCGCTGTTCGCCGCGCGCGCCAACAAGCGCCTGGTGGGCATGCAGGAGTTCGAGCAGGCCAAGGACAAGATCATGATGGGCGTGGAGCGCAAGTCCATGGTCATGAGCGAGGAGGAGAAGCGCATGACCGCCTATCACGAGGCCGGCCACACCATCGTCGGGCGCCTGATGCCGGAGCACGATCCGGTGTACAAGGTCACCATCATCCCGCGCGGGCGGGCGCTGGGCGTCACCTTCTTCCTGCCCGAGGAGGATCGCTACAGCACCAGCAAGCGCCGGCTGGAGAGCCGCATCGCCGGCCTCTACGGCGGCCGCATCGCCGAGGAATTGATCTTCGGCCCCGAGGCGATCACCACCGGCGCCGCCAACGACCTGGAGAAGGTGACCGAGATTGCGCGCAACATGGTGACCAAGTGGGGCATGTCGGAGAAGCTCGGCCCGCTCACCTACGGCGAGGACGAGGAGGAGGTGTTCCTCGGCCATTCGGTCACGCAGCACAAGGTGCTGTCGGACAGCACCGCCCGCATCATCGACGAGGAGGTGCGCCAGATCGTCGAGCGCAACTACCAGCGCGCCAGGCAACTTCTCCAGGAGAACATGGACAAGCTGCACAAGATGGCCGAGGCGTTGATCAAGTATGAAACGCTGGATCCGGAGCAGATCGAAGACATCATGGCCGGTCGCGATCCGCGCCCGCCGCGTGACTGGGGCGCCGAGGATCGGCCGGTGACGCAGCCGGTGAGTGTGGCGCCGGCCAAGGGCCGCGCGCCCACGCCCGCTGACAAACCCATCGGTGGCCCGGCCAGTTCGCCCCAATCCTGAGGGTGGTCCCGACGACCCGCCCCCGCCCGGCGGGGGTGGGCGTTTATGAAGCAGGAGGCTCCGGTTAGAATCGGCGGGACATCCGAGGCTGGGAAGGCATGAACGGCCGCAGATATTTCGGCACCGATGGTGTACGCGGGAGAGTGGGCACGCCGCCCATCACGCCCGACTTCGTGATGAAGCTGGGCTGGGCGGCGGGACGGGTGCTGGGGCGCGGCCGGCGCGGGCGCGTGCTGATCGGCAAGGACACGCGCATCTCCGGTTACATGTTCGAATCCGCGCTGGAGGCGGGGCTGTCGGCGGCGGGGATGGACGTGCTCCTGCTCGGGCCGATGCCGACCCCCGCCATCGCCTATCTCACCCGCACCTTTCACGCCGACGCGGGCATCGTGATTTCCGCCTCGCACAAGCCCTACGACGACAACGGCATCAAGTTTTTCTCCGGCGAGGGCTGGAAGCTCCCGGACGAGGTGGAGCTGGCCATCGAGCGGGAAATGGACAGCCCCATCCTCACCGTGGAATCCAGGAACCTCGGCAAGGCGTACCGCGTCGAGGACGCCGCCGGCCGCTACATCGAGTTCTGCAAGCGCACCGTGGCCTACAACGTCACGCTGGAGGGTCTGAAGCTGGTGGTGGATTGCGCCCACGGCGCCACGTATCACATCGCGCCGGAGGTGTTCCGGGAGCTGGGCGCGCAGGTGTTCCCCCTGGGCGTGCAGCCGGACGGCCTCAACATCAACGAAGGCCTCGGCGCCACCGACGTGCGTCGCCTCAGGCGGGAGGTGCTGGAACGCAAGGCGGACGCCGGCGTCGCGCTGGACGGCGACGGCGACCGCCTCATCATGATCGATCACGAGGGCGGCATCGTCGACGGCGATGAATTGCTGTACATCATCGCCCACGAGCGCGCGCGCGCCGGCCTGCTCAGGGGCGCGGTGGTCGGGACACAAATGAGCAATCTCGGGCTGGAGCAGGCCATACAGGCGCTGGGCTTCGATTTCAAACGCGCCAGGGTCGGTGACCGCTACGTGATGGAAATGCTGAAGGAGGGTGGCTGGACGCTGGGCGGCGAGGGCTCCGGTCACATCATCTGCCTCGATCTCTCCACCACCGGCGACGGCATCATTTCCGCATTGCTGGTGCTCCAGGCGATGGTGTCGAGCGGCCGCGCGCTGCATCAGCTCAGGGAGGGCATGATCAAATACCCGCAGACCCTCATCAACGTGAGGCTGGTCAGCAACGGCGTCGATGCGCTGGCGCGCAAGCCGGTGCTGGACGCCGTCGCGGCGGCGGAGCGGGAGCTGGGCGGCAACGGCCGCGTCCTGCTGCGGCCCTCCGGCACCGAGCCGCTGGTGCGCGTCATGGTCGAGGGCCGCGACGAGGCGCAGGTGAAATGGCTGGCGCAACGCATCGCCACCGCCGTCGAGCAGGCGCTGGCCGCGGCATGACATAAGCGCACAAGCATGCGGATCCGTTTCCACGAAACCGGCGGGCCGGAGGTGCTGCGGGTCGAGGATGACGAGACCACCGCGCCCGGCCCCGGCGAAGCGCGCATGCGCCAGCACGCCATCGGCCTCAACTACATCGACGTCTATCACCGCAGCGGCCTCTATCCCGTGCCGCTGCCCTCCGGCATTGGTCTCGAAGGCGCGGGCGTGGTGGAGGCCGTGGGCGCGGATGTCCGGGACATCCAGCCCGGCGATCGTGTCGCCTACGCCGGGGGGCCGCTCGGCGCCTATGCCACCGTGCGCAACATCCCGGCGGATCGGCTGGTGAAACTGCCCGACGCTGTTTCCTTCGAACAGGGCGCGGCCATGATGCTGAAGGGTCTGACCGCGCAATACCTGCTGCGGCGGACCCATCGCGTGCGGCCCGGCGATGTGATTCTGATCCACGCCGCCGCCGGCGGCACGGGACTCATCATCTGCCAGTGGGCGAAGGCGCTCGGCGCCACCGTCATCGGCACCGTCGGCTCGGAGGACAAGGCCGCGCTCGTGAAATTCCACGGCTGCGATCATCCCATCCTCTACCGGCGGGAAAACGTCGTGGAGAGGGTAAAAGCGATCACCGGTGGCGAGGGCGTGGCGGTGGTCTACGACTCGGTGGGCAGGGACACCTTCATGGATTCGCTCAATTGCTTGAAGCCCATGGGCATGATGGTGAGCTTCGGCAATGCCTCCGGCCCGGTGCCGCCGTTCGAGACCGGCCTGCTGGCGCAGAAAGGCTCGCTCTTTCTCACCCGGCCGACGTTGTTTACGTATGCGGCGAAGCGCGCTGATCTACTGGCGATGGCTGCGGAATTGTTCGAAGTTGTGCAAACCGGCAGGGTGAAGATCCAAATCCATCAGCGTTACGCACTCAAGGACGCCGCGCAGGCCCATCGCGATCTCGAATCCCGCCGCACCACCGGTTCTTCCTTGCTCCTGCCCTGAAGCGGCAATCCGAGTACAGTTTGTGTGAATGGCATCACATATTTTCGCAGGAGGTGAATGGTAGTTCAGGAATCATTTATTCCTTGGTGAGAGAATGTATGATGTTGTAGAAATGAATTTTATAAATCATCGAGGAGCAATGCCATGAACATGAAAGTCCTGACAACGGCGGCACTGATTGCGACGCTGGGAATAAGTCCCGGGTGGGCGAAAGGTCCTGCCGGCGATCATGGAGGCAAGGGGCCCACGGCCGGCCATATGAGTGAGGAAGGTATGGCGCATGAACAGGGCACCGAGCACCAGAGCGAGGAGGGCGCGGAGCATCAGAAGGCCGTCGCTACGGATGAGCAAGGCGGCACGGAGGACCAGGGATCCTCGTCCGATGATCACAAGGGCAAGGGCAAGGGCAAGGGCAAGAGCAAGACGGATAACAAGGCCCAGAAGAATAAGAAATCCAAGAAAACCGAATAAGGAATTAGCGAGGTTCAGGGCGCGGTTGATCGCGATCAATCGCGCCCTGTTAGTTTCAGACGCCGCGCAGGAGTTCGTTGATGCCGACCTTGGCGCGGGTCCTGGCGTCCACCTGTTTGACGATGACGGCGCAGTAGAGGCTGTGACTGCCGTCCTTGGCCGGCAGGTTGCCCGAGACGACGACGGCACCGGGCGGAATGCGGCCGTAGGTAATCTCGCCGGTCTCGCGGTTCAGGATCCTGGTGCTCTGGCCGATGAACACGCCCATCGAGATCACGGCGCCCTCGCCGACGATCACGCCCTCGACGATCTCCGAGCGCGCGCCGATGAAACAATTGTCCTCGATGATGGTGGGACTGGCCTGCACCGGCTCGAGCACGCCACCGATGCCGACACCGCCGCTCAAATGGACGTTCTTGCCGATCTGCGCGCAGGAACCGACGGTCACCCAGGTGTCCACCATCGTGCCGGAATCCACGTAGGCGCCGATGTTGACGAACGACGGCATCATGACCACGCCGGGCGCGATGAAACTTCCGCGCCGCGCGACCGCGCCGGGCACGATGCGCACGCCGCCGGCCTTGAGCTTCCTTGCCGTGCCGCCGGCGAACTTCATCGGCACCTTGTCGAAGTAATTGCTGTGGCCGCCGGCGATGACCCGGTTCTCCTCGATGCGGAAGGAGAGCAGCACGGCCTTTTTCAGCCACTGGTGGACCACCCACTGGCCGTTCTTTTTTTCGGCGACGCGCAACTCGCCCGTGTCGAGCAGGTCCAGGCACTTTCTGATCGCCGCCTTGAGTCGTTTCCCGGCGTTGGCGGGCGTGATCTCGGCGCGGTGTTCGAAGGCGTCCTCGACGGTTTTTTCCAGGTCCGGCATGTCATTTCCTTCCCGAGGTTTCCATGAATTCCTTGATGCGGTGGGCGGCCTCGACGCACTGCGCGAGCGGCGGCACCAGCGCCATTCTGACACGCCGCGCGCCGGGATTCATGCCATGCGCCTCGCGGGCCAGATAGGTGCCGGGCAGCACCGTCACGTTTTGTCGTTCCAGCAGGCCGCTGGCAAAGGCGATGTCGTCCCCCGGCACTTCGGGCCAGAGATAAAATCCCGCCTGCGGCCGTTCCACCCTGAGCACGGATTTCAGGATCGGCAGCACCGCGTCGAATTTCTGCCGGTACAGGCGGCGGTTCTCGACGACGTGCGACTCGTCGCTCCATGCCGCGCGGCTGGCGTGCTGCGCCGGCAGCGGCATGGCGCAGCCGTGGTAGGTGCGGTAGCGGAGGAATTTCTCCAGCACATCGGCGTCGCCGGCGACGAAGCCGGAGCGCAGCCCCGGCACGCTCGAGCGCTTCGACAGGCTGTGGAACACGATGCAGCGGCGGTAACCGGTGCGTCCGGCCTGCGCCGCGATTTGCAGCAGGCCGGCCGGGGGCTCGTCCTCGCGCTGGTAAATCTCCGAGTAGCATTCATCCGCCGCGATGATGAAATCATGCTCCTCGGCGAGCGCAAAGGCCCGTTCGTACAGCGCGCGTTGCAGGACATTGCCGGTGGGGTTGGCGGGTGAGCAGAGGTACAGCAACTGGCAACGCCGCCAGACTTCCGCGGGCACCGCGTCGAGATCGGGCGTGTAATGATTCGCCGCCGTGCAGTTGAGAAAATGGGGCGTCGCCCCGGCGAGCAGCGCCGCCCCCTCGTAGATTTGATAAAAGGGGTTGGGCATCACCACGACGGGCGCCGCGCGGGTGCGATCCACGACGCACTGCGCGAGGGCGAACAGCGCCTCGCGCGTGCCGTTGACCGGCAGCACGTGGCGCTCGGCGGTCAGCGTGTGCGGCGGCAGGGCGAACCGGCGCGTGAGCCAGCGGGCGATGGCGGCGCGCAACTCATCGCCGCCGCGCGTGGTCGGATACTTCGCCAGGAGCGGCAGCTGCCGGCCCAGCGCGTCCAGAATGAAGGACGGTGTCTCATGCCGCGGCTCGCCGATGGACAGATCGATTGCGGATTTCGGGGCGGGCCGCATGGCGGCCTTGAGCTGCGCCAGTTTTTCAAACGGGTAGGGCTGTAGGCGCGGCAAGGCGTCGTGCATGGCGGAGGATCAGGGGATCGCCGGCTTGAAAAGGTGGCCAGTATAGGCGATGGCCTCGATCCCACCTATAGGTTCAAGGAACGCTTTCGGGTATCCTTGTCGCCCTTTATCCACCGGCTTGTGATGAAAATTTTATATTTCAGTGGCTTATGAACGGGAGAATGCTGGTATTGCCGGGCGACGGCATCGGTCCGTCCATCGTGGCGCAGGCCATGAAGGTTGTCGATGGCCTCCGTGACCGGTATGGCCTGCATCTGGAGACCGAGGAGGCGCTGATCGGCGGCGCCGCCATCGACGCCACCGGCGATCCGCTGCCGGCGGCCACCCTGACCCGGGCGCGGGCGGCGGACGTGGTGCTGCTCGGCGCCGTCGGCGGGCCGAAGTGGGAGTCGCTGGACATCAAGATACGCCCGGAGAAGGGGTTGCTGCGGCTGCGCTCCGGCCTGGGCCTGTATGCCAATCTCCGCCCGGCGCTGCTGCATCCGCAGCTCGCCGGCGCCTCCACGTTGAAGCCCGAAGTGGTGGTGGGACTGGACCTGCTCATCGTGCGCGAACTGACCGGCGGCATATACTTTGGCGAGCCGCGCGGCGTGCGCACGCTGGCCAACGGCGAGCGCGAAGGCTACAACACCGAGGTCTACCGCGAGTCCGAGATCCGCCGCGTGGCGAAGGTGGCCTTCGAACTGGCGCGGCGCCGCGACCGGCGCGTATGCTCGGTGGACAAGGCCAACGTGCTGGAAGCCACCGAGTTGTGGCGCAACGTGGTGGACGAGGTGGCGCGCGACTACGGTGATGTCGCGTTGTCACACATGTACGTCGACAACTGCGCCATGCAGCTGGTGCGCAATCCCAGGCAGTTTGACGTGCTGCTCACGACCAACATGTTCGGCGATATACTTTCCGACCTGGCCTCCATGCTGACGGGCTCCATCGGCATGCTGCCCTCGGCCTCGCTGGGCGAGGGGGGCAGGGGATTGTACGAGCCGATCCACGGTTCGGCGCCCGACATCGCCGGCCGCGACATCGCCAATCCGATCGCGACCATCCTGTCGCTGGCCATGGCGCTGCGTTATTCGCTCGATGCGCCGGCGATGGCCGACCGGATCGAAGCAGCCGTGTCCAGGGTGCTGGACAATGGCTTGCGCACCGCGGACATCTGGTCGGAAGGCATGACCAGGGTCGGCACCGGGGCGATGGGCGATGCCATTGTCAGCGCGTTGTAGAATCAACCCCAGAGGGAAAACTGGCATGGAGCAACAATGAGCAGAAAATTCAATGTCGCGGTGGTGGGCGCAACCGGCGCCGTGGGCGAGACCATGCTGTCGATCCTGGAGCAGCGCAAATTTCCGGTCGGCAGGGTTCATGCCGTGGCCAGCAGCCGTTCGGCCGGCAAGCGGGTCGAGTTCAACGGCCGGGAACTGACTGTCGAGGCGCTGGAGGATTTCGACTTCTCCGGCATACACATCGGCCTGTTTTCGCCGGGCGCCTCGGTGTCCGCGGTGTACGCGCCGAAGGCGGCGGCGGCCGGCTGCGTGGTCATCGACAACACCTCCCAATTCCGGCAGGAGAAGGACGTGCCGCTGGTGGTGCCGGAAGTCAACCCGCACGCCGTGGCGCAGTACAAAAACCGCGGCATCATCGCCAATCCCAACTGCTCGACCATCCAGATGGTGGTGGCGTTGAAGCCCATTTACGACGCCGTCGGCATCGAGCGCATCAACGTCGCCACCTATCAGTCCGTCTCCGGCACCGGCAAGGAGGCCATCGAGGAGCTGGCGGCGCAGACGGCGGCGCTGCTCAATGGCAAGCCCATCGACTGCAGCGTCTACCCGCGCCAGATTGCCTTCAACTGCCTGCCGCACATCGACGTGTTCATGGACAACGGCTACACCAAGGAGGAGATGAAGATGATGTGGGAGACGCGCAAAATCATGGAGGACGAGTCACTGCAGGTGAACCCGACCACCGTGCGCGTGCCGGTGTTCTACGGTCATTCCGAGGCGGTCCACATTGAAACCCGGGAAAAAATCACCGCCGACGAGGCGCGTGCCGTGCTGCAAAAAGCGCCCGGGGTGGTGGTGATGGACGAGCGCAAAAACGGCGGTTATCCCACCGCGGTCACCGAGGCCGCCGGCCAGGACCCCGTGTATGTCGGACGCATTCGCGAGGATCTTTCCCATCCCCGTGGACTGGACTTGTGGGTGGTTTCCGACAACGTGCGCAAGGGCGCGGCTCTCAACAGCATACAGATAGCCGAAATCTTGGTAAAAGACCATTTCTGAGCTATAGTTAAGCTCTAATTATAAAGTCCATTCGCAGGTTTTGTGGCATAATTAGGGCAGCGCCGGCGGAGCGCGGGCATGGCCTTGCCGGCTGTTGTGCAGACTCTCAACAGAATTTTTTAAGGATCAGCGGATGAGAAGGATAAAGATCCTCGGCCTGATCGTATTACTGGCGGTCCCGCTCGGGCGGGTGCAGGCGCTGGGGTTGGGAAACGTCGAAACGCATTCCGTGCTCAACCAGCCTTTTGAAGCGCGAATTCCCATCGTCCAGGCCACCGCGGAGGAAATGGACAGTCTTACCGTCCGCCTGGCCGGCAATGATCAGTTCGCGCGCGCCGGCATCGAGCGCGCGCCCGTGCTGTCGCAACTGCGGTTCGAGATCAAACAATCGGGCAAGGGGGCGGATTACATCCGCATCAGCACCCACGACCCCGTCGCCGAGCCTTTCCTGAATTTTCTGGTGGAGGTCAACTGGGCCAAGGGCCGCTTTATTCGCGAGTATACGGTGCTGCTCGACCCCCCGCTGTATGTGCCCACGCAGCGCCTGGGCGCCGTGAAACCCGCCACCAGCGCGGCCGCCGCGACTTCGGCCACGGCCGCCGCCGGTACCGGCGAACCTTGGCGATCGCTGGAGCAGCCCGTGTATTCCGCGCCAGGCCGCCCCCTGGGCGTGACGGCGCCTGCGGGCGGCGTCCCTGCGGCCGGTGCCGAAACCTTGTGGTCGGCCGCGGCCGCCCTGCGGCCGGATGAATCGATCAGCATGGCGCAGATGATGCTCGCGCTGCTCAAGGCCAATCCGGACGCCTTCATCAACGGCAACGTCAATCTGCTCAAACGCGGCTACATCAACAGGCTGACGGTTCCGGATCGGCAGGCGCTGACCGCCGTTTCGCGGGAGGAGGCGCTGGCGGAGATCAAGCGGCAGCATGAATTGTGGCAGGAATATCGACAGGGCGGCGCCAGGACGCTGCCCCCGCAGACGGCCGCCGAAACCGCCGCCGCTCCCGCGCCCGGGGGCGGGGAAGGTGGTGCCGCCGCTCCCGAGAAGGCCGCCGCGGCCGGCGGCGAGACCGATCAAACGAAACTCAAGTTGCTCGCGGCCAAGGAGGGCGGGGGTGAGGCGAAGGCCGGAGAAACGCTGGCGCTGACGAGGGAGCAATTGGCGTCCAAGGAGCGCGAAAACGAGGAACTGCGTTCGCAATTGGCGGAATCGCAGCAACTGGTCGACACCCTGAAGAGCCGCATTGCATTACAGGACAATCAACTCGCCGAATTGCAGGCCAGGCTGTCGCAAGCCCCCGCGGCACCGCCGGCGCCGGCCGCGCCTGCGCCAACCGCGGAAGTGAAACTGCCGCCGCCGGCGGAACAGAAACCGGCGGCCGCGGCCGAACAGAGGCCCGCGGAACAGGCGGCGCCGGCCGCTGAAAAACCGGCGCCGCCGCCCGCCGCGGCAGCGGCAAAAAAGCCGGAAGGGAAACCGACCGAAGCCGTGCCTGCGGAAACCAAAGAGGCGGCCGCCGAACCGGCGCAGAAGAAAAAGAAATCCCCCCTTGAAAAGAAGGCCCGGGTCCCCACCGGTCCCTCGTGGGTGGATGAGGTATGGACCACGCTGTCCGGGATCTGGGACAACGCGCGCGGCCTCGTGAGCGGGTTGGCGGGCGGCGTTCAAGGCCTCACCTCCAGTATTTCCAACGTCATCCCCAAGACGCTTGCCGACAGAGTGCCCGGCGGTCTGCCCGGCCTGTTTGGCGGCGTGGTGGTCGTGGTGGCGGTGGTGATTGCGTTGGTCCGCGGCATTGCGCGCCGCGCCCGCGGCGCGGGTGCGCGCCCCGCCGCGCGGGTGATGGAGCGCGCGGTTTCCGAAGCGGAGGAAGAAACGGTGCGGGCCGGTGAGACCACCGATTACGGCGAGGAGATCACCCGCCAGCGCGCCGATCAAACGGAAGTGCCGGCCACCGAAGCAGGGGAGAAGACGCAGATAGCGATGCCTTCCGGCACCGCCGCCGCGGCGGCGCCGGTCGAGGAGGATCCGCTTTCCGAGGTGAACGTCTATCTGGCCTACGAGCGGTTCGATGAGGCGGAAAAAGTGGTCAAGGACGCCATCGCCAAGCATCCCAACGAGCACAAGTTCAAATTGCGGCTGCTGGAAGTGTATTACGCCGCCTCCAACAAGGCCGCTTATGAAAACGCCGCGCGTGCGTTGAAGAACGCCGTGGGCGAAGGCAGCCCGTTGTGGGACAGCGCGCTGGCCATGTGGCGGGAGATGTCGCCCGATCGTGAATTGTTCGCCGCCGGCGGCGCGGAGGAACTCACGACGGCGACCGCGGCGGCGAGACAGTTTGTCGACATCACCGGCGCCAGCGCCGGCGGCACGGGCGCGCTCGGCGACACCATCATGATGGCTCCCGGCAGCGCGCCGGTGCCGGAAGCCGCCGGCGGGGCGGGTCTCGACATCGATCTGGGCGTGGGCGGCGAGACCGGCGCCACCACGACGGCCGATACCGCGGTGCTGGATTTGACCGCCGCCCAGCCGGTGCCCGAGGACGCGCTCAGCCTCACCGCCGCCGACAACACGGGGATGCTGGACCTGAGCGGCGGCGGCGTCGAGGCCGCGGCCATGGCGCCGGACCTGTCCGCGACGGTGGACAGGAGCCTCGGCGGAGCGCCGCCGGCGGGCGGGGACCTGCTGGACGTCACCAAGTCCGGAATGGGCCAGACGCTTGGCGCGACGCCGGCGGGCGCGGACGATTTGCTTGACGTGACCAAGACCGGAGATGTCTCCGGCATCGAGGGCGGCGATCTGCTCAACGTCAGCACCTCCAAGGAAACGGCAAAGGCGGACGAGCACGTCATCGAGTTTGATCTCGGCGGCGGCACGGCGGCGCCGGCCGCCAAACCGGACGAAGAGGAAATAGAAGTCAGGGCGCCGGAGACGGAGGACCAGGGCCTGGAGTTTGATCTGGGCGCGGCCGGCGCCGCCGCCGAAGAGGGCGGGTTGAGCCTGGATTTGAGCGACAGCGGCTTGACCGGCGGCAAGGAGGAGGGCGCTGCCCTCTCACTGGAACCGGCGGAATCGCCGGAGTTGACGCTGGACGTCAGCGGCGGCGGGGCGTCACCGGCCATGGAGAAGGAGGACGGACTGGACCTCGACCTCAGCGCCTCGGACCTGTCGGCCGAAGGGGAAGGCGCGTCCCTCGATGAACTGGCCAAATCCATGGAAGAGACCGTGGCGGGATTGAAGCAGGAACCCGCCGGCGCCACGGAACTGCCGGAATTGGATCTTTCCCTCGAACCGGCAACGGAAGAAAAGGAGATGGATTTTGACTCCACGCAGGAGCTTGAACGGGACGCCATGGCCAAGGCAAGGGCGCATGCCGATGTCGGCAACGAGCAGACGGTGGTCATGCCGCGCACCGCGCCGGTGGACGCGCAATCGGCGGCGGCCGAGGTCGACACCAAACTGAGTCTGGCCAAGGCCTACATCGAGCTGGGCGACAGCAACGGCGCGCGCACCATCCTGAACGAGGTGGTGGCCGAGGGTAACGCCACCCAGAAGGCCGAGGCGCAGCGGTTGCTGCAGACCATCTGATTTTCCCCCGCATTCGCGGGCTGATGTAGATCCCTGCAGGGCCGCCTCATGCGCATCGCAATGGGCCTGGAATACGACGGCCGCAATTTCCTCGGCTGGCAGACCCTCGGGCGCGGCCGCACCGTGCAGGACGTGGTGGAGGCCGCGCTCGCCCGGATTGCCGATCAGTCCCTCAAGGTGTACTGCGCCGGGCGCACCGACAGCGGCGTGCACGCCACCGGCCAGGTGATACACTTCGACACCACGGCGGCGCGCGAGCCCCGCGCCTGGGTGCTGGGCGCCAACAGCGGATTGCCCGAAGATGTCAGCGCGCTGTGGGCGCGTGCAGTGCCGGACGACTTCCATGCCCGCCACTCGGCGCGAAGCCGCGTGTACCGCTACGTCATCCTCAACCGCAGCTCGCGGCCGGCGGCGTTTTGCGGCAAGGTCAGCTGGTACTATCCCGCGTGCCTGGACGAGGGACGCATGCGGGAGGCGGCTGCGGCGCTGATCGGCGAGCATGATTTCTCCGCCTTCCGCTCCAGCGAATGTCAGGCGCGACATCCGGTGCGCGAAGTGAAACGGCTGGAGGTCTGGCGCGACGCGGATCTGGTCTGCATCGAGATCGAGGCCAACGCCTTTTTGCATCACATGGTGCGCAACATCGCGGGCGTCTTGATGGCGATTGGTGCGGGCCGGGCCGAGTCCTCCTGGTCCGCGCGGGTGCTCGAAGGCCGCGATCGCACCCTGGCCGGCGTCACCGCGCCCGCCGACGGCCTCTATCTCACCGCCGTCCACTACCCGGAGCAATACGGCCTGCCCGCGCCGGCCCCCGGCCGCTGGCCGTACTAGACGCGTGTATGCGATAAAATCCAATCCCACCGCCCGCCATCACCCATGCCGCCGGTCAGAGTCAAGTTTTGTGGCATCACCCGCGCCGAGGACGCGCGGGCGGCCGTGGCGCTCGGCGCCGACGCCGTCGGGCTCGTGTTTCACGCCGCCAGCCCGCGCGCGGTCAGCCTGCCGCAGGCGATGGCGGTCGTCTCCGGCCTGCCGCCGTTCATCGCGCGCGTGGGGTTGTTTGTCGATCCCAAGGTGGACGAGGTGGAGATGGTGCTGGAGCTGGGTTGCGTGGACGTGTTGCAGTTCCACGGCGACGAGCCGCCGGAATTCTGCCGCCGCTTCGGCCGGCCCTACATCAAGGCGCTGCGCGTGCGCCCGGGGATGGACGTGCGCGCCGGGGCGGAACGGCACCCCGACGCCGCCGCCGTGCTGCTCGATGCCCACGAGGCAGGCAGGCCCGGCGGCACGGGCCGGACCTTCGACTGGTCGCTGATCCCGCGCGATCTGCCGCGACCCGTAATCTTGGCAGGGGGGCTGACTCCTGCTAATGTCGCCGACGCCATCCGCCGGGTGCGGCCTTACGCGGTGGACGTGAGCGGCGGCATAGAATCCGGGCCCGGTGTCAAAGACCATAGCCTGATGCAGGCATTTCTCCGCGAGGTCAAGACGTGTTGCGAATCGAACGAAGCATCGACGGCGGCCAGACCACGCCGCCCGTGAACGAGGCGCGGGAGCAGACCGGCCTGCCGGATGCGCGCGGCCATTTCGGCGCCTACGGCGGCCGCTTCGTGGCCGAGACGCTGATGCAGCCGCTGGCCGAGCTGACCGCCGCCTACGAGCGTTATCTCAGGGACCCCGACTTTCTGCGCGAGCTGGAGGAGGATTTGCAGCACTATGTCGGCCGGCCTTCGCCGCTGTATTTCGCCGAGCGGCTGACGCAGCGCTACGGTGGCGCGCGGATATACCTGAAGCGCGAGGATTTGAATCACACCGGCGCGCACAAGATCAACAACACCGTCGGCCAGGCGCTGCTGGCAAAACGCATGGGCAAGACGCGCATCATCGCCGAGACCGGTGCCGGCCAGCACGGCGTCGCCACCGCGACGGTGGCGGCGAGGCTGGGCCTGGAATGCGTGGTGTACATGGGCTCCGAGGACACCCAGCGGCAGGCCATCAACGTCTATCGCATGAAGCTCTTGGGCGCCGAGGTCGTGCCCGTGGAATCCGGATCGAAAACCTTGAAGGATGCGCTGAACGAGGCGATGCGCGACTGGGTCACCAACGTGGACAACACCTTCTACATCATCGGCACGGTGGCCGGCCCGCATCCATACCCGGCGATGGTGCGCGATTTCCAGGCGGTGATCGGGCGCGAGGCCCGCGCCCAGTGCCTGGCGCGCTGCGGCCGGCTACCCGACGCGCTGGTGGCGTGCGTCGGCGGCGGCTCCAACGCCATGGGACTGTTTTATCCCTTCATCAACGACGCGACGGTCAAAATGTACGGCGTGGAGGCGGCGGGCGACGGACTGCAAACGGGGCGGCACGCGGCCTCGCTGTGCGCCGGCCGGCCCGGCGTGCTGCACGGCAATCGGACTTATCTGCTGGAGGATCAAAACGGCCAGATCATCGAGACGCACTCGATCTCCGCGGGGCTCGATTATCCCGGCGTGGGACCGGAGCATGCCTGGCTCAAGGACAGCGGCCGCGCGCAGTACGTGGCGATCACGGACGAGGAGGCCCTGCAGGGCTTTCATGACCTCACGCGCATCGAGGGCATCATGCCGGCGCTCGAGTCCAGCCACGCCGTCGCCTACGCCGCCAAGCTGGCGCCGACCCTCGGCAGGGATCAGATCATCGTCATCAATCTTTCGGGGCGCGGCGACAAGGACATACACACCGTGGCCTCGCGCCAGGGCATACGCTTTTAGTTCATGCGGACACCGAAAGATCGTAATGAGTAGAATCCAGTCCTGTTTCGAGGCGCTGCGCCGCAATCGCCGCAAGGCGCTGATCCCGTTTCTCACGGCCGGCGACCCGACGCCGCAGAGCACGGTGCCGCTGATGCACGCCCTGGTCGAGGCCGGCGCCGATCTGCTCGAGCTCGGCGTGCCGTTTTCCGATCCCATGGCCGACGGTCCCGTCATCCAGCGCGCCAGCGAGCGGGCGCTGAAACACGGCGTGAGCCTCCGTGACGTGATCGGCATGGTCGCCGGGTTCCGCAAGAACGACATCCGCACGCCGGTGGTGCTGATGGGTTATCTGAATCCGATCGAGGTGATGGGGTATGAGGCGTTTGTCGATGAAGCCGCGCGCGCCGGCGTCGACGGCGTGCTGACGGTGGACCTGCCGCCGGAGGAGGCCGCGCCGCTCGCGGCGCTGCTGCGCAAGTACGATCTCGATCCGGTGTTCCTGCTCTCGCCCACCACCAGCGAGGAACGCGCCGCGCGCATCTGCCAGGCCTCCAGCGGCTTCGTTTATTATGTGTCGCTGAAGGGCGTGACCGGCGCCGGGGGCCTGAAGGTGGACGATGTCGCCGCGCGCATCGGCGCCATCCGCAAGCACACGCAACTGCCGATCGGCGTCGGCTTCGGCATCAAGGACCCCGCCACCGCCGCCCGGCTTTCGAAGGTCGCCGACGCGGTGGTGGTGGCGAGCGCGCTCCTGTCGGCGATGGAGCCGGCGCACGCCGACCCGGAGAAATTGCGCGGCGTCGTGCGCGGCTTCGTTTCCGGGCTGCGCGCCGCCATGGATGCGGCGTGAAGCCCCCGGATTTTTCCCGACGCCGTTGAACGGGCACTCCTTCGCATGAACTGGTTCAAGAAACTGCTGCCCTCGCGCATACGCACCAATGGCGCCGCCAAGCGCGGCGTGCCGGAGGGGCTGTGGACCAGTTGTCCGGCCTGCAAGGCGATGCTCTACCACGCCGAGCTGGAACGCAACATGCACGTCTGTCCGAAGTGCCAGCACCATCTGCGCATCCGCGCCCGCAAGCGGCTGGACAAGTTTCTCGATCCGCAGCCGCGCGCGGAGATCGGCGCCGACATCACGCCCGTGGACTTCCTGCGTTTCAAGGACAGCAAGCGCTACAAGGAGCGCCTGCAGGAGGCGCAGCACGCCACCGGCGAGACCGACGCCTTCGTGGTGATCGCCGGCAAGCTCAAGGGGCTGCCGGTGGTGGCCGGCGCCTTCGAGTTCGAGTTCATGGGCGGCTCCATGGGATCGGTCGTCGGCGAGCGCTTCGTGCGCGCGGTGGCCGCCTGCATCGACAAGAAAATCCCGCTGGTGTGCTTCGCCGCCAGCGGCGGCGCCCGCATGCAGGAGGCGCTGGTGTCGCTGATGCAGATGAGCAAGACGGCGGCGGCGCTGGCGGCGCTGCGCAAGCGCGACATCCCGTTCATCTCGGTGCTGACCGATCCGACCATGGGCGGCGTGTCGGCCAGTCTCGCCATGCTGGGCGACATCCAGATCGCCGAGCCGAACGCCCTCATCGGCTTCGCCGGACCGCGCGTCATCGAGCAAACGGTGCGCCAGACGCTGCCGGAGGGATTCCAGCGCAGCGAGTTTCTGCTGGCGCACGGCGCCATCGATCTGATCGTCGATCGTCGCCAGATGCGCGACCGCATCGCCGGCCTGCTGTCGCTGCTGACGCATCAGTCCCTGTCCTGAAATTGTTCCCGGCACAACCGTAAAGTTTTCAAACCGGCCGCCTCCAGACTTGTCCACCGCATCCATCGCCGCCGCTTCGCACCGTCCGAGATTCAGCCGGCTCGCCGACTGGCTGGCATGGCAGGAATCGTCGCACGGCACCGAGATTGAACTGGGGCTGGAGCGCTGCCGCGCCGTGTATGAGCACATGGGGCTCGGCAAGCCGCCGTACCTTGTCATCAGCGTGGCGGGCACGAACGGCAAGGGATCGAGTGTGGCGCTGCTGGATGCCATATTGAGCGCCGCCGGCTGCCGCGTGGGCCGCTACACCTCGCCGCACCTGCTGCGCTACAACGAGCGCATCCAGATCGCCGGCGTCCCGGCGGGCGACGAGGAAATCTGTGCGGCCTTCGATTTCGTCGATCGCCATCGCGGCGGCGTCTCGCTGACCTACTTCGAGTTCGGCACCCTGGCGGCGTTTTACATCTTCAACCGCGCCGCCATCGACATCGCCGTGCTGGAGGTGGGACTGGGCGGCCGGCTCGACGCCGTCAACATCCTGGACGCCGACGTGGCGCTGGTGGCCACCATTGACATCGATCACGTCGAATGGCTGGGACCGGATCGCGAAAGCATCGGCCGGGAAAAGGCCGGCATCTTCCGCGCCGGCCGGCCGGCGGTCTGCTCCGATCCCGATCCGCCCGCGAGCCTGGTGCAATATGCCGGTCAAATCGGCGCGCCCCTGTCGCTGTGCGGCCGCGATTACGGCTGGGGAAAAACCGCCGCGGGATGGACCTGGTGGGGGCGCGATCAGCGGCTCGTGGATCTGCCGCCGCCGCGCCTGCACGGCGAATTCCAGTTGCAAAACGCCGCCGGCGTGCTGGCCGCGCTGGAGGCGCTGCGGGATCGCCGTCCCGTCAGTCGCGCCGCCATCGAACAGGGTCTGCGGCACGTGAGCCTCGACGGTCGCTTTCAGGTTTTCCACGGCCCGGTGACCTGGATCCTGGACGTGGCGCACAATCCGCAATCGGTGCGGGTGCTGGCGGATACCCTGGCCCTGCACCCCTGCGCCGGCCGCACGCATTTTCTCGTCGGCATGCTGCGCGACAAGGACATCCGCGGCATGTTCCAGATCATGGCGGGCCGGGCAGCCCACTGGCACCTGCTCACGCTGCCGGGGCGGCGGGGCACCACCGCCGGGTATCTTTACGAACAATGGCTGGCGGCGGGCGGAGGGAACGCCGCCGTCAGCTTGTACGACGACGTGGAAGCGGCCTATATGTGGGTCCGTCAGCTGGCGTCACCGGGCGATCGCGTGCTGGTGTTCGGATCGTTTCTGACTGTGGCCGGTGTGGCGAAACTGATAGAGTAGGGGAATGCGAATCGCGGCAAAACAGGTGAAATGGATCAAATCCTGAAACAACGCCTGGTGGGCGCCATCGTGCTGGTCGGGGTGGGGATATTGTTCCTGCCGGTGCTGTTTGAAGGCGTGCCGACGCCGGAGGAACCCCGGATCGAAACCACCAACATCCCCCCGAAACCGGAGACGGGATTCAACTCGCGCATCATCCCGCTGGAAAGCGACGCGGAGGTGACCGTGCCGTCGCCGCCTCTCGCTGTCTCGCCTCCGACGCCGGCAGCCGCGCCCGCAGTCCCCGGTTCCGCGGGCGCACCGAAGGCGGCGGGTGAGAACGCTGATACCACGGAGGGGAGGCAGGTCACGGCGACGAAACCCGCGGACAAACAAAAACAGGAACAGGCGGCCGGCAACAAGGCTCAGCCCGCGCAGAAACCGGCCGAAAAACCCCAAACGCAGCCTCCCCCCACCACCATCGCCAGGGCGGCTCCCGTGGAGAAAAGCGGACAGCGCGTGGGCGTGACGGCGTGGGTGGTGCAGCTGGGCAGTTTCAGCAGCGAGCAGAATGCAAAGGAACTGGAGGCGCGCCTCCAGAAGCAGGGCTACGCCGCGTTCGTGGAAAAGCTGTACGCCAGCGACGGCCAGAAATACCGCGTCCGCATCGGACCGGAGCTGGTGCGCGCCAGGGCCCAGGAGACGCGCGACAAGGTGGAGAAGGATTTGAACCTCAAGGGCATTGTCGTACGCTATCCATAGTTGTCGGCTCTGACCAGGTCCGTCCCGGACTTCGTGCAGATGGAAGGCGCTGAATCATGCATCAATTGATCTGGGTGGACATCGGGATACTTGCCATCATCGGTGTCTCCACGCTCATCAGCCTGTTCCGCGGTTTCGTGCGCGAGGTGCTGTCGCTGGTGGCATGGGCGGTGGCCTTCTGGGTGGCGATCACCTTCTCGCCGCAGGTCGCCGGACTGTTTGCCGCCCAAATCAGCGTGCCCTCGGCGCGCACCTTTCTCGCCTTCGGCGCCCTGTTTGTAGCCACCCTGTTCGTGGGCGGACTGGTCAATTTCGTGATCGGCAGGCTGATTGCGGCCACCGGCCTCACGGCCACTGATCGGCTGCTCGGCATATTCTTCGGGCTGGCACGCGGGATCGCCATCGTGACCGTGCTGGTGCTGCTCGCCGGGCTGACGCCGCTGCCCCGCGATCCCTGGTGGCACGAATCCCAATTCATACCGCATTTTCAAGAACTTGCCGTGATACTGCGGAGCCTGCTGCCACCCGAGTATCAGGCCTATTTCAAGTTTAGCTAGCGGCGGCGTTACACGTTACAATAGCGCACCTCATGTGCGGCATCGTCGGCATCGTCGGCAGAAGCAGCGTCAATCAGGCCCTCTATGACGGCCTGACGGTCTTGCAGCACCGCGGCCAGGACGCCGCCGGCATCGCCACCTACGCCGAGGGCCGCTTTTATCTGCGCAAGTCCAACGGCATGGTGCGCGATGTCTTCCACACCCGGCACATGGTCAATCTCGCCGGCAACATGGGCATCGGCCACGTGCGCTATCCCACCGCCGGCTGCTCCTCCTCGGCCGAGGCGCAGCCCTTCTACGTCAATTCGCCCTACGGCATCGCGCTGGCCCACAACGGCAACCTGACCAACGCGCAGGAATTGAAGGCGCAGCTGTTCGCCGAGGACCTGCGCCACATCAACACCGATTCGGACTCCGAGGTGCTGCTCAATGTGCTGGCCCACGAGCTGGCGCGCGGCGGCAAGCTGCGCATCGACGCCGAGGACGTCTTCACCGCCGTGCGCGGCCTGCACCGGCGCGTGCGCGGCGCCTATGCCTGCGTCGCCATGATCACCGGCGTCGGCATCCTGGGCTTCCGCGACCCGCACGGCATCCGGCCCGTGGTCTTCGGCCGCCGCGACACGAAGGACGGGCCGGAGTACATGATCGCCTCCGAGTCGGTGGCGCTGGACGTCCTCGGCTTCAAGCTGGTGCGCGACATCAAGCCCGGCGAGGCGGTGTTCATCGACAAGAAGGGCGAGCTGCACCACCGGCAGTGCGCCGACGAGGTCCTGCACACGCCGTGCATCTTCGAGTACGTCTACCTGGCGCGGCCGGACTCCATCATCGACGGCATCTCCGTGCACAAGGCGCGCATGCGCATGGGCGAGAAGCTGGCGGCCAAGATAGAGCGCGTATGGCCGGACCACGACATCGACGTCGTCATCCCCATCCCCGACACCAGCCGCACCGCCGCGCTGGAGCTGGCGAACACGCTGGGCCTGAAATACCGCGAGGGCTTCATCAAGAACCGTTACATTCCGCGCACCTTCATCATGCCGGGGCAGGGCATGCGCCAGAAATCGGTGCGGCAGAAGTTGAACGCCATCGATCTGGAGTTCAAGGGCAAGAACGTGCTGCTGGTGGACGACTCCATCGTGCGCGGCAACACCTCCAGGCAGATCATCCAGATGGCCCGCGACGCCGGCGCGCGCAAGGTGTATTTCGCCTCCGCCGCGCCGCCGGTGCGGTTCCCCAACGTGTACGGCATCGACATGCCGACCGGGGAGGAGTTGATCGCCCACGGCCGCACCGAGGAGGAGGTCTGCAAGATCATCGGCGCCGACCGGTTGATCTACCAGGACCTTGATGACCTCATCGATTGCGCCCGCCGCGGGAATCCGGACGTCCGGCGCTTCGACACCTCCTGCTTCGACGGCGTGTACGTGACCGGCGACGTGAGCGACGTGTACCTGAAGCGCATCGGCGCGCAGCGCTCGGACGGCGCCAAGAGCCGGCGCGAGAAGGGCGGCGGCAACGCCCTGAACGATCTGACCGCCACAGCGTAGTGCCCCGCGGTTATTCTGTAACCGCCTCCATTGGGTTCCCCCGCTTGTCCCCGCCAGTGAAAGTCTGTTTGTAAGCGCGATGAATCCCGCCAGCGCGCCGGATGAAGCACAGCTGATCGCGGCGTTGCGGCGCGGCGAGGGCGGGGCCTTCGAGACGCTGGTGCGGCAACACGGCGATGCGCTCTACCGGCTGGCCGTGCGGGTGCTGGGCAACGAGGCCGAGGCCCGCGACGCGGTGCAGGACGGCTTCATCAGCGCCTACAAGGAAATCAAAAGCTTCGAGGCGCGGGCGTCGCTTAAGACCTGGCTGTACCGCATCGTCCTCAACGCCGCGTTGATGCGGCGGCGCTCGCGGCAGCGCAAGAACGAGGTGGCCATCGACGAGTTGCTGCCGCAGATCGACGAATTCCGCCATGAGCCGGACTGGAATTTTACCGAATCCGCCGAGGACACCGTGGCCCGCGGCCATCTCCGGCAGCACATCCGGGCGCAGATTGAGCGGCTGCCGGAGGCCTACCGTACCGTTTTGTGGCTCAGGGACATCGAAGGATACGACACCCGCGAGACGGCGGAGATGCTGGGCGACAGCGAGGGCAGCGTGAAGGTCCGCTTGCACCGGGCGCGCGCAGCCCTGAAGACCCTGCTGGAGCCGCTCTACAAGGGTGAGGTTGCGTCATCATGAAGCGCATACTGCTGAAACTCGAATACCTGATGTTCAAGCACGTGCCGGGCATGCTGACCTGCGCCGAGGCGGACGCCTTCATCTCGGATTACGTGGACGGCCTCCTGCCGGCGGCGCAGCGCCGCAAGTTCGAACGGCACATCCGCATGTGCCGCCCCTGCCGCGCCTATTTGAAGGCCTATCGCCGCACCGTGACCCTGGCCCGGCTGTCGGCGGCGGAGCAGCGGGCGCCCGCCGTGACCCGCATGCCCGAGGAACTGGTCCACGCCATCCTCGCCGCCTGCAAGTAGAACCACCGTTCGTGCTGAGCCTTCGACAAGCTCAGGCCAGGGTACGCTGCGCGTATCGAAGCATGAACGAGTTAATTGCCATGTGATGTTTGCCCTTCGATACCTCAGGGCGAACGGCATTAACAAGCAGAAGTTTGACAGCGCGCATCGATTTCTCTACATTGCCGCCGTTGGCGCCGATTTGAATCAGCTTGCGGGCGCTCCGGGGTGCGGAATCGCGCGGCCGGAAAATCAGCTAAAGCGATGGCAGTATCAAAAGCCCGCTTTAGTTTCGCGGGTTTTTTTGTGCCCGCGTGACGGCCCGCCGGCGGCGCATGAAGACGATGGAGCACGAATCATGGGCGACAAACCCGATCAAAACTATGCGATAGAAACGCTGGCCGTGCGCGCCGGCCAGGTGCGCACACACGAGGGCGAGCAGAGCGAGCCGCTGTTTTTGACCTCGAGTTTCACCTTCAAAAACGCGGCGCAGGCGGCGGCGCGCTTCAAGGGCGAGGAGCCGGGCAACATCTACTCACGCTTCACCAATCCCACGGTGCGCACCTTCGAACAGCGGCTGGCGCAGCTCGAGGGCGGCGAGCGTTGCGTCGCCACCGGCTCCGGCATGGCGGCCATCCTGACCACCTGCATGGCGCTGCTCAAGGGCGGCGATCACGTGGTCTGCTCGCAGAGCGTGTTCGGCACCACGGTGACGCTGTTCCAGCAATGGCTGTCCAAGTTCGGCGTGCAGCACAGCTTCGTGCCGCTGACCGATTACGCGGCGTGGGAGAAGGCGATCCGCCCGGAGACCAAATTCCTGTTCGTGGAGACGCCCTCGAATCCCTTGACCGAGATCGCCGACATCGCCCGCCTGAGCGAGATTGCGCACAAGCACAACTGCCTCTCGGTGGTCGACAACTGCTTCCTGACGCCCGCGCTGCAACTGCCGCTCAAGCTCGGCGCCGACATCGTCATTCATTCCGCGACCAAGTATCTGGACGGGCAGGGGCGCTGCGTCGGCGGCGCCATCATCGGCGGCGACAAAATGCTGGAGCCGATGTTCGGGTTCGTGCGCAGCGCCGGGCCGTCCCTGAGCCCGTTCAATGCCTGGGTGTTTCTAAAAGGCCTGGAGACGCTCGGCCTGCGCATGGAGGCGCACGGCGCGCGCGCGCTCGCCGTCGCCGAATGGCTGGAAAAGCAGCCGAAGGTGAAGCGGGTTTACTATCCGGGCCTGCCTTCGCATCCACAGCATCAGCTCGCCAAGCGCCAGCAGCAGGGCTGCGGCGGCATCATCAGCTTCGAGGTGGAGGGCGGTCAGCCCGCGGCGTGGCGGCTCATCGACGGCGTGCGCATCTTCTCCATTACCGCCAATCTCGGCGACGCCAAGAGCACCATCACCCATCCGGCCACCACCACGCACTGGCGCATCACGCCGGAGGAGCGCGCGCGCGCCGGCATCACCGACGGGCTGATCCGTATTTCAGTGGGATTGGAGAACGCCGAGGATTTAAAACGCGATTTGCAGCAGGCTTTGAAGTCTATTTAAGGCACGCGGGCATAAGCTGTCATTTCGAATCCTTCGTCATTGCTCAGGACAGGCGCTGCGGGAAATCCGTCTTGTATTTTGCGCCGTAACGCCCAGCCTTCACGTCACGGATCGCTCGCAATAGTTCCTTGCCGATATTGCGCCTGGCGTCCCGGATCAACAACTCTTTCTCACGACGTGGCATAACCGATCTGCTTATGCCGCTTTTAACTCAATTTTGACTGTGTAGCCGAGGGCTTTGGCCGCACGCGTCAGAGTGTCGATTGTCAGACCGGTATCGGACTCATCCAGAAGGCGATCAAGGGCCGAACGACTGGTGCGCATACGTTTGGCCATTGCCACTTTGGTGAGCCCCCTTTTTTTCATCCCTTCCTGCATTTGCCAGGCAAGCACGCGTTTCAAGGCGCGGGCGGATACCACCTCAAGAGAACCATCCTCAGACAGCAAATCATCAAGGCTGCTGCCGATATGCCTTTTAACCTTAGCCATATTGCACCTCCTTCATTCTCCGCAACGCCAGGTCAAGGTCCGCGGCAGGAGTATGCCTCGACTTCTTAATAAAGCCGTGGACCAAAACCATCCTTGCGCTAACAGTAGTGAACATAACCCGTGCAATGCCAGAGGGGAGGGTGCTTCGCACTTCCCATAAGTCCGGTTTGAGTTTCCGAACCAATGGCATCCCCAAGGGCCAGCCGAACTGAATAGTCTTGAGATCTTCGCCAATCCTCCTACGCTCCTCTGGAGGAAGGCTCTTCAGCCACTCCCACACAGGTTCCCGGCCTTGGGTGGTCGCATAGAAACGGACCTCCAGGATCGGCGATCTCTCGATCATGCTATAGTGTACCATAAATAGTACGTCACACTCGAGGAGCACGTCCGCGCCGGGATCACCGACGGCTTGATCCGCATTTCAGTGGGGTTGGAGAACGCAGAGGATTCGAAACGGGATCTGAATCAGGCCCTGAAATCCATGGCAGGTTGATGCAAAACTACTGCGAAGGCCATCTGCGTTGTTGCTGCTCGCTCAAAAGCTCGCCGTACTACTTTTGTACTGTCTCGCTTTTTCGCTCGCGGCGCCTAGCATCTGGTGCTTCTCGTGACGTTTTGCATCAACCTGTTAGGTCGCCTCAAGGATACGATCAGTTTTCCTCCCCACTTGATGTTAAAGTCTAGCCATCGGTAACGATCTGTTACGGAGGGTTATGCGTTGGGGCTGGCTCCTCGTAATCAAGGTATTTCATTAGGATATCCCGAGTAAGCGATAGCATCTTCCACCGTTCTACTTTATTTGTTGGCTTCGCGTTTACCCAATTTCCGTGACGGACTACATCGGCGTAATTCTTAACCGTGTTCGTAATCATATCCCGATCAGTTCCGAGGGTTGCGTGCATATCATCCCAACGATCAACTCCAGACTTTGATACAAAAGCAGACTTAATACCTTCAATAGCTCGGTAGCAATAAGTTGCGCAGTCAATTACGTCTGTTATTGCTCGAAGATAGTCGCGAAGCGCTAGACGAAAAAACACATCTCTGCCCGAGAGACGAAATGCTCGGTTAAATATAGTAATGTATGGGTCTATACGCAAAGTCTGTCCCGGTGTTTCGCCTTCGGGTCTCACGCCGAAGACATGAGGCGTTCCATCCTCTTCGCTAACTTGGATGAGTTCTACTGAGTATCCCGATCCAAGTGAGAAACCGAGCGAGCCGACCAAAATATTCGCAACATCATCCGCCACTATTTTTGCCGAAATCCATCCATCAATGCTAGGGACATCTAACACCACTGTGAGCTGTGATGCATCACAATAAGCGATCGCACTTCCACCGCCTTCAAGCCTCATTTCAATTCGACAAAATTAACATCGGCTCGCTCAGGAAGAACGCGACCAGTGCAAATGTATTTCATGGCTATCTATATTTATAGAGTGCAGTTGTGGTGTATAGCATCGATGGCGCCCTGGGCAGGAGTCGAACCTGCGACCTTCCGCTTAGGAGGCGGACGCTCTATCCACTGAGCTACCAGGGCGTGCAGTGCCAATCGCCATTGTCAGTAAATTCAACCATCCCTGGTGCTAAGACCCGGCCTCGCCATCCGTGGCTTAAGCGCTCGCCGGAGCGGACATTCACTGGATGTCCGCCTTGATCCGGCTCACCCACTGAGCTACCAGAGCGTGCAGTGCCAATCGCCATTGTCAGTAAATTCAACCATCCCTGGTGCTAAGACCCGGCCTCGCCATCCATGGCTTGGCGTTCGCCGGGGCGGACAGCCCTTCGACTCCCGCCTGTTCTTGCAACCCTTCGACGGGCTCGGGGCGAAGGGGCGGGACGTACCGGGCAAGACCGCAATATTGTACCCCGGAACTTTTATGGGAGCCGCATTCCTAAGCGGAACCGCCAACAGGTACAATGCCGCCCCCTATGAATGACACGAGCACAGTCCACACAATCGTCAGTCCCGAAGGCAGCCTTGAGGTGCTGTCGCAACGGGAGATGATGGAACTCCTCGACACCAGCAACGGCGGCCTGTACGAGCAATTCCGCCGCTGCTGCCTGGCCGTGCTCACCTCCGGCGCCGAAATCGACGACACGCGCGCGGTGCTGAAGGCGTACCCGGATTTTCAAGTGCGGCTGGTGCACAAGGAGCGCGGCATCCTGCTCAAGCTTGAGAACGCCCCCGCCAGCGCCTTCGTCGACGGCCGCATGATCCGCGGCGTGCGCGAGCATCTGTTCGCCGTGTTGCGCGATCTCCTGTTCATGCACAACGAGATCCACCAGGGCAGGCGCTTCGATCTGAACACCTCCGCCGGCGTGACCGAGGCGGTCTTCAGCATCCTGCGCAACGCCGGCGTGCTGCGGCACGGCGTGAGCCACCAGATTGCCGTGTGCTGGGGCGGGCATTCGGTGAGCCGCGAGGAATACGACTACAGCAAGCTCGTGGGCTATGAACTGGGGCTGCGCGGCGTGCATGTTTCCACCGGCTGCGGGCCGGGCGCCATGAAGGGGCCGATGAAGGGCGCCGCCGTCGGCCACACCAAGCAGCGCAGCGCCCACGGCCGCTACATCGGCATCTCCGAGCCCGGAATCATCGCGGCGGAATCGCCCAATCCCATTGTCAACGAACTCGTCATCATGCCGGACATGGAGAAGCGGCTGGAGGCCTTCGTCCGGCTGGGCCACGCCTTCATCATCTTCCCCGGCGGCGTGGGCACGGTGGAGGAAATCCTTTATCTCCTGAGCATCCTGCTGCATCCCGACAACGCCGGCCTGCCCTTCCCGCTGGTTCTGAGCGGCCCGCATTCCTGCCGGGATTATTTCCGCGTGCTGATGGAGTTTCTCGGCGAGGCGCTGGGCGACGGGGTTGCGGCGCAGCTTCGCATCATCATCGGCGAGCCCGTCACGGTGGCCCGGGAGATCAAGGCGGCGATGGACGGCGTGTTTGAATTCCGCCAGCGCAATGAGGAAGCCTATTACTTCAACTGGCGCGTGCGGCTTGACCTGGAATTGCAGAAACCTTTCGTCGCCACCCACGAGAACATGGCGGCGCTTCAAATTCATCGCGAGCAGCCGGTGCACCTGCTGGCGGCGCAGTTGCGCCGTGCCTTCTCCGGCATCGTCGCCGGCAACGTCAAGGAGGATGGCATGAAGCGGGTGGAGGAACACGGGCCATTCGAGATCCACGGCGACCGCGGGATCATGGCGAAGTTCGATGAATTGCTGCGCGCCTTCGTCCGGCAGAAGCGCATGCGGCTGCCGGGACAGGTCTACAACCCCTGTTATCGCATTATCGCCCGCTAGAGCTTGAAATCGTGGCGGACGGCGCCGACGACGTTCCCGCGCGCGTCATAGGAGCGTTCGACGAGGCAAACCCCGCCGTCGGCATCGACGAGCAGCGCCGTCGAGGAACGCGTGCCGTGCACGGGATCGCGGACGAAGATCGGCGACAGCTTCCGCTCCCGTTCCAGGCCCACGCCGGTGTCCGGCAGTTCCGCATCCGGCGCAGGCGTCGTGTCCGCCAGCAGCACCAGCAATGATTCAGGTTCGATCTCCGGTTGTTCCATGAGCGCGGACAGCGCCGTCTTGGCGCGCGTCACCTTGGGCCACGGCGTGTCCAGCAGGTGATTGCTCAAGCCATACAGCCCGGGCGCCAGCGGGAGCGGGCCGCGCCCGCGGTTGGAGTAGTACGCCAGTTCCCGCTCGTCGGCCGTGATGAGGCCGAAGCCGTTGTAGGATTCGGCCTGGCCTGCCACGGCGCGCAAGTATTCCATCGGCGAATCCCGGCCCAGCAGGAAATCCTGCACCAGCCAGCCGCGCGATACCGCGGGCGTCACCGGCGGCCCGGGCTCGCGATAATTGGTGACGGCGGCGAAGCGCCCGTCGCGATTGATGCCGAGCCAGGTGCCGCCGTGCAGGGCGTCGCGGCCGGCGAGTATGTGAGGCGCGTGCGGCCAGAAGCCGGCCGCGTGTGCGGGCCGCGAGTGGTATTCATCGCGGTTGGCGGCGACGATGAGGCGGTGGCGCGGGTGCCGCCGGTGGGCGAGAACGAGCAGGCACACGTGAATGTTCAGGCAAATCTAGTAATGGATGAGGCTGTGGACGCGGTACCCGCCAAGCTTTTCGCGCCCGCGCAGAAAGTCCAGCTCGACCACGAAGGCGCAGCCCACGAGCGTCGCGCCCAGTTTCTCGATGAGCCGGCAGCTGGCCTGCGCGGTGCCGCCGGTGGCGATGAGATCGTCCACCAGCAGCACGCGATCGCCGCTGTCGACGCCGTCGATGTGGATTTCCAGCGCCGCCGAGCCGTATTCGAGATCGTAGGACAGGGCCTCCACCTGGTACGGCAGTTTGCCGGGTTTGCGCAGCGGGACAAAGCCGACGTCGAGTTCGCGCGCCGCCAGGGAGCCGAAGATGAAACCGCGCGCCTCCATCCCGGCCACGACGGTAATATCCGCATTGAGGAAGGGCTTTACCAATTCTTCTGACGCCAGCCGCAGGGCCAGCGGGTCGCGGATGAGGGGGGTCAGGTCCTTGAACACGATGCCCGGCTTGGGGAAATCGGGGATGTCGCGTATTTTGGCCTTCAGCGCGTCCATGGTGTCAAAAAATGCCGTTTGAAACATGTTAGCACAGCGTCTGTTCCGGATGACGGGGCGCATGCTAAGGTAAGCGGGCGGTGTCCTTGTCAACGGGAGGGTTTATGATTGCGAATAACGCGGTGCGATGCTGGGTGGCGTTCATTGGACGTCTGCTACTGGCGGCGATCTTCATCATTGCCGGCTACGGCAAGCTGACGCACTTTGCCGCCACGGCGGAAATGATGGCCGGCAAGGGCCTGCCGATGCCGAACGCGTTGCTGGTGCTGAGTATCATCATCGAGCTGGGGGGAGGGCTTCTGCTCGCCGCCGGCTGGTACGCGCGGTATGCGGCGCTCGCGCTTTTCCTCTTCATCATTCCGGTGACCTACGTGTTCCACCCTTTCTGGTCTGATCCGGGCCAGCAGATCATGTTCTTGAAGAATCTCGCCATCATGGGCGGCATGGCGCAGGTGGTGGCCTACGGCCCGAGTTGCGGCGTCGGTTGTAGAAGAGCGTAACGCGGCAGGAAAACAGGCGATATTCATATCGCAGGATGGCCGGCCCCGCGGGAATTTGGGTGGCGAACTGCGCGTGGCCGGAGGTCGAGGCGCGGTTGAAAGCGGGCGCGATCGCCGTGCTGCCCATCGGCGCGGGCGCCAAGGAACATGGCTGCCACCTGCCGCTCGACACCGATTTCACCCAGGCTGAATGGCTGGCGCAGGCGCTGGTTGAAAGACTGCCGGTGGCGGTCTGGCCCACGCTCAGTTACGGCCACTACCCCGTGTTCGTGCAATATCCCGGCAGCATCTCGCTGACTTCGTCCACCTTTGAAGCGCTGGCGCGCGAAATCGTTACCGGCATATTGCAGACCGGCGCGCGCCACGTGGCGCTGCTCAACACCGGCATCAGCACCATCAAGCCCCTGCAAGCCGCGCTGGCTGGCATTGAGGCAGGACGGACCACGCTGATCAATGTTTATTCCGGGCCGGTGTTTGCGGCCGCCGTGAAAGCGGTGGAAGAGCAGCCTTTCGGCGGCCATGCCGATGAGATCGAAACCTCGATCATGCTGGCCATCGCCCCGGAGCGCGTCGACATGAGCCGCGCGGTGGCGGCGGACAGGCCTATCGAGCGCGGCATGTTCAACCGGTTTGATCCCAAAAGTCCGAACTACAGTCCGAGCGGCGTCAACGGCGACGCCACGCTCGCCACGCGCGCGAAAGGCGAGCGGCTGCTTTCCGCCATGCTCGACGACGTACTTGCAGTCATGGCTACGATTACCTAAAAAATGCCGTCAGCGAATGAAAGCCGTTCGTGCCGGGCCTTCGACTGGCTCGGGCGAGGGTACGCTGCGCGTATCGAAGCGCGAACGGTTTAAAATAGATATGAGGGGTTCGCCCCTCGATACCCTTCGGTACCTCAGGACAGGCCTCAGGGCGAACGGGGTTTAGAGATAGATGATGATGTCACTACGCCGCCGCGCCGACTTCAAGCTCGCGCCGCGCGCGGCGATCGCATTGCAGGAACGGCTGCGCCATGAAGTCAGCCAGGTGGATCAATTCAAGCGCATCCGCACCGTGGCCGGCGTGGATGCGGGTTTTCCCGCGGGAGGGCGAAAAACGCGCGCCGCCGCGGTGCTCTTTGAATTTACGAGCCTCGAGTTCATCGCCGCGCGGACGGCAGAGCGAAAAACGACATTTCCCTACGTGCCGGGACTGCTTTCCTTCCGCGAGCTGCCCGCCATCCTCGACGCCTTGGCGAAGCTGCCGGAGAAGCCGGATTTGATCCTGTGCGACGGGCAGGGCATGGCCCATCCACGACGCTTCGGGATCGCCTGCCATCTGGGCTGGTGGCTGGACTGCCCGACCATCGGCGTCGGTAAATCATTACTCACTGGTATACATGCCGCCGTCGGCCAGCATCGCGGTGACTGGTCGCCATTGCGCGACGGTGAGGAGATCATCGGCGCGGCTTTACGAACGCGAACGGACGTGAAGCCGGTGTATGTCTCCAGCGGCCATCGCGTGTCGCTCGCCACGGCCATTAAACTGGTGCTGGCCTGCGCGCCCCGCTTCCGCCTGCCGGAACCCATCCGCCACGCCGATCACCTCGCCTCCCGGCGCTGAACTCAGGCTGGGGGGGATTCGATCAGGCGGTGCAGGATTTCCGTGGCCGCGGGATAGTCGATTTTGCCGCTGGCGAGCTGCGGCAGTTTGTGCACGATCAGCACTTGCCGCGGAATGGCCATCGTGGTGACGCCCTGCCGCTGCGCCTCCTCCACCAGCGCGTGGCGATCCGCGTCGCGCTGCGTGGTGAGCAGCACGATCTGCTCGCCCTTGCGCCCTTCCGCGATCACCAGCGCGGCGTGCCTGGCTTTCGGCCACAGCGTCATGGCCAGCTCCTCGGTCAGCATGAGCGGCACGGTTTCGCCGCCGATCTTGGCAAACCGCTTCAGGCGGCCGGTGATGGTGAGAAAGCCCTCGGCGTCGATCTCGGCAATGTCGCCCGTGTCATACCAGCCGGGGCCGGCGGCAGCCAGAGGCGGCGTGATGCCGCCCTCGGCGTTGAGATAGCCGCGCATGACGTTGGGGCCGCGCACCAGGAGGCGCCCGCCGCGGGCGATGCCCTCCACCGGCTCCAGCCTGTAGTCGATGCCCGTGAGCAGGCGCCCGACGGTGCCGGCCTTGTACAGCGCCGGCGTGTTGACCGCGATCACGGGACTCGCCTCGGTGACGCCGTAGCCCTCCATCACGCGCTGGCCGAAGCGCTCGAGCCACAGGCGCCGCGTTTCCGTGCGCAGCTTCTCGGCGCCGGCGATGACGAAGCGCAGCGTGCTGAAATCCAATGGGTGCGCGTAGCGCGCGTAGCCGGAAAGAAAAGTATTGGTGCTGAACAGCACCGTGGCGTTCAGCTCGTAGCACAACTCGGGGATGAGGCGGTAATGCAGCGGCGTCGGGTAGAGGAACACCCGCGCGCCCTCCATGACGGCGAGCAGCGTGCCGGCGGAGAGGCCGAAGGCATGGAACATCGGCAGGGTGTTGAATACGAGATCGCGCTGGGTCAGCGCGATCAGGGTCCGCGTCTGCGCGTAATTGGCGAGCAGGTTGGCGTGCGACAGCGCCACGCCCTTGGGCGCGCCTTCGGAGCCGGAGGTGAACAGAACGACCGCGGTTGATTCCGGATCGGCCACGGCCACCCGCCGGCGATAGGCGCGCATCGGGAAACAGGCCGCAAGCAGGCCGGCCAGCTTGCGCTTCAAGGTGGCTTGCGCCTTCAAATCCTCGAGGTGAATCAACCGATGCGCCGCGGCGAGCGCTTGTGCAAGGCCGTGCAATCCCGCTTTGTCGATGAACTCGCGCGAGGTGATGATGTGGCGCAGGCGGGCGACGGCGCAGGCCGCCGTCACGTTTTTGACGCCGGCGGTGAAGTTCAGCATCACCGGCACCCGCCCTTCGGCGTGCAGGGCCATAAAAGCCGCCAGCGCCGCGGTTGAGTTCGGCAGCATGATGCCCACATGCTCGCCCGGCTGCGTGCGGCCCGCGATCAGATCGCCAAGCACGAAGGCGCGGGCCAGCAGCGCGCGATAGGTCAGCGGCTGGCGGCGCGGATCCTCGGCGATCATCGTGCCCGCGCCGTGCGTGCGCACCGCGCGGCACAGCGCGGCGAAGAGGGTCTCGTGCCGGTAGCTGTTGAGATAAGAGAGCTTAAGCAGCGCGTCGTGCAACTGTCGCGCGGCGGCCTTGCGGCGCTGCGCTCCGCGCAAATCCCCCGGCAATCGCAGCCGCAGCGGCGGCAGGAACGTCAGCCGTATGGGCGGCAGCCAGCGGCGCCGCACCCTGCCGCCGAGATACGAGAACATCGAATACTGCGCCCCCTCAATGCCGACGGGGAGAATGACGGCCTCGGCGCGGTCGGCGATCAAGCCCGGACCCTCGTAGATTTTCATCAGGCCGCTGGTGATCGAAATGCGCCCCTCGGGAAAGATCACCGCCTTGCGGTCCTCGCGCAGAAACCGGACCATCGCCTTGATCGCCAGCGCGTGGGTGGTGTCCAGGCGGAAGATGTCCACGCAGGCCAGAAACGGACGGAACAACCGGCGCCCGGCGATGTCGGTGTTGACCGCGAAGGTGGGCGGTTCCGGCAGGAACAGGAACAGCAACGCGCCGTCCAAAAGCGACACGTGGTTGGCGATGATGAGCACCCGCCGGCCGGCGGCATGGTAATGCTCGATCCCGCGCACCTCGACGCGGAACAGCCGCCGCGCCAGTTCGCGGAGCCACGGGCGCAACTGCCGGAGCAGGCGTTTCATGCGCGGCAATTTAGCCTGCCGTCGGCGGAGAAGTGAAGCCCTGGGGGTAAGGCAGTTCTTTTTCGGGGCTTTTTTAGATCCTCAGGGAGGAGTCGTCGGCCAGCGACACGGTGGTGTAAATGTCCAGTTTCATGCCGGGCTGGAGGCGGCGGCGGGGTTCCATGTTGTTCCACTGGCACAGCTGCTCGACGCTGACCTTGAAGCGACGGGCGATGGTCCACAACGAGTCGCCGGACTGGATTTCATAGCGCACGCGTTGCAAGCTGGACAGGGACACCGGTCGAACCGGTGCCGGGGCCGCGGCGGGCGGCATCTCCGCGGCGGCCACGGTCTGGTTTTTCCAGACCACGATTTCCTGCTTGAGCCGCAGGGTGACGCCGGGTGGCAGATGATTCCACGCCAGCAAATCCTCCACGCTGACGCGGTACATGCGGGCGATGCTCCACAGGCTGTCGCCCGGCCGCACGATATGCGTGATTTTGTCGCCCCCGGTCGGGGATGGTGTATAGGCCACCGGCGTGACCCGGGCCGCTGCGGGACGGGCGGTTGAGGCGGCAATCGTCTCGCGGCCGCCGTCCGGGATGAGCAATTCCTGGTTCACGCCGAGGCGCTCGCTCTTCAAGTGATTGGCGGCCTTGATCTCCTCGACGGTGACCGCGTAGCGTCTGGCGATGGCGCCCAGATTCTCGCCCCGCCGCACGACATGGAGGGTGCTGCGCACGGCGAGGCCGTCGGTCCCCTGGATGGCCAGCGCCCGCCGGAAAACCTCCGCCCGCTGCACCGGCAGGATCAACTCATGCGGGCCATCGGGATCGCTTACGTGCTTCAAGAAGCCGGGATTGAGCGCGCGCAATTCCCCGACGCTCATTCCCGCCATCACGGCGGCCTTGTTGAGATCCATCTGGCGTCCCACGGCCACGGTGGTGAGATAAGGCTTGTTCTCCACCGGCGGCAGCGACACCTGATAGCGCAGCGGCGTGGCGATGATCTGACTTACGGCCAGCAGCCGGGGCACGTAGCCCCGCGTCTCCCGCGGCAACTTGAGCGACCAGAAGTCGGTCGGTCTGCCCGCCCTGCGATTCGCCTCGATGGCGCGCGCGACGTTCCGCTCGCCGCAGTTGTAGGCGGCGATGGCGGCCAGCCAGTCGCCGCGGAACGCTTCGTGCAGTTGCTGGAGATAATCGAGCGCCGCCTGGGTCGAGGCCATGACGTCGCGCCGGCCGTCGTACCAGCGGCTGCGGCTCAACCCAAAGCGCGTGCCGGTGCCGGGGATGAACTGCCACAGGCCGGAGGCCTTGTGGCGCGAAGTCGCGTCGGGACGGAAGGCGCTTTCGACGATGGGCAGCAGGGCCACCTCCATCGGCATCCGCCGGCGCTCGACCTCGCTTACGATGTAGTACAAATAAGGCCGGGCCCGTGTTGTGGCTTGGTCGAGGAAATCGCGGTTGGCGAGATACCAGTTCAGCGAATCCCGCACCTCCGGGCGGCCGCCCTCCGCGTTGAGCTTGAGGCCGAGCCGGACGCGGTCCCAGACGTCATCCAGACCGCCATTGGCGCGGTTGTCGGGGACTGCTTCGGGGGGATTGGAATTGCGGTTGTCGTTTGCGGCGGCGGGGGCTGAATCGGATGGCGGGGTTGTTGTGGCTGCTGCTGCGGCGGCGGGGCCGTTTTTGTCGTCGCTCCTGGTGAACCACGTGCTTACCGTGCTACAGGCGCCAAGCAGGATTGACGCCAGCAGCAGCGCGAAAGCCACCCCCCCTCGTTTCCCCCAGCGCATAGAGCGGTCGATGCTAGTGGGGCGATTGGAAGGCGTCAATAGCCGGCCTCTGCCGTCCGCACTTACCAGCATATAATGTGCCTATGAGCACTCCTGCTGGCCGGACAGTGGCGAAACCCGCATCCTCCGCGGCGGATTTCGGGCGCTGGCTCGGTTCCGCGACGGGGTCCCTGATGCGCCGGGAGGTGGCGGCGCGGGTGGGGGCGGTGCTGCCCAATCTGTTCGGCTATCACGCCATACAACTGGGGGGTTACGGCGATGAGGACCTGCTTTGCACCAGCCGCATTTCGCACCGCTGCCACGTGCAACTGGGCACGGGTTCCGCCGCGCCGTCCACCGTCGATCTGATCGGCGACCCGGCGGCCCTGCCGTTTGCCGCCGACAGCGTCGACGTCATGCTGCTGCCGCACGTGCTGGAATTCAGCGCCGATCCGCACCAGGTGCTGCGCGAGGCCGAGCGGGTGCTGATTGGCGAGGGGCATCTGCTGATTCTCGGCTTCAATCCGTGGAGCTGGTTCGGGCTGTGGCGGCTCTTGTTCGGCTGGCGCGGCGCCATGCCCTGGTCCGGCCGGTTCTACGGCCTGACCCGCGTCAAGGACTGGCTGAAGCTGCTCGGCTTCGAGGTGATCGACCGGCAGTATTTTTTCCACCGCCCGCCGGTGCGGTCGCCGGCATTGTCACGGCGGCTGGGCTTTCTGGAGCACCTGGGCGCATGGCTGTGGCGGGGGACGGGCGGGGCCTACCTGATGGTCGCCAAAAAGAGGGTGGAGTGCCTGATTCCGCTGCGCACGCAATGGCGGCTGCGCCGCCGCGTGATTGCCGCCGGCGTGGCCGAGCCCTCGCTGCGGCGGATGACGGGCCGTGACGGATAAAAAAACGGTGGAGATTTACACCGACGGCGCCTGCCGCGGCAATCCCGGACCCGGGGGCTGGGCGGTGCTGATGCGCTACGGCGCGCATGAAAAGGAATTGAGCGGCGCCGAGCTGCTGACCACCAACAACCGCATGGAATTGCGGGCGGTCATCGCGGGCTTGAAGGCGCTCAAGCGCAGGAGCCGTGTCAGGCTCACCACGGATTCGCAATACGTGCAGAAGGGCGTCAGCGAGTGGCTGCCGGACTGGAAGGCCCGCCACTGGCGCACGGCCGGCAAAAAGCCGGTGAAGAACGAGGACCTCTGGCGCGAGCTGGACGAGGCGGCCGGGCGGCACGAGGTGCGCTTCGAATGGGTGCGCGGCCACGCCGGGCATCCGGAGAACGAGCGCGTGGATCAGCTGGCGAACGCGGCGATTGACCGGCTGCTCGCGGAGGGCGGCGCGTGAGACAGGTGGTGCTCGACACCGAGACCACCGGGCTGGAGCCCGCGGAGGGACACCGCATCATCGAGATCGGCGCGCTCGAGATCATCAACCGGCGCCTCAGTGGGCGCACCTTTCACCATTATCTGCAACCCGACCGCGAGATCGACGAGGGGGCGCTGGCGGTGCACGGCATCACGCTCGAGCGCCTGCGCGACAGCCCGCGCTTTCCGGACATCGCGGCCGCCTTGATCGACTTCATCCGCGACGCCGAGGTCATCATCCACAACGCGCCCTTCGACGTGGGCTTCCTCAATCACGAGCTGAAGCTCGCGGGCGGGCGGTGGGGCAGGTTCGAGGACCACTGCACGGTGTTGGACACGCTCGCCATGGCGCGCGAGCGTCATCCCGGGCAGCGCAACAGCCTCGACGCCCTGTGCAAGCGTTACAACGTCGACAATTCCGCGCGCCGCTACCACGGCGCGCTGCTGGACGCGGAAATTCTCGCCGACGTGTATCTGGCGATGACCGGTGGCCAGGCCGCCTTGTTGCTGGAGGATCAGGTCAGGTCCGGCGCCGTCACCGCCGCAGTTCCCGCCGTCCGCCACGATCGTGCTCCGCTCAAGGTAATCCCCCCGTCGGAGACGGAGTTGAAGGAGCATCATCGCCGTCTCGCCGCCATCGACAAGGCTTCCGGCGGCCGCTGTCTGTGGCTGCATGGGGAAAATGCATGAAATTCGAACGGGACAAGCTGGCGGGGGATTTCTGGGGCGGGCTGGCGGCCATGCTGGTGGCTCTGCCCTCGGCGATCGCGTTCGGCGTCACCATCTACTCGCCCATGGGCGGCCGCTTTGCCCCGCAGGGCGCCTTGGCCGGCTTTCTCGGGGTCACGGCGCTCGGGGTGCTGGCGCCCCTCTTCGGCGGCACCAACCGGCTGATCACCACGCCGAGCGCGCCGGCCGCCGCCGTGCTGTCGGCCTTCGTCATTGGGTTTCTCCAGCAGGGCGGCGGCCGGATGGAGACCCTGCCGCCCCTGCTGGCGCTTCTGGGGCTGTCCACCGGGATCATCCAGATCACCTTCGGCGCCGTGGGCCTGGGGCGCCTCATCAAGTACATGCCCTATCCCGTCGCCAGTGGATACCTGAGCGGCGTCGGCCTGTACATGATCGCCAGCCAGGTGCCGAGGTTCCTCGGCGTTCCCAAGGAAATACATTTCTGGGAATCACTCGTATCCCTCCCGCAGTGGAAATGGCAGGGCATGGTGGTGGGCGCGGTGACCATGCTCATCATGCTGGTGGCGCCCCGGTTCACCAGGAAGGTGCCGGCGGCCATTCTCGCCCTCCTTGCTGGCATGCTGACCTATTTTGCCCTGGGCCTGCTGGACGGCTCCCTGCTCGTCCTGACCGGCAACCCGCTGGTGGTGGGGCCGCTGGGCGGCGCGGGCGGAAGTTTGACGCAGGCCGTCACCAGCCGCTGGTCGGCGGTGAGCCATCTCACGCTGGACGATTTGAATATCATTGCCATGCCGGCCCTGACCCTTGCCGTTCTGCTGTCCATCGACACGCTCAAAACCTGCGTTGTTCTGGACGCGCTCACCCGCTCGCGCCACGATTCCAACAAGGAACTGATCGGCCAGGGCGTCGGCAACGTCGCCTCCACCCTGATCGGCGGCATCCCCGGCTCCGGCATGATGGGCGCGACGATGGTGAACATGTCGAGCGGCGCGCGCAGCCGCCTCTCCGGGGTGATCGAGGGCGTCCTGGCGCTCGTGGCCTTCCTGGTCCTGGGATCGCTGGTCGCGTGGGTGCCCGTCGCCTCCCTGTCCGGCATCCTGATCGTCATCGGCTTGCGCATGATCGATCTGGACACCCTGCATTATCTGAAATCGCGCTCCACGATTCTGGATTTCGGCGTCATTGCCGCGGTGATCGTCGTCGCCCTCACGGTGAGCCTGATCGCGGCCTCCGCCACCGGCATTGTGCTGGCCATCCTGCTGTTCGTTCGCGAACAGATCGGCGGCAGGGTCGTCCGCCGCAAGGCTTATGGCAACGAGACGTTTTCCAAACAGATCAGGCCGCAGGAGGAAATGGAAATCCTCATCGCACAGGGGGGAAAAACGGCGATTTTCGAATTACAAGGCAGTCTTTTTTTCGGCACTACCGACCAGCTGTATACGGCGCTGGAGGCGGAGCTCAAGAAATGCACCTATCTCATTCTCGACATGCGTCGCGTGCAATCGGTGGATGTGACCGCCACGCACATGCTCGGGCAGGTCAAGGACGCGCTGGCCGAGCATGGCGGTTTTCTGATTTTCAGCCAGATTCCATGGAACCTGCCGAGCGGCAGGGACATGAAACAATACTTCGACCAGGTCGGGCTGGTCAGGCCCGACAGCCCGGTGAAGGTCTTCGGCGAGATGGATGAGGCCATCGAGTGGGTGGAAAACCGCATTCTTGCCCAGGCGGCGCTTGCCCGCGTCCAGGAAAAACCCCTGAGCCTGAACGAAATCGGGTTGTTCAAGGAGCGCAAGGAGGAAACGCTGTCCGCGCTTGAAGCCTGCATGGAAAAACGCTCCTACACGGCGGGAAAGGTGATTTTCGCCCGCGGCGACACCGGCGACGAACTGTTCCTCATCCGGCGTGGCGAGGTCCGTATCATGCTGCCGGTGGAGGGGGGCCGCAGCCACCACATCAGCACCTTCGGCCGCGGCGCCTTTTTCGGCGAAATGTCGTTTCTGGACGGCAGGCCCCGTTCGGCCACCGCCATTGCCTATTCCGACACTGATCTCTACGCGCTGTCCCGCAAGGCGTTCGACCAGTTTTCGGTGGAGCATAAGAAAATGGCGCTCAACCTGATGGAAGCACTGGCCAAGATGCTGGCGGCGAGGCTGCGGTACGCCGACGTGGAGATCCACGCGCTCGAGTCCTGAATGGATATTAAGGGGACGTTATGAGGCGCCCGTTTCCACGGACACGTAGTCAGGAGACAACCCTTCGCTTATATCCTGGCGTTGCTCCATGCTGCATTGGGCATCAGGATTTTTCCAGCGGCACGGCGTTGAACTCGCCGGTTTTCCCGTCGAACAGGGTCAGCACGCCGTTGGCGATGCCAAAATGGCAGCCGTGGATTTCCAGCGCGCCGGCCTCCACGCGCTCGCGGATCCACTGGTAGGTCAGCAGGTTCTCCAGTCCCAGGCGCACGATCTGGTATTCGATTTGCTGCTGCCGCTCCCCGGGCGGGCAGGACGAACGCATGAGCCGCTCGCGGGCGGGCGTGGCGATGCTCATCCAGCTGCCGAGGTAGCCGCTGCTAAGCCAGTGCTCCTCATAGTCCCCCAAGAGGACCTTGGCGCCGCCACACTGGGCGTGGCCCATGATGACGATATGCTCGACGTTCAGATACAGCACGGCGAATTCCAGCGCCGCCGCCGTCGCCTGCAAGCGCGCAATGGGCGAATCCGGCGGCACCAGGTTGGCGATGTTTCGCAGCACGAACAGCTCGCCGGGGCTGGTGTCGAAAATGGTGGCCGGATCGACGCGGCTGTCGCAGCAGGCGATGAACATGACCTTGGGCGACTGGCCGCGCGCCTCCAGTTCGCGGTAGAGCTTTTGCGCCGCGGGGAAGCGTCCGCTGCGGAACCGGCGGTAACCCTGCAGGAGGGGCTCGATGCTCATGGGCTGTCCTCACACGTTTAAGTTGGCGGGGCGTCATAGTAAGCTGGACCTGCACAGCCGGCCAGCCCTTGCGCCTGCGGGAGGTTACCCCTATGTCGGATCAGAGTCCCATGAAGGTCATCGTCACGGATTTCGAGATGTCGTTCTGGTCGATGGTGTTTTTCATGGTGAAGTGGGCCATCGCCGCCATACCGGCCGCCGTCATCCTGGTGGCCGCGGTCATGCTCTTCTGGGGGATCATCGCCACCTTCATCGGCCTGCGCTGAAAACGCGGGGCTGCGCACGTGTCTTTCCGGGCATGGCTGCTGTTGATCCTGGCCGCCTATTTCGGCTGGCGGGAGTTTCTGCGCGCGCCGGCGAACGCCGAACAGGCGGCGCGCAAGGGCTACGCCATCACCGAGCTGGCGCCCTACACGGAAACGCTGCGTGTGCTGTCCACGGAATCCTACAGTTTTGACCGCGAGGCGGATTTGTCGCCGCTCGACATCGCCGCCGGCTGGGGGCCGATGGCGGACCCCGCCATCTACAAGCAGTTTCACGTCAGCCAGAGCGGACGCTGGTATTACTGGCAGACCGACCGCTTCCCCATTCCGCGGCGCGAGGTGGAGACCCACAGCAGCAACATCCACATCGTTCCCGCCACTCCCGAAATCGCCAGGGCGCTGAAAAAGGTGCGGCCGGATGATTTGATCGAAGTTGACGGTTCCTTGATCGAGATCAAGGCGGCCGACGGCTGGAGATGGAAGAGTTCGCTCTCGCGTGAAGACACCGGTCAGGGCGCGTGCGAGTTGCTGCTGCTCAAGAAAATATCGGTCCAGAGCAGATGAACCGGGGGGCGGGTGCTTCGAACAAATCCGCCGGCGGTTTCGAAATATTTTGGCGTTTTGTGCGTTTTGCAGGTGCAGCAAAACGGTTCTTTCGCGCCTCAATCGACCATTTTGCTTGCACGGAAACGCTAACTTGCTGATAATTCATCCCTGATTTAGGGGGCCGTGACAAGTATCAGCGGGCCGATGAGCCTACACGGCCGATGGTTCCAACCTTTACTTTAATAATTCAAGCGCGGGATTGACGAGAGAGGCCTGCAGTCGCGGCGGAATCCCGCGCGCCGACAGATTGATTTTTTGAGGAGATTCAACCATGCCAGGACGTAACTTTTTGTTCATTCCCGGTCCGACCAACATCCCCGATCGCATCAACCGCGCCATGCACCTCGCCCAGGAGGATATGCGCGCGCCGGATCTGCCGAATTTCACCAAGCCGTTGTATGAGGACATGAAGAAAGTCTTCAAGACCACGACCGGGCGGGTTTTTATTTTTCCCGCCTCGGGCACCGGCGGCTGGGAGGCCGGCATCGCCAACACGCTGTCGCCCGGCGACAAGGTGCTGATGTCCGGCTTTGGCCATTTCTCCAATCTCTGGATCGACATGTGCCAGCGCTGGGGCTTGAACGTGCAGGCGCTGGAGGTGGACTGGGGCGAGGGCGTGCCGGTGGAGAGGTACGCCGAGATCCTCAAGGCCGACAGGAAGCACGAGATCAAGGGCGTGTTCGCCACGCAGAACGAGACCGCGACCGGCGTCGCCTCGGACGTCAAGGCGGTGCGCAAGGCGCTGGATGACGCCAGCCACCCGGCGCTGCTGTTCGTGGATGGCGTGTCCTCGGTCGCGTCGATGGATTTCCGCATGGACGAATGGTGCGTGGACGTGTGCGTGTCCGGCTCGCAGAAGGGCCTCATGCTGCCGACCGGCCTGGGCATCATCTGCATGAGTCAGAAGGCGATGGAGGCCGCCAAGACCGCGAAACTCCCACGCTGCTTCTTCGACATCGCCGATCAAATCAAGAGCAACGACATGGGCTTCTTTCCCTACACGCCGCCGATGAACCTGCTGCGCGGCCTGCGCGAGTCGCTGAACATCCTCTTCGAGGAGGGCCTGGAGAACGTGTTCGCGCGCCACCACCGCTATGCCGAGGCCACCCGCGCCGCCGTCAAGGCCTGGGGGTTGAAGCTGGTGGCGAAGGAGCCGAAGTGGTATTCCGACACCATCAGCGCCGTGTTCGTGCCGGAGGGCTTCAACGGCACCGAGGTGGTGCGCACCGCCTACCGCCGCTACAACCTGTGTCTCAGCATCGGCCTGGCGAAGGTGGCCGGCAAGATCTTCCGCATCGGCCATCTCGGCGACATGAACGAGCTCATGCTGCTCGCAGCCTTAAGCGGGGCGGAGATGGCGATGCGCGACATCGGCATCAAGGTCGAGGCGGGATCCGGCGTGGCGGCGGCGCAGGAATATTTGCGCGCCTCGGCGAAGCCGTCCGTCGAGGAAGCCAGAAAAATCTAACATGTTGACGCACCGCCGCCGGCGCCGCGCGCCCCGGCGGCGGCAATTACCGAGGAAAAACCCATGAGCTTCACGCAATACAAGCCGGTGCGCACACGGTTGCAACGCAGCGAACTGGCGGTGCCCGGCTCCAATCCGTCCATGTTCGAGAAGGCATTGAAGAGCGCTGCCGACTACGTGTTCCTCGACTGCGAGGACGCGGTGGCGCCGGACGACAAGGAGAAGGCGCGCCGGAACATCATCCAGGCCTTGAACGATCTGGACTGGGCCGGCCACGGCAAGACCATCTCGGTGCGCATCAACGGGCTGGACACGCACTACATGTACCGCGACGTGGTCGACATCGTCGAGCAGGCCGGCCACAAGCTCGACACCATCCTCATCCCCAAAGTCGGCACGCCGTCGGATGTGTATATGGTCGATTGCATGCTGACGCAGATCGAGGAAGCCAGAAAGATCAAGAAGCCCATCGGCATCGAGTGCCTCATCGAGATCGCGCTCGGCATGGCCAACGTCGAGGCCATCGCGCAGTCGAGCAGGCGTCTCGAGGCGTTGCATTTCGGCGTTGCCGATTTTGCCGCTTCCTGCCGGGCGCGCACCGTCGTCATCGGCGGCCTCAATCCGGATTATCCGGGCGATCAATGGCACTCGGCCCTGCAGCGCATGGTGATCGCCTGCCGCGCCTACGGCATCCGCGCCATCGACGGGCCGTTCGGCGACTTCAACGATCCGGAGGGCTACAAGGCCGCCGCCCGCCGCGCCGCGGCGCTGGGATACGAAGGCAAGTGGGCCATCCATCCCTCGCAGATTGCGCTCGCCAACGAGGTCATGTCACCGCCGCCGCAGGAGGTCGACCGGGCCAGGCGCATCCTGGTGGCCCTCGAGGAGGCCGCCAGGGCCGGCAGGGGCGCGGCCCAGCTCGACGGGCGCATGATCGACGCGGCCTCGGCGCGCATGGCGGAAAACGTGGTGCGCATGGCGGAGGTCATCGACGCCAGGACCAAAAAGTAACGATCACTGGAATTCAAAGCAGGAGAGCCATCGTGGAAATTCATGAGTATCAGGCAAAGGAAATCCTTTCGGGTTTCGGCATCCAGACCCTGTCCGGAGGACTCGCCTACAGCCCGGAGCAGGCGGTCTACCGCGCCAAGGAGATCGGCGGCAACGTCTGGGTCGTCAAGGCGCAAATCCATTCCGGTGCCCGCGGCAAGGCCGGCGGCATCAAGGTCTGCCGCAACGACGATCAAATCTGGGAGGCCGCGGATGATCTGCTCGGCAAGCGGCTGGTCACTCATCAGACGGGACCGGCCGGCAAGGTCGTCCACCGGCTGTACGTCGAGGCCGGCTGCGACATCGACCGCGAGATCTACCTGGCCTACGTGCTGGATCGCGCCGCCGAGCGGGTGGCGGTCGTGGCCTCGGCGCAGGGCGGCATGGAAATCGAGGAAATCGCGCACAGCAAGCCGGAATCCATCGTCCGTTGTTCGATTGAGCCCGCGGTGGGCATGCAGGAATTCCAGGCCCGCGAAATCGCATTCGCGCTGAAGATACCGCCCTCCATGATCAGCCAGGCGGTGACCACCTTCATGGGCTGCTATCGCGCCTTCCGCGATCTCGACGCCACCATGGTCGAAATCAATCCATTGGTCATCACCAAGGACAACAAGCTCATCGCCCTGGACGCCAAGATGTCCTTTGACGACAACGCCCTGTTCCGCCATCCGAACATCTCCGAGCTGCGCGACAAGTCGCAGGAGGATCCGCGCGAGATGCAGGCGGCCGACCGCGGCCTGTCCTACGTCGGCCTCGACGGCAACATCGGCTGCATGATCAACGGCGCCGGGCTCGCCATGGCCTCCATGGACATGATCAAGCTGGCCGGCGGCGAGCCCGCCAATTTCCTCGACATCGGCGGCGGCGCCAATCCCGAGCGTGTCGCCAAGGCCTTCCGCCTCGTGCTCTCCGATCCCAAGGTCGAGGCCTTTCTGGTCAACATCTTCGCCGGCATCAACCGCTGCGACTGGGTGGCCGAGGGCATCATCCAGGCGCTGGACAAGGTCGAGATGAAGGTGCCGCTGGTGGTGCGTCTTTCCGGCACCAACGTCGAGGCCGGCCGCAAGATCATCAAGGAGAGCGGCAAGCCGATCATCAGAGCTGACACGCTCGCCGAGGCCGCCGAGAAGGTCGTGGCGGCCTGGAAGAAGCACACCGGCAGGAAATAACGGGGAATTTCAAGAGGACACACCATGGCGATTCTTCTGACTGAGAAATCACGCGTGATCGTGCAGGGCTTTACCGGCCAGATCGGCACATTCCACGCCAACGACATGATCAAGTACGGCACCAACATCGTGGGCGGCGTCACGCCGGGCAAGGGCGGCACAAGGCACCTCGATCGTCCCGTGTTCAACACGGTCAAGGAGGCGGTGCGGGAGACCGGCGCCGACTGCAGCATCATTTTCGTGCCCGCCCCCTACGCCGCCGACTCCATCATGGAGGCGGCTGATGGGGGCATCCGCTACTGCGTGGCGATCACCGACGGCATACCGGCCCAGGACATGATCCGCGTCAAGCGCTACATGCGCCGCTACCGGGAGGCCAACCGCATGCGGCTCACCGGCCCCAACTGCGCCGGCACCATCTCGCCCGGCAAGGCCATGATGGGCATCATGCCGGGGCACATCTACATGCCCGGCGATGTCGGCATCGTCGGGCGCTCCGGCACGCTGGGCTACGAGGCGGCCTCGCAGATGAAGGCGCTCGGCATCGGCGTCACCACCTCGGTCGGCATCGGCGGCGATCCGATCAACGGCAGATCGTTCAAGGATATTCTGGAGCTGTTCAACGGCGATCCGGACACCAGGATGGTGGTGATGATCGGCGAGATTGGCGGCCCGCAGGAGGCCGAGGCCGCTCGCTGGGCCAGGGACAACATGAAAAAACCCGTGGTGGCCTACATCGCCGGACTGACGGCGCCCAAGGGCCGCCGCATGGGCCATGCCGGCGCCATCATCTCCGCCTTTGGTGAATCCGCGGCCGAGAAGGTGGAGATTTTGAAGGAGTGCGGCGTCACCGTCGCGCCCACGCCGGCGGCCATCGGCCAGACCGTCGCCGAGGTGCGCAAAAAACACGGCATCAAATGACGGCGCCGGGCTGAATTTGTTCCATGGTGGAGAAGCAGGGGAAAATTTTGGGGACGTTCCATGAGCAAACCGAAGATAGTGGTCACCCGCGCCTGGCCCAAGGAGGTCGAGGCCGAGCTTCAGAGGCACTATGACGTCACGCTGAACACCACCGACACCCCGATGTCGACGGCGCAGCTGCAGGACGCGTTGCGCCAGTACGACGCGGTGTGTCCGACGGTGTCGGACAAAATCAGCGCCGAGGTTCTGGGTGCCCGGCCGCTGCGGGCGAAGATCCTCGGCAACTTCGGCGTCGGTTTCAATCACATCGATCTCGATGCCGCCAGGGCGCGCGGCCTGACGGTCACCAACACCCCCGAGGTGCTGACCGATTGCACCGCCGATCTGGCCATGACGCTGCTGCTCATGGCGGCCCGGCGCGCCGGCGAAGGTGAACGCCACGTCCGCACCAGGGCGTGGACCGGCTGGCGCCCCACGCACATGATTTCCACCAAGGTCACCGGCAAGACGCTGGGCTTGATCGGCATGGGCCGCATCGCCCGCGCCGCCGCCCACCGCGCCCATCACGGCTTCGGCATGAAGATCATCTATTTCGATCCGTTCCCGCCGCCGCCGGAGGCGATCAAGGATCTCAATGCCACTCAGTGCGGAGGCATTGAGGAGGTGCTGAAACAGGCCGACTTCGTTTCGCTGCACTGCCCGGGCGGCAGGGAGAACTACCACCTCATCAACGCCGAGCGGCTGAAGATGATGAAACCGGAGGCCATTCTCATCAACACCGCCCGCGGCGACGTGGTCGACGATCAGGCGCTGATCGCGGCGCTGAAACAGGGCGTCATCAAGGCCGCGGGCCTGGACGTCTATGAGGGCGAGCCCAGGGTCAACGAGGCTTACCTCGCGATGGAAAACGTGGTGTTGCTGCCGCATCTGGGCAGCGCCACCCGCGAGACCCGCATCGCCATGGGCATGCGCGTGTTCGAGAACCTGCAACTCTTCTTCGCCGGCAAGCCGGTGCGCGACAAAGTGGTGTGATCGGCAAACATCCCCGCGGCGGCGCGCCATACTTCAAACCGCTGAACGCGGTGACGACCGCGGAAGGCACGATTGCCGCCAATTCGGTGGCCTATGCCAACAAGATCGTGGACTTGCTCCACGGTCTGCTGCTCGATGTCATTCACCGGCGCCAGCCGGAGATCGAACCCATCCTCGAGGGGCGCGCCCCGATTCCGAAAAACAACCGCGATCTGCTGCTGCGCACGATGCAGGCGCAGGGGATCCGCTTCCAGCTTCTCAACATCGCCGAGGAAAACGCCTCCATGCGCCGCCGCCGGCTGCTGGAAACCCGGCGCGGCCCGCAGGCGGTGGAGGGCACCTTCAGCCATGTGCTGACGCAGGCGGTGAGGGCGCGCGTGCCGGCGGCGGAGGTCCAGTCACTGCTCGACCGCGCCCGCGTGGTGCCGACGATCACCGCGCATCCGACCGAGGCCAAGCGCGTCACGGTGCTGGAGGCGCACCGGCGCATCTATCTGCTGCTGGTGCAGATGGAATCACAGCGCTGGACGCCGCGTGAGCGGGAGGACTTTGTCGAACAGCTGCGCAGCGAGATCGATCTTCTCTGGCTGACCGGCGAAATCCGGCTGGAAAAGCCGACGGTGGATCAGGAGGTCGCCTGGGGGCTGCACTTCTTCAATGAGGCGCTCTATGAACGCACGCCGCAATTGAGCGACCGGTTGCGGGAGGCGCTGCGTTTTGCCTATCCCAAACACGAATTCAACCTCCCGTCATTCTTCAAATTCGGTTGCTGGATCGGCGGCGACCGCGACGGCAATCCGTTTGTCACCAGCGAAGTCACCCGCCGGACATTGCGCACCAATCAGCTCTCCGTGCTGAGGCGCTACCGGCGGCGCCTTATGGAGGTCACACAGAAGTTGAGCATCGCCAGTCACGCCATCAAGCCGTCCGCAGATTTTCTGCGGGCGCTGGCGGTCGAGCTCAAGCGCAGCGGTGACGGCGAGAACATTGCCCGGCGCAATCCGGGAGAGGTGTTCCGGCAGTATTTGAGTTGCATCCGTCGCAAGCTCGAGGCCACCTTGAGCGCGGTGGAGCGCAATGCCGCGCTTCATGCCGCCTACTCCTACGCCACCGCCGATCAGATGGCCGGGGATCTCAAGGTGGTGGAGGATGGGCTTCATGCCTCGCGCTGCGGGGCGCTGAGCCGTCTGCTGATCGAGCCGATGCGGCGCGAGGTGGAGATCTTCGGCTTTCGCACCGTGAGTCTCGATTTGCGGCAAAACACCACCGTGACCAACCGGGCGCTGGCGGCCGTTTACCGGAAAATCGAGAAGGCACCGGCACCGGAGATCAACTCGGATGAATGGCGGCGGTGGGTGACGTCGGAGCTGGCCCGCCCCTTCGAGCGCCGTCCGGATTTTGACGGCCTGCCCGCCGAGGCGGAGGAGATGTTGAACACCCTGCGCCTCGTAATCGAACCGCGCAGCGTGGTCGATCACGAGGCCGTCGGTTGTTTCATCCTCAGCATGGCGCGGACCGTGGCGGACGTGCTTGGCGTTTATCTGCTCGCCAGGTATGCGGGCCTGTTCGACAATCATGGCGGCGGCGATTACTGCCGCATCATGGTGGTGCCGCTGTTCGAAACGATCGCGGATCTGCACGCATCGCCGGCGATCATGCGCGAGCTGCTGGCCATGCCGCTCATCCGCAACACGGTGGAACAATTCGGCGGCGTGCAGGAAATCATGATTGGCTACTCCGATTCCAACAAGGATGGCGGTTATTTCGCCGCCAACTGGGAACTGGGCAGGGCCCAGGAGGGCCTCACGAGAGTCGGGAAGGAATCGGGCGTGCCGGTGAGCTTTTTCCACGGCCGCGGTGGCTCGGTCAGCCGCGGCGGGGCGCCACTCGGTCATGCCGTCGCGGCCCAGCCCGCCGGTTCGGTGCAAGGCCGGATGCGGATCACCGAACAGGGCGAGGTGGCCTCCGCCAAGTATTCCAACAAGGGCACGGCGCTGTACTCCATGGAATTGCTCGCCGCCAGCGTGTTCCAGCACAGCCTGATGTCGGAGCGAGAACGGGAGCTCAAACCACATCCAGAATTCGATGAAGTCATGGCATTGCTCTCCGAGCATTCGTGCATGGCCTACCGGCAGCTGGTCGATCAGCCGGGACTGGTGTCCTACTATGAGACCGCCAGTCCGGTGGAGGAGTTGTCCCTCCTCAACATCGGTTCGCGGCCGGTGCGGCGCTTCGGCGCCAAGACGCTCGCGCAATTGCGCGCCATCCCCTGGGTGTTCGGCTGGACGCAGAACCGGCACATGATCACCGGCTGGTACGGCGTGGGCTCCGGCCTGGCCAGATTCGCCGGCGGCCGGGGAAACATCAAGTTGCTGCGGACCATGTTCAGGGAATCAAGGTTGTTCCGGTTGATCATCGACGAGGTCGAAAAATCGCTGACCCAGGTGGATCTCATCATCGCGCGCAAGTACGCCGATCTGGTCGAGGACAGGAATGTTCGCGAGAGGGTGTACGGCCTGTTTGAGGAGGAATATCACCTGACCGTCAGGCAGATATTGCGCGTCGTCGAGGCGCGTACGCTCTGCGAGCGCTTCCCGCGTTTTCGCCGCCGCCTCACCCGAAGGCTCGCGGCGATCAACCAGGTGGGGCTGACGCAGGTCGATCTGATCCGCCGCTTCCGCGCCTTGAAGAAAAAGGATGAAAAGGCGGCCCGCGATTATCTTGTGCCGTTGCTCCTGTCCATCAACTGCATTGCCGCCGGCCTCGGCTGGACCGGCTAGTTATTACATCTGATTGAAATATATAAGGTAATTTACGCATTATTATTTTATTGCAAATAATAATGATTATCATTTATATTTATTAAAGGTAACTCTTCAAATCCCCCCAAGCCACCATGCACCAACACGCAGATCCGGATTTGTTGCAGACAGCGCTGCTTTTCTTGATGACGCAGCACGTGATTCAAGGCGGACGACGCGAATTGGCGCTGGCGGTCATCGATCATCTCGATCAACTTTGCCTGCGCCTTGAAGCATTGCCGCCCAGGCTGGGCAGGGCGATGCCGCGCCTGCGGGAGCAATGGCGCGTGATTGCCGGCGGGCAAGGGCGGTTGGTTCCCGCAACCGGCGGAGACACGCCGAGAGCCTCCAACGCGGCTCGCAGCGCCAGGGTCCTTCGGTTTCCGCTGAACGGGAGGGGGCATGGGCGGTGAAAGGTGCCGGGTGGAGCACCTCGCCAGCGGCGACTACTGCGAAGTGAGTCGTTGCATGGATTGCGGCGGCCTGCATCTGACCATGGGCTCGCTCACGGTGCGTCTGCCGCTGCACGTCGTGAAAGACCTCGCCGTGTGCGTGACCGCCGCGTTGCGCACCCTGGAAGTGCCGGCGGAATGCATCGATCCACGCTTCCAATGCCTTAAGAACTGACATTGCTCGAATGAATGACCCCACAAAATACCAGGAGGGAAAACGTATGATGAGGCTCGTTTCTATAATGGCGACTGCTCTGCTGCTTGCCGCCCCGGCCTTTGCTGACAGCGATGCCAGCCTGGAAGCGCGCATCAATCAATTGCAAAAGCAACTGGAAGGCATGAAGCAACTGCAGAAGGAGGTCGAAGACCTGAAGGCCCAACTGGAGCAGGAGGCCAAAGAATGGCAATCGGCGAAAATGGCCGCCGCCCCTTCCAGTCAGCCCTACGTGGCGCCACCTTCGACGACGGAATCATCGACATCACTCGGCGGCTATGGCGAGATGGCCTATTCCACATCCGGAATCGAACCCAAACCCTCCGACCCGCAGGCCGATCTGCTCAGGTTTGTGATGTTTCTCGGTCATCGTTTCAACGATCAATTGTCGTTTCAATCCGAACTCGAGCTGGAGCACGCCGTGGCCAGCAAGGATGATAAGGGTGAGGTCGAAGTCGAGCAGGCATGGCTGGATTATCGCTTCAATGACGAGGCCAGCGTGAAGGCCGGCTTGCTTCTTATTCCATTGGGGTTTCTGAACGAGAGCCATGAACCGCCGAACTTCTACGGGGTATTCCGCAACTCCGTGGAAACCCGGATTATTCCAACCACTTGGCGTGAAGGCGGTTTGGGGTTGCACGGCACGCTTCACGGCGATTTTCTGTATGACGTTGGCATTACCACTGGTTTCGACGCCGGCAAGATTGATGACCCGGCGTTCGGCATTCGCAGTGCGCATCAGGAACTGCAACTGGCCAACGCAAGCGACTTCAGTGTCTACGGCAGTTTGAAATACATCGGCCATCCGGGATTATTGCTGGGTACCGGTATTTTTTCCGGCAATACCGGTCAGGATGGCGCCAGCAATCCGCTGCTTAAGGGAGTGGATGCCAGAATGACCCTGGGTGAGGCACACGCGCGCTACGCGGCGCATCGGGTCGATCTGCAGGCGCTTTACGCCTTGGGGACGCTCGATGACGCAGCCCGGGTCACGGCGGCCATTCAACAGGCGGCGCCCAAACGCTTTGAGGGGTGGTTTCTACAGGCGGCCTATCATTTGTGGAGCCAGGGGCAGATGGATTTCGCGCCGTTTGTGCGCTACGAGGAATATGACATCGCGCAAGCGGAAGACATCGTCAACGGTCTCCTGAAGGACAGGGCTGCCCGCGACAGCATTGAAACCGTGGGCTTCAGCTTCAAACCGCATCCGGATGTGGTGCTGAAGATGGATTATCAAAACTTCGAAAGAATTACCGGCAGCAGCGGTTTCAACCTCGGTGTGGGGTACGAGTTTTAGCCCTGGGCGGGACCGCGCCGCCAAGGGAATGCAAGTGTTCAAAGATCAGACGTAATCCATGCAACGATATATGAGGGCCGAGTTATTGATCCCGGCGGGGTTCATCGTGCTGGTCGCGCCGGCGCGGGCGGTGACGTATCTGAGCGTTGAGCAGGCCCAGCAGGCCATATTCCCCGGCGCGAAATTCACTCCCGATTTCAGGAAACTGACTGATGCGGAAGTGGCGCGGATCGAGAAGGAATCGGATACGACGGCCTATTCCCGTGAAGTGAAATGCTGGAAGGTGGACGCCGGCGGGTGGTTCATTGTCGATGAAGTCATCGGCAAGCACGAGTTCATCACGTATGCGGTGGGGCTGGATGCCGGCGGCGCCGTTCAGGGTATAGAGATCATGGACTACCGGGAGACGCACGGCGGCGAGATTCGCCAGCCGTCCTGGCGCGCCCAGTTTCACGGCAGGAAGCATGGCGAGGCATTGAAGCTTGAGGATGACATCCAAAACATCAGTGGGGCGACGCTGTCGTGCAAGCACGTCACCGACGGCGTGCGGCGGCTGCTCACTTTTTATGACCTCGTGCTGAAAGGAAGGTAGAGGCGGATGCTGATTCGCGCGCGTCCGCTGCTGGGCACCCTCGTCGAGATACGCGCGGCCGGGGGAAATGCCGCGTCGGTGTCACGCGCCATCACCGCCGCCTTTGACGTCATCGCGGAGGTGCACCGGCTGATGAGCTTTCATGAGCCGGACAGCGACGTCAGCCGCCTCAACCGGCTGGCGCATCGCGAGGCGGTTCAAGTCGACGCGCAAACCTGGGAGGTTCTGGCCTGTGCGCTGGAATTGAGCCGGGGATCGGGGGGGCTTTTCGATTGCGCGATCGCCCCTCGTCTCGTGCGGTTGGGGTATCTGCCCAGGACGCCGGGGGTGGAAAGCGGCGTTGATGCCTCGAGCGCCCACATCGAATTGCTGGCCGGTCATCGCGTCCGCTTTCTAAAACCGCTGGCCATCGATCTGGGCGGCATTGCGAAGGGATACGCGGTCGATCAGGCCATCCGGCGGTTGCAAAACCACGGCATCGGAACGGCCTGTGTAAACGCGGGCGGCGATCTCCGTGTTTTGGGTGATCGAAATTGGCCTGTTCTCATCCGCCTGCCCGCGGCTCCCCGCCGGGCATTCCTGCCAGTCACGATACGCCAGCAAGCACTGGCCACCACCGCCCATTACTTCACCGCCAGGGTTGAAAACGATCGGGTCGTCACCCCATTGATCGATCCGCGAACGGGCCGGTGCCGGACTGAGAACCACAACGTCTCCGTCGCAGCCCCCTCCTGCATGCTGGCCGACGCGCTGACGAAAGTTGTCTGGTTGAGCGGCGACGCCTGGCACCCGTTGCTGGCGCGCCATCGCGCCCGTGCGATCGTGCTGCCCGGGGAGAGGGAAGGGGGGTGCGCCGGTGCGGCATGACATGCCGCGCATGTGTTTCGACCGCGTGTGCCTTGAACGCTGGCACCGGATTGCGATTTACGCGGTGACGGCGCTGACGACCGTTTCCGGGCTGGCATGGCTGTGGCTGCATTATTTTGTCACCACTCCCGGGCGGCCGGCGCGCGCTCCCCATCCGCTGGAGCCGCTGAGCCTGAAAATACACGGGGCCGCCGCCATGCTGATGCTGTTGTGCCTGGGGACGCTGCTTCTGCCCCACATGCTCGGGGCCTGGCGGCTTGGAAGGAACCGTTACCCGGGCGGGTTGCTTGCGATGGTCAACCTGCTGCTGATTTTGACGGGATACGCGCTGTACTATGTCAGCACCGAGGAAAACCACGCATTCATCAGCGCCGTGCACTGGATCACCGGCCTGCTGCTTCCCGTCGTCATGGTCCTTCACATTGTCACCGGGCGGCGCGGAGGCCCGCGTGGCTGAACACTCCACGCCGGCTGTGGTAAGCTTGGACGATTCCATCGATGGAGTCGCAGAGATGTCCGGCAAAGATCGCGGGGGAAAGGTGCAGCCGCTGCTTGCCGAGGAGGCGCGGGCCAGGGCGGTGAAGAACACCGGGAAGGATGAATTGTTTTCCGACCGGAATTCCGGCGCGGCGGATTTCCGCTTCGATCAAAAGACCGCGACCGTGTTCGATGACATGGTCAACCGCTCGGTGCCGTTTTACGCCGAGATCCAGCGCATGACGGGCGAGATGGCAGCCGACTTCGCCGCCGCCGGCAGTAATTTGTTCGATCTCGGCTGCTCGACCGGCACCACGCTTTTGTACCTGGACCGCGCGGTCAATCAGGACGTCCGTTTCGTCGGCGTCGATAATTCGGCGGACATGCTGGCCAAGGCGCGGGAAAAGCTGAAGGCGCAGGGCGTGACCCGCGCCTGTGATCTCGTGCAGGCGGATTTGCACCAGGGCGTGCTGGTCGAGAACGCCTCGGTGGCGGTGATGAACCTGACGTTGCAGTTCATCCGTCCGCTGTACCGCGAGCGCGTCATCAAGCAGGTCTTCGAAGGCCTGAACGAGCACGGCTGCCTGCTGCTGGTGGAAAAACAGACGCTGTCGGACAGCCTGCTCAACCGCCTGTTCATCCGCTACTACTACGACATGAAGCGCCGCAACGGCTACTCCGAGGTCGAGATCGCGCAGAAGCGCGAGGCGCTGGAGAACGTGCTCATCCCCTACCGTCCCGAGGAGAACCGCGAGCTGCTGCGCTCGGTCGGTTTCCGCTACGTGGAGGAGTTTTTCCGCTGGTACAATTTCGCCGGCCTGATCGCGGTGAAATAGCACCGATCTTCATGCTGCAGAGAATTGCCCGCATGCCGTGGGTCATTGCCTACGGCAACTGGTTGTTCAAATACCGCAATGCCGTCTTCCCGCTGGTGATGGTGGCGCTGTTTCTGGGCTTCCGGCCGGTATTGTGGCGCGGCAGCCTGGCCGCGGACGCCTGGCTGGACGGGCTGGGACTCGTCGTCGCGCTGACGGGGCAGGGGCTGCGCGCCGCGGTGATCGGCTACGCCTACATCAAGCGCGGCGGGGTCAACAAGCGCATCCATGCCGATCAACTGGTGACGGAGGGACTGTTCGCGCATGCGCGCAATCCGCTCTATGTCGGCAATCTGCTGATCCTCGCCGGCCTCTTCATCATCCACAACCATCCGGCGGTTTACATGCTGGGCGGCTTGTATTTCGTGAGCGCATACATCGCCATCGTCGCCGCCGAGGAGCGGTTCCTGTCGGACAAATTCGGCGGCGCCTACGATGACTATTGCCGGCGGGTGCCGCGCTGGCTGCCGGATCTGCGCGGTCTGCGCGACACCCTGGGCCAGATGGAATTCAACTGGCGCCGCGTGGTGATCAAGGACTACGCCAGCGCCTACACCTGGATGATGACCGCGCTGCTCATCTTCGCCTACGAAGGCATGGCTCCGGCCGGATGGAGGATGCGGCGCGGCTGCCTGGTGCTGGCACTGGCCGCCGCCCTGACACTGGTTTTTGTCGTGGTGCGCGTGTTGAAGAAACGCCGTTTGTTGCGCGAGGCTGCCTGAGTTATGCTTTCAGCGGACTTCCATCACGCCCTCCATCCCCTTGGAGCGGTGGCTGGGGAACATCAGCAACTTGTGGTCGCAGAAGTAAGCATACGTGCCGGCTTTTGCCGGCGTGAATCTGACCACCGCGCTTTTGCCGGCATCGACGTTCTGCCTGACCTGCAAATCCGGATCGTCGATGACGAAACTGTGGGGTATGGCGGTGGCAACGTTGTTGAGCGTGATCTCCACCGGTTTGCCGGCCCTGACGATGATATGCGCGGGTTTGAAGGTGTAACTGTCGAGGGTCATCGTGAGGTGCTGCACCCCGCCGGCGTCCGTCTCCAGGGTCACGGGCGGCGTTGCGGCGGGCGACGGCGGCGGCTCGTCGGCAATCACCGGATTCAGGACCGGAATCATGGCGAGTGCCAGGCCAATGGATGCAAGTCGCATGTGGGGCCTCCTTATTCGACTTCGGAAACAATCCGGGCGGGCAGGCGGATGTCGTCATCCGCGGGCATCGGCAGCAGATGCGTCTTGCCGCTGGCGTCCGCAAGCCACGTGAGCAGCGCGGGGAAACGCCTGAAAAGGGACAGGGCGGCGGCGGCGAGATGGGGGCGCATGGCCAGCTGCGCATAAAATGAAGAGCGGCGCATGCGCGCCGCGAAGTGGCGGCGCCAGGCGAGGTCATAGCGTCGCGCGGCGGCCGCCATCTCGCCGCGGCGGATTTCGGCGCGGTGCGTGATCAGGCATTCCGCCAGCAGCCACGCGCTTTGCATGGCGAGACTGATGCCCTCGGCGATCACCGGATGCGCCTCGCCGGCGGCATTGCCCGCAAGCCAGATCCGTCCGCGGCGCAGGGCACGCCGACCCGGGCGGATGGGACCGGCGGCAAGCCATGCGCCCCGCACGCGTGCGGGGCGGAGGGCCTCGCGCACACCGCGGCAATGGGCCGTGATGTGCGCCAGCACCGCCTCGCCCGCGCGCCGTCCCGGCGCGCGTTCGCGGCAGGATTGCAGCACGTCGCGGCGCACGCAGCATGACAGGCTGACACGCCCGCCGTCGGTGTGCACCATGCCGCCGTACCCGCCGGGAAAGGCGAGCAGCGTCATCAAATCGGGCGGCAGACCGGCATCTGCGAAATGCGCCTTGAAACCCAGGAGCTCAGCGGGCGCCGGCGGCGGCGATCGCAGTTCCGGCAGCAGGCCGGCCTCCCAGGAGCCTTGCGCGACAATGGCGATCGGGGCGGAAATCTCCCCGCACCGCCGCGAGCGGCGATGCGACAGCTTGCATCGCACTTCATTGCCGTCCTGTTCCAGGGAAGTGACCGCCCAGGGTTGGTGAACGGTGACGCCGGCGGCGGCCGCGCGCTGCAGCAGCAGGGTGTCCAGATGCTCGCGTCCCAGCGCCCGCCCCCACAAACAAGCACCGCCGGGCGGCGACGGCATGAGCGCGATGACGGTGTCGTCGCTGCAGAAAATGCCAACGCGACGAATCTCGGGACCGGCCTGGACTTGAAAATTTCGATCCACGTCCAGCCGGCGCAGGAGCGGCAGGGTGGTCGCGGAGATGAATTCACCGCAGACCTTGCGGCGGGGGAAGGGCGATTTCTCCACCAGCGCCACGCTGAAACCCGCCTGCGCCAGGAGCAGGGCCGCCGTCGAACCCGCGGGTCCGCCGCCCACGACGATGACATCGCAACTCACGCCGTATCCTCCAGTGAGGGATGGATCAGGCGCCGGGCGATGAACAAATGCGTGAACAGACCGGCGCCGCGCTCGCTCAGCCGCCAGACATCGTCCGCGGGCCACAACGCCGACAACTCGCGATCCGTGAACCCCGCCCTCACGCTCGCCACCGCGTCGTGACGGGAAACCTCGTTGCAGCCGATGAGCACGAGCGCGCGGCTCCCGGCCAGCGCCGCCGCCGAGCGCCGCGGCTCGGTGGCGATGAACACGCGCGCCGCGCCGGCGATGCCGGCAAGGAGATCGCGCAACGCGCACTCATCGAAATGATGCAGCACCAGATTGGCCATCACCAGATCGGCGTCCCGGCGTTGATGGAACCACGTGAGGATGTCGGCGGTGACGCATTCGACGCGCCAGCCGAGCGCCGTGAACGCGTTCAATGTCGCCGGCGAAACGACCGGCCGGCGATCGATCAGAACGGCGGAGACCCCGCTCCAGCGCGGGGCCAGGCTGCGGGCCAGGGACAGCATCAGCGAGCCGTCGCCGGCGCCGATCTCGATGACGCGGCGGGGCGCGCGCGCGCCGAACAGCGCCGCCAGATTCCGTCGCAGGATGAACCGCTGACCCATCAGCACGTTGACCCGCTGCAAATCGCGTCGTGAACGCAGCGCACGGGGATCATCGGCCGGGAGCACGTCCAGCAGCTCCTCCTCCAGATGCCGCTCCGCCAGCGACATGAGCCGTCAGTTCACCTTGAGCAGCGCGCCGTAGCAGCTGAAACCGGCGCCGAAGCTGGACAGCCACCAGGCGCCCGGCGCTGCGCCGCCGGTGAGGGCCCGATCGAGGGCGAACAGCACGCTGGGACTGCTCATGTTGCCGTATTCGCTTAAGACTTCTGCGCTCCAGCGCGTGGCGTCGTCATCCAGGCCCAGCCGCTCGCGCAGGGCCGAGAGCACATCGCGGCCGCCGGCGTGCCAGATCCATGTTTGAATGTCCTTGCGCGGCAGGCCCTGCTCCATCAACACTCTATCGAGCACGGTTTCGGCGTATTGCGCCGCCAGCCGCGGCACCGGCGGGGTCAGGATGTTGCGCAGCATGCCGCGGCGGTGCTCGAATCGCAGCAGTTCGCGATGCGCCGGCGCGGTCTCCGCGCCAAACCCGATCCATTCGATGCGGCGGCCGCCGTTCACCGGCGGCTTGGGACCCAGCACCAGCGCCGCCGCGCCGTCGCCGAACAGGCAGGCGCTGACCAGCACGCCGGGGTCGTCGTCGAGGTAAAAGGCGGCGCTGCACACCTCCACGCACACCGACAGCACCCGCGCGCAGTCGCCGCCCGAGAGCAGCGCCTGGGCCATGCGCAGGTTGGGCAGCGCGGCGCCGCAGCCGTTGCCGACCAGGTCGAGGGCGATGACATCGGAGCGCAGTCCCAGCCGCTCGATGAGGTAGCTTGACAGCCCCGGGCAGAGATAGCCGGTGCAGGTGCTGACGAGAATGGCGTCGATGGCCTGGACGTCGACCGCCGCGTTGGTCAACGCCCGCAGCCCCGCCTGCGCGCCCAGCGCCGGCGCGTGCTGCTCAAAGCGCCGCTGCAGGGCGTCGGGGTTGAATTGATCGATCTCGGTGATCTGATCGAGCGCCAGATGGCGGCTGCGGATGCCGTTGCCGCCGGCCAGCAGCTTGCGCATGAGCGCCTGGGAGCGCGAATCGAGGCCGCGGTAGACCTCGGTCTGACGCAGCGCCTCGTAGCAGGCGGCCTGTGGATAATGGTGCGCAGGCACGGCCGTGCCGACGCCGTCGATGAACATCCGCGATGCGGACGCCGCGGCCGGCAGCGGAAAGGGGGTGGGGAAAAGCTCGGGCAGATTCATGCGCTCCTGCTCCCGGTGGCTGTGGTTGTCCGTACTTCGCAGTAGAATGATTTTTTCTTGATCGACCCGTCGTGCCGGCGGTTCAACCGCGGCGGCGGGAACGGTCCTCCTTCCGCGGCGCCGGGCCAAAAAGGCGCGCAAAAGACTTCGCGTGGCGGAATTCCCGTCACTGGTCACGTGTAAAAGGCGACGGCAGCCGGCGCGTCAGCGCGCGCCAATGGCCTTGGCGGCCCGCCCGTAATCCCTGCGCTTCACCCACAGGATCATGCCGTAGCGGCCCCTGCCCGCGGCCACGGCATCGGCGGCGGTGACGTTGATATTCGCCTTCGCCAGCCGCGAGATGGGCCGCTCTATGGCGCCGACCTCGTCCCTGCCCTGGATCAGGAACCCCTTTTTGGGACGGCTCAGCTTCCAGCCATGCTGTTTGGCCAGCCGGCGGATGCCGCCGAGCCGCTCGGCGATCAAGTCCACCTGGGCCCTGCCGCCACCCGCGGGAAAGCCGGAGAAGGCGGTCAGACTGATGCCGGCGTTTTTGAGCGCCTTCAAAATGCCCGCCGCGGAACCGGCGCGGTGGGATACGGTGACATAGCAGTAATTTATTTTGCGTGCGGTGTATGCCATGACGGCCCTCCTTTGTGTAAAGGACAGGCATCACATTACTCCCACTCCGCGGCAAATTCGACATGTGGCCGGATCCTCCGACATGGATGACGTCGGGGCCCTTTCCGGAAGACGCCAGGACCTTCACATCGTGTCATCCGCAAGATGAACGCCGTCTTAACGGCAGCCGTCACCATGATATGCCCGGCGCTGACCGGGCACCCATGGACCGCGGCGCATGGCGGGCCGCCGGAAACGGTTCCGCGGCGTCTCCGCCCGATGATTCTTAAAATCAACCGCCGGCGGGTTTGTCAGTGGCTTGCAGCAGCGGCTTCAGCAGATCGATGGGCAGCGGGAAGGCGATGACGGAACTCCGCTCGCCGGCGATTTCGGTGAGCGTCTGCAGGAAGCGCAACTGCATGCTCTGCGGATTTTTCGCCAGCGTCTGCGCCGCCTGCAGCAGTTTTTCGGAGGCCTGCAACTCCCCCTCGGCGTGGATGACCTTGGCGCGCCGCTCGCGCTCGGCCTCGGCCTGTCTGGCGATGGCGCGGACCATGCTCTCGTTCAGATCGACGTGCTTGATCTCGACGTTGCTGACCTTGATGCCCCAGGCCGACGTCTGCTCATCGAGGATCTTCTGAATGTCGGCATTCAGCCGATCACGTTCGGCCAGCATCTCGTCCAGTTCATGCTGGCCGAGCACCGAGCGCAGCGTGGTCTGCGCCAGCTGGCTGGTGGCGGCGTGAAAGTTCTCCACCTGGATGATCGCCTTCTCCGGGTCCATCACGCGGAAATAAATGACGGCGTTGACCTTCACCGAGACGTTGTCCCGGGAGATCACATCCTGCGTCGGCACGTCCATGACGACGGTGCGCAGATCCACGCGCACCATCTTTTGGATTCCCGGGATGAGGATGATCAGCCCCGGACCCTTGATCGCCTGATAGCGTCCCAGAAAGAACACCACGCCGCGTTCGTATTCGATCAGCACATTCAGCACCGTCCACAGGATCAGGAGCGCCAGAACAACCAGAATGGTCATGAAAGTCATGTCATTTCTCCTCGTTTACCGCCTCCACATTCAGGGTCAGGCCGTCGAGCGCGGTGACGCGCACCTTCTGCCCCGTCTTCAACGCCACCGGCGAGTGCGCGCGCCAGACCTCGCCCCGCGCCCGCACGCGACCGACGCCCTCGAAATCCTCCAGCACCTCCCCCAGGCTGCCGATCATCGCCTCGGCTCCGCTCACCGACCGGCGGCGATGGAACTTCACGGCCAGGCCGGCGACGCCCATGAAAAATGCAGCGCTCAGGAGCGCGAAGCCGCCGATCAGTGGCAGTGATATGCGGTAGGCCTCGCCGCCCGCGTCGAAGAGGATGAATGAGCCGATCAAAAAGGCGGTGACGCCGCCCACGCCGAGCGCGCCGAAGCTCGGCACGAACATTTCGGCGATCATGAAGGCGATGCCGATCAGCATCAACGCCAGCCCCGCATAGTTCACCGGCAGCACGTTGAGCGCGTAAAGCGCCAGCAGCAGGCTGATCGCGCCGGCCACGCCCGGCAGGACGTGGCCGGGATTGGCCAGCTCGAAGAACAAACCGTAAAAGCCGAGCAGCAGGAGCATGTAGGCGATATTCGGGTGGGTGATCGCGGCGAGCAGCCGGTCATGCCAGTCGGGTTCGACGGTTTCGATGACGGCATCCTTGAGATCAAGCCGGCGCGATTGTCCGCTGACCCGGACCTCGCGGCCGTCGAGCGCGGTGAGCAGCGAATGGAGATCGGATGCAATCAGATCGATTACATTCCGCTCCAGGGCCTCTTTGGCCGGCAGACTGGCCCCTGTGCGCACCGCCTGCTCCGCCCAGTCGACGTTGCGGCCGCGCATCTGCGCCAGGCCGCGCAGATAGGCCACGGCGTCGTTGACCACTTTTCTGCCCATGGCGTTTGCCGGCGCCGCCGCCGGCTCGTCCTGAACGCCGGGCCCAGGTTTCCCGGCCTCGCCGCCGCCGGCCTTCTCCTTTTTCTCATCGTTGCCGTCGCGGCTGCCGGCGGGTGGTTTGAAAATCGGGAGTTCGCCCAGCGGCACGGGCGTCGCCGCGCCGAGGTTGGTGGCCGGCGCCATCGCGGCGACATGGGCGGCGTAGGTGATGTAGGTGCCGGCGCTGGCGGCGCGCGCCCCCTCAGGCGCCACGTACACGGCCACCGGCACCGGCGAGGCGATGATGTCCTGCACGATCTCGCGCATCGATTCGTCCAGCCCGCCGGGCGTGTCCAGTTCGATGACGACCAGCGCCGCATCTTCCCGAGCGGCGCGATCAAGGTTGCGATGCACGTAATCGCTGACCGCCGGGCCGATGGCCTGGCGTACCTGGAGCACCATGACACTCCCGCGTTCATCGCCCCCGACGGCGGCGGACGTGAGCAGAAGCGCGGGCAGCATACCAATCCACCACCACATCAACGGCCTCCCGAGCCCCCATGACGGAGCTCACTGATGAAAGCATAGTACAAACGGAGTGGCGGAGAGGGTGCTCATGCTCCGGGCTGGGCGTGAACCACCTCAAGGGGAAGGCACTTTGCCGGACTCTAAAGAATTTCTTGTCGGCACGCGACCACCATCGGAAAGCCTGATGTTACTTGGTCGCCCGTAGGTTATTGACCTTTTAGTGTTTTTTAAGTTGAGAGTTGTTCAAGCACATTCCACAGTGTGCCTGTAGGGGGGATTGCCTCACGATTCCCGCAGTCGCGGCGACTGCGGCGCCCTCAATGCCGGTGCGCTCATACCGCCAGCTGCTGCCGCCTCACGATTCCCGCAGTCGCGGCGACTGCGGCCCCTTTGTGAATGATTGACCCCAAAGCTACGGTTTCCGCCTCACGATTCCCGCAGTCGCGGCGACTGCGGCTGAAGCTGAAGCCGTTGCTCACGCTGACCGAAGTGCCGCCTCACGATTCCCGCAGTCGCGGCGACTGCGGCTATAGTGCTTTTAGCACTTCTATCCATTGCCAACTTCCGCCTCACGATTCCCGCAGTCGCGGCGACTGCGGCGCCCGCGCGGTAAAAATTCTCGCCATGCAGGTTGCCGCCTCACGATTCCCGCAGTCGCGGCGACTGCGGCCCCCCCCCTCCCAAACACCTTAAGAATCCAACGCCTGCCGCTGCATGTTGCGAGCACAAGGCGAGATGAGACGGGGGGACACTAGAGAACCGGAAGACGGTGGTCGCCATTCACCTGTTTCTCCAGGCAAAATCGAAGTGCGAGCGTCCATGAGGTTTTGGGCCAGCACTTCCGCACTCGCAACGTCGCCGCATTGTTATAGAGCGCAGTCGTCGCGACTGCGGGAATCATGCCAACCCAATGGCGGAGGGTTGATGGTCGGTGGCCTGTGGCCAAAAAATCAGGCTAATACTTTGGGCAGGAAGTTTCAAGTTCAGAATCAGATGATGGTCACCCGTGAACGCACTTCGTAGGGCAACCCCATTGCGTCGATAATCAGGCTGGCATCACTGCTGTTCGGGCCGAGCGAAACAAATAACACCTGATCCTCGTCGTGGTTAATCAAATCCCAAAGCTCGGCCTTCAGCTTCGCCAGGCGGAGGTCATCCAGCGGACATTCAAAGACCGAGTATTGCAGGCGCACGCCAAAACCCTCCAGTGAACGCGCCACCCGCCGCAGCCGTTTCGGGTCGCTGATGTCGTAACTCACAAGGTAGCGAATCCGGCTCATCGCGTGGTAAATCCGTGATAGGTCAATGCTTCTCCGCGCACAAAACGCCACAACTGCCGCGCCTGTACTTCAAGCATCCGGCGATAAGCCATCTTGTAGCTAAACTCGGGGTGGCTGACCTCCGTATCCAGCCGCCGAAACCATGCCTCCCAGAACGGCCGCCGGCCTTTTTCTGTCAGGAAAGTCCCATTCGCGCTCTTGATGAAATCCTCGGGGCCAAGTTCACCACGATTAATGAGGCTGATGGCGACGCTGTCGGCGATGAGGGGTCGAAATTCCTCCATCAAATCCAGCGCCAGTGCGGGGCGGCCATAACGCGGCTGGTGCATGAACCCTAGAAATGGATCAAGCCCCACTGTATGGCAGACGCCGGTCAGTTCCTTTGCCAACATCGAATAACCGAGAGAGAGCAGCGCGTTCACGGGATCGCGCGGCGGACGGCGGTTGCGCCCGCGCCAGTCAAACTTCCAGTCAGCCCTTTGTTTCAGCATGGCTTCAAACTGCTCAAAATAGAGTGCCGCGGCGCCGCCCTCAAAACCAATCAATTCCGTAATGTCTCCCGCTGATTCCGTGGCGTCACGGAAACCAGCCATCAAACTCAGGACGCGATCCGATGCATCACTGTTACGCATGAGCAAGACGCGCTGGTTATGGATTTTGGCGCGGATTACTTCGCGGGCCAATTGCAGCCGCAAGCCGGGCAGCTCAAACAGCCGATATTGCCCGCGTCGTGCGTCCACCCCGCTGGCGGGCAGGCCGCAGAGCATTCCAAGAAAGCGCCCCGCCGGCGAAAAATAGGCAACCTCAATGCCCAATTCCAGACACGTCTCCATGGCCTGGGCCGTCAGTTGAATTGCACCATAGCAATAGATCGCCCGCACCTGCTGGCCGGGAATTTTACGCACGCTTTCGCCTTTGACGCTGACGATCAATTCGTCGCCGCGCTGGCCGATTTGCGCGCCGGGCGTTTGTACCACCAGCACTTCGCCCTCATCCCCACCGGGGCGTGGTGGCTGCAATGTGGGTTCTTTACCCGTGGATTCCGCGGCAAAATCCAAGGCTTCCAAAATCCGGTCGCTAACTGCATCTTCAGGTTCTTCAGCAAATTCGAACCGTAGCTGGCCCTCTGGCTCGACATTCATGCGCCGTTTTGCCCACCAGAGTGATTCGTTGGGCAGGCATATGGGGTAGGCGGAGCAATAAAGACAACGCGCGTCATTCTTCAGCGGAGGAGGACATTTCCCGCTGGCGGCAACTGCCCGTGCTTCCTCGATGGATTTGCGGACTTTGTCGAACAGCTCCTCAGTGAATTCTACCGGCACACGTCGCTTGTCTGCTGCGTAATAAATCCAGCCGCGCACGGCATTGATCCCATGCTCACGCAATAGCAGTTCGTAGGCGGCGACCTGCACAGCGTCTGGTTCTTTCGCCACGCGGCCGCCTTCGTTATCACGGCGGGCGGAGCCTTTTTTGTAGTCAATGATTTCCGCGCCATCCGGCCCCCCCCTCGACCACATCCACGACGCCGACCAGACCGAGCGATTCGCTTTCCAGGCGCAGGCTGCGGAGCTTCGACCCTTCCGGCAAACCAAGTTCCCTGGGATCATCCAGTTTGGAAGGCGCGTCCACGTTGCGATGAACATGGCTGCCGGCCACCGTGTCGGCGTTTTCCTGAAAAATGTTTTCGACCCATTGGAAATAAAACAGCCGTGGGCAATAGACGAAATTGTTGAGCCGGCGCACGGGCATTGGCGGCTGGGGCTCCAGTGTGCCGCTGACTTGAAGCGGGGCGTCGCTCATGGAGGCTCAAGTTCTCCTGCTCCACTCCTCTGGCGGCTCAATTCCCCATGCCTTCAATCGCGCGGCATTGATGGCCATGCAGTGCCGCCAAGCTTCTTGGCTCACGTAGCCCCAAAGAGCTTTGCCAACGACCAGATGCTTGGGTTGCGGCACGCTAGTAGGTCCGCCTTTCAACGCGGCGGCGTGGTCGTGGATCCATGTGTGCAAATTGGCGATGTCAGCGAAAAAGTTCGGGTGACGGCTGTCACTTGCCTTGGGCACGCTCTTGACCGCTTGCTGCCGCAAGCGGCGCTTTTCCGCTTCGTCTGCGGCCTGCTTAGACTGTTTCATCGCTTCGTCCGCTGTCAGGATTCGGATCTGAATGCGACTCTCCTTGGATTGTTCGCCGAACTTTCGCTTCTCCCTCTCGCTGACAAAGAACGTGTCCGGCTTGATGTCCTCCACGGGGATGACGGCAGCCTGGGTGGCTGCTTTTTTGCCCCGTCCGCGTCTTGGCTGGTGACTCGATAACATTTCCGGTTTCCGCTCGGAGCGAAGTCGCGAATGGATGCTCCAAACGCGCGGGTCGGCCACGGCGCGTAAGCCGAGGTTCACGGCAGCATTGATGTCGGCGTGAATCAGCTTCGGCTCCTTTTGTTGATTTTCCTCAAGCATGACCGGCTCAAATCGAACGATTGGCTCGCCTTTAGTCCGTCGCTCGTGCCCGGCTAAAAGCCTGCTGATTGGTATGAAGATGCTGCCGCCCGCGTCGGGCGCGAGCAATGTGCGCGCGGGCAAGCCTTTGGATTTGGCATCGTCATTGGCGCTTTTCACCTGCTCAAAAAAGAGTTCCCACTGCTTGCGTCGTTTTTCCTGTTCCGTCCGTTCCTCTTTCCTTTCCTCCGGCTTGCAAACGCGCCATCGCCATTTCGGCTCTTGCATTGGATCGCCGGAAAGCTCCGTGGCGCGGAAACCGGCGACGCCGGTTCGCGAGCAGAAGCGCGACGAGTAGGCGGCGGGTGTCTCGACCAACGGCAAACCAAATGGCTCGCACATCTGCTTGAGCTTGTCGCGGATAGCCCGGTGACACCATTTCATCAGGCGGCTGTTCTCCCGCGGCGCGCGACCCTGGCTGGTGCGGTAGCGGCTGAGGTCTTCGATGACGATGAAATCAACAATGCCGCACCACTGGTTGCCTTTCTGGGGAGTGACGGGCTGGCCCTTGATATCCGCCTTCACGTATTCGCCGTGGGTGTCTTTAGCTTGGCGCAATTGGGCCTCGGCGTGGTCTTTCGGCTCGGTCGGCTTCTCGAGCGTCAAACCGAGCGCCTGCGTCAGAATCATGTGGGCCGTCTGATTCCGGCGCTGCTCCTTGATTTCGTCCAGTTTGCCGAGAATCGTCGGGCACGGATCGGGAATGCTTTCATCGCGAGAGGCTTTCGGCGCGCAGCCAATGTCGCGCCGCAACATTTGGTTGAGCGACTGGCAGCGTTTCCGCAGTTCCTCAAATTGCTCGATGCGTTCGATGGAAAGCCCGCGCTGGCCGGCGAGCCACTTTTCCTCCTCTGTCAGCCCGTCGCGTTCATCGGCTGATCGCAGAGTAAAATCCAGCAGGTGACAATCCGGCCTGTCCGGGTGCTTTCGCCAGACCAGCCGCCCGCGTCGAGAGCGGTAGATACGGTTTGCAATCGTTTCCAACCAGTCTGGCAGCTTTTCGACCAGCGACTTCAACTGCGTTTTCAACGCCTGCACGATTTCCGGATGCTGCTCCGGTTCTTCTTCCGCTTTGTCCAGCTGCGTGTTCCTGGCCTTGGCTTTTTCGTGAGCGTCCTTGTTCAACCATTCGTGCGGATCGCTTTCAGCGATTTCCTTAATGGCGATGCGGCGGCGCTTCGCCTGATCCTCGCGCTTGACCTCATCCTGCGGATCGAGAAACCAAATCCAGCGGTGAAGTTTGCTGGCGAAGGACTGCGCGCGGCGGAGGGCGATGAGCAGCTTCGTATTCTGATCCGGGAACGAGACCCGTTCTGACAGTGTCGCTGCATCCCTGATGCTGTCATCCAGCAATTCGAGTTGGTGGAACTCCTTGAGCAAATCCAATGTCTGCTGGCTCTCGGCCTTCGTTGCGTTTCGACCGGCGGACCCGGAAAGCTCCCGGCGGAAATCCTCGCTGCCGGGCACGGGTTTTCCGTCCTTGAAGTCCGGGCGATAGACCTTGGCATCTTCGCCGGGCAATCGTAGCAAGCCGGTCGTGAGCACCCGCGCATACCAGTCGCGGCGTTCTCCATTGTGCTCGGTTCTGCCGATGAAGCGCGCGTTCTTCCGCTCGTCGTCCGACAGGCAGCAACTCACTTCGATGATGGCGTAAGCGCCGGCCTGTTTCTGCCCAAGGTCAACCGAGAGAAGACGGAATGATTTGAGGTCAGGATCGGCGAACCACTGGCGGGGGAATTCCTTATTCCCTTGCACTTTCGACCAGTCTTCGTGAGGCCACCGCAGCGTCGAATCGTGGTCGTCGCCGTTCCAGTTGAACTGCATCGCCCACGGCCATTTCTCGCGTCCCATTTCCTCCCGCACATGAGCGATGAACCTGTCCTCCTTCGGCGTGAGTACGAAGTTCAGCAGCAGTCGGTCGGGTTGGTCATTGCGGCTGCCCGGCTTCCAGTCTGGCATCAGCGAAACGGCGTGCTTCTTGAAGTCGTGCAAATCGTCGTCGGGAATTCCGAGCGCCCGCATCAGCGGCTGCGCCCAGTTCGCGGACTGCAAATCCTCGTTCTCAGACAGCGCGCGCGCCTCATCCCGCAAGAGCCGCGGCGCGGTGTAGTGAATGCGAACCTCCGCCGGGCGATAGAGCACACCAGCGTTGTCGCCGCACTTCACGGCAATTTGCGTGGTGAAGGAAAGGCCGTCGGGGCTGGCCTCGTGCGCGAAGCCGCCTTGCGACGCGCCTTTGAAATCGAACAATCGGCGTGAATCGCGCGCGTCCGCGGGGGTGTATTGCACGGGCCGCTTCTTCTTCTCCAAGTCCTCCAGCACGTCACAATACCGGAGGTAGTCGCGGACGATGTTTGTGGAATAGAGGTTTTTTACCCGCTCCTTCTCCTCGTCAGGAGTGGGCGCTTGCCAGACACACCAGTTGTCCTTCTTGACCAGTTCCTCGAACAGGCGACTGTCGCCCATATCATCGCGGTGTTGGCGCTGGTAGGCGGCGATGCAATGCTTCAGCTTTGTTTCCTTTCCCGCCGAATATGTCTCGCCCGGCGCGACCACTTTGTTCCATTCCTCGCGCAGTTCTTCGTAGCCGCGCAGAGCTGCTTGGCTGATGCCGTAGCGATAGATGGTCTTCGGGTCTGCCCCATCGGCTACGCCGAGCGATTCGTGAATCCGCCGCATCGCGGCGAAGCGCGGGTCGCCGCCGGTCTCGCTAAAGCCGCCGGGAATGAAATCCTCCTCCTCGCCATCATCGGCTTTGCCTTTCTCGCGGGCTTTGCCTTTCTCGCGGCCTTTGCCCTCGTAGAGTTTCTTAAGTTCCTCGAGTTTTTTCGCCTCATTGTCCCGCTCCTTCTGCTTTTGCCGGATTTGGTGCGGTGACTTGATCGCTTCCTCGTAGGCGGCATAGTCGAACTTCGTCCAGCCGAAGTAGCCAGGTTTGCAAGCGCCGCTTGGTTCAGCCGGGTCGCCTTCCTGCGCGAGAAATCCGCACATCGCTGTGAAGCTGGGGAAGATGTAGCCGAGCTTACGTTTGAGCCGGGGGATAAAATCTGTCCTAGCAACGGATGTGACCGTGGGTTGGTTGCCTGATTTGGCTGCGGCTTTGCGGGCTTTCTCCACTTTTTCAGCGGGTTCTTGGCCGTCGTCGCTTCCGCAGAGATCAAACTTGTCAACGAACTCAACATAACGGCGCTTGTCATTCTTGAGCAGCCAACCCGCGTAACGGTCCTTCAATCTGGCCTTGAGCAGGGTCGCTGTGAACTCCGAGCCGCCGTCAAAATGGAACAGCACAAATAATTCGACACGAACATTGTCTTTGCCCGGCCCGCTCCGCTTCCAGTTTTGGATGCGAAAAGTGCTCGCGGATTCGGGATTTTCCTTCCGGCGTTGTTCTTCGTCGTGTCGCTTGGCTTGAATCAGCTCCTGCAGCCGCTTCAGTTCTTTGGTTACGTCAATATTGCTCCCACCAAATCGCTCGAACACAAAACAAAACGTCTTGTCCTTCAGCATTTTTTTCGCGGTGTTCAAACATTGCTCAAGCTGATTGATTGCGTCCTCGCCAACGAGATAGCCCGTGTCGTCGCTGTCTCCGGCCGCCTCGGCGGCCTCTTGTTCGCTGTTGGCTTCCGGCGCGTCGCCATTCTCACCTGAGGGCTCTCCGGCTTCTTCGCCCGCTTCTACACCGCTCAAACAACTGTCTTTGACCGATCGCGCTGATAATTGTCTGAGCGCCGCTGCGTCCGCTTGGAACAAGGCATCCATGAAATCGTAGATGCCCTGTTGGTTGCGGTAAGTTTTTTCGGCGGGAGGTTCGCCGCCCTTGTGTTTCCAGCAGAGCCAGCCAGGGTCTTCGTTCGCCAGCTTTTGGGGCGTGCCCCGGCTTTTCTCCGGGAACAGTTCGCCGATGACGCCGCGAAAAACATCGTGGAGCTTCCCGTCCGCCCGCTTTGGAAACTTCGCAAAGGCGTGGCCGAAAATGCGATCAATGCACTGTTCCCGCGTGATGGATTTCGCGTCCAACCCAAGGGTGCGCGCCAGCGAGTGCTTCAATCCCGCTCGTTTGCCGCCTTTGTGAACGAAGTCGTCCCACCGCCCCTCGATGCAGCCGTCAGCGGTCTTGGGCTTGCCGTTCCCGAACAACTGCTCGGCAAACTGGGCCATCGGTGTCGGTTTTTCCTTTCCGTCCTTATCTTTCTCAACCATCCCGTCCGCCATCGCCGCGAGCGCGAAGGCGTAGTAGTTCACCGCATCCTGAAACAGCGCGTGATGCTCCCACAGCATTTGCTCGCCGAGTTTGCGCGCGGCTTTCGGATCGTCGGCGAGCGATTTGAATCCGCCGTGACCGTCTGCAATTTCGACTGCGCTGACGCGGCCTTGGTAGATGCGGTTCATGTGCCCCCCGTTTATGGAAACGGTTAACTCAGAACTCTAGTGACAGAATTACCCCCTGGTGGGGGTGCGTTTTGATTAAAGCATAGTACAAGCTACGTACGCAGAAAATGCTCATGCAGCATGTTTGGCGGGGGAGGGAGGGGCACAGCGCGGCAAAAGGCGCGGCGAAATGCGCCACGTGCCTCAACGCAGGGTGGTTGAGGGGGACAAATCGACAACCAGATGCTGACGGCCCCGACGCGGGGCCATGGCGTCAGACTGTCAAAACAAGCCGACGATGTTGCCGTGCTCGTCGATGTCGATCTTTTCGGCGGCCGGCACCTTGGGCAGGCCGGGCATGGTCATCAAGTCGCCGCAGATGGCGACCACGAAACCGGCGCCGTTCGACAGCCGCACTTCGCGCACGTTCAGCGTGTGGCCAGTGGGGGCGCCACGCACGCTGGGATCGGCGGTGAATGACATTTGCGTCTTGGCCATGCAGATCGGGAAGTGGCCGTAATCCTTGTTCCATTCGTCGAGCTGTTTTTTCACCGCATCGGCGAAGGTCACCTGGCCGGCGCCGTAGATCTTGGTGGCGATGGTCTTGATCTTCTCGGTCAGCGGCAGGTGATCCTCATAGACGTAGGTGTGCTTTTTCTTCGATTTCTCGATGACATCGATCACCGCATGCGCCAGATCCTCCGCGCCGGCGCCGCCGTGCGCCCAGTGCCTGGCCACGACAAACCGGCCGCCCAGCGATTCGATCTTGTCCTTGAGCAGCTTGATCTCGGCGTCGGTGTCGAAGGTGAAATGATTCACCGACACGACGCACGGCAGGCCGTAGTGATCGCGGATGTTGGTCAGGTGTTTTTCGATGTTGACCATGCCCCTGGCGAGCGCGTCCAGGTTCTCCTTGTTGAGTTCCTCCTTCCTGACGCCGCCATGGAACTTGAGCGCGCGGATGGTGGCGACCAGCACTACCGCCGAGGGATTCAAGCCGGCCATGCGGCATTTGATGTCGATGAATTTCTCCGCGCCCAGGTCGGCGCCGAAACCGGCCTCGGTGACGCAGTAATCGGCGAGCTTGAGCGCGGTGCGCGTGGCGGTGACGCTGTTGCAGCCGTGGGCGATGTTGGCGAACGGCCCGCCGTGGATGAACGCGGGGTTGTTCTCCAGCGTCTGCACCAGGTTCGGCTTGATGGCGTCCTTGAGCAGGACGGCCATGGCGCCGTGGGCCTTGAGGTCGCGCGCGTAGACCGGCCGCCGGTCGACCTGGGTGTAGCCGATGACGATGCGGCCGAGGCGCTCCTTCAAGTCCTTGAGCGAGGTGGCCAGACACAGGATGGCCATGATCTCGGAGGCCACCACGATGTCGTAGCCGTCCTCGCGCGCGAATCCGTTGGCGGTGCCGCCCAGGCCGATGACGATCTTGCGCAGCGCGCGGTCGTTCATGTCCACGACCCGCTTCCACTGGATGAGCCGCGGGTCGATGCGGAGTTCATTGCCGTGGTTGATGTGGTTGTCGATCATCGCGGCCAGCAGGTTGTGCGCGGCGCCGATGGCGTGAAAGTCGCCGGTGAAGTGCAGGTTGATGTCCTCCATCGGCACCACCTGGGCATGGCCGCCCCCGGCGGCGCCGCCCTTGACCCCGAAGACGGGGCCGAGCGAGGGCTCGCGCAAACAGATGATGGCCTTTTTGCCGATCCTGTTGAGGGCATCGCCCAGACCCACGGTGGTGGTGGTTTTGCCCTCGCCGGCGGGCGTCGGGCTGATGGCGGTGACCAGGATGAGCTTGCCGTCCGGCCGCTTCTCTATTTCCCGCAGGTAATCGAGCGAGAGCTTGGCCTTGTAGTGGCCGTAGGGCTCGAGATATTTGCTGTCGATGCCGAGTTTTGTTTTTGCCAGTTCGATGATGGGTTTCATCGTTGCCTTTTGGGCAATTTCGATGTCCGACTTCATGGAAACTCCTCGCTTTTCATGTTGTTGTAGGTTCTATTTCTCCCCGGCAGGCGCCGGGGGCACGCTCAACCCCCACGGTGGAGAACCGTGTTACATGGCAGGGGGCGGGCGGGTAGTCTACCCGGATCATCGCCGGGCGGAAACTCCACCGCCCGGTCGGGTCGATTAAGGTCCGGTACAGTCCGCATCAGCCGCCCGGCGCGCGGCCTCAAATATGGGGAATGAAACCGTTATACTAGGTCCATGAGCGAGGAAGGGCTGATGATTGAAGAAGAAGATTTGACCGTCCGCGCACCGGAACGCACCGATGTCCAGATGGCGGTATTATTCGCGGATCTGGCCGGCAGCACCCGCATGTACGAGCTGCTCGGAGACGCCCAGGCCAAGTTCATCATCACCGATTCGCTCGGCAAATTGACGCAGGTGGTGAAGGAATTTGACGGCCGGGTGGTCAAGACCATCGGCGATGAATTGATGTGCGTGTTCAAGACCGCGCACGAGGCGGTCCTGGCCGGACGACAGATGATCAAGGTGGCCTCCGATCTGGAGGTGCCGCAGACGGCCGACGCCACGGGCCTGCTGCACCTGCGGGTGGGGGCGCACTACGGCCCGGTCATCGAGGAGCGCAACGATATTTTCGGCGACACCGTCAACGTGGCCTCGCGGCTGGTGTCGCTGGCCAAATCCAACAGCTTCATGGCCAGCGAAACCATCGCCAAGGCGCTGCCCGAGGCCTTTCGCTATCTGGTCTCCTTTTATGACACCGTGGTGATACGCGGCAAGACGCGGCCCCTGGACGTGTTTGAAATCCTGACCGACGCCGTCAAGAGCGACGAAACGGCCAGTTTCGCCAGGACCACGGAGATCACCCATGGCCCGCTGGCCAAGGCCAGGCTCAAGCTCAAGGTGCGCAGCTCCAACCAGACGCTGGAGGTCTCCAAGCAGAAGCCCACGGTCACCATCGGCCGGGGGCGCAACAACGACATCGTCCTGGATCACAACATGGTGTCGCGGGAGCACGCGCGCATCGATTACAAACATGGCTCGTTTTACGTGTCCGACTTCAGCAGCAACGGCACCTACATCGAGCTGCAGGGCGGCACCCGCACGCTGCTCAAGAAGTCCGACTGCAACCTCGCCATGAACGGGGTCATGTATTTCGGCGAGGAGCCCAGCCGTAAGGCCAAGACGGCGCTGGAGTTCGTGCTGACCGGCGCGTCGTGATCGCGGCTAGTCCGCCTCGGGGGGCAGGGGCGGCCGCTTCGTCACCAGCATGCCGGCAGTGCCGATGAGCACCGCCCCGGCCGCGGACAGCCAGTCCGGACGTTCCCCCCACAGCAGCCAGCCAATCAGGGCCGCGAACACCACCGTCGAATAATTCAGGGTGCCCACCCGGGCCGCGGGCGCGGTCGAATAACTGTAGGTGAGCAGCAACTGGCCGGCGCTGGCCATCATGCCCGCGGCGGCCATCATGCCCAGCACGCGCAGGCTGGGCGTGCGCCAGGCCCATAACAGCGGCACGGCGGAGGTGGCCACGCTGATGAGGCTGAAATAAAACACGATGCGGAAAATGGGCTCGGTGTCGGCCATGCGGCGGATGTTGGCCATGGCCAGCGCCGCCAGCACCGCCGATATCGCCCCCACCCAGGCCGCCCCCGACCACGGCACGCCGCCGGGCTTGAGGATCAACCCCACGCCCAGCAGGCCCAGCCCGACGGCGACGAAGGTCTTGATCGAGGCCCGCTCGCCGAGCCAGGCCCAGGCGATGAGGGCGGTGAAGACCGGCGAACTGTAGTTCAGCAGCACGGCCTCCGCCAGCGGCATGTGGCCGATGGCGTAAAAGAAGCAGTACATGGCAAAGAGCCCGAACCAGGAGCGGGCGAGGTGGCCGCCGAACCGCCGCGTGGCCAGCACGCCGGCGCCCCGGCGCCACAGGCCGGGCAGGAGAAACAGCAGCCCGAAGCTGCTGCGCAGGAACACCACCATTTCGTTGCCGGTGAGCGGCGCGGTGAGCTTGATGAGGGCGCTCATGGCCGCCATCGCCAGCGAGGCGCCAAGGGCGGCGTAAACGCTTCTGGCCGCCGGACTGGCGGCCGAGAAGTGTGCATGCAGGGTCCGGGGTGTCACGTTACCGGGGCTTGGAAAAGGCGCGGATTGTACAGCGACCGTCCGCCGGTGACGAACGCGCCTTGCGGTGATTGAGAAAAACGGCGGCTTCTGGTAGCTTCGCCCCCCGATGGCAACCGGCTGCGCCGCAGGGTTTGTTCCCCGTCCGCTGCCTGCCCTTCGAGGCGGGAGGGTGTTGAACCCATGACCTCTCCGCACTATGTCTTCATCACCGGCGGCGTGGTCAGCTCGCTCGGCAAGGGGATCGCCGCCGCCTCGCTCGCCGCCATCCTCGAATCGCGCGGCCTCAAGGTCACCAATCTCAAGCTCGACCCCTACATCAACGTCGATCCGGGCACCATGAGCCCGTTTCAGCACGGCGAGGTATTCGTCACCGAGGACGGCGCCGAGACCGACCTCGACCTCGGCCACTACGAGCGCTTCTCGTCGGCCAGGATGCGGCGGGCCAACAATTTCACCGCCGGCCAGATCTACGAGAGCGTCATCAAAAAGGAGCGGCGCGGCGAATATCTGGGCCGCACCGTGCAGGTCATCCCCCACATCACCGACGAGATCAAGGCCTTCATCCGTCGCGGCGCCGGCGACGCCGAGGTGGCCATCGTCGAGGTCGGCGGCACCGTCGGCGACATCGAGTCGCTGCCGTTCCTGGAGGCTATCCGCCAGATGGGCCTAGAGATGGGGCCGCAGGAGACCTGCTACATCCACCTGACGCTGGTGCCGTACCTGGGCGCGGCGGGCGAGATGAAGACCAAGCCCACGCAGCACAGCGTGAAAGAGCTGCGCTCCATCGGCATCCAGCCCGACGCGCTTTTGTGCCGCTCCGACCGGCCCATCCCGGAGGAGGAGCGCAAGAAAATCGCGTTGTTCACCAACGTGCGCCCGCGGGCGGTGATTTCGGTGTGGAACGTCGATTCGATTTACAAGATACCGCGCATGCTGCACGAGCAGCTGCTGGACGAGATCGTCTGCCAGAAGCTGGGGCTGCTGGCGCGCGCCGCCGATCTCAGGCCCTGGAACGATCTCATCGAGGCGCTGGAGCACCCGCAGGGCGACGTGACCGTGGCCATGGTCGGCAAGTACGTGGACCTCACCGACTCCTACAAGTCGCTGAACGAGGCCCTGACCCACGCCGGCATCCACAACCGCACGCGCGTCGGCATCGCCTACGTCGATTCCGAGGCGCTGGAGAGGGATGACGCGGCGGCCTTGAGCGCGCTGCGCGCCGCCGACGCCGTGCTGGTGCCCGGCGGCTTCGGCTCCCGCGGCACCGAGGGCAAGATGAAGGCCATCCGCCATGCGCGCGAAAACCGCATTCCCTATCTCGGCATCTGCCTCGGCATGCAGCTCGCCGTCATCGAATACGCCCGCAACAAGGTGGGGCTCGCCGGCGCCAACAGCACCGAGTTCGATCCCGGCACGCCGCACCCGGTGGTGGCGCTGATCACCGAGTGGCAGAACCGCGACGGCACGGTCGAGCGACGCGACGCCGGTTCGGACTTGGGCGGCACGATGCGCCTCGGCGCGCAGCCCGCCGACGTCACGCCGGGCACGCAGGTCGAAAAGATTTACGGGAGCCGCACGGTGAACGAGCGCCACCGGCACCGCTACGAGGTCAACAATCGCTACCTGCCGCAACTGGAGGCCGCCGGCCTCAAGGTCGCGGCGCGGGCGCGGGCGACGGTGAGCGGCGAAATCCTGACCGAAATGATCGAGCTGCCGGATCATCCGTGGTTCATCGGCTGCCAGTTCCATCCGGAATTTTCCTCGACCCCGCGCGCGGGACATCCCCTGTTCAAGGCCTTCATTGCCGCGGCCATGGCCCACCGCGCGGCGCGCAAACCGGCGCTCAAGCATGCGGCTGTGTGATTTTGAGGCCGGCCCGGATCAGCCGTTCTTCCTGATCGCCGGGCCGTGTGTCGTGGAGAGCGAGACGCTGGTCATGGAGGTGGCCGGCGCGCTCAAGGAGACCACGCGGCGGCTGCGCATCCCCTTTGTCTTCAAGGCCTCCTATGACAAGGCCAACCGCGCCTCGCAGGACAGCTTCCGCGGTCCGGGCCTGGAGGCGGGATTGAAGGTGCTGGAGAAGGTGAAACGGCAGTTGCAGCTTCCGGTGCTGACCGACGTGCACGAGGACACGCCGCTTGGCGAAGTCGCGGCGGTGGTGGACGTGTTGCAGACGCCGGCCTTCCTGTGCCGCCAGACCAATTTCATCCAGAACGTCGCCCGCCAGGGCCGGCCGGTCAACATCAAGAAGGGCCAATTCCTGGCGCCGTGGGACATGCAACATGTCGTCGCCAAGGCCAGGGCCACGGGCAACGAGCAGATCATGGTCTGCGAGCGCGGCGCGAGCTTCGGGTACAATTACCTGGTCTCCGACATGCGCGCGCTGGTCATCATGCGCGACACCGGCTGCCCGGTGGTGTTCGACGCGACGCACTCGGTGCAGATGCCGGGCGGGCAGGGGGGAACTTCCGGCGGCCAGCGCGAATTCGTGGCGCCACTGGCGCGCGCCGCCGTCGCCGTGGGCGTTTCAGGCGTGTTCATGGAAACCCATCCGCGACCGGAGCAGGCCTTGAGCGACGGCCCCAATTCCGTGCGGCTGAAGGACATGCCGGCGCTGCTGGCGATGCTCAAGGAATTGGATCAGGTGGCCAAGAAGAAATCAGCGGAATGATTTCGAGGGCCCATATCGATAACCCGTTCGCCCTGAGGTATCGAAGGGCGATCGCCACGCGCTGAATGATTTGGTCGTGCTTCGATACCCCTCGATACCTCGGGACGGGCCTCGGCACGAACGGCTGTTTAAGATGAAGTTGATTTCAATAAGGCAAGGGGGAAGGTGATGTCCAAAATTGCCCAGGTTTATGCCCGCGAGATCATCGATTCGCGCGGCAATCCAACGGTGCAGGCCGAGGTCACCACCAACAAGGGGGCGGTGGGCGTGGCGGCGGTGCCGTCCGGCGCCTCCACCGGCGAGCGCGAGGCGGTGGAGCTGCGCGACGGGAACAGGAAACGCTACAACGGCAGGGGCGTGCTCAAGGCCGTCGCCAACGTCAACGGCGCCATCAGGAGGGCCGTCAGGGGATTGAAGGTCGATGATCAGAAGGGCATCGACGGGACGATGATTGAACTGGACGGCACGCCGAACAAGCGCCGCCTCGGCGCCAACGCCATTCTGGCGGTGTCGATGGCCGCCGCCCGCGCCGCCGCCGCCGAGGAGGGCGTGCCGCTCTACCGTTATTTAGGCCGCGGGCCGTACACCATGCCGGTGCCGATGATGAACGTCATCAACGGCGGCGCGCACGCCAACAACAACGTCGATTTGCAGGAGTTTCTGATCCTGCCGGTCGGCGCGCCCACCTTCCGCGAGGCGGTGCGCTGGGGCGCCGAGGTGTTTCATGCCTTGAAGGCCATTCTGGCCGAACAGGGCATGAGCACGGCGGTCGGCGACGAGGGCGGCTTCGCGCCCGACCTGTCCTCCAACGAGGCCGCCATCGAGACGCTGCTCAAAGCCGTGGAGAAGGCGGGCTACAAGGCGGGCAGGGACATCCTGCTCGGCCTCGATGCCGCCAGTTCCGAGTTTTACCGCGACGGTCATTATGTGCTCGAGTCCGAGAACAAAAAACTCACCAGCGCGGAGTTCATCGAGGTGCTGTCGGGCTGGGTGGAAAAATATCCCATCCTCTCCATCGAGGACGGCATGGATCAGAATGACTGGGAGGGCTGGAAGCTGTTGACGCAGAGGCTTGGGAAGAAGGTGCAGCTCGTCGGCGACGACAATTTCGTGACCAATACGGCGCTGCTGAAGCGGGGCATCGAAGAGGGGGTCGCCAATTCGATCCTGATCAAGGTCAACCAGATCGGCACGCTGACGGAGACGCTGGCCGCCATCAAAATGGCGCACGCCGCCGGTTACACCGCGGTGGTGTCGCATCGCTCCGGCGAGACCGAGGACAGCTTCATCGCCGATTTCGCGGTGGCCACCTCCTGCGGCCAGATCAAGACCGGCTCGCTGTCGCGCTCCGATCGCGTCGCCAAGTACAACCGGCTGCTCGTGATCGAGGATGAGCTGGGCAAAAAGGCGAACTACCCGAAGCGCAAGGCGTTCTACAACATTTAGATGCGGATTGCTGTTTTCCTGCTCATCATATTACTGGGCGCCTTGCAGTTCAGGCTGTGGTTCGGGGAGGGCGGCTGGCGGACGGTGTGGGCGCTCCGTGAGCAGATCGACAGCCAGCGCCAGGAAAATGCCAAGCTCAAGGAGCGCAACCAGGCGCTGGAGGCGGAGGTTCAGGATTTGAAACAGGGCCTGGAGGCGATTGAAGAGCGCGCCCGCAGCGAGATGGGCATGATCAAGAAGGACGAAGTGTTCTACCAGATTATCGACCAGCCCGGCGTGGTGCTGCCGCCGGCGCAAACGGGAACCAGGCCATCGCCGCTGGCAAAGAACAATACTGGGCGGTGATCCCGGCGGCGGGCCTGGGCCAGCGCATGGGCACGGAGGTGCCCAAGCAGTATCTCCCCTTGCGCGGGCGGGTGGTGCTTGAACACACCGTCGAACGGTTCGCATCACACCCGCGCATCGCCGGCGTCGTGGTCGCCATCGCCCCGCAGGACGCGTCATGGGACCACCTGCCGTGCGCGCGCGCGGCGAAAGTGCGGCGCGCGGAGGGCGGCGCGGAGCGCTGCCACTCCGTGTTGAACGCGTTGAAGCGGCTGGCGGAAACCGCCGCGCCCGGCGACTGGGTGCTGGTGCACGACGCGGCGCGGCCCTGCCTGCGCAAAAAGGACATCGACCGCATGCTGGACACGCTGGCTTCGCATCCGGTCGGCGGCATCCTCGCCGTGCCGGTGCGCGACACCATGAAGCGCGGCGGCGCCGGCAACGAAATCACCGCCACCGTGGATCGCAAAAATCTGTGGCACGCACTGACGCCGCAGATGTTTCATCTCGGCATGCTGACGCAGGCCATTGAGCAGGCGCTGGCGAAGGGGGTCATCGTGACCGATGAGGCGCAGGCCATCGAACTGGCCGGCCATCAACCCGTGCTGGTCGAGGGGCACGCCGACAACATCAAGATCACGCACCCGAAGGACTTGAAGCTGGCGGACATTTATCTGCGGTTGCAGGAGGAGGAGGGCGAATGCGCATAGGCCAGGGCTTCGACGCCCACCGCTTTCAAAAGGGCCGCCGGCTGGTGCTGGGCGGCGTCACCATTCCGCATGAATCCGGCATGGAGGCGCATTCCGACGGCGACGTGGTGATCCACGCGGTGTGCGACGCGCTGCTCGGCGCCGCGGGCCTGGGCGACATCGGCAAACACTTCCCCGACACCGATCAAAGCATCAAGGGCATCGACAGCCGCATCATGCTGAAGCACATCGTGAAGTTATTGCATGACAAGAATTACAAGATCGGCAACGTGGACGCCACCATCATCGCGCAGGCGCCGAAACTCGCGCCATTTATTCCGCAGATGTGCGAGAACCTGGCAGCGGACATGCAAATTGCCCGCGACGCCGTCAACATCAAGGCCACCACCACCGAGAAAATGGGTTTCACCGGCCGCGGCGAAGGCATCGCCGCCCTCGCCGTCGCCCTGCTATTGTCTTCTTAGCTGCGTTTCAATAGAACATAGACGGCGCCGGTGCCGCCGTCGACGGGGCGCGTGGAGCTGAAGGCGAGCACCGCGTCGAGTTGTTGTAGCCAGTGGTTCACCTTGCCCTTGAGCACCGGCATGCGGCCCTGCGAACGCATACCCTTGCCGTGCACGATGCGCACGCAGCGCCACCCGCGATCCCGCGCCTGGCTCAGAAAATCCACCAGCGATTCCTTGGCTTCGGCGACGGTCTGGCCGTGCAGATCGAGTTCGCCCTCGATGCTCAACTGGCCGCGCCGCAGCTTGCGGGTCAGCGAGTGCTGTATGCCGGGACGGACGAACAGCAATTCATCGCCGGTCTCAATCTCGGCGCTGTCGTAAAGCCCCTGCGCCATCTCGCGGATGACTTCGCATTCATCTCGCAGGCGCTGCTCTGGTATGGGCGCGCGCTTTGGGCGATCCGGAACGATCCGATCTGATTTCAGGCGGCGGACCTTGCTCATGGCGTCGCGAAACAGGGCGACTTCGGATGGCGTGGGCCGTGGTTCCTTGCTCATGCCGCCAAGATTACACGCAGGCGGCGGCGCAGAAAAGAAACCGGCGAATGTGAGTTGGCAGCCCTTTCGTTCGTCGCAACGAAGCGGTGAAATCCCCCGACCGCCGCTGCGCGTCTGTCCGCCCCCTTTGCAAAGGGGGCGGCGAGTGCCACGAGCAGGGGATTTTAAGTCCCGATATGAGCCACTCGCCGGGGTGGGGAAATCAGGTGGGCTGGGGGACGGTGCGGACGGGCGGCGGCGCGATGCGCCTGGAGGCCGGCACGGGGATGCGCTTGAAGAAACCCGGCACGCGCGTAGCGAGCAATCCAATCAGGATCAGCCCGTAAATAATGGGCAGATGCCTGTCGGCCTTGACCAGCCAGAGGTAGTGCAGGATGACCAGGGTGCCGATGGGATAGACGAGGCTGTGCAGCTTGCGCCATTGCCTGCCGCCGAGCCGCTTCACCATTTTGTTGGTGGAGGTGATCGCCAGCGGCACCAGCAGCACAAACGCCGAGAAGCCGACCGTGACGTAGGGGCGCTTGGCGATGTCACGCGCGATGTCATGGATGTCGAGGCTGTTGTCGAACACGAGCCAGGTCAGGAAGTGCAGACAGGCGTAAAAGAAGACGTAAAGCCCGAACATGCGGCGCAGACGCATCATCGGCTGCCAGCCGGTCAGCCGGCGCAGCGGCGTGAAGGCGAGCGTCATGAGCAGGAAGCGCAGCCCCCAGTCGCCCAGCTCGTGCTCGATTTTCAGGATCGGATTGGCGCCGAGGCGGTGCGTGAATCCCTTCTGGATCAAGAGCGCGAGCGGCACCAGCATCAGCACGAACAGCGCCGGCTTGATGATCTTGATGGGATCCCTGATGGGCACGGTTGTCAAGACCCGCGGAATTGCCGATATCGACCGTTGCCAGGCACGCCAGCTGCCAATCCCCCCTCCCCCCATTTGTCAAAGGGGGGATAAGGGGGGATTTCAACCGGCGTCAGCAAATAGAGCGTGGGGGTCATTTTTGAAATCTTCAATAATATTTGTCGAGATCCATGCCGGCGTACAGCGAAGCCACCTGATCGGCGTAGCCGTTGAACATCAGCGTCGGGCGCTTGAACAGATCGCCGATGCGGCGCTCCTTCTTCTGGGTCCAGCGCGGATGGTCGTGGTTCGGGTTGACGTTGGAGTAAAAGCCGTATTCGTTGGGCGCCACCATGTTCCACGTGGTCGGCGGCTGCGTCTCGGTGAAGGCGATCTTCACGATCGACTTGATGCTCTTGAAGCCGTACTTCCACGGTACCACGAGGCGCAGCGGCGCGCCGTTGGGATTCGGCAGCATCTCGCCGTAGAGGCCCACCGCCAGGATCGTGAGCGGATGCATGGCCTCGTCCATGCGCAGGCCCTCGACGTACGGCCAGTCCAGCACGGAGTTCGTCTGGCCGGGCATGCGCTTCGGGTCGAGCAGGGTGGTGAAGGCGACGTATTTGGCGTTGCCGGTGGGCTCGAAGCGCTTGATGACGTCGGCGAGCGGAAACCCCACCCACGGAATCACCATGGACCAGGCCTCGACGCAGCGCAGGCGGTAGATGCGTTCCTCCAATTGGTGCGGCTTGATGAAGTCCTCGAGCTGGAACGTGCCCGGTTTGTTGCAGGCGCCTTCGACCTTGAGGGTCCACGGCAGCGGCTTGAAGTCCTTCGAATACTCCGCCGGGTCCTCCTTGTTGGTGCCGAACTCGTAGAAGTTGTTGTAGGTGGTGACGTCCTCGTAGGGGGTCAACTCCTCCTTCGTGCTGAAGGGGCTTTTGACAATGCCCTGCAATTTTGTACCCGCCTGCGCGGCGGAGGGTGCCAGCAAACCTCCGGCGAGACCCGCGGTGGCGATGGCGGCTGTCGAATTGATCGAGACGGACAGAAACTCGCGCCGGCGCAGGAACAGGGACTTGCTGGTGATCTCCGAAGGCTTGATGTCCGGGGGTTTCTTGATGAGCATGGGTCACCTGTCGTGGTTTCTGGCCGCCATAAACTTAGCTGACCAGTTAGATGGCTTTCCGGTTCACATGGTTACGGGATGTTTACGCGGTCAGGGTTAATTTATATACTGATTTCAAAGTCGAATTAACCACCACGGCTGTGGGACGGGATACAGGGGGCCAGGATGAACGTACAAGGTATGGGTCGGCGTATCTCGTCATTGATTCTTGGATTGTTTTTTTCAGCCGCCGGAACACTTGTTCATGCCACTTCATCCGTGCCGGATGCGACCGGCTCCTATAGCGGCACGCTGACAGTCAACGAAACCTGCATCAATCAATCACCACCGCCGCCGACGTTCAATAGAACAGAACAAATTCAATTGTCGTTTGCCATCACCCAGTCAGGATCGAATATCACGGGCACGGGCACATTTCTCAACCTCCGAAATGGAAATACAGGCACCATTCAGCTCACCGGCACCATCAGTTCGGGCGGCAACGTCAGCGGCAGCGTGAGCACTGCGCAAAGCGGAGGAGGTTCCTCCTTTTCCGGCAGTTTCAGCGGCACTTTGAGCGGCAATTCACTCGACCTCTCGGTATCCGGCGGCGACAGTTCGTGCCCCTCGCAGAATGGCAGCGGCATCATGACTCGCACCAGCGGCGGGAGCGGGGAATTGACCGTCAATCCGCAGGTCACGCCCAGCAACATCCTGACCGCGCCGCTCTTGCTCGCGACCCAGGTGAGGTCCATCACCACGAACATCGGCACGCGCATCGGCGACGTCCTGCACGGCATCCAGCATCCCGGCCCGCGGGTGTCCAGCAACGGTCTCATGTACGAGAACTCCGCCGGCCTCAATGCCGGCGACCGGATGATCAACTACGGCGCCTGGGCAAGCTACGCCTACTCCGACTACAACAACGACCTCTCCAGCACCGCCTTCGACGGCCACACCCACACCGTGCTGGCCGGGGTGGACGTGGCGCCGTGGGAGAAGGTGGTCATCGGGCTCTCGGCCGGCTATGAAAACAGCGACATCGACACCGGCTTCAACCGCGGCAACCAGCAGTCCGAAGGCTACACCATTGCGCCCTATTTCGGGGCGGTGCTGTCGGATGTCTGGAGCGTCGACTTCAGCGCCGGTTATTCCAACATCGACTACGACCAGTTCCGCCTCGCGCCGATCACGAACGCCAAGGTGACCAGCCATCCCAACAGCGACCGCTGGTTCGGCGCCTTGAACGTCAACGGCCTGTGGACGTATGACAAGTGGATCCTGGGCGCCAAGATCGGCACCCTCTACACCAAGAGCGTGCAGAACAGCTTCACCGAGAGCGACGGCACGCAGGTGTCGCAGACCGACGACCGGCTCGGCCAGTGGCTGCTGGGCGGCAACGTGGCGTATTCGCTGGGCGAATTCGAACCCTTTGCCAGCGCGACCTACGAGCGCGACTACACCCGCACCACCATCACCGTCCTGACCGGTCCGCAGCCCGTCAACGACAACGACGACGTGCTGGTGGGCGCGGGCCTGCGTTATTTCGGCCCCAAGGGCATCACCGGCAACCTGGAGTGGAACAAGCGGGTCGGCCGCGCCAACTTCGACGAAGACGTCGTCACCGCCACCCTACGGCTTGATTTTTAGCGTTTCCGCCTGCAGCAGCAACCGCGGCCAGCGTTCCGGCCAGCAGCAGTGGTGGTCGTAGTCCGCAATGATCGTGAGCGCCGCATGCGACGGCCGGCCCAGCCGGTCGAGATAGGACTCAATGACGGCCGGTGGCACGATTTGGTCGTGCGCCCCGAGGTAATGTTGCTGCGGCACTGATCGCAAAACCGCGGCGAAATCGACGGGATTGAGCGACCCGCGGAGCGGCGGCACGCCGTGCAGCCGGGTCCACAGCGCGTGGTCAAGATTCGCCCCCACCGTGAGCAGCCAGGCCACGTCTTTACGCCGTGCCGCCACCAGCGCGGCAACGGTGCCGCCCCCCGAATATCCCACCAGGCCGATCCGGCGGGCCCCGATCCAGCGGGCCACCGACTCGATGGCGGCGTCGATGGCGGCGACCACGTCTGATGAATAGCGATCGCCGGCCCAATAACGCGAAGGACAGCCGCGCCGGGCTTCGACGTCCAGATACTGGCAGGGACGCGCCACCCACAGCACCGCGTCGGCGGGGTCCCGCAGCGCCATTTCGAGGGCGACCGGATCCTCCGGCGTGGGATCATCGGAAAGCCGGTAACGACTGCTGTAGGCCCGGCCGTCCCCCTCGATATAGACGTGCAGGGTGTCGGCCTGCGGCGGCAGACGCGCGAAGACGGCCAGATCGAAGGCGCCGGCGTGAACGCGGCCGCCGGTGAATTTCTCCTTTTGTGCCTGTTGCAATATCTCCCCGCTGATTCCCCGATCAGTCCCGGGACTGGAACATCCGGAGAGCAGCGCCAGCACGCAGCCGGCCAGGAGCAAGGCGGGGCGGGTGCGCGGTGATTTCGGGGGCTTGTGTGAACTATTCAGCATTCGTTGAGGCGGCCATGTGCTACTCTAATCGAAAACCGGGCATCAGCGAGGAAATCATGCGATCCACGTTTCCCAGGACCTGCCTTTCCATTGTGGCGCTCTTGGTCGCCTCTATTTTATGCCTTGCGGCGCGGGCCGCCGAATCCGTCGGCCGCGCGGAGGTGGTGAACGGCACCGTCACCGCGACGCTGGACGCGCAGACCCGCACGCTGTCCAAGGGTGATCCCGTCTATCAGGGCGATCAACTTGCCACCGCCGCCGACGGCGCGCTGATGGTCATCTTCCGCGACGAGACCAAATTCGTGCTTTGGCACAACACGCGCATGAACGTGGAGCAATTCGCCGACCGGCAGGGCGAGGAGGGATTCTCCGCCCGCATCGTCAAGGGCGCCTTCCGGTTTGTCAGCGGCCTGGTCGCCAAGCGCAAACCCTCGGCCATGCAGGTCAAGCTGGCGGCGACGGCGACCATCGGCATACGCGGCACCCACGTGGGCGGGGAGATTGAGGGTGAATCGGCAACGGTCGTGCTGCTGGAGCCGGAGGACGAACCCAGGGCCACGGCCATCACCGTCTTCAACGACTTCGGCCGCGTGGACATCACCGAGCCGGGGTACGGCACCAACGTCCCCGATGCGCACAGTCCGCCCTCGCCGGTGCAGCGCATGCGCCTGCGCAACATCGAAAACCTGATGCACATCATGCAGTCGATACAGAGAACAAACCTGCCGCATCCGGCGCCGCATCCAAACATCCGGTGACCGGCCGCGGGAGCGGCGGCGCCGGATGACCGCCGGGAACGCCGGTTCCCTTGATTTTTTTTACCTTTTGACGGGGGAACATGCTTATAATGCGAACCACAAGAACCGCTTATTGCGGCCGGCGATAAACTGGGGGTTGGGTGCTGAAGACATTCTGGCGGTGGTTCATGGGAATGTGGCTGGCCCTGGCCGTGGTCCCCGTGGGTATCGCGGCGCCGGCGGATGATGACGTCAGGCAGGCGCGGCAGTTGCTCAAGTCCGGCCAGGGCGCGCAGGCCTACGAACTTCTGAAAAAGCACGTCGACGCCAGGGCCGGCGATCCGGACTTCGATTTGCTGCTGGGCATGGCGGCGATCGACGCCGGCAAGCCCAATCAGGCGATCTTCGCGCTGGAGCGGGTCCTGGACGTCCAGCCCGGCAATGACCTGGCCCGCGCCGAACTCGCCCGCGCCTATTACGAACTGGGCGAGAACGACACCGCCAAGGAGGAGTTCGAAGCCGTGCGCGGCAGGCAACTGCCGCCGTCCATCGCCACCACCATCGATCAATATCTCTCCGGCATCGAGCAGCGGCTGGGCGCGACCCGCACCCGCTATGACGCCTTCATCGAAACCGGCCTCGGCTACGACAGCAACGTCAACAGCGCCACCAGCGACAGCCAGGTGGCCGTGCCCGCGCTCGGGGGGCTGGTGTTCACCCTGAACAACGCCAGCACCGCGCTCGACAGCATGTTGTGGCTCATCAACGCGGGCTTCAACTTCTATACGCCGGTGCGCGAGGACACCACGCTCTTCGGCGGCATCGAGTTCGACAACCGGCTGTCGGTGCATGAAGTCGACTTCACCCAGCACATGTACAACGGCAACCTGGGCGTCAACCTGCGTCGCGGCGCGGATCAATACCGCCTCGTCGGGCAGGCGCAGAAGTTCACCGTCGGCGGCAACCAGTTCCGCGACTACGGCGGCGGCGTCGCCCAATGGCAGCGCGAACTCGATCCCGACAACCAGATCACGGCCTTCATCCAGGGGGCGGTCGTGCGTTTCCCGGGCCAGCAGATTCGCGACGTGGATCGCGTGGCGGGCGGCGCGGGCTGGGGCCATGCCTTCAGCGGCGCCGGCAAGCCGATCATGTACCTCACCGCCTACGGCGGCAGCGAAATGGAGACCCATGACAACGCCTCGAACATCGGGCGCGATTTCGGCGGCCTCATGCTCGGCGGGCAGTACATGCTGGGCGAGCGTCTCTATGCCCTGGGCTCGTTTGCGTTCGAACACAGCGCCTACGGCGGCCCGGAGCCCTTTTTCCTCAAGACCCGCGACGACGACTTCTACAGCGTCAGCGCCGGGCTGCGTTACGCCGTGAACAAGAACGTGAGCATCCGCCCCGAGGTGCGCTACTCGCGCAATGACTCGCCCATCACCGTGTTTGGATTTGAACGCTGGGAGGCGATCACCACCCTGCGTTACGACTTTTAAGGAGGTCAGGACCATGCGCAGGACCATCCAGCTTGCATTGTTCTCCGGCATCGCGGCGTGCGCTTTGCTCCCGGCGCAGACCTGGGCCGCGGCCGCGGGCCAGGTCACCTATGCCTACGGCCAGGCGCAGGCGCTCAACGCCGCCGGCCAGGCCCGCCCGCTGGCCAGGGGCGCGGAGTTGCAGTCCGGCGACACCGTGCAGACCCAGCAGGGCCGCGCCCAGGTCACCTTCGCCGACGGCGGGTTCGTCGCCCTGCAACCCAACACCACCTTCAAGATCGCCGACTACAACTATGCCGGGAAGGAGGACGGCAGCGAACACAGTTTCATGGAGCTGCTGAAGGGCGGCATGCGTTTCGTCACCGGCGCCATCGGCCACAAGAACAAGCAGAACTACAAGATCAAAACCGTGGTCGCCACCATCGGCATCCGCGGCAGCGGCGGGCTGGCCATCCTGTGCGTCGCCGGCAGCTGCCCCGGCAAGAAGGACGGGCTTTACCTCACCGGCAATCAGGACATCCTGACGCTCAGCAATGACAAGGACAGCAAGGACGTGCATCCAGGCGAAAGTTTTTACGTCGGCTGCGCCAATTGCGACATCGAGCCCGCCGAGGAGGTGCCCGTGGCGCACGTGGACATTCCCGCCCTCAAGGATTTCCTGGCCGGCGAACAGTGCGCGGGCAACAACTGCGACGCGGGCCTCATACAGAGCGGGTTCGCCAGGATTGTCGGCGCCGTCGGCAACGGCGACGGCATTGTCACCGCCCTGAATGGAACGGCGGGGGGGATCCCCACCAGCGTTCTTCTGCTGAACAATTCCTTCGCCGGCAACAGCAACATCCAGGCGGTGGCGTTCAACGGCGAGGTGGCCGATTCCTTCAGCTTCGCCGACGGCGCCTTCATGTTCCGCTGGACGAACGGCACGCTGACCAAGTTCGGTACGGGCGGAACCATCATCGGCACCGAAACCCTGGGTCCGAACTCCGGCGACAGCTTCATCGTCGGCACTGGCCCGCGCGATCCCCTGCCGGGCACCCTCACCGCGTTTTACGGGTTCCTCCAGGGCACCAAATCCACCCAGGATTCCGGCGCCTTGCTGGGGCAGGGCATCCAATGGGGACAGGTCACGGTGAATTTCGGGAATCCCTCGGAGGTGGGTGTGGATTTCACCGTGCTGCACGGCCAGTATTATTTCGTCTCCGGCGGCGGCATTCCGCTTAACATGAGCAACGGCACATTCAGCAGCTTCAAAGGCGGCACGGTCACCGCATCCACCTTCTGTGAGTGCTACCCTCAGCCACCTCCTGTCCCCACCGATATTGTCGGCAGTCTGGAAGGACACGGCGTGCCGTCGATGGGCAATGCGCCGCAGGCCGTCGGCCTCACCTACCGGATCCATGACAACTTTGGCGGGGGCGCAATGGTGCCGGGTCCGCAGAACTGGATTAAAGGCGCCGGCGTATTCGGCCTCAGTTGCGTGGGGCGGAATTGCCTTGATTAATTTTGCCGGGGCTGGCGCGGGGGCCGGTCCGGTCCGTTGTCCCACGGGCGCACTGGTGGTTTCCCGGCAGGATGCTGAAAAAGTCCGTCCAGGACTTTTTCAGCCCGCCAAGCAAAAAGCGCGGTTTTTGCCTTGCTTCATTTGGCGCGATTGAACAATGGCGGTCGATCCCCCGACCGCACCGCAGGTTGCTGAAAAACGGGTTTTTCGGCAACCTGCTAGCCCAGCCACCGGCGGGCGTTCTGAAATAATCTGAACCATGGGCTTTCCTCCCGCCGCCATTCCGGCGGGAGCCAGGAAAACTGCCGGCGCAGGAACACCCGCTCAGGGTGCGGCATGACGATCATCACGCGGCCGTCGGCGTTGGTGAGCCCCGTGATCCCTAGCGGCGACCCGTTCGGATTGCCGGGATACATCGTCGCCGGTCTCCCTCGATTGTCGACAAAACGCAGGCACACGGCCTGCGCGTCCAGCGCCGCCCGCGCCGCCTGGTCATCTGCAAACAAGGCGCGGCCCTCGCCGTGGGCCACGACCACGGGCAGCCTCGATCCGGCCATGCCGGCGAGGAAGATCGATTTCGACTCCAGCACCTCCACCATGACGAGGCGCGCCTCGAACTGCTCGGAGGCGTTGCGCACGAAGCGCGGCCAGTGCGCCGCGCCGGGAATGATGGCCTTCAAGTGCGACATCATCTGGCAGCCGTTGCAGACGCCCAGCGCGAAGCGATCGCCGTGCTCGAAGAAGCGGCTGAACTGCTCGCGCGTGCGTCCGTGGAACAGGATGGACTTCGCCCAGCCACCGCCGGCGCCGAGCACGTCGCCGTAGGAGAACCCGCCGCCGGCGGCCACGCCGTGGAAATCGTCCAGCGTGACGGCGCCGCTGATGAGGTCGCTCATGTGCACGTCGACGGCGTCGAAGCCGGCGCGGTCGAAGGCCGCCGCCATCTCCACCTGGCCGTTCACGCCCTGCTCGCGCAGGATGGCGACCTTGGGCCGCGCGCCGGCGTTGATCGCGGGCGCCCGGGATTTCACCCCCTCCCCCGTCGGGGGAGGAGGGGGGGGTGAGGGGGAAAACGTGACGTGCAGCGACAGGCCGGGATCGGCGCGGTCGAGCAGGGCGTCGTATTCCTGCCGCGCGCATTCGGGATTGTCGCGCAGCGAGCGCATGCGGTGGCTGGTTTCCGCCCAGATGCGCTGCAAGGCAAGCACATCTTCGCTGAAGATCATTTTGCCGTTGCGGGTGCAGGCAATCCTCAACTCGTCGTTGGGCCGTCCCAGACGGTGCACGCAGCCTTGAAGGCCGGCGGCATGGAATTGCGTGATGACCGCATCGGCGTCCGCGCTTCTCACCTGCACCACCACGCCCAGTTCCTCGCTGAAGAGCGCGGCCAGATCATCCACGGCAAGATCATCCAGCGCAATGGTGACACCCGCACGGCCGGCAAAAGCCATCTCGCAAATTGTGGTGATCAAGCCACCGTCGGAGCGGTCGTGATAGGCCAGCAGCAGCTCCGTCTCGTTCAGCACCTGCACCGTGGTGAAAAAGTTTTTGAGATCATCGGGATGGTCGGCATCAGGGGTTTCATTGCCGATCTGACCGTACACCTGCGCCAGCGCGCATCCGCCGAGCCGGTTTTTCCCGCGTCCCAGATCGATCAGCAGCAGTTCGGTGCCGCCGGCATCCGTGCGCAGTTGCGGCGTCAGCGACTTCCGCACGTCGACCACCGGCGCGAAGGCGGAGACGATCAGCGACACCGGCGCCGTCACTGATCTTTCTTTGCCCTTCCCGGACCACACCGCGCGCATGGACAGCGAATCCTTGCCCACGGGTATGCTCAACCCCAGCGCCGGACAGAACGCCATGCCCACGGCGCGCACCGTGTCATACAGCGCCGCGTCGTCGTGCGCGTATCCGCAAGCAGCCATCCAGTTGGCCGACAGGGCGACGTCGGAGAGTTGCATGATGCGCGCCGCGGCGATGTTGGTGATCGCCTCGGCAATGGCCATGCGTCCGGAGGCTGGCGCGTCGATGACGGCGAGCGGCGTGCGCTCGCCCACCGCCATCGCCTCGCCGGTGGTGTCGAGCAGTGAAGCCGCGGTCACGGCGCAATCGGCGACCGGCACCTGCCACGGCCCCACCATCTGATCGCGCGCAGTCAGGCCGGACACCGTGCGGTCGCCGATGGTGACGAGGAAGCCCTTGTCGGCGACGGCGGGCAGCCGCAGGACGCGCTCCACCGCCTCGCGCAAATCGATGCCGTCGGTTCGCAGCGGCGGCGGTTTTGTTGCGCCATGGCGGGCCTGCCGGTGCAGGCGCGGCGGCTTGCCGAGCAGCACGTCGAGCGGCATGTCGATGGGCGTATTGTCGAACAGCGCATCGGCGACCACGAGTTTCCCGTCCGCCGTCGTCCCGCCGATGACGGCAAAGGGGCACCGTTCGCGCGCGCACAATTCGGCGAACCGCTGCTCGTCCTTCGGCAGGATGGCCAGCACGTAGCGCTCCTGCGCCTCGTTGCACCAGATGGCGAGCGGCGACATGCCGGGCTCCGCGTTCGGAATCCTGCGCAGCTCGATCCGCCCGCCGCAACCGCCGCCGTGCAGAAGCTCGGGTATGGCGTTGGACAGGCCGCCGGCGCCGACATCGTGGATCGACAGAATCGGGTTGTCCTCGCCCAGCGCCCAGCAACGATCGATGACCTCCTGGCAGCGCCGCTGCATCTCGGCGTTGTCGCGCTGCACGGAGGCGAAATCGAGTTGCTCGCTGCCGTGGCCGGCGGCGATCGATGAGGCCGCGCCGCCGCCCAGCCCAATCAGCATCGCCGGACCGCCCAGCACGATCACCAGCGCCCCCTCGGGCAGCGGCGATTTGTTCAGGTGCTCCGCGCGGATGTTGCCGATGCCGCCCGCCAGCATGATGGGCTTGTGATAGCCGCGGATTTCCGCGCCGGCATCGGTGGGAATGGCTTGCTCGTAGGTGCGGAAGTAGCCGCACAGCGCCGGCCGGCCGAATTCGTTGTTGAATGCCGCCGCGCCGATGGGGCCCTCGATCATGATGTCGAGCGCCGAGGCCATCCTTAATGGCCGGCCGTGATCTTCCTCCCACGGCTGCACGAAATCCGGTATGCGCAGGTTGGAGACGGAAAAGCCCGTCAGCCCCGCCTTGGACTTGGCGCCGCGGCCGGTGGCGCCCTCATCGCGGATCTCGCCGCCGGCGCCGGTGGCGGCGCCGGGATGGGGCGAAATGCCGGTGGGGTGATTGTGCGTCTCCACTTTCATCACCAGATGCACGTCCTCGGCGTTGCTGCGGTAGCGGTACTCGTGATCGGGCAGGAAGCGGTGGCCGCGATAGCCGCGCGCCACGGCGGCGTTGTCGCGGTAGGCCAGCAGCACCCGGCCGGGATTTTTCTCGTGCGTGTTGCGGATCATTTGAAACAGCGTATGTGGCTGGGCCTCGCCGTCGATGGTCCATTGCGCGTTGAAGATCTTGTGGCGGCAGTGCTCGGAATTCGCCTGCGCGAACATCATCAGCTCCACGTCGGTCGGATTGCGCTTGAGCCGCTTGAAGCCGTCGAGCAGATATTCGATCTCGTCGTCTGACAGCGCCAGCCCCATGTCGCGGTTGGCCTGTTCCAGAGCGGCTCGACCGGCCTTGAGCAGATCGATCACGCCGGATTTTTCCGGCCGGGCGTGCGCAAACAGGCGTTCGGCTTCACTCGGGTCGTGAATGACCGCCTCGGTCATGGGGTCGTGGAGCCGGCGCTCCAGCGTCTTTTGCGCATCGGCGGACAATGCAGTGCCGGCGGGCAATTCAATCCACCAGCAGGTGCCGCGCTCCAGACGCCGCACCTTGGAAAGCCCGCAGTTATGCGCGATGTCGGTGGCCTTGCTCGACCAGGGCGAAATCGTGCCGAGGCGGGGAATGACGATGCACAGCGGGCCGCCAGGATCGCGCGCCGGCGCCGGCAGGCCGTAATCAAGCAGGGCGTTGAGGCGCCGTTGTTCGTCTCCGGTCAGCGGCGCTTCAAGATCGGCGAAATGCACGAACTCCGCGTGCAGCGCCCCGATGCCGGGGACCATGGCACGCAGCAGTTCACGCTTTTTTTGCAGGCGGAAGGCGGAGTGGGCAAGCGGGCCGCGATAAGTTTCCATGTCAACGACAGCGGACGGGCATCGTGGCCGTGATCATACTGGAAAACCGCACTTTTGTGCGGCACGCCGGCCATGCTGAATATGCGCCCTCGTTCCCTTCAGTCTGGAATTTCTTCGACCTTTATTTGGATGTCGGTGGTGAGGCTGCTTTGGGTTTGTGCGCGGCTCAAGTTGGCGGCGTCGGTGCGTGATGTGCTCTCGTTGACACCGCCGAGCGCAATCCACTCGCCGAGCCGGCCGGTGACGAAACTCCCGGCCTGCTGCGTCTGGATGGCGCCGGTGCGGGGATCGAGGCGATTGCGCTGCGGTGAGATTTCCAGGGTGACCTGATCGTTGTTCAATCGCGGGATGACATAAAACCCCGAGGTGACATCGTGATATTCGGTGCCCTGCTGCACAACCGCGCCATTCGGGCCGACGTACACGCTTTGCTCCGGCAGCGGCACGGCTTCGCCGGTGCTGATCCACGCGGGCTGGCCTTCCAGTCCCATGATGAAATGAACATCGGAATCACTGGTGTTGGATTCCGTGGCGCGGGTTGAATAACGCACGGCGCTGTTTTTGTCTCCCACGGCAACGCTCGCGCCCTCTTTTGAGTGGCCGCCGGAAAGTTTGGCGCTGACGTCGCCGGAGCGTACGCGCGCGGCGATGGCATCCCCGCTCGATGTCGATGATTCATGGCCGCCCTGACTGACGTAGATCTTCAACCGCCGCGGCGCGCGATCCAGCGTGGCGAGCACCTGCTTGATCTGCGCCAGATTCTCCGGCGTGGTCCTGATGATCAACTGGTTGTTCATGCCGGTGACCGTGCCTCCCGGCGCCACCAGTGGTTGCAGGATCGGAATGACGTCCTCGACGGGACGGTGCTGCATGGGGATGATTTCCAGCGGCATCTCCTGCGCCGGTGCCGCGATGGCGAGGCCGCCGCACCACAGGAAAACAGCAACCAGAAGTGGAAGCTTCATATCCTCAGGCGCTGAAAGTTGGGATCGACCTCGGCCTTCATCCACACCTCTTCGAAGCGCCGCATCAGTCCGCCGACGTAGGCCCGATTGTTGAAATTGGCCGTGCCCTCGTAGCGATCCGAGAGCTTGCGGTGCAGATAACCGGTTTCATCGGCCACCAGCATGGCCTCGTTGAGATCCTGGTGATCCGGCCCGGGAACGCGCACCTGGCAGAACGTGGAGAAGGTGCCGGCGAGGGAAATGAGCGCATGTCGGCGCCGGTACAGGGCCTCGGGTTGAATGACGAGCAGGCGCACGCGGCTGTGGCTGCCGCGCGCGATCAGCCTGCGCACGGCCTCGAGAAATTGCGGCCGTTCATATAAATCCGGATCGAGATGGCGGCCGACGATGTCGAGCGTATGCCGGCATTGTTGCGCCAGCGCCAGCGTGATGGCCTGCACGTCCTCGCGGCTGCCGAACACCAATTCCTCGTTGTTGTCCCCCAAGGTGTGTCTGCTCAGATCCAGCATGTTCAATCCTTTCTGCTTGTCCGGCCCTGCATGTGCGGTCAACGCTTCGGAAGGCCCTCACCCCTCCCCTCTCCCGGAGGGAGAGGAGGCGAAATTTATTTTCCAAACATCAGACAGCCGTCGTTATATAACCGGCAGAGCAATTCTGCAAACGCCCCGTTACCGAGATATGGTTTCAACCTTGCGAGGGTCACTTCACGCCGGCCGCTCAACAGCGGCGCGGCGGACCGCAGTGCGGCGGGCAGCGCAAAAACCCCGCCGTTCACAAAAAGCAGCGCACCCCTCCGCCTTCGAATATGGGCGACACGAACACCGGGCGGACGGCGCAGCGCGCGCGCCCTGGCGCAGCGCTTGAGGAAAGCCGCCGGCGTCAGTTTGCGCCGGGGCGCGGGCGGCGGCGGCCAGGGGCCGGGCTCGGTGATGAAACTGCCAAGCCAGCATTCGATTTGCTCCAAATCGAAACGCCCCATCCCCATCAAGCGGTGGATTCGACGCAGGCTTTGGGAAGTAATCTCGCCGGCCTCGCGCTGCAAGGCGAGGTCCGGGTCGGTGTAGTACAGCGTGTCAGAGGCCTGCGCGGTCAGATATTCGTAGAATCGGCCGAGCAGTTCGCGCCGGCTGGGGCTGCGGAAACCGATGGAATAGGTCATGCACTCATCCAGCGCCACGCCGTGATGCGCCACGCCGGGCGGCAGGTACAACATGTCGCCGGGCGAGAGCACCCATTCCCGTTCCGGTTTGAAGCGCCGCAGAATGCGCAGGTCCAGATCGGGAATGAATTCACGCGCGCCGCGACGCCGCGTGTCGATTTGCCAGCGGCGATGGCCGCGGGCCTGGAGCAGGAACACATCGTAGCTGTCCACATGCGGCCCGACGCCGCCATGCGGCGGGGCGAGGCTGACCATCAAATCATCGATGCGCCAGCGCGGGATGAAATTGAAGTGCTCCAGCAGATCGGCGGCCTGCGGCATCAATTTATCCACGTCCTGCACAAGCAGCGTCCAGTGCGTGCGCGGCAGGCGGTGGAATTCCGCCGGTTTGAACGGGCCGCTGATCGCCTGCCAGGGATAATCGCCGCCTTTCTCCAGCACGAGGCGCGATTGCACGCCTTCGCGACCCGCAAGCCGCATCAATTCCCCGGGGCTGAGGAAGCCCTGAAAATCGGGAAACGCCTGCCGAATGAGCAGTGGTTTTTTCTGCCAATGGCGTTGCAGAAACCGGCGGATGCCCAGGCCGCCGAGCAGCGAGGGCGGATCCGGCAGCGGCCCGGAGAGTCGTTTACTTTCCGGCAAGTGCGGCGGCTTGCGCGGCGGCATTGCCGGTGTAGCCGGCCGGGGTGAGTTTCTTCAGCCGGCCTTTCTCCCGTGCCGGCAGCGGCAGGCGGTCGATGAAGGCGTGCAGCGCGGCGCGGTCGATGCGCCGGCCGCGCGTGAGCTTCTTCAATTGCTCGTAAGGGTCTGGCAGGCCGTGGCGCCGCATGACGGTCTGGATCGGCTCCGCCAGCACCTCCCAGGCCGCGTCCAGATCGGCGCGCAAGGCTGCGCGATTCACCGCCAGCCGCGTCAGTCCGTTGAGACAGGATTGATAGGCCACGAGGCCGTGGCCCAGCGCGGTGCCGACGTTGCGCAGGATGGTCGAGTCGGTGAGATCGCGCTGCCAGCGCGAAACGGGAAGTTTCGTGCTCAAGTGCTCCAGCAGGGCGTTGGCCAGGCCGAGGTTGCCCTCGGCGTTTTCAAAGTCGATGGGATTGACCTTGTGCGGCATGGTCGAGGAGCCGACCTCGCGGCCGACGGCCTTCTGCCTGAAGTAATTGAGCGACACGTAGCCCCACAGGTCGCGGCAGAGATCGACCAGGATGGTGTTGAAGCGCGCCAGCACGGCGAAGTACTCGGCCATGTAATCGTGCGGCTCGATCTGCGTGGTGCAGGGATTCCAGCCGATGCCGAGGCCCTCGACCAGCCCCCTTGCGAGCTTCGGCCAGTCCACCTCCGGACAGGCGGCGAGATGGGCGTTGAAATTGCCGACCGCGCCGTTGATCTTGCCGAGGATTTCCTGCGCCGCGAACTGTTTCCGCTGCCGCTGCAACCGGTGCACGAACACGCCCAGCTCCTTGCCCAGCGTGGTCGGCGAGGCGGGCTGGCCGTGCGTACGCGCCAGCATCGGCTCCTTCGCGGTGGAGAGCGCCAGCCTGCGCAGCGCGCTGATCAGCCTGTCCATCGCCGGCAGCAGCACCGCCGCGCGCGCCTCCTTCAAGAGCAGCGCATAGGCGAGATTGTTGATGTCCTCCGAGGTGCAGGCGAAATGGATGAATTCGAGCAGCCGCTTGAGTTCGGCGTTCCCGGCCGCCTTCTCCTTGAGGAAATACTCCACCGCCTTGACGTCGTGATTGGTGCGCGCCTCGATGGCCTTCACGCGTTCGGCATCGGCCAGGGTGAAGCCGGCGGCGATCGCGTCCAGGCGCATCGCGGCCGCGCGGCCGAGTTCGGGGATTTCCTTGATGTTCGGTTCGGCGGCCAGCGCCTTGAGCCAGGCGATCTCGATCTGCACGCGCCGGCGGATCAGGCCGTACTCGCTGAAATAATCGCGCAGCGCCGCGGTCTTGGCGGCGTAGCGGCCATCGAGCGGCGACAGCGCGGTCAGCGGGGAGGAAGCGTTGTTATTGGGTTTTGGCGCCACGAAATAATCATAACACCGCCGACGATCCGGCGCAGTTTGACAGTCGGTTTTGGGAGGATTAGGTTCAGGACATGCTGGCCAGGTTGCTCAGGCGCCCGCGGGCGGATGCCGCATTCCTGCTCGAGGATTTCGAGCCGGCCTATCTGCGCCTGCACCGCACGGGTGAACTTCAAACCCGCGTCGAGACGGGGTTGCATGAACTGGAAGACTGCTGCGCCTGCCCGCGCAACTGCCACGTGAACCGGCTCAAAAACGAAACCCGCGTCTGCAACACCGGGCGTTACGCGCGGGTCGCCAGCGTCTTCCCGCACTTCGGCGAGGAGGACTGCCTGCGCGGCTGGAACGGCTCCGGCACCATCTTCTTCGCCCTGTGCAACCTGCGCTGCGTGTTCTGCCAGAACTGGGACATCAGCCAGCAGCAGGCGGGCGGCGAATATCCGCCGGAGCGCATCGCCGATCTCATGCTGGCGCTCCAGGGGCGCGGCTGCCACAACATCAATTTCGTCACGCCCGAGCACGTCGTGCCGCAGGTGCTTGAGGCCGTGGCCGCCGCCGTGCCGATGGGCTTGAACCTCCCCATCGTGTACAACACCAGTGCCTACGATTCGGTGGAATCGTTGAAACTGCTGGATGGCATCGTGGACATCTACATGCCGGACTTCAAGTTCTGGAATTACGAAAGCAGCCGCCGCTACGCCAAGGCCAGGGATTATCCCGAGCGGGCGCGCGAGGCCATCGCCGAGATGCACCGCCAGGTCGGGCCGCTCAAATTCGGCCCGGACGGGCTGGCGCGGCGCGGCGTACTGGTGCGGCATCTGGTCATGCCGGGGCAGGCCGACGAGGCCGCCGCGATCTGCCGGTGGCTGGCGCGGGAGTTGTCGCCGGACACCTACATCAATCTCATGGCCCAGTATCGCCCGGAGTTTCAGGTGGGCGCAGCAGGTAAAAACGGATCGCCGCAATACGTCGAGATCAACCGCCGGCCCACGCCGGCCGAAATGCAGGCCGCCCGCGCCGCCGCGCGCGCCGCCGGTCTGTGGCGCTTCGACCAGCGCGGACAATAATCATCCCGACTCCCTCCCCTGGGCGGAGGAGGCCCACCTCAAACGCCATCCCTCGAAGGGGCAGGGGAGAAATCTGCTTTGTTTCCCCCTCACCCTGGCTCTCTCCCGCGAGGGGAGAGGGGATGAAATTTTGGATCTCCGGCGAGGGGAGAGGGGAATTCAACTGACGCGCTCGGCGCCTTCTCTCCGGCGAGGGGAGAGGGGATGAAATTTTGGATCTCCGGCGAGGGGAGAGGGGAATTCAACTGACGCCCTCGGCGCCTTCTCTCCGGCAAGGGGAGAGGGGATGAAATTGTGGATCTCCGGCGAGGGGAGAGGTGGATGAAAAAGATGACTACAATCTCCCGCCCCTGCGCCATCGCCCTTGAGGGAGGGGGAACGAACATGGATCAAAATTCCCCGTTTTCACCCCCTCTCCCTTGAGGGGAGAGGGCGGGGGAGAGGGTGAAGGTTTTTATGCCCCGTCCCTCGCTTTCAAGTTTTTCGTCAAGGGCAGGGGTTGGGATGGCGTGTGTGGACCGCCTCGATTTCGTTGAGCAATTCCGCCGGCAGCGTCATGTCGATGGTGGCGACGTTGGCCTTGAGCTGCTCCATCTTGGTCGCGCCGATGATGGTCGAGGTCAGGAACGGCCGCGAGTTGACGTAGGCGATGGCCATCTGCGCTAGAGTGAGATCGTATTTCTTTGCCAGCGCGGCGTAGGCCTCGGTGGCCGCCAGCCCCGCGGGCGTCAAATAGCGCTTGAATTGATCGAACAGCGTGAGCCGCGCGCCGGCGGGACGCGCGCCGCCGATGTACTTGCCGGACAGCACGCCGAATCCCAGCGGCGAGTAGGCCATCAGACCCACTTTTTCACGGTGCGCCACCTCGGCGAGCCCGATTTCAAAGGTGCGGTTGAGCAGGTTGTAGGGGTTTTGCACGGTGACCAGCCGCGGCCCGCCGGTGCGCCCCGCGATCTCCAGCAGTTTCATCACGCCCCACGGCGTGTCGTTGCACACGCCGATGTGGCGCACCTTGCCGCTCTTCACGCAGTCGCCCAGCACCGAAAGAGTCTCCTCAAGCGGTGTGGCGTCACTGTCGTCCTCGGGCGTGTAGCCGAGCCTGCCGAAGAAGTTCGTCTTGCGATCCGGCCAGTGGAGCAAATACAAATCCACGTAATCGGTTTGCAGGTGTTTGAGACTCCCGTTCAGCGCCGCCTCGATGTTAGCGCGATTGAGCCGCGCGCGGCCTTCGCGGATCCACGGCAGCCAGGTGCTCCTGCCCACCACCTTGGTCGCGAGCACGATCTTGTCGCGATCCCCGCGCCCCTTGAGCCAGCGGCCGATGAACTCCTCGGTGCGGCCACAAGTCTCCGCCCTGGGCGCGACCGGGTAGAGTTCGGCGGTGTCGATGAAGTTGATGCCCTGGGCCAGCGCGTAATCGAGTTGCTCGCGCGCCTCGGCCTCGGTGTTCTGCTCGCCGAAATTCATGGTGCCAAGGCACAGCCGGCTGACCTTGATGCCGGTGTCACCGAGCGGCGCGTATTTCATGATCCCTCCGTTCAAAACGTTTGTGCGCATTATAACCATGCCGAGGCTTTCCTAATCCCCGCCCTGCCCCCACAATAGCGGCATGGAGACGCTGACGCTGACCCGGCCGGACGACATGCACGTGCATCTGCGCGACGGCGCGCTCATGGCGGGCGTGCTGGCGGACACGGCGGCGCGATTCGCGCGCGCCATCGTCATGCCGAATCTGAAGCCGCCGGTCGTGACCGTGGCGCAGGCCCGCGCCTACCGCGATCGGATCATGGCCGCTCTGCCCGGGGGCGCCGACTTCACGCCGCTGATGACCCTGTATCTCACCGACAGCACGCCGCCGTCGGAGATCAAGGCCGCGGCCGCCAGTGGCTTCGTACATGCGGTGAAATACTATCCGGCCGGCGCGACTACGAATTCCGACGAGGGCGTGACCGCGATGGCGAAGGTCACGCCGGCGCTGGAGGAGATGCAGCGCGCCGGGCTGCCGCTCCTGGTCCACGGCGAGGTGACGGATGCCCACGTCGACGTCTTCGATCGCGAGCGGGTTTTCATCGAGCACGTCCTGCAACCGCTGGTGCGCGATTTCCCGGCATTGAAAATCGTGTTCGAGCACGTCACCACGGGGGAGGCCGTGGATTTCGTGCTGGACGCGCCGGCGAATATCGCGGCCACCCTCACCGCGCACCACCTGCTCCTGAATCGCAACGCCATGCTGGCCGGCGGCATGCGGCCGCATCATTATTGCGCGCCGGTGCCGAAGCGCGAGCGGGACCGCGAGGCGCTGGTGCGCGCCGCCGTGAGCGGCAATCCGAAGTTTTTTCTCGGCACCGACAGCGCGCCGCACGCGCGCCACGCCAAGGAATCCGCCTGCGGCTGCGCCGGCATCTACACCGCGCACGCCGCCATCGAGCTGTACGCCGGGGTGTTCGAACAGGCCGGCGCGCTCGACAAACTGGAGGGTTTCGCCAGTTTTTACGGTGCCGGTTTCTATGGCCTGCCGCGCAACCAGGGCAAGATCACGCTGAAGCGCGAAAGCTGGCGCGTGCCGGATTCACTGCCGTTCGGCGAACATACGCTGGTGCCGTTCCGCGCCGGGGGAGAATGCACGTGGAAACTGTCGAAGACCTGATCGAACCCATCGAGCCGGCCAGCCCGCGCACGCCGGTGGCGCGCCGCTTCCGCGGCTTCCTGCCGGTGGTGGTGGACGTCGAGACCGCGGGTTTCGATCCGATCAAGAACGCCCTGCTCGAAATCGCCGCCGTGCTGCTGCGGATCAACGCCAAAGGCCGCTGGGAGCGCGGCGAGACGTTGCATTCGCATGTGCTGCCCTTCGAGGGCGCCAGGCTCGACCCCGAGGCGCTGAAATTCAACGGCATCGATCCGTATCATCCCTTCCGCATGGCGCTGCCGGAGAAGGAGGCGCTGGAGAAGATTTTCAGGCCGGTGCGGCAGGAAATCGAGAAACAGGGGTGCAGCCGCGCCATCCTGGTCGGCCACAACGCCTTTTTCGATCTGGCGTTCGTGAAGGCGGCTGCGGAGCGCTGCAAGATCAAGCGCAGCCCGTTTCACTCCTTCACCACGCTGGACACCGCCTCGCTCGCGGGGCTGGCCTACGGCCAGACCGTGCTGGCGCGGGCCGCCAAGGCGGCGGGGCTGGAGTGGAACTCAGGACGTGCGCATTCGGCGATCTACGACGCCGAGCTGACCGCCGATCTGTTCTGCGCCATCGTCAACCGCTGGGACGCCCTGACAGGTGATCCGAAGACGTAGTGTTTATGCTTTGCAGTAAAGACGGTCGCGCCAGAGATGGGCGGCGGCGGTGATGGCGGGCACGTCAAGAGTCAGAAGTTCGCGTTGTTTCAACAGTTGCCGCCCGGCGACCCAGACGTCGGTGACCTGCTGGCGGGAGGCGGCATAGACGATCTGCGAGATCGGATCGTGCACGGGCTGCGTTTCCGGCGGACTTAAATCGACCGCGATCACGTCCGCCGCCTTGCCGGCCACGAGCGAGCCCGTGAGTTCGTCGATGCCGAGCGCGCGGGCGCCGTTGACCGTGGCCATGCGCAGGGCCTGCGCCGCCGGGACAGTGGTGGCGTCGTTGGCCACGGCCTTGGCGAGCAGCGCGGCGGTGCGCATCTCGCCGAACAGGTCGAGGTCATTGTTGCTGGCGGCGCCGTCGGTGCCGAGCGCGACATTGACGCCGGCCTTGACGAGCGCGGACACGGGGCAGAAGCCGCTGGCGAGCTTGAGATTGGACTCCGGGCAGTGGATGACATGCGCGCCCTGCGCGGCAATCAGCGCGATCTCGTGCGGCTCCAGTTGCGTCATGTGCACGGCCAGCAACTGCGGCGAGATCAGACCGAGGCGCTCCAATCTTTTTAATGGACGCTCGCCGGTTTCGGCCTGCGCCTCGCGGACCTCGCCGGGGGTCTCGTGCAGATGGATGCTGATCGGCACGTTGAGTTCGCCGGCCAGCGTGGCGATGCGCCGGAAGGCGTCGTCGCCGACGGTGTAGGGCGCATGCGGCGCGAAGGCCGTGCGGATGAGCGCATGATCGCGGTATTCATCGTGCAGCTTAAGGCCCTTTTTGAAATACTCGTCGACGTGCGCGGCGTAGGCGGAGGGGAGGTCGATGACGATCATGCCGATCGTGGCGCGCATGCCCGCCTCGGCGGCGGCGCGCGCGGTTTCCTCCGGGAAGAAATACATGTCGTTGAAGCAGGTGACCCCGCCGCGCAGCATCTCGGCGATGGCCAGCCGGCTGCCGTCGCGCACGAACTCCGGGCTCACCCATCTGGCCTCGGCGGGCCAGATGTGGTTGCGCAGCCAGTCCATGAGCGCCCGATCGTCGGCGTAGCCGCGCAACAGGTTCATGGCGGCGTGGGTGTGGGCATTGATGAGGCCGGGGAGCAGGGCGTGGCCGGGCAGGCGCACGGTTTCGCGCGCCTCAAAGCGCTCCGCGGCTTGGGCTTCGGGCAGCAGGGCGATGATGCGGCCTTGATCGACGGCCAGTGCGTGCTGCTCGAGGACGGCGCCCTCCGGTTCGACGGGGATGACCCAGCGTGCGGTCAGCAGGAGGTCGATGGAGTTGGGCGGCATGAGCGGGTATTGTACAGGCTGAAATGAATCGCGGAGAGGTGCACGTGGAGCAGTCTTCTGCCGCTCAGGAATCCTTCCGTGCAGTGGAATGGCGTGATGGCGCCCTGCAACTGCTGGACCAGCGCCTGCTGCCGCAGCGCGAGGAATACCTCACCCTGAAAACCGCGCCGGACGTCGCCCAGGCCATCCATGACATGGCGGTGCGGGGCGCACCGGCCATCGGCATCGCCGCGGCCTACGGCGTGGTGCTGGCCGCGCGCGCGGCCTGGCAGCGCGCCGGCAATGGCTGGCGGGAGGCCATCGAGGCGGATTTGGCGCATCTGGCCGCGGCGCGTCCCACGGCCGTCAATCTGCGCTGGGCCATCAAGCGCATGCGCGGCCGGTTCAACGCCATCCAGGGGGAACCGGAGGCGGCGCTGCTGGCGGAGGCACGCGCCATACACGATGAAGATCGCGCCGCCAATTTCAAAATGGCCCGCCTGGGCGCCGGCTGGCTGCCGCCCGATGCCGCGGTGCTCACGCATTGCAACGCCGGTGCGCTGGCGACCGGCGGTTACGGCACCGCGCTCGGCGTCATCCGCGCCGCCCATGCCCGCGGCGCGCTCAAGGCGGTGTATGTGAATGAAACGCGGCCGTGGCTGCAGGGCGCGCGGCTGACAGCTTGGGAGCTGTTGCGCGACGGCATACCGGTGACGCTGCTGGCCGACGCCGCCGCCGCGCATCTGATGGCGACGAGGGGCATCGATTGCGTGATCGTGGGCGCCGATCGCATCGCCGCCAACGGCGACACCGCGAACAAAATAGGCACCTACATGCTGGCGCTCTCGGCGCGCGCGCACGGCGTGAAATTCATGGTGGTGGCCCCTGGCTCGACCTTCGATCTGTCCCTCGACAGCGGCCGCGATATTCCGGTGGAGGCGCGCGACGCGGCGGAGGTGCTGCGCCACGGAGGCCGGCCCGTGGCGGCGGCCGGCGCGACGGCCTGGAACCCCGTTTTCGACGTGACGCCGGCGGGGCTTATCGACGTCATCGTGACCGAAAAAGGCCTCATTGAGCGGCCCGACGCCGCGCGCGTGGCGGCCGTGATCGGAGGTTGAAAATCACGCAAATTTTCAGTGCACGGCGGCCTCGTGCGTGGTAGAATTTTCCCCTTGAAAATGCGCCGTGGAACCCACGGCGCGTTTTGTTTGAAAGCTCTTTAAAATCATGCTGTTAAACTCTCTTACTGCGTTCAAAAATGACCCCCTTGAAATGGCGGGTTGAAAACGGCCCGCATGACTGAGTTCGCCCGACAGCTTCTGCCGGTCAACATCGAAGACGAGATGCGGCAGTCCTACATGGACTACGCCATGAGCGTCATCGTCGGCCGCGCGCTGCCCGACGTGCGCGACGGTCTCAAGCCCGTGCACCGGCGCGTGCTCTATTCCATGCACGAACTCGGCAACGACTGGAACAAGCCCTACAAGAAATCGGCGCGCGTGGTCGGCGACGTGATCGGCAAATACCACCCCCACGGCGACACGGCGGTGTACGACACCATCGTGCGCATGGCGCAGGACTTCTCGCTGCGCTACCTGCTGGTGGACGGGCAGGGCAATTTCGGCTCGGTGGACGGCGACAATCCCGCCGCCATGCGCTACACCGAGGTGCGCATGGCGCGCATCGCCCACGAGTTGCTGGCCGACCTCGACAAGGAAACCGTCAATTTCACGCCGAACTACGACGGCTCGGAGCAGGAGCCCGCCATCCTGCCGGCGAAATTCCCCAACCTGCTGGTCAATGGTTCCTCCGGCATCGCGGTCGGCATGGCCACCAACATTCCGCCGCACAACCTGCGCGAGATCGTCAGCGCCTGCATCGCGGTGATCGACCGGCCGGAGATCAGCATCGAGGAACTGATGCAGCTCGTGCCGGGGCCGGACTTCCCCACCGCCGGCATCATCAGCGGCACGGCGGGCATCCGCGAGGCCTACCGCACCGGCCGCGGCCGCATCTTCGTGCGCGCCCGCACCGCCTTCGAGGCCTATGGCAGCGACGACGACAAGGAGCGCATCGTGGTCACCGAGCTGCCCTACATGGTCAACAAGGCCCGGCTGCTCGAACGCATCGCCGAGCTGGTCAAGGACAAGAAGATCGAGGGCATCCGCGAGCTGCGCGACGAGTCCGACAAGGACGGCATGCGCATGGTCATCGAGCTGAAGCGCGGCGAGGTAGCCGAGGTCGTGCTGAACAACCTCTACAAGCACACGCAGATGCAGGAGGTGTACGGCATCAACTGCGTGGCGTTGTCCGGCGGCCAGCCGAGGCTGCTCAACCTGAAGCAGATGATCGAGGCGTTCGTGAGCCACCGCCGCGAGGTGGTGACCCGCCGCACCGTTTACGATTTGCGCAAGGCCCGCGAACGCGCCCACAAGCTGGAGGGCCTGGCCATCGCGCTCGCCAATATCGACGCCGTCATCGCGCTGATCAAGGCCAGTCCGAATCCAGCGGAGGCCAGACAGGGACTGGTGGCCAGGGTGTGGCCGCCGGGCATGGTGGTGCAGATGCTGCAACGCGCCGGCGCCGATGCCTCGCGGCCCGAGGACCTGGCGCCGGAACTGGGACTGTCCGCCGACGGCTACCGGCTCTCCGAGGTGCAGGCCCAGGAGATCCTCGATCTCAAGCTGCACCGGCTGACCGGCCTCGAGCAGGACAAGATCCTGAAGGAATACGAGGAGGTGCTGGTCACGATTGCCGATCTGCGCGACATCCTCGGCCGGCCCGAGCGGCTGATGCAGGTGATCCGCGATGAATTGAACGACATGCGCGAGAAGTACGGCGACGACCGCCGCACCGAGATCGTCGACGATCATCAGGACTTGAACGATGAGGACCTGATCGCGCCGGAGGAGGTGGTGGTGACGCTGTCGCATGCCGGCTATGCCAAGTCGCAGCCGGTGGACGTGTACCGCTCGCAGCGCCGCGGCGGCAGGGGCCGCATCGCCGCCACCACGCGCGAGGAGGACTTCGTCGAGAAACTGTTCGTGGCCAACACCCACGACATGGTGTTGTGCTTCTCCAGCCGCGGCAAGATTTACTGGATCAAGGTGTGGCAGCTGCCGCAGGCGGGCCCGACGGCGCGCGGCAAGCCGATCGTGAACGTGCTGCCGCTCTCGGAAGGCGAGCGCATCACGGCGCTCTTGCCCATCAAGGAATTCGCCGGGGATCGCTACGTGTTCATGGCGACCCAGCAGGGCACCGTGAAAAAAACGGCGCTTTCGGAGTATTCGCGGCCGCGGCCGTCGGGCATCATCGCCGTCGATCTGCCGGAGGACGACGCCCTCGTGGGCGTGGCGCTGACCGACGGCAAACAGGACATCATGCTGTTCAACAACGCCGGCAAAGCCATCCGCTTCAGCGAGGACGACGTGCGGCCGATGGGCCGCACCGCCCGTGGCGTGCGCGGCATGCGTCTGGCGGAGGGCCAGCGGGTGATTGCGCTCATCATCGCCGAGCCCTACAGCACCATCCTCACCACGACGCAGAACGGCTACGGCAAGCGCAGCCCGGTGGAGGACTACCCCGTGCACGGCCGCGGCGGCCAGGGCGTGATCTCCATCCAGACCACGGAGCGCAACGGCGAGGTGGTGGCGGCGGTCTCGGTCACCGATGACGACGAAGTCATGTTGATCAGCGATTCCGGCACGCTGGTGCGTACGCCGGCCGGCGGCATCTCGGTGATGGGCCGCAACACGAAGGGCGTGCGCCTCATCAACCTGGCCGAGGGCGAGAAGCTGGTGGGCGTGGAGCGCATCGTGGAGCGGATGGAAAACGGCAACGGCAACGGCGATGGCGGCGAACCCCCATCGAACGGGGACGTAAAATCCTGAGCGGACGCGCCATGGGCAAAAATCGCGGCGGCAGCGGTGGTGAGAATCGCAAATTGGAGTCGCTCCGCGCCCAGATCGACGCGGTGGACGATCAACTGCTGGATTTGATTGCGCGGCGCGCGGCGCTGGCGCACCAGATCGCCGGCGTCAAGGCGGCGCAGGGCGAGGCCACGCGCTACCGGCCGGAGCGCGAGGCGCAGATCCTGCGGCGGATCATCGCGCGCAACCGCGGGCCGCTGGCCGATGAGGAAATCGCCCGCCTGTTCCGCGAGATCATGTCGGCGTGCCTGGCGCTGGAGCAGCCGGTGCGCGTGGCCTATCTCGGCCCGGCGGGCACCTACACCCAGGCCGCCGCGCTCAAGCATTTCGGCCACTCGGTGCGGACCGCGCCGCACGCCTCCATCGAGGAGGTGTTCCGGGAGGTGGAGGCGGGCGCCTGCCACTACGGCCTGGTGCCGGTCGAGAACTCCATCGAGGGTGTCATTCATCACACGCTGGACAGCTTCATGCAGTCGCCGCTCACCATCTGCGGCGAGGTTGAATTGCGCATCCGCCATCACCTGCTGAGCCGGGGCAAAACGCTCCGCGCCGTGAAACGCGTGTACGCGCATGCGCAGGCGCTGGCCCAGTGCCGGCACTGGCTGGATCGGGAGCTGCCGCACGCCGGGCGCGAGGCGGTGTCCAGCAACGCCGAGGCCGCCCGCCGCGCGGCCGCCAAGGCCGGCACGGCCGCGATCGCCGGCGAGGCCGCGGCCGAACTCTACGGCCTGCGTTCGCTCGCCGCCGGCATCGAGGACGATCCCTCGAACACCACGCGCTTTCTGGTGATCGGGCATGACAGCGTGCCGCCCAGCGGCGATGACAAGACTTCGCTCCTGTTCTCCACGCCCAACAAGCCCGGCGCGCTGCACCACGTGCTGGGCGCCTTCGCCGAGAGCGGCATCAGCATGACGCGCATCGAGTCGCGCCCCTCGCGGCGCGGCATGTGGGATTACTATTTCTTCGTCGACATCGAGGGCCATGCCGGCACCCCGGCGGTGGCGGCGGCGATCGAGCGGCTGCGCGAACGCGCCGCGATGGTGAAGTTGCTGGGTTCCTATCCCCGCGCTGTTCTTTGAGAACCTATTGCGCTCGGCATGACTGTGTTGCGCAAGGGCTCGAAATCCTCATTGACTAACGGGTCAACTCCGGTTTCTCGCCATTTCGCGCCTTGTCCTGCCTTCGCTCATCACGGTTCTCGATCCTCCGCATGTATCCCAAAGTTACCTCAATGAATTGCGATTTCTTGGAACTGGCCGTGCCCGGCGTGCGCGAACTGCAGCCGTACCAGCCCGGCAAGCCGATCGAGGAACTGCAACGTGAATACGGCATCACCGACGTCATCAAGCTCGCCTCCAACGAAAACCCGCTGGGACCGAGCCCGAAGGCGCTCGCGGTCATTGAAGACGCGGCGCGGGATCTGCACCGCTATCCGGACGGCAGCGGTTTCGCGCTCAAGCAGGCGCTCTCGCGCCACCTGAAGGTCGACGCCGGCCAGATCACGCTCGGCAACGGCTCCAACGACGTGCTGGAGCTGGTGGCGCGCGCCTTCGTGTCGCCGGGCGACGAGGTGGTTTTCTCCGAGCACGCCTTCGCCGTGTATCCGCTGGTGACGCTGGCGGCCGGCGGCCGCGCCGTGGTGACGCCGGCGCGCGATTATGGCCATGATCTGGCGGCCATGCACGCGGCGCTCACCGCGCAGACGCGCGTGGTATTCATCGCCAACCCGAACAATCCCACCGGCACCTGGATCAGGCGCGAGGCGCTGCATGCCTTCCTGCGCGCGCTGCCGGCGCACGTGATCGCGGTGGTGGACGAGGCCTATTTCGAGTACGCCGCCGATCCGGAATATCCCGACAGTCTGCGCTGGCTGGGTGAATTTCCGAACCTGGTGGTCACGCGCACGTTCTCGAAGATTTACGGTCTGGCCGGCCTGCGCGCCGGCTACGGTGTGTCGCATCCGGAGCTCGCCGAACTGTTGAACCGCGTGCGCCAGCCCTTCAATGTCAACAGCCTGGCCCTGGCCTGCGCCGCCGCCGCGCTTGATGATCAGGAGCACGTGCGGAGGAGCACGGCCATGAACGCACGCGGCATGCGGCAGTTGGAGGAGGGCTTCCGCAAGCTCGATCTCGAATTCATACCCTCCGCCGGCAATTTCATCTGCGTGCGCGTCGGCGACGCCGCGGCGGTGTACGAGGCGCTGCTGCGGCAGGGCGTGATCGTGCGCCCCATCGCCAACTACGGCATGCCCGAACACTTGCGGATTACCGTGGGTCTTGAATCCGAAAATGCGCGCTTGCTCGCGGCGCTGCGCAGGGCGCTGGGGAAATAAAGTCGTGAAGACGCCCTTCATATCGCGGCTTGCCATCATCGGCGTCGGCCTCATCGGGGGGTCGCTGGCGCTGGCCCTGAAGCGCGCCGGGGCGGTGGGCGAGGTCGTCGGCTGCGGCCGCAACGCCGCCGATCTGGAAAAGGGCGTGAAGCTCGGCGTCATCGATCGCTGCTCGACCGACCCGATCCAGGCAGTGCGCGATGCCGATGTCATCGTGCTGGCGACGCCCATCGGCGCCATGGGCGCCACGCTGGAAAAAATCCGTGATCATCTGGCGCCGCAGGCCGTCATTACGGACGCCGGCAGCGCCAAGGTGAGCGTGATTGCCGGTGCGCGCGCGGCGCTCGGCGCGCGGTTCGCCGATTTTGTGCCCGGCCATCCCATCGCCGGCACCGAGAAGAGCGGCATCGAGGCGGGATTTCCCGATTTGTACGTGCATCATCGCGTCATCCTCTGCCCGCAGCCCGAGACGCGCATGAGCGCGCTGTCGAAGGTGCAGCGCATGTGGGAACTCGTCGGCGCGCAGGTGGAGCAGATGGAAGCCGCGCGCCATGACGCCATCCTGGCCCGCACCAGCCACCTGCCGCACCTGGTGGCCTATGCGCTGGCGGATGTGCTGGCCGCCACCCGCCCGCAGAGCGAGGTGCTGCGCTTCGCCGCCGGCGGCTTTCGCGATCTCACGCGGGTGGCCTCGAGCCCGCCGGTGATGTGGCGCGACATCGCGCTCGCCAATCGCGAGGCGCTGCTCCCGGCGCTCGATGAATATCTCGCCGCCCTGAACGCCATTCGCACCGCGGTCGCGGCGCGGGATGCCGTGGCGCTGGAGGCCATCTTCGCGCGCGCGAAGGCGCTGCGCGATGCTTTGCCGCCGCGTCAATGAATTCGAAGGTTTACGCGCAGTTCGAAGTTCAGCCGGGTGGAAAATTGCGCGGCATGCTGCGCGTGCCGGGCGACAAGTCCATCTCGCACCGCGCCTTGATGCTGGGCGCCATCGCCGCGGGCGACACCGACATCACGGGATTTCTCGAAGGCGGGGACACGCTGGCGACCCTGGCCGCCTTCCAGGCGATGGGCGTGCAAATCGATCGCGCCGGCGGACACGTGACCGTGCGCGGCGCCGGCCTGCACGGCCTGAAGCCACCCCCCGGCGCGCTTGACCTCGGAAATTCCGGCACCTCGATGCGCCTGCTGGCGGGACTGCTGGCGGGGCAGGCGTTCGACACCACGCTCATCGGCGATGAATCGCTGTCCCGGCGGCCGATGCGGCGCGTGGTCGAGCCGTTGACGCGAATGGGCGCGCGCATTGACACCACGCCGGGCGGCACGGCGCCGCTCCGCATCCACGGCGGCCGGCGGCTGGCCGGCATCGAGTACGCGATGCCGGTCGCCAGCGCGCAGGTGAAGTCCTGCCTCCTCCTGGCGGGCCTCTACGCCGCCGGCGCGACCACGATCATCGAGCCGGCGCCCTCGCGCGATCACACCGAGCGCATGCTGGGGACCTTCGGCGCGGCGATTGATACCGACGGCGCGCGCGTGTCGTTGCGCGGCGGCCAACGGTTGCGCGCGACTTCCATTGCCGTCCCGGGTGACATCTCCTCGGCGGCATTTCTCATGGTCGGCGCCGCCATCGCGCCCGGCTCCGATCTGACGCTGCAAAACGTGGGCGTCAATCCGACGCGCACGGGCATCATCGACATCCTGAAGGCCATGGGCGCCGATCTGCAATTGCTGAATGAGCGCCAGGCAGGAGCCGAACCGGTCGCCGACATCCGCGTGCGCGGCGGCACCCTGCGCGGCATCCGCATCGACGGGCGTCTCGTGCCGCTCGCCATCGACGAATTTCCCGTCGTCTTCATCGCCGCCGTTGCGGCCTCCGGCGAAACCGTGCTGACCGGCGCGGAGGAGTTGCGCGTGAAGGAGAGTGATCGCATCGCCGTGATGGTGGAGGGCCTGCGGCGGCTGGGCGTGCGCGCCGAGCCGGCGGCGGACGGCGTGCGCATCAGCGGCGGCGGCGAGGGGGCGGTTTTCAGCGGCGGCGAAATCGACAGCCGCGGCGATCACCGCGTCGCGATGGCGTTTGCCATCGCCGCCCTGCGTGCATCCGCGCCGATCAAGATCCTCGATTGCACCAATGTCGCCACCTCGTTTCCCGGCTTTGTCGAATGCGCGCGGGCCGCAGGTCTGGCGATCGTGGGGAAGCCCTGAAGATGGACGCCGGGGCGCCGGTCATCGCGGTGGACGGCCCCAGCGGCACGGGCAAGGGCACCGTATGCCGGCGGCTGGCGCAGGCACTGGGCTGGCACTTCCTGGACAGCGGGGTGTTGTACCGGGCGGTGGGGCTGGCGGCGCAGCGTGCCGGGGTGCCGCTGAACGCCGAGCAGCCGGTGGCGGCGCTGGCCGCAAACATCGATCTGCGCTTTGTGCCGGATCCCCATGCCGAATATGGCATGACCGTGTTGCTGGATGGCGAGGACATCAGCGCCGCCATCCGCACCGAGGAGGCGGGCGGGGCGGCCTCTCAAGTCGCGGCCTTTCCCGCCGTGCGGGCGGCGTTGTTGAAACGCCAGCGCGCCTTCCGGCGGCGCCCGGGGCTCATCGCCGACGGCCGCGACATGGGCACCGTGGTCTTCCCCGACGCGGCGCTCAAACTGTTCCTGACCGCAAGTCCGGAGGAGCGCGCCCGGCGCCGTCATAACCAGTTGAAAGAAAAAGGGATTGATGTTAGTCTGCGCGCCCTTCTTGAGGACATCCGCGCCCGCGACGAACGCGATCGGGGACGGGCCATATCGCCGCTCGTCCCGGCCGCCGACGCCAGGCTCATCGACACGACGGCGATGGACGTCGAGGCGGTGGTGAACGAGGCGATGCGGCATGTCCGGGAGCAGGGATTGGCCTGAATCGACAGCGGGCCATCGGGGATTCCGGGGCGCGAAGCGCGCCGGGGTCATGGTTCAACCAACCCGCGGATAACGCGGTTTACAGAGCACAGGACGGGGGCAATGCTCCCGTAATCGAGGTTTTTTGCATGACGGAAAGTTTCGCGGAATTATTCGAGCAAAGCATCAGTGGCGCCAAGATGCGGCCCGGCGCCATCGTCACCGGCACCGTGGTGGCCATCGATGATGAATGGGTCACCGTCAACGCCGGCCTGAAGTCCGAAGGTCTCATCCCCGCTGCGCAGTTTCGCACCGAGAACGGCGGCCTGGAAATCAACGTCGGTGATCACGTGGACGTCGCGCTGGACGCCGTCGAGGACGGCACCGGCGCGACCAAGCTGTCCCGCGAGAAGGCCAAGCGGGCCATGGCCTGGACGCGGCTGGAGAAGGCCGCCGAGGCCGCCGAAACCGTGACCGGCGTGATTACGGAAAAGGTCAAGGGCGGCTTCACCGTGGACATCGAGGGCGTGCGCGCCTTTCTCCCCGGTTCGCTGGTGGACGTGCGGCCGGTGCGCGACACGAGCTATCTCGAAGGCAAGCCGCTGGAGTTCAAGATCATCAAGGTCGATCGCAAGCGCAACAACGTGGTCGTCTCCCGCCGCGCCGTGGTCGAGAGCGAAGGCAGCGCCGAGCGCGAGACTCTGATCAACAGCCTGAAGGAGGGCGCCACCGTCAAGGGCATCGTCAAGAACCTGACCGACTACGGCGCCTTCATCGATCTGGGCGGCATCGACGGCCTGCTGCACATCACCGACATGGCCTGGAAGCGCGTCAAGCATCCCTCCGAGGTGGTGCAGATCGGCCAGGAGA
>JAJPIJ010000038.1 GCA_021324815.1 Gammaproteobacteria bacterium
GGGACGGCCGCGCCGTGCGCAACCCCGAGCGCCCCATTCTGCACGACATGAACCAGCTGCCGTGGGTGGTGGACGTCTACCACCGGGACCTGGTCATCGAGGACTATTTCATCGGCTACCTGCTGCATCCCTACGTGTCGCTGTACACCGGGCGTGGCTGCAAGTCGCGCTGCACCTTCTGCCTGTGGCCGCAGACCATCGGCGGCCACAAGTACCGCACCCGCAGCGCCGACAACGTGGTGGCCGAGATCGCGCACGCCAAAAAGCTCTTCCCCAAGGTCAAGGAATTCTTTTTCGACGACGACACCTTCACCGATGACCTCAAGCGCGCCGAGGAAATCGCCCGCGGTCTCGGCAGACTGGGCGTGACCTGGTCGTGCAACGCCAAGGCGAACGTTCCCTATGAGACGCTCAAGGTCATGCGCGACAACGGTTTGCGGCTGCTGCTGGTCGGCTACGAAACCGGCAACCAGCAGATCCTGTTCAACATCAAGAAGGGCATGCGCGTGGAATTCGCCCGCCGCTTCACGGCCGACTGCCACAAACTCGGCATCACCATCCACGGCACCTTCATCATGGGTCTTCCGGGCGAGACGCGCGAGACGATCGAGGAGACCATACGTTTCGCACAGGAGATCAATCCGCACACCATCCAGGTGTCCATCGCCGCGCCGTATCCCGGCACGGCGCTCTACAAGCAGGCGGTGGAGAACGGCTGGCTGCTGGAGCAGGGCAGGCACCTGGTGCAGACCGAGGGATTCCAGATCAGCTCGTTGAATTACCCCCATCTCGGCAAGGATGAGATCTTCGAGGCGGTGGCCGAGTTCTACAAGCGGTTTTATTTCCGGCCGCGCAAGATCGCCGCCATCACCTGGGAGATGCTGAAGAGCTGGGAAATGATGAAGCGGCGCCTGCGCGAAGGCGTGGAATTCATGCATTTCCTGCGCGCGCGCGGCAGCGAGGGCTGAGGCGGCGCCGCAGACCGGCGTGGCGGCCGGAGACGGATCAGGTGGAACATGTGGCGGCCTTCGCTGAAAATCACCGCGCCGTACACCTCATGGACGCACCGGCTGGCGCGCTGCCTCGTCCGCCCGCTGCTCCGCACCCCGGTGACCCCCAACCACCTGACCACGCTGCGTTTCCTGAGCGGGCTTCTGGCCTGCGCCGCATTCGCCTACGGCACGCGCGCAAGTGAAATCTGGGGCGGCGTCTGGTGGGTGGGCTCCGCTTTTCTGGATCGCGCGGACGGCGAGTTGGCGCGTCTGTCGGGCAGGAGCAGCGCGACGGGCCATCTTTACGACTATGTCACCGACGTCATCCTCAACGCGTTGCTGTTTCTTTCCATAGGCGTGGGGTTGCGGCATTCCCATCTCGGCGTGTGGGCCGTGCCGCTGGGTCTGGTGGCGGGGGTTGCGGTCGCCGTCGCCTCGGTGTGGTCGGAGCGACTGGAGAAATTCAACGACAGCGGCCGCAAGGCTTACTCGGGCGTGGCCGGGTTTGATTTCGACGACGCCTTGTACCTGTTCGGGCCGCTGGCCTGGCTGGAATGGCTTGAGCCCGTGCTGATTGGCGCGGCCATTTGCTCGCCGGTGATCGCGCTGCTGACCTGGCGGCGCCTCTCGCACCTGCAGCCGCTCAATGCAGCTTCAGGCGGGGTTTAGTGCGGCGGCTGAGGAGATCCGCCAGCGTCCTCAGCGTCACCGGCCACCACCCCTGGATGGCCAGCAGGTGCATCTTGTACAACGACAGGTAGGCCAGTCTCGCAAACAGCCCTTCGAGGTAGAAGGTGCCTGATCGCCCCATCAAATTGCCCATCAGATTGCCAATGGTGCTGTGGTGGCTCAGGTTGATGAGCGACCCGAAATCCTGATAGCGATATTCCGGAAGCGGGGACTCGCCGCGCAGGCGGCGGGTGATGGATTTCACCAGCAGCGCGGCCTGCTGATGCGCGGCCTGGGCGCGCGGCGGCACCAGCGATTTGCCGTCGCCGAGCGGACAGGCGGCACAGTCGCCGAAGGCAAAAATATCATCGTCACGCGTGGTCTGCAGCGTGGGGCGGACCACCAGCTGGTTGATGTGATTCGTTTCGAGGCCGTCCAGGTTTTTCAGCACCTCCGGCGCCTGGATGCCGGCCGCCCAGACCTTGATCTCCGCGGGGATGAATTTGCCGCTTAAGGTGTGAAACCCCTCCGCGGTGGCGCGCGTCACCCGCTCGCCGGTCATGACCTGGATGTCGAGCGACCGGAGCAGCTGCCCGATCTCCGCCGAGATGCGCTCCGGCAGGCCGGGCAGCACGCGCGGCGCGCCCTCGATCAGGTGGATGCGGACGTCGCGTTCCGGATCCAAACGATCGAGTCCGAAGGACACCAGCTGCCGCACGGCGCTGTGCAGCTCGGCGGACAGCTCGACGCCCGTTGCGCCGGCGCCGGCGATGGCGATGTGCAGCTGGCCCGGGCGCAGCGGCGCCTCCTGGGCGTTGGCCTGGTAGCAGCGGTACAGCAGGTTGCGGTGGAAGCGCTCCGCCTGTTCGCGGGTGTCCAGCATCAGGCAGTGTTCGCGCACCCCGGGGATGCCGAAGTCGTTGGCCTGGCTGCCGACGCAGATCACCAGGGTGTCATAGTGGAAGCTGCGACGGGGGATGAATTCCCGGCCCTGCTCATCGAAGGAGGGCGACAGCACGATGGTCCTGTTTTTGCGATCAAGCGTCTCGAGCGATCCGAGGCGGAAGCGGAAATGATTCCAGTGGGCATGGGCGAGGTAGTTGAGCTCGTCCTCGTTGGCGTTGAGCGTGCCGGCCGCCACCTCGTGCAGCAGCGGTTTCCAGATGTGCACGGGCGTTCGATCGACCAGCGTCACGTCCGCCAGGCCGCGCCGGCCGAGGCGGCGGCCCAGCTTGACGGCCAGCTCGAAGCCGCCGGCGCCGCCCCCCACCACGATGATTTGATGCCGCGCGCCGCCCGAGGGTTGCTCCATCCTCCGGTCGGAATCCATGAGGAAATATCCCGTGAAAAATTAGGCGCGTATAATAGCCCATCCTGTTACCTATCGCGACGAAAGAGGCTCTTGTGGACGAAAAAACCCGGATTGAACTGGAGGCGGCGGCCTTCCGGCGCCTGCTGGAGCATTTGCGCAAACGCACCGACGTCCAGAACATCGACCTCATGAACCTGGCCGGCTTCTGCCGCAACTGCCTGTCGAACTGGTATCAGGCGGCCGCCGAGGAGCGCGGAATGAGGATGACCAAAGACGAGGCCAGGAACCTGGTCTACGGCATGCCGTACGAGGAATGGAAGGCGAAATACCAGAAGGAAGCCGCGCCGGGGCAGGCCGCCGGGCGCTCCGGTCTGAATCACCAGCACTGATCACGGCTTGAAGACCATCGCGCATGCGAAACGGCGCGCATGGGCGTGTCTGTGGATGCCGGAGCATGCGAACCGACACAACAAAAAAAATGGCATCCAGCATCCGCGGGTTGCTGTTTGTCGCCTGGGCGGGAATGTTCGCCGCCTGCGCCATGCAGACCTATCAGGCCAAACCGATCGACCCGGAGGCCCTGCCGTCGGCGTTTGCCGGACGCACCCTGACGGGTGTCGGCCTGCGTGATTTTCTCCGGCGGCAGGGGATTCGCGTCACCCAGTGGCCGCTGCCCGCGTGGGATCGGCGGGCGCTGGCCGCGGCCGCGTTGTATTACCGTCCGGAGCCCGCCGAGGCGCGCGCCGGCGTGGCCGTGGCCGAGGCCCAGGTGCTGACGGCGCGCGGACTGCCCAACCCGGAACTGACGCCGCAGGTGGAGCATCACAGCGATTTCAACGGGCAGCCCACGCTGTGGAGCGCGGGCGCGGCGCTCAGTTGGCTGTTCGAGCGGCCGGCCAAACGGGCCGCAAGAATCGCGCAGGCCGAGGCCGCCGTCGAAGTCGCCAGACTGGCCGAGGCCGCGCAAGCCTGGCCGGTGAGGCGTGACGTGAGCGAGCAGTTGCTGAACTATTTCGACGCCGCCACCCGCCGGGACCTGCTGCAGCAGCAGGTGCGGACGCAGGAGGAGGCCGTGCGGTTGCTTGAGCGGCGCGCCGAACTGGGCGAGGCCAATCTGTTCGAGGTCAGCGCCACAAGGCTGGACCTGCAGCGCACGCGGCTGGCGCTCGGCGCCGCCGCCGCGCAAATGCAAAACGCCCGGGTGGCGCTCGCCGGCGCGCTTGCCGTTCCGGCGGACTCGCTGGAGGGCGCGAATCTTTCGCCGGACATTTTCCGGCAGCTGCCGCCGGCGGATGCCATTTCGAGGCCGGCGCTGCAAAAGCAGGCCCTGACGGGACGCGCCGATATCCGCCGCCAGTTGCAGCAGTATCAGGTGGCCGAGGCGGACCTGCGCACGGAGATCGAAAGGCAATATCCCGATCTGACGCTGAACCCCGGCTACCTTTTTGATCAAACCGACAACATCTGGATGATCGCGACCACGCTGGCCCTGCCGGTGCTCAACCGCAATGAGGGGCCGATCGCGGAAGCGAAGGCCCGGCGCGAGCTCGAGGCGCGCCGGTTCGAATCCCTGCAATCCCAGGTGATCGCGCGCCTGGAGCAGGAGTGCCGCGCCTATCTTTCGGCGCGCACGGCGGCGGCGACCGCCGCGCCGCTGCTGACGGAGCTTTCGGCGAACGAAGAGAAGGTCAAACGCCAGATTCAACTCGAGGAAACCGATCAGTTGACGTTGATCCGCGCCCGCCTGGAGACGCTGGGCACGGCATTGGCGGGCCACGAACTGCGCCTGCAGGCGTGGCGGGAGTTTCTCAGGCTGGAGGACGTCGTTCAGGACTACCTGCTCGAAAACATCGGGGCATCGCCATGAAAAAATCAACCTTGATCACGCTGCTCTTGATCACCGCGATCGGCGCCTTGGCATGGGCGTGGCGCGAGCGAACGTGGCAGGCGTGGCACGGCGCGCCGGCAGACGAAAGCGCGAAGGAGACGGCCGGGGACCGGGCGGAACGGGCGACGGCGCGGGAGCCGGAACCGGAACCGGCGTCGCGGGTGCGGCGGGTGGACGGCCTGTCCGCCGTGCAGATGACGACGGCCGAGCAGCGGCAGACGGGCGTGCAGTTGATCGAACTCACGCCGCTGACGCGCGCCGTCGAGTCCAGGGCGTCGGCGAGAGTCATCGACACCCAGCCGCTGGTGGAGGCGCAGGCGAATCACCACGCCGCGCTCGCGGAACGGGAGGCCCTGCGCGGCAGCGTGAACATGGAGGCCGGCAACGTCGCGCGGTTGCGCGTATTGCACGGCGAGGACACCGCCGTGTCCGGCAGGCAATTGCGGGAAGCCGAGACGCAGTTGATGCAGGATCAGGCCCGGCTCAAGGGCGTGGAGCAGCGCCTGCTGGACCTGCATGCCCAGATCGAGCAGCAGTGGGGCGCGACGCTGGCGTCCATGGCCCTCGCCGATTCAGGCGATCCGCTGGAAAGTTTCATCAACCACCGCGAGGTGTTGCTGCTGGTCACCCTCAGGCCCGGCGGGACGCTGCCCGCCGGCATCGATGATGTCTGGGTGGACGCCGCCGGGGATCGCGCCCGCGCCCGGCAGGCGCGATTGATTGCGTCCGCCGTGCAGACGGACGGCGGGATTCAGGGAGAGACCTATTTTTTCCGCACCGCCGGTGACGGCCTGCGCGTCGGGATGCGGCTCGACGCCTGGGTTCCCGGCGCGGGCGGGGCGCGCCAGGGCGTGGAGGTGCCGGCCTCCGCGGTGATCTGGTACGCCGATCAACTCTGGGCATACCGGCAGGCGGCCGATGATCTGTTCGTGCGCACGCCGCTTCCGGAACACGAGGAGACGGGCGGAGGCTGGTTCATCACCGCGGGTCTCAAGGCCGGCGATCGCGTCGTGGTGCGGGGGGCGCAAATGTTGTTCGCCGAGGAGTTTCGGGGACGCATACCCAGTGAGGACGACGGCCGCGACTGAATGCAAACCGCCGCACGAGCCGTCATCACATGCTAGCCGCCATCGTTCATTTCGCCATCCGCTTTCGCGGCGTGGTGGTGGGTTTGATGCTGCTGCTGCTGGCCTACGGCGTGCATGACTTGTTCAGGGCCGGGCTGGACATCTTTCCGGAGTTCGCGCCCAAGCTGGTCATCGTGCAGACCGAATCGCCGGGGCTGGCGGCGGAGCAGGTCGAAATTCTCGTGACGCAGCGGGTGGAAAACGCCCTGGGCGGACTGATCGGCCTCAAATACGTCCGCTCGGAGTCGATACAGGGGCTGTCGATTGTCACCGCCGTCTTCGCCGACAACACCAACGTCTATCTCAACCGGCAGCAGGTCGGCGAGCGGCTGGCGGCGCTGACAGGCAGCCTGCCGGAAGGCGCCGGTCCTCCCGTGATGGTGCCGCTGGAATCCTCCTCCGCGACCATCCTGACGATGGGCATGACCTCCGGCCGGCTGGGCCTCATGGAATTGCGCAGCCTGGCCGACTACACGGTGGTGCCGCGCCTTTTGAGCGTGCAGGGCGTGGCCGACGTCAACGTCTTCGGCGGCGAGGTGAAGCAGCTGCAGATCCAGGTTCTGCCGGAACGGCTGCGACGGTATGGACTGGGGCTGGAGGATGTGCTGCAGGCCGCGCGGGAGGCCACCGGCGTGAGCGCCGGGGGCTTCATCGAAAACAGCAATCAACGCATCGCGCTGCGCACCGTGGGCCTGCCGATCACGCCGGCCGAATTGCAGGCGGTCGTGCTCACGCGCGCCAACGGCGGCAATGTGACCCTCGGGGACGTGGCCCATGTCGCCTACGGCATGGCGCCGCCCATCGGCGCAGCCGCCGTCAACGGCAGGCCCGGCGTGCTCATGATGGTCATCGGCCAGTACGGCGCCAATACGCTTTCGGTCTCGCGGCGCGTGGAGGCGGCCATCAAGGACCTGCAGCAAACGCTGTCCGCCCAGGGCGTGGTACTCACGCCCGATCTGTTCCGTCCGGCGAATTACATCGAGACCTCCGTCCACAACCTTTCCGGCCATCTGCTGGTGGGCGGCGTGTTCGTGATCCTGGTGCTGTTTCTTTTCCTTTTCGATTTGCGCACGGCCTTCATCTCGGCGCTGGCAATCCCGCTGTCGCTGCTGGGCGCGGCCCTCGTGCTGCGGCAATTGGGCGTCAATCTGAACGTGATGGTGCTGGGCGGGCTTGCCATCGCGCTCGGCGAGGTCGTCGACGATGCCATCATCGACACCGAGAACATCTTCCGCCGTCTGCGCCAGAATCGCGCCCTGCAAAGGCCCCTGCCCGCGACCGGGGTGGTGTTCAACGCCTCGATGGAGGTGCGCGGATCGGTGGTTTACGCCAGCTTCATCGTGGCGCTGGTGTTCGTGCCGCTGCTGACGCTGGGCGGCGTGGCCGGGCGGCTGTTCTCACCCCTGGGATTCTCCTACATACTGGCGATCCTGGTGTCGCTGGGCGTGGCATTGACGGTGACGCCGGCCCTTTGCTACCTGCTGCTGGGCAAGGCCCGGCTGTCCAGCCGGGATCCGCCGCTGGTGAGGTTTTTAAAGCCGTTGTACGGCCGGGCGCTGCGAATCACCGCCCGCGCGCCGCGGCTCACGGTCGTGGCGACACTGGCCGTCTGCGCGCTGGGAGTGGGCGTCATTCCCACGCTGGGCGGACGTTTCCTGCCGGAATTGCGCGAAGGTCATTACATCGTCCACACCACCAGCCAGCCGGGCACCTCGCTTGCGGAAACCCTGCGGCTGGGCGGCGAGCTGACGCGGCATTTTCTGAAAATTCCCGGCGTGCGATCGGTGTCGCAGTGGGCGGGCCGGGCGGAGCGCAGCGCCGACACCTATGGCAGCCATTATGCCGAATACGAGGTGGATCTGGTGCCGCTGTCCGGCCACGAGCAGCAACGGATTCTAGATCAGCTCCGGCAAGTCTTGAGCCGCTTCCCCGGCATTTTGTTCGAGGTCAACACCTTCCTCACCGAGCGGGTGGACGAGACCGTCTCGGGTTACAGCGCGCCGGTGGTGGTGAACATCTATGGCCGGGATCTGGAGGTGCTGGACGCCAAGGCGCAGGAAATCGCGGACATCTTCCGCCGCCTGCCGGGCGCCACCGACGTGCAGGTGCGCGCCCGTTCGGGGACGCCGCTGCTGCAAATCCGCCCGCGGCTGAATCGGCTGGCGGCCTTCGGCCTGCGGCCCTTGCAGGTGGTTGAGGCGATGCAGACGGCCTTCGAGGGCCGGGAGGTGGGAAAAATCTACGAGGGCAACCAGGCGTATGACGTCGCCGTCGTCCTCGACCGCGCGGCGCGGAATGATCCGGAGGACGTGGGTCGGTTGCCGCTGCGCACGTCCGACGGCGCCGTGATTGCGCTCGAACAGGTCGCCGACGTCACGCAGACCGACGGCCGTTACAACATCCTCCACCGCGGCGCGCAGCGGGTGCAGACCGTGACCGGCAACGTCGCCGGGCGCGACGTGCAGTCATTGATGCGGGAATTGCGCGCGAAGGTGCGCTGGCAGGTGAAGTTCGACGCCAATACCTACGCGGAATTCACCGGCTCGGCCATCGAGCAGGCGCAGGCCCGCGAAGAGCTCATTTTGCATTCGTTGCTGGCGGGGGTGGGCGTGCTGATGTTGATTTACATGGCCGTCGGTCGTTTCCGGCTGGTGCTGATCATGCTGCTGAACCTGCCCTTCTCGCTGCTGGGAGGCGTGGCGGCGGCGGTGGTGACCGGCGCGTCGCTGTCCGTCGGCTCCATGGTCGGCTTCGTCACCCTGTTCGGCATCACCGCGCGCAATTCCATCATGCTGGTGTCCCACTACCGCCACCTGGTGGAGGAGGAGGGCGAGCCGTGGAATCTCAACACCCTCGTGCGCGGCGGCCAGGAGCGGCTGCCGTCCATCTTGATGACGGCGCTGGTGACGGCGCTGGCGATGCTGCCCATCGCCTTCAACAGCGACAACCCGGGGCGCGAAATCATGGGCCCGATGGCCGCCATCATCATCGGCGGCCTGGTGTCCTCCACGCTGCTGAATCTCCTGATCCTGCCGACGGTGCTGCTGCGCTGGGGCCGCTTCGATCGCGCCTGAAATCCAAATCCCCCTCCAGCCCCCTTTGCAAAGGGGGAAGCTGAAGATTGACAGTGGAGGAACTCATACCGGCAAAGCCCCCTTTGCAAAGGGGGCAGCCGCGCAGCGGCGGGGGATTTAAGGAGCCTGCTAAATCTGATCGAGGAGTTGCTTGCGCCGCGTGGCGTATTCCTCTTCCGTGATGAGCCCCTTCTTCTTCATTTTGTCGAGGGTGGCCAGACGATCTTCAATGGACTCGCCGCCGGAGGCCGAACCGCCGTTGGCGCGCATCTGATCCATCTCCTTGCGCATGCGCGCCAGTTCCTCGCGCATCTGCCGCCGTTCGAGATTGGCCTTGGCAGCCTCGGCCTGGGCGCGCGCCTGCTCCTTTTCCAGCGCCGGCGGCAGCTTGTTTTTGATCTTCTCGGCGGCGGCCACCATCTTGTTGACGTCGAGGACCAGCCAGTCCGGACGCAACTTGTTGTCATAAGTCTTGAATTCCAGGCCTTCCGTAATCGCGATCGGATCGTCCATTTTTCCGGCATCGGAGCGGGTGGCGATCTTGAACGGATTGGTGCGTTCATCGACGGGGCAATCGCCGCAGCCGGCCGCGAGGTTTCTGGCCTTTTCCTCGCTGACGCCGCTCAGCGACTTGAATTCGCCGAAGATCAGATTGAGCTTGCCGTCTTCGTAGAACACCCGCCCGGAGATGCCGATTTGCTCCTTCGTAAGGATGCCCTCGTGCATGCCGATCACCACGAAAATCAGGTCTTCATCCGCCTTGGCCTGCTCCAGTCCGCGGGAAATCGCGGCGCTGAGCGTGGAGATTTCCGACTCCACGAACACCGGCACCTGCTCGTTGTTTTCGGAAAGCAGGCCGGTGTCCTTGCGGACCTTGATGCCCTCAAGGACGGTGCGCACCTGCTGGGGCGTCAGCCGGACGGGCTGGGCGTTGCTGCCTTCGCCCTTCTCGCGCTTGACGATCTTGACGTACTGCTGGCCCGCCTGGAATACATACACGCCCTTGGGTTCCTTTGTGCCGAAGAAATCCGGCAGGAAATCGAAGGCGCGGGCGGGCATGGAGAAGGCCGCCAGCAGGATGGCCAGGTGACGGAATGTCTTTGAAATATCAAATCTGGTCATTGACTTGCACCATGCTGGACCGGTTCCAAGGAAACCGGTGGACGACGCCGGAATGTTTCCGATCCTAATCGAGAGCCCCATTATAATCCATCTCCCCCGATGGTGAATGGCCTGTTAGGGTGACTCGCCGGCCAGAAGTTCCTGCAGCGGCCCCAGATATTTGGCGTAATTCTGCCAGCGCCCGGCGGAGGTTTTGTAGATGGGCTGCCGCACCTGCCAGAGGCTCGCGGTCTTGACCTCCCGTTTGGTTTCGTAGAATCGCAGGCACTGATCGTCCCACGGCAGGCCACAGTACCCGATCAACCGCCGGCTCCCGGCTTCCGGTCCGGCCACCAGCTCCTCGTAATTCACATCCAGGAATCGATCCGGCATGACCGCGCGCCAGTGCCGCATCAGACGCGCGTACAGGCGGTAATAATGGCCGATGTCCAAGAGGTCCCACGAATAGTCATGACCTTCCTTGAAGGATTGGAAATAAATGGAGAGGCAGACATCCAGAGGCTCGCGCGTGCAATGAATGATTCTGGCGTCGGGGAACAGGCCGGCGATGAGGCCGAGGAATATGAAATTTCCCGGCGTCTTGTTGACAATACGAAGAGCCGTGGCTGAATGACGTCTGAGCAACGCCAGGTAATTGCCGGTGATATTGGCAGCCGCGGCCGGCGTCATTGTGGAGATGCAGTCCAGGGTGGATTGGCTGGAGCGCAGCAGTTGCGGCAGTCGTTTGTAAATGCTGGTGAAATACCGCAATTCCCCGGCGCCATGCGCCTGTGGGTGCGAGGCGATGATCTGCTCCACCAGCGTCGTGCCGGAGCGTGGCATGCCCACCACGAACACCGGCAGATCGGAATCCGAACCCATGGCTCGCAGTTTATCGATGAAATCTTTTGTAAAGATCCGGATGGTGTTGTCAATGAAGGCTTCCGTTTCCCGGCGATCATAGTGTGTCGTCTTGTGGATCGCGTCATTCGCCGCCTGAAAATGAGCGAAGGCCGTGTCGTAATCACCGAGGTCGTTGTGAATCTTGCCAAGCGCGAAGTGCAGCGCGGATTGCTGCCCCTCCGAGATATTCGCATCGCTCAACTGCCGTTCGAGTATTTGCGGCCAGTCGCGGTCCGCATCGGTGTAACGCCTGACTTGCGCCCTGCCAAAAATGGCGCTGGTGTCGAGTGGATTGATCGTGAGTGCCGAATCGAACCAGAATTCTGCGCGCCGGGCCTCGCCCATGCGATGGCAAAGCGCGCCAAGCGTGGTTGGAATGACGGTGACCTGGGGGTGGCGCGACCGTGCGGTTTCCAGCAATTGCATGGCTTCGTTGATTTCGTTCTCGTCCGCCAGCAAGTCGGCAAGATCGATGATGGCGTCCACGTTGTCCGGATCGATTTCCAGCCCCTTGCGGAGATGATCGATGGCGGCGCGGACGAAGGCCAGCTCGCGCAGGGTCCGGGCCAGATTGAAATGGCCGGCGGCCATGTAAGGCTCCAATTGCACCGCCATTTTGAACGCCGGCAGCGCGGCGTCGTAATCGCCCAATTCGACCAGCGCCACGCCCAGGTTGTAATGCGCCGCCGCCCAGTCCGGTTTGCGGGCGGTGATTTCACGCAGCAGTTGCGCGCATTCATGAAGGCGCCCCTGCCGCGAGCGGATCAGCGCCAGATTGTAGGAGGCGGGTAGATAGTCCGGATTGTTTTTGAGCAGATCTCGGCACGCCTGTTCGGCCTCCATCAGGCGTCCGTCCGTCAGGTACAGTCCGGCCAGATCGTTCAAATAGCTGGTTTCATGCGGTCGCAACGCAGCAGCTTTTTCAAGCGCGTTTACTGCCTCAGAAATTCGGCCGCGCTGGAATTCCATGCCGCCAAGCGTGTGCCATCCTTCCGCATCTCCGGGAATTTTTTCCAAATATTTCCGGTAGTGCCTGGCTGCTCCAGCGAGATCACCACGCTGGTGGCACTCCGCCGCTCGACGCAACAGTTTATCCCCGCCACCCATGATGATGTTCAGTGGTACTGGTGAAACCTGCATAATTGGTGAACGCTCGTGCCGGCATTTCGCCTTGCAAATCCCCCCTCGCCCCCCTTTGAAAAAGGGGGGATGGGGTGGCACCATCTAATGCACCATCTGATGCCACTTCCCACGTCTCCCATTGAAGAAGCGGGGATGGGGGGATTTGATGTCGATAGCCACTGAGACACATCACATTCACCAATTATGCAAGCGTCAGTATTTCAAGGTGTGGAAGAATTTGAAGAGGTTCCCGATGGGGATATAACGGCTCGCCTGTCGCAACTGCCCCTGCTGCTGCAACTGAACGGCCTTTTCCAGGGTTTGACGAATGACGGGAGTGGCGGCTGTCTCAACCATTATTGCAAGCGTCGAGAAACTCTTGAACTGTCAGGTTGGCAGCGCGTATCAAACTGCGCAAAGTGCCTTTTGCCACCTCAGCATGATTGGGAACGGATAACGTGGCGTTTTCGCCGGTTTTGGAAAGAATGATATGACTGCCTCGTTGCCGTGATACCTGCCAACCCAGTCGCTTTAAAACGTGTACTATTTTCTGACCGCTTAAAACCGGCAGTGGCGGCACTAGGCAGCGACCTCGACTTGACGCGTCTCGACAGTAAGTGGCAGGCCGCGTTCCATGCGAACCTCAAGACACGACTGGATGGCTTCCTGAATGTTCTGCAACGCTTCCTCTCTGGTCTTGCCCTGGCTAATGCATCCCGGAATCGATGGACATTCGACCACCCACATCCCATCTTCATCCCGTTCCAAAGTTACGTTGAATTTCATGGTATTCCTCTAATATCGAACCAGTCTTTATCTGGCAGCTGTTTTCCGACAGGTTGATTTTAGCAAAATCCCTCATCCTCTGCTTCTCCCTTGACTTGGTTAAGGACGGGTCTTTCTGTGGGAGAGGAATTAAGCACGCAAAAAAAAAGGCGCATCCGAAGATGCGCCTTTTGAAACTACAAATTTAAGACTCTTAACTGGGCCTTACCAGGTCAGGAAGGCGCCGACGCTGAAGCTGTCGTAGCCACCCTCGACCTTGGTCCTGATACCTGCTCCGGCAGGACCAGCAGTGAGACCGACCAAGTTAAGCGTGTTTCTCTGCTCAACATTGTTGTACTCGGCGATCAGCTTGAGCCAGGAGGTCAGGTCGTGATACACGCCGACGGACCACATGGTGTTTTGAACCTCAGCAAACGGCACGCCGGTACCGACGGTCACGGTGTTGCCATCCTGATTGGCCTCGCCGTAGCTGACACCCACCTTGGTCTTGCCGCCGAAGGTGTAGGTGCCCTGCACGTACCACTCGTCTTGATCCGAGGTCTTGCAATTGGTGCCGGTGCCCACGCCGCCGTTTACGCCCGTGGCTCCAGGGGTGTCGCAGTTGTAGGAGCTGCCGAGGATGGAAGCGCCAGCGCCAAAGCCCGGGAACTTGAACAGCAGGCCGGTGCCGTCGTTACGCTGGTAGTACCCCGTCAGGCCGACGTTGTTCCAGTTCAGGTTGGCGCCACCGCCCACACCAGTCAGGTCCTCACTGAAAGTGGCTCCCGCCAGATTGGAGGGGATCTTCTGTACCGACTGCCACATGCCGTCCACCCACAGCAGGACATCACCGCCCGTGAAGGTGGTCGCATAGGTCAATTCACCTTCGAACCGCGGCGTATCCGTCTGCTGGGTTGAAGGACCACCCGCCAGACCACCCGGCTCAACCGGATCGTAGGCGCCCACTTCCAGCTTGAAGCCGTTGACAGCGGGCGAGGCCCAGGCAAAGCGGGCCTCGAAGTCCGGATACAGGTAGCCGATGCCGATGCGGCCGGCGGTCACCGTGCCGAAGTCCGGGTTGTTGGTGTTGTTGCCGACGCCGAACAGGGTCATGTCATGCAGAATCGCCTGGCGGCCATAGATGGACAGCGTGCGGCCAAAGCTGATTTCGCCGAAGCTGCCATCGACCGCGGCCAGCACTTCACGAGTGTCGATGGTCGCGCCAGTCAGGCCCGTGCCGCCCGAGGTGTCAAGATTGACGCCGTTGGACGACTTGTTGCGCTGAATGGTCGGGGCGAAGCTGAAGCGGGCCTTGCCGGTCAAGCCGTTCACCGTCGGGCTCGTCACGTTGAAGCTGAAGAACGCCGGCAGGAACCCGGAATGCACACGCGAGGACTGCTCGCCCTTGACTGACATATGAGAAACCGTGGTGCCGACGCACGCCGTTCCAACGCCAGCGGCGTTCGTGCACTGGGTCGAAGTATTGTCCTGATCCATGTAGGTGTAGAAGGCATTGACGTTGCCGTCAAAGCTGACTGACCAGCCGTTGTCGCCTCCCACCACGACTACCGCATTGGCTGCGGAGGCCATGGTCGCGGCGGCGATTGCGGCGGCGAGTTTGGTTTTGGCAAATTTCATTAGTGTTTCCTCCTAACGGAAGTGTTTGGTATCCAACCTCTAAAACTTAAGCTTAAGTTGCCTCATCCGCTTAAGATCCCCCAAGCGCATGAAACAGTGCGAATCCTCCGATCCGCGGAGCGTAGAATAATACACCCTCAAAATGGTTTGCAAGCTTTTTTGCATCTTGAGTACAACATAAAAAAGCCTGAAACAGCATTATTGTATCTTTTATACAACATTGTGTATAAGCTGTTCGCATTCTTCAGCTTCCTGTGAAATGTTTTAACGCAGTGTCATAAAACATCAAGGGTGTTTTAGGAGATTTTCCTTAAAACATCATAGAGATGGTTGGTTAACATGGACACAGTCAAAATGGATTCGGCATGGTCAAATCATCATCTAAGGAGGGCTTCCGGTTGAAGAAACTCAATATATATGGGTGTGTAATTTTGTCCGTGGGTTTGATTTCCTTCAGGGCGCTGGCGGCTGATGACGAAAGTCCGGCGCCTGTTGCTGGAGGAAAAGCCGCGCTGGTGGCGTATTACGGCGACAAAAAGAGTTCGGCCTGGCAGGGCGCGGCCCAGGGCCTGAAGGAGGCCAATCAGCAGGGCGAATTTCTGGGCCAGTCTTTCAAACTGGAACAAACGACGGACGTGCAGGCGATCAAGAACAAGCATCCGGTGGCGGTGATTGCGGCGACCGACGCGGCGGACCTGCGCAAACTGGCTGCGGCGCTGCCCGGTATTGCGGTCCTCAATGTCGCGCGGGATGACGACAGTTTGCGCGAGCAATGCAGCGCCAATCTGCTGCACGTGCTCCCGAGCCGGGCGATGAAACGCGACGCCGAGGCGCAATGGCTGAAAAAGAATCCCCATTCCAAGGCCGTGGCGCGAGCCTGGCACCACACGGCGGAGAAATATTCGGCGACGCAGCTCAACGATCGCTTTGAGAAGGCCTATCACAAGCCCATGGACGATGCGGCCTGGGCCGGCTGGGCGGCGATGAAGATGCTGGGCGATACCATCATCCGCGTGCAGGGCGCCGATCCCGCCGCGGTGCTGGATTTCCTCAAAACGCAGCTCAAGTTCGACGGTCAAAAGGGCATCGAGATGAATTTCCGCGCCAACGGCCAGTTGCGCCAGCCGCTGATGCTGGTGGAAGGTGACAAGCTGGTGGGCGAGGCGCCGGTCAAGGGTGTCGCCCGGGGCGTGGAGGATTTGGACAGCCTCGGCAATGTCGAATGCAAGCAGTAGGTGCTGAATCAAAGCGACATAAAAACCGTTCGTGCTGAGGTATCGAAGCACGACGGCCTTGTGTTTGAATCGCGTCGTTCACCCTTCGATACCTCAGGGCGAACGGCGTTTCTAATGGATTTGAATTTTAAAATTCAGAAAGGAGTACGAATGAACAAGCGGATTGCGGGCTGGATGTTGACAGCTGCTTTGACAGGACTGGGATTTGACGCGGCGGCGGAACCGGCGGGCCAGGTTTGGGTCACCAACGAAACCGGCAATACCGTGTCCGTGATCAACGCCGCCACCAATCAGGTGGAAAGTACAATCGCCGTGGGCAAGCGGCCGCGCGGCATCGGCAAATCGCCGGACGGCAAGTGGGTTTACGTGGCCCTGGGCGATGAAGGCAAGAGTGCGGTCATCGACGCCAAAAAAATGAAGGTCGTTCGCAAGTTCAGTTCCGGGCCCGATCCGGAGGCGTTCGCCATCCATCCGAACGGCAACATGTACATCTCCATGGAGA
>JAJPIJ010000026.1 GCA_021324815.1 Gammaproteobacteria bacterium
CCCGGTGTCAACAAAATCGGGGGAAGATTCGTCCCCGGTAACACTCCAGCACGGCGATGCGTTCCCGGATTGCCTCTGCTGTTGGTGTATTGCCCTTGTCGAGACCGAGTACTTTTATGGTGTCATTATCGAGACGTTTAACTTTTTTCTTGAGCTTGGCCGCAAGCGTGGGATTTGCAGCCGCCCTTCGCAGAGTACGAAGGACGTATTTCATTTCCAATGGAGGGGCCTGGGCCGACTGCTTTTTGCCTTCGTGATAAGCGTGGATGGCTTCGTTAAGCATCTTGAGTGCTGTTGTTTGTGGGTTACCTGGCTTGAAATGCCGGGCGATCGTGGCGTTTTCAACTGCAACAGACTTGTCGTCTGACATGCGCGCACCCTCGCGCCCTGTATGAGGACACCGCGCCAGCGCCGCCAGGGTGTGCGGCGTTTTCGTCCCGTCGGACTAGGCGCGGCGATTTATTGCCTGTCACCGTTCCGTAACGAACTCCAACTAGCCTTGTCAGTGACGACCATGTAGTGCCCAGCCGCTTCGGAAGTCTGAACGACCGAGGCGGCTTATTTTTTGCCCTCGGCTTCTCTTGCCACTCAACTAGGCTGCTTTTCTCACCGTCATCTTCACGCGCCGGCCTGCCTGCGCCAGCATGTTGACCAGAGCATCCAGGCTGAATTGCTCGATCTTGCCCTTGAGCAACGCATTCAAACGTGGTTGCGTGATGCCCAGCATCCTTGCGGCTTCAATCTGTGTCAGGCCGCCAGCCTTAACCAGCCGCTCGATCTCGATCATCAGTTCGGATCGCACAAGCAGGTTCTGCGCCTGCGGTTCGGGAAATCCAATATCACGGAACACATTTCTGCCACCGCGCGTCATCTTCACTCGTTCTTTCATCGTTTCATCCTCTCGTTCAGCAGCGTCCGGTATCGGCGCGCCGCCAGATCAATGTCAGCTTTCGGTGTTTTACGCGCCTTCTTTACGAAGGCATGCAGCACGTACAGCGCCTCCGCAAACTTGGCGACATAGATCACCCGGTACGCCAATTCAGCCCGGATGCGGATTTCATAGACCCCGGCGCTTATGGTCGGCATGGGCTTGAAGTCCCTGGGCGGCAGTCCATGCTGAACGCGGTTGAGTTCATGGCCGGCCAGGTGCCGCGCCGCCTCCGAAAACCTCCTGACGGCCTCGCGGCTGTCGCCCATCCACACCAAGGGCTTCATGGAGTGATTATCTCAGAACTGAGATAATACTTCAAAACAGGTCGAAACATTCAAGCCTTGCGTTTCAGCGGCACCACGTCAGCGCCGGCCTTCAAGCTGTCGAGGTAATCCGCCCACGCCTGCATCATCTTGCGGCGCTCCGGTAGATGTTCGGCGCGGTTGTAGGCGGCGCGCACCTTGTTGCGCTCGGCGTGCGCCAGTTGCCGCTCGATCACGTCCTTGTTCCAGCCCTGTTCGTTGAGCAGCGTGGATGCCATCGCGCGGAAGCCGTGGCCGGTCATCTCGTCCTTCGCGTAGCCCATCCGTCGCAGGGCGGCGTTGATGGTGTTTTCGCTCATGGGGCGATCGTGGGTGCGCTCGGAGGGGAACAGGTAACGTCCGCGCCCGGTCAGTGGTTGCAGTTCGCGGATGATGGCGACGGCCTGATGGGAAAGCGGGACGATGTGATCCGCGCGCATCTTCATCTTCGCCGCCGGTATGCGCCACGTCGCCGCGTTCAGGTCAAACTCCGGCCACTCGGCCCGGCGTAGTTCACCGGGGCGGACAAACGTCAAGGGGGCGAGGCGCAGCGCGCACTTGGTGGTGAGCGAACCCGTATAGCTATCAATAGCCCTCAACAATTCGCCGACGGCCTGCGGCGTGGTAACCGCGGCGCGGTTGACGGTCTTGACCGGCGTCAGCGCACCTTTGAGATCGGCGGAAGGGTCACGCTCGGCGCGTCCGGTCGCCACGGCGTAGCGGAATGCCTGGGACACGATTTGATGGACGCGGTGCGCCAACTCAATCTTGCCACTGGATTCGACACTCCTCAGCAGTGCCAGCAGGTCGGGGGAGGTGATCGCCTTGATCTGCCGGTCGCCAATCCACGGGAACACGTACCGCTCCAGCCGCTTCATCACGCGATCGGCGTGGCCGGCATCCCACTTCTCGGACTGCTTGGTGTGCCACTCCAGCGCCACGGCCTTGAAGGTGCCCTCATTTCCCGCCCTCTTTTCTGCCTTCCGCGCTTCGCCGGGATCGGCGCCCTCGGCAAGCAGCCGGCGCGCCGCGTCACGCTTCCCACGGGCGGCCTTCAAGGTCACATCAGGGTACGTCCCAAACGAAAGGGTCTTGCGGCGACCGGCAAAGCGGTAATCAAAACGCCACCATTTACCGCCCTGCCTGCGGCCAGTGGGGGTGATGAGTAGGTATAGGCCGCCCCCGTCCGTGAGCTTGTAGGGCTTCTCACACGGTCTGGCGTGGCGTAGCTTCGGCTCTGTCAACATGACGGTAACTCCATGTCGAAACTACCTAGTTACCGTCAAAGTTACCGTCACATATGGCTGGTTGTCAATAGACGGTGCTGGACGGCTAAGGACGAAAAACCCGCGTGGGTGCTACATTTCAGCGGGTTGAGTGGACTTCGTTGGAAGCTGCTGGATGCTTCTATGGTGCCGGCGCGCGGACTCGAACCGCGGACCTACTGATTACGAATCAGTTGCTCTACCAACTGAGCTACGCCGGCAGGGTGCTGCTGGAATGATCAGCTTGCGGCCGCGGGACGGTTCTGACGGATGCGGACAATGACCTCCACGCCCTCGGCGACCGTGCCGGGCGGCGGCTCGGGCAGGTGGCTGATGGCGCAGTCGCCGGCGTCGAAGTCGATCAGGCTGCCGTTGTCCACGTTGTAGAAGTGGTGATGCGGCCTGGTGTTGGAGTCGTAGAACACCTTGTTGGGGTCCACGATCACCTCGCGCAGCAGGCCCTTCTCCGCGAACAGGCCCAGGGTGTTGTACACGGTCGCCTTGGACACGGCGGCCTCTCCGCTTGCGCGGATGCGCGCCAGCACCTGATCCGCCGACAGGTGTTGCGGCTCGGCCAGCATCAACGCCGCAATCTCCACCCGTTGCGAGGTGGGCAGGATGTCGTGCCGTTCGAGCAGTGCAATGATCGAGGTCTTGTCCATGGGGGCGGCCCTGAAACTGGTTGCAAAATAGTATAGCTCATGCCGCCGCCGTCCTGTAGGGACGCGGGTCCACGACCGGCGGTCGTCCCAACAGCAGATCGGCCAGCAGGCGCGCGGAGCCGGGGGCAAGCGCGATGCCGTGGCGGTGATGGCCGCTCGTGATGTAAAGCCCGGCAATCGCGGGGTGCGCCCCGATCAGGGGGTGCTCCCGCGCGGGCGCGGGCCGCAGGCCGGCCCAGTGCGCCGCCACCTCCGCGCGGGCGAGCGCGGGCAGGATGCCGGCGGCAAAACGGCGCAGCGCCTGCGCCACCGCCGGCGTCACGGATTCATCGAAGCCGGTTTCCTCGGCGGTCGAGCCGGCGAGGATCAGGCCGTCGCGGCGCGGGATGAGATAGAGGCCGTCCTTGAGCACGATGGTCTCAAGCAGCGGGCGATCCGGGCGCAGCAGCAGTATCTGCCCGCGCACGGGCCGGATGTGGGGCAGGGCGGCGGCGGAGGGCAGCAGGCCGCTGGTCCAGGCGCCGGCGGCCAGCACCACGCGGTCCGCCGCGTATTCACCCGTCGTTGTCGTGACGCCGGCGGCGCGGCCGTTTTTGATGATCACACCCGAGACCGGGGTGCGTTCATGGAGGACGACGTCCTGGCGGAGCAGGGCCTGACGCAGCGCCTTGAGCAGTCGCGGATTGCGCACCTGCGCCGCCTCCGGCAGCCACAGGCCGCCCTCGAGAACGAGGCCGGTGGGTGCCCTGTCGCAGGCCGCGGCCGGCAGGGTTTTCACGGCTGCCGCCTTCGCCCAATCGAGGGATTGCGCCTCGCGGTCCGCGCCGATGATAAGCATGCCGGAGGGGAACCATTCCGGATCGATGCCTGTTTCATCACACAGCGCCGCGCACAACCCCGGCCAGAGTTTCAGGCTTTGCGACAGGAGCGGCCAGCCGTCCGCCGGGAATCGCCACGGGCGCATCGGCATCAGCATGCCGCCCGCCGCCCAGGAGCAGCCGCGGCCGCCGGCGTCAAAGCGCTCGATGAGCGTGACTCCGACGCCGGCGGCGGCCAGCTCGCGCGCCGCCAGCATGCCGATGATCCCCGCGCCGACGATGATGCACTTCACGGTGAAATACGAATCAGATCAGAGATGCCGGGAGGTGGATTCCCGGTATTGCCTCGGTTGGAAAATTTTCAGGCTCAGGAAACTGCGCGGGCGAGTTCGCGCGGTAAACTGAAAACGACCTGCTCGCGGATGCCCGGAGCCTCGCTGATGGCGTGTCCGCCCCACTCCTTCAGCCGCGCCACCACCTGTTCCACCAGCACCTCCGGCGCCGACGCCCCGGCGGTCACGCCCACGCGCCGCTTGCCATTGAGCCATTCACGCTGGATTTCATCGGCCGAGTCGATGAGGTAGGCGGAGATGCCCTGCTTCTCGGCGATTTCCTTCAAGCGCGTGGAATTGGAGCTGGTCTGCGAGCCCACCACCAGGATGATGTCGCATTCCTTGACCAGCTTCTTCACCGCGTCCTGCCGGTTCTGGGTGGCGTAGCAGATGTCCTCCTTCTTCGGCCCGACGATGGAGGGGAAGCGCCGGCGCAGCGCGTCGATGATCTCGGCGGTGTCGTCCATGGACAGCGTGGTCTGGGTGACGAAGGAGAGGAATTCGGGGTTTTTCACCTGGAGGTTCGTGACGTCATCGACGGACTCGACCAGGTACATGCCGCCCTTGCCGTCGCGGCGGTGGTACTGGCCGAGCGTGCCCTCGACCTCCGGGTGGCCGGCGTGGCCGATGAGGATGCACTCGCGGCCCTCCTTCTGGTAATGGCCGACCTCCATGTGCACCTTGGTCACCAGCGGGCAGATGGCGTCGAACACGCGCAGGCCGCGGCGCGCCGCCTCGTTGCGCACGGACTTGGCGACGCCGTGGGCGCTGAAGATGACGATGGCGCCGTCGGGCACCTGGTGCAGCTCGTCCACGAAAATCGCGCCCTTCTTGCGCAGGCCGTCGACGACGTACTTGTTGTGCACGACCTCGTGGCGCACGTACACCGGCGCGCCGAACAGTTCCAGCGCCCGCTCGACGATGCCGATGGCGCGGTCGACGCCGGCGCAGAAGCCGCGGGGGTTGGCGAGAATGATTTCCATACACGGGCCTTGAGAAGGGGGAAACACATTATCCCACAGGATCAGCCGCCACCGTAAGCCTCAGCCGGGACTTGTGTCCTGCGCGGCGTCCGGTGGATCGCGGAAGGCGTCGATGAGCAGCAGGGCGACGCCCAGGGTGATGGCGGAATCGGCCAGGTTGAAGGCCGGGAAGTACCAGTCCTGGTAATGCACCTGGATGAAATCCACGACGTACCCGAAACGGACCCGGTCGATCAGGTTTCCCACCGCGCCGCCGAGAATCATGGTCAATCCCAGCGGCAGCAGGATGAGCCGGCGCGGCATGCGCGAAAGCCAGGCCACGATCAAGAGCACCACAGCCACGGCCAGGCCCATGAACAGCCAGCGCTGCCAGCCACCGGCGTCGTTCAGCATGCTGAAGGCGGCGCCGGTGTTGTGCATCAGCACGAGATTGAAGAACGGCGCCAGCACCAGATGCTCCTGCAGCGTGAGGCGCGCCGCAATCTCGTGCTTGCTCCATTGATCCAGCAGCACGACCACCGCCGCGAGCGCGAGCCAGCGTCCGATGAATCTGTCCATCAGGCGTAACGGCGGGTTTCACCCGGCCCCTCGACGTTGGTGACGCAGCGGCCGCACAGCGCCGGGTGTCTGGCGTCGGCGCCGACGTCGCTGCGCCGGTGCCAGCAGCGCCCGCATTTGCGATGCGGGGAGGGCGCGACCCGGATCCACAAGCCTTCGTGGCCCGCCGCTGCGACGGCCTCCGCCGGCCTCGGTTCGAGCGGATGAACGCGGGCGTCGGAGACGATGAATACGAATCGCAGTTCGTCTCCAGGCACCGACAGCGCCTTCGACCATTCAGGATCGCAATAAAGATCGACCTCCGCCTCCAGCGATTTGCCGATGCCGCCCGCGACGCGCAGCTTTTCCAGTTCCCTGGACACTCCTTCGCGCGCCTGGAGTATTTTGTCCCAGGCGGGCGCCGCGCCGGATTTCCGCGGCAGGGCGTCATGCCAGGTCTCGAGGAACACCGAGGGACTGTGCCTGCCGGGCAGGTGGTCCCAGATTTCCTCCGCCGTGAAGCTCATGATGGGCGCGAGCCAGCGCACCAGCGCCTCGGTGATGTGATGAATCGCGGTCTGCGCCGAGCGCCGCGCCCGGCTGTCGCGCCGGCAGGTGTACTGCCGGTCCTTGATGACGTCGAGATAAAAGCTGCTCATCTCCACCACGCAGAACTGGTACACCTGCTGGTAGATGATGTGGAACTGGTAGCCGGCGTAGGCGTCGGTGATGCGCCGTTGCAATTGCGCGGCGGCGTCCAGCGCCCATTGATCGAGCGCCAGCAGGTCGTCGAATTTCACCGCATCGCGCGCCGGATCGAAGTCGCCGAGGTTGCCGAGCAAATAGCGCGCGGTGTTGCGGATGCGGCGGTAGGCCTCGACCACGCGCTTGAGGATTTCATCGGAAATCGAGAGCTCGCCGGAGTAATCGGTGGCCGCCACCCACAGACGCAGGATCTCGGCGCCCAGCGTGTCGGAGACTTTCTGGGGCGCGATCACGTTGCCCTTTGATTTCGACATCTTGTGACCGCCGCCGTCGACGACGAAGCCGTGCGTCAGCAACGCATCGTAAGGCGCGCGGCCGTCCAGCGCGCAGCCGGTGAGCAGCGAGGAATGGAACCAGCCGCGATGTTGATCCGAGCCTTCGAGATAGAGATCGGCGGGCCACTGCCGGTTGCCGCCGCCACGCAGGACGGTTTGATGTGTCACGCCGGAGTCGAACCACACGTCCAGCGTGTCGCTGATTTTTTCGTATTTCGACGCCTCGCCGCCGAGCAATTCCGCCGCGTCGAGCTTGAACCAGGCCTCGATGCCCTCCTTTTCCACGCGCTTTGCCACCTGCTCCAGCAACTCCAGCGTGCGTGGATGCAGTTCGCCCGTATTTTTGTCGAGGAAGAACGGGATCGGCACGCCCCAGTTGCGCTGGCGGGAGATGCACAAATCGGGGCGGCTGGCGATCATGGCGTGCAGCCGCGGCCTGCCCCAGTCCGGATAAAAGCGTGTCGCCTCGACGGCCTGCAACGCCTGCTCGCGCAGCGTCGGGCCGCTGCGGCCCTCGAGCCTGTCCATGCCGACGAACCACTGCGAGGTGGCGCGGTAGATGAGCGGTGTCTTGTGCCGCCAGCAGTGCATGTAGCTGTGCGTGATTTCGCTTTCCGCGAACAAACAGCCCCGTTCGCGGATTTTTTCGATGATCGGGGCATTCGCCTTCCACACGCTGAGTCCGCCGAAGAACGGCAGTGACTCGGCGAAGCGGCCGTTGCCCTGCACCGGCGCGATGATGTCCTCGGTCTTGATGCCGTAGCGCCGGCCGGACTCGAAGTCGTCCATGCCATAGGCCGGCGCGCAGTGCACGATGCCGGTGCCGGTGTCGAGGCCGACGTACCCGGCGAGGAACACCGGCGCCTCGCGATCATAAAACGGATGCCTGAATTTAATCAGTTCAAGTTCCCTGCCTTTAGCAAGGCCAATTACTTTCCACTGACGAATTCCATACTTCGTGGTTAGCTCAAGAAGCTGTCCGTCAGAAAACCCTGGATCAAGAAAGACTGTTCTGAATCCACCTGAAACAACTGCCGGTTTCATAAAAATCTCATTAGCGACGATGAGCACGCGATCCTCGGTTTCGACTAGCGCATAACTCAATTCCGGATGCACGTTAAGCGCTTGGTTGGCGGGGATCGTCCAGGGCGTGGTGGTCCAGATCACCGCGTACACTGGTTTATTCGGCAGTTTCGCGGGCTTGAATGCCTGCGCCAGCTTGCCGCGCTCGGATTCGACCAGCGGAAAGCCGACGTCGATGGCGGGGGATTTCTTGTCCTGATATTCGACCTCGGCCTCGGCCAGCGCGGAGCCGCAATCGAAGCACCAGTTGACCGGTTTCAGGCCGCGATAGACGTAGCCGCGCTCGACCATTTCCCCCAGCGCGCGGATTTCGTCGGCCTCGGTCTGGAAATTCATCGTCTTGTAGGGATGCTCCCAGTCGCCGAGCACGCCGAGACGGATGAAGTCCTTTTTCTGGCGCTCGATCTGCTCGGCGGCGTAGGCGCGGCACAACTCGCGCGCGCGATCGGCGGGCAGTTGCTTGCCGTGCAGCTTTTCGATCTGGTGTTCGATGGGCAGGCCGTGGCAGTCCCACCCCGGCACGTAGGGCGCGTCGAAACCGGCCAGCGTCTTCGATTTGACGATGATGTCCTTGAGGATCTTGTTGACGGCGTGGCCGATGTGGATGTCGCCGTTTGCGTACGGCGGGCCGTCGTGCAGGATGAATCTCGGCCGCCCGCGGCAGGCGTCGCGGATGGCCTGATAAAGATTCATCTTCCGCCAGCGCGCGATGATCTGCGGCTCGCGCTCGGGCAGGTTGCCGCGCATGGGAAAATCCGTCTGCGGCAGGTTGAGCGTGTCCCTGTAGTCCTTGGCGGTTTTTTCTTCCATCGTTCCTATCCCGTCGCGGCCAGCACGCGGCGCGCCTCCTCGGCGTCGCGTTGCATCTGCGCCCGCAGGGCCTGCAATGACGGCAGCGCCAGGTCTTCGCGCAGCTTGCGGATGAACTCGATGCGCACGTGGCGGCCGTAGCAGTCCCCGTCGTAGCCGAACACGTGCGCCTCCAGGATCGTGTCGCCGCCGCCCACCGCCGGCCGCGTGCCGACGTAGGCCATGGCCTCCAGCGCCCGGGCTTCAAGGCCGTGCACGCGCGCCGCGAAAATGCCGGACACCGGCGCCGCATGCCGGTGCAGATCGACGTTCAGCGTCGGGAAGCCAAGCCGGCGTCCGCGCTGCTCGCCGTGCATGACGCGGCCCTCCATCGAATAGTAGCGGCCCAGCCAGCGGCGCGCCTGTTCCATGTCGCCGCCGGTGAGCGCGTCGCGCACGCGCGAGCTGCTGACCCGCACGCCGTCGAGCGTAAAGGTGGACGCCGCGGTGACCTCGAAGCCATGACGTCCGCCCACCGCGCGCAACAGGGAGAGATCACCGGTGCGGTTCTTGCCGAAGCGAAAGTCATCGCCGATCACCATGCCGCGCAGCGAAAGCCGCCGCACCAGCGCGCCGGCGAAATCCTCCGCGGTCAGCGCCGCCAGCGCGGCGTCGAAGCGCAGCACCAGCGTTTGTTCGATCCCCTGTTCGCCCAGCAGCGAGAGTTTCTCGCGCAGGCGGCACAGCCGCGCCGGCGCCTCCGCGCCTTGAAAATATTCGCGCGGCTGCGGCTCGAAAATCACCACCGTGGGCCGCGCGCGCAGCCGGCGCGCCAATGCCAGCAATTGGGTGAGCACTGCCTGATGACCGCGGTGCAGCCCGTCGAAGTTGCCTATGGTGGCCGCGCAGTCCGTCACGTGCGGACCGTGCAGGCCTCTGATTACTTGCATGGAATGGCAGTCGATTGCTTGAACGACAAATTATACCGGCGGGCGCGCGGCGGTCATATCCCTCAGGCGCCAGCCGAGCCGCCAGAGCACCATCACGTAGATCACGCCAGCGACGGCGATCCAGCCGCCCAGGTTCGCGGCGCGCAGCCATGGCGACCACGACGACCAGCGGTCCAGCTCGCCGCGCCCCACCCACAGCACCACCGCCATGACGCCATTGGCGACGAGAAGCCGTCTTCCCAATTCCGCCCATCCCGCCGCGGGCTGGTAGACGCCGGTATGACGCAGGCCGCGGTAGAGCATGGTGGCGTTGAAGAAACCGGAGAGGCAGGTGGCCAGCGCCAGCCCGACGTGGCCGACGCCGAGGCGCGACAGGGGATAGATGATGATCAGGTTCAGCGCCATGTTGCCGAACATGGCGATGAGGCCGATGCGCACCGGCGTGCGCGTGTCGTGGCGCGAGTAGTAGGCCGGCGCCAGCACCTTGACCAGCGTGAAGGCGATGAGCCCCGGCGCGTAGGCGGTGAGGGCGTAACTGGACATCAGCACGTCGCGCTCGGACATGCGGCCATACTGGAACAGCGTGGAGAGCATCGGCGCCGCGAACAGCATCAGGCCCAGCGCCGCCGGGATGGCGATCACGCACACCCAGCGCAGCGCCCAGTCCAGCAGTTGCGAGAATTGCGCCGTGTCGCCGTCGGCGTGCTGCTCCGACAGCGACGGCAGGATGACGGTGGCGAGCGCGATGCCGAACACGCCCAGCGGGAATTCCAGCAGCCGGTCGGCGTAGTACAGCCACGACACGCTGCCGGTCTGCAGGAACGAGGCCAGCAGCGTGTCGAACATCAGGTTGATCTGCGCCACCGAGGCGCCGAACAGCGCCGGTCCCATCAACCTCATGATCCGCCGCACGCCCGCGTCATGCCAGGCGAACACCGGCCGCGGCAGCAGGCCGAGCTGTTTCAGGAACGGCAGTTGAAACACGAGTTGCACCAGCCCGCCGACGAACACGCCCCACGCCAGCGCCACCACCGGCCGCGTGAAGTGCGGCGCCAGCGCCAGCGCCGCCACGATGAGGCTCACGTTGAGGAACACCGGCGTGAACGCCGGGATGCCGAAGCGTCCGTGGGTGTTGAGGATGGCGCCGGCAAAGGCGGCAAGCGAGATGAACAGCAGATAGGGGAAGGTGATGCGCAGCATCACGGTCGTCACCGCGTATTTCTCCGGCTGGCTCAAGAATCCCGGCGCGAACACCGCCACGAACAGCGGCGCCGCCAGCACGCACACGACGGTGACCAGGAACAGCGCGCCGGCGAGTGTCCCGGCCACGCGGTCCACGAGCATGCGCACCTCGTCCGGCCCGCGGCGGCTCTTGTATTCCGCCAGCACCGGCACGAAGCCCTGTGAGAAGGAACCCTCGGCGAACAGGCGGCGGAAGAAATTGGGGATGCGGAAGGCGACGAAAAACGCGTCGGCGTACAGGCCCGCGCCGAACTGCCCGGCGATGACCATGTCGCGCACGAAACCGAAGACGCGCGACACCAGCGTCATCGAGCCGGTCGTGGCGGTGGAGCGGAACAGGCGGGTGCTCAGAGGGACCTCGGTTTGGTTGGATGTCGGGGGAGAGGGAACCGTTTCTATTGCGGCGGCGGCGCGGGGTTATGATACCTGATTGACAAATACAGCTGAAACCCGCATATTTGCGCGCCGTTTTACACCTTCAATCTTTTGGAGCCGTTACGTGGCCAATATCAAATCCGCCCGCAAACGGGCGCGCCAGTCGGTCAAGCGTCGCCAGCACAACGCCGCGCGCCGCTCCCAATTGCGCACCTTGATCAGAAACGTGGTGCGCGCCATTGAATCGAAGGACAGGAAATCGGCGGAGGCCGCCTACAAGACCGCCGAACCGCTTATCGACCGCCTGGCCACCAAGGGCCATATCCATGACAACAAGGCGGCGCGCCACAAGTCGCGGCTGACCGCCCGCATCCGCGCGCTGGCCTGAAGGATTTCCAGCCGTCCGCTGGCGTCTTTAATCGTCATACCGGCACGGTCCCAACTGTACGTCCCTGTACGCTGGGTTCCGGCAATCCCTGCCGGAATGACGTCCGTGTCGTCCGGGTTCCGCAGAGTCCCCCGCTACTGATACGGGGCGGGCTCTGCCGGAATGATGAGACATTTTCAGGTCAGGACCAGATTGTCGCGGTGGATCAGTTCCGGCTCGAAGGCGTAGCCGAGCACGGATTCGATCTTGTCGCTGGCCAGCCCCTTGATCGCGCGCGCCTCGGCCGCGGAGTAGTTCGTGAGGCCGCGGGCGATCTCGCGTCCCTCCATGTCCAGGCAGGCCACCAGCGCCCCGCGGGCAAACTCCCCCTCGACATCCTTCACGCCGACGGCGAGCAGGCTGCGGCCCTGTTCGCGCAGCACGCGCACGGCGCCGGCGTCGAGGCGCAGCGTCCCCTGCACCTTGAGTCCGCTGCCCAGCCACTGCTTGCGCGCCGCGAGCCGCGCCTCGGCGGGCTTGAGCAGCGTGCCGATGGCCTCGCCGGCCGCCAGCCGCTTCAGAATGTCGTTTTCCTGACCGCAGGCAATCACGGTCGCCGTCCCGGAACGCGCGGCGAGCCTGGCGGCGCGCACCTTGGTGCGCATGCCGCCACGTCCCCACTGGCCGCCGTCGCCGGCCATCGCCTCCAGGGCCGGATCGCCTGCGCGCGCCTCCGGGATGAGCCTGGCGTCGGGATGCCTGCGCGGGTCCTTGTCGTGAAGGCCGGCGGTGTCGGTCAGGATCACCAGCACGTCCGCCTCGATCAGGTTGGCCACCAGCGCCGCCAGCGTGTCGTTGTCGCCGAGCTTGATCTCCTCGGTGGCGACGGTGTCGTTTTCATTGATGACGGGAACGACGCGCAGCTTGAGCAGCGTGCGCAGGGTGCTGCAGGCGTTCAAATAACGCTGACGGTGGGCCAGGTCCTCGTGCGTCAGCAGCACCTGCGCGGTGTGGATGCCGTGGCGCTGGAAGCCGGACTCGTAGGCCTGCACCAGGCCCATCTGGCCGACGGCCGCCGCCGCCTGCAACTCGTGCAGCGCGTGCGGCCGCTGCTTCCAGCCCAGCCGCGCCACGCCCTCCGCGACGGAGCCCGAGGTGACCAGCACCACCTCGCGACCCGCGCGCCACAAGTCCGCCGCCTGCGCGACCCAGGCGCCGATGGATTCCACGCGCAGGCCCTGGCCGTCGCGCGTGGCGAGCGCGCTGCCGATCTTGATCACCCAACGGCGGCAGCCGCGCAGTTGTTCGCGGGTTTTCATGATGTGCGTTCCTTTTCGATCCTTCCCGACTGTTCCAGATAGGTTTGCACCTTGCGCATCAGCTCCATGCAGCCCTCGCCGGTCAGCGCCGACACGGCGTGCACCGGCCCCTTCCAGCCCGCGTCCTTCGCGATCCTGCGGCAGCGCGTCTTGCGCGCGGACGGCGGGAGCAGGTCGATCTTGTTCAGCACCAGCCAGCGCTCGCGCCTCGACAGCTCGCGGCTGTATTTCTTGAGCTCATTTTGCACCGTTTTGAACTCGCGCGCCGGATCGCGGCCGGGATCGACGTCGCTCGCGTCCAGCAGGTGCAGCAGCAGGCGCGTGCGCTGCACGTGCCGCAGGAACTGGATGCCCAGCCCCGCGCCCTCGGCGGCGCCTTCGATGATCCCGGGAATGTCGGCGATGACGAAGCTCTGGTCCGGGCCCGTGCGCACCACGCCGAGGCTGGGGTGCAGCGTTGAAAACGGGTAATCGGCCACCTTGGGCCGCGCCGCCGACACCGCGCGGATGAGCGAGGACTTGCCGGCGTTGGGCATGCCCACCACGCCGACATCCGCCAGCAGCCGCAGTTCCAGCCGGAGTTCGCGCGCCTCGCCGGGCTCGCCCTTCGTGGTTTTTCTCGGGGCGCGGTTGGTGCTGCTCTTGAAGTTCATGTTGCCGAGGCCGAAGCGCCCGCCGCGGGCGACCAGCAGCCGCTCACCAGACTTCGTCAGGTCGCCGAGCGATTCCTCGGTGGCGGTGTCGTACACCACGGTCCCGACCGGCACGCGGATCAACAGGTCTTCGCCGGCGCGGCCGGAACACTGCCTGCCCATGCCGTTGCCGCCGTTTTGGGCGCGAAACAGGCGCTCATAGCGGAAATCCATCAGCGTGTTCCTGCCCTCGTCGGCGATGAGATAAACACTGCCGCCGGCGCCACCGTCGCCGCCGTCCGGCCCGCCGCGGGGGACGTATTTCTCGCGGCGGAAGCTCATGCAGCCGTCGCCGCCCCTGCCGGCCTCGACGCGGATGATCGCCTGGTCTATGAATTTCATCGCACTGTGCCCCTGAAAACCCGGCCCACAAACAAAAAACCCCGTCAGCGACGGGGTTTTCATGGCGAGATCGCGGCGGCCGTCAGGCCGGACGGACATTCACAAAAGTACGGGCCTTGTGTCCGCGGGTTGTGAATTCGACGTGGCCGTCCACCTTGGCGAACAGCGTGTGATCGCGGCCGAGGCCGACGTTGGCGCCGACCCGGTACTGCGTGCCGCGCTGGCGCACGATGATGTTGCCGGCCTTCACCGCCTCGCCGCCGAAATGCTTCACGCCCAGCCGTTTCGCCCGGGAGTCGCGGCCGTTGCGCGTGCTGCCGCCCGCCTTCTTGTGTGCCATGACCGTCTCCTGTGCTTGTGGCGCGGCTTACGTGCCGGCCTGAATCCTGGTGATCTGCAGCGTGGTGTAGTGCTGCCGGTGTCCCTGCTGCTTGCGGTAATGCTTGCGGCGGCGGAACTTGATGACGCGGATCTTCCTGCCGCGGCCGTGGCCCACGACCTTGGCGGACACCCTGGCGCCCGCGACCACCGGCGCGCCCACGGCCACCTTGTCGCCGTCGACGATCATCAACACCTCATTGATGTCGATGCTGGCGCCCGGCTCGGCCGGCAGCAGTTCCACTCTCAGGGTATCGCCCTCGGCGACCTTGTACTGTTTGCCGCCCGTTCTGATCACCGCGTACATAACTCTTTCAACTCCAAAGTATTTCGGACACCAATACAAATCAAGGGGCGCGATTCTACGGAATTCAGTGACCAAACACAACCCGCAAAATATCGGCCCTTCGGGCGGCCCCCGGGGTGTTATTCTAGCCCCGGGCGTGAATCGACAGAACGGCCATTTTGATGCAGATACCGGCGAATATTCTCGACCTTGAACGCCGGCATCCGGGCCTCGTCGCCTTGCTGGTTGCCATCGCCGATTATTTCCGCTGTCCGTACGGAGAATTTGCTGTGAAGGTTGCTGCAATCATCGAGCGGATCGGCATGGAACGCATCTCCACTTCCTGCGGGGAGCTGGAAGCCCGCGGCGTCCTGCCGGATTTGAAGATCGGCGGCGACGAACAGACGGCCGCGCTGTGGCGCTGGCCGCTGTTCAGCGGCATTTTGTACGACATCATCGGCTTCGCCCCGCCGGCGGCGATCAATGTGCGCGACTGGCTGCCGCCGCCGATTCGAAACGAAAATGATTGTCATGACCGTGAGGCACGGTTGCAAGCGGCCTCGGCGTATTGGCAACGCGCGCTGTATCTGGTTTTCCCCGAGATTTACCTTGACCCTTTTCTACCGCTGGATAAAAAAGTGGAATTGCAGGGCTGCGATCTTGGTTGCGGCTGGGGGCGCGCATCATTGAGTCTGCGCGATTATGCGGGCAGGCATCTGGTCTGTTGTGATTACGGCGCGGATGACCTGCGGCGGCTGACACGCTTTGCGGAGCGCGCGGGGATTGCCGAACACCTCTGCGTTCATCGCGGCAATGTCTCCCGTCTGCCTTATGCCGGTGACACATTCGATTTTTTCCTCGTGTTTGACGTCTTCGAGCATTTGAGCGACGCCTCGCTCCATGCCTGCACGAGCGAGATACTGCGCTGCGCGCGGGACGAGGCGATCATGTACGCGGAGATTCCGCTGCATGATTACTGCCCGGCGGTGACGCACATCCAGGATTTTTCGCTGGAGGGGGTCGCGGATTTATTCGAGTCGCATGCAGCTCATGGCCGCTCGTTCCGGCTGATTCATCATCTGGAAATACTGCCGGGCCACTTTACCTTCCGCATCGAACGGGACACGCCGGGGGCCGGGTAAAGTGCTATTCTAGCGGCACCCATGCGCGCCAAAGCCCGCAACACCGCCGTTCACGGCCTGAGTTCCTCCCCACCCTCCGAAAGCCAGGGGCTGGAAAAAGTGCGGGCGCTGATTGCGGAGGACATGGCCGCGGTCAACCAGTTGATCGAAGCATCGCTCTATTCCGAGGTGCCGCTCATCGACAAACTCGCGCATTACATCATCAACAGCGGCGGCAAGCGGTTGCGGCCGGCGATCGCGCTGCTTGCCGCGCGGGCCTGCGGTTATCAGGGCCGGGCGCATGTCACGCTTGCCGCCATCATCGAGTTCATTCACACCGCGACGCTTTTGCACGACGACGTGGTGGACGCCTCCGAATTGCGGCGCGGGCGGCAGACCGCCAACCGTCTGTGGGGCAACTCGGCCTCGGTGCTGGTCGGCGATTTTCTGTATTCGCGGGCGTTTCAGATGATGGTCGGCGTCAATGACATGCGCGTCATGTCGGTGCTGGCCGACGCCACCAACACCATTGCCGCCGGCGAGGTCATGCAACTTGCCAACCGTCACAACCCGGACACCACCCGCGAACGATACTTCGCCGTGATCACCGCCAAGACCGCCAGGCTCTTCGAGGCCGCCGCGCAGCTCGGCGCCGTGCTCGCGGGGCGGGAGACGACGGTGGAGACGGCGCTGGCCGTGTACGGCAGACACGTGGGTGTCGCCTATCAGCTCATCGACGACGTGCTCGATTACAGCGGCTCGGCGGAGGCGCGCGGCAAGAACATCGGCGATGACCTGGCCGAGGGCAAGCCGACGCTGCCGCTGCTGCACGCCCTCTGGCACAGCGGGCCAGCGCAGGCGCAGGCGCTGCGCGCCGCCATCCGGCAGGGCGGCCGCGAACACATCGCGGCCGTCACCGCCGCCATCGAAGCCACGGGCGCGATCGACCATGCCGCCGGCCTTGCGCGCGCCGAAATACAGAAGGCCGTGGATGCGCTGGCGGACCTGCCGCCTTCCCGCGATCGGGAGGCGCTGCGCCTGCTCGCGGAGTTCACTATCTGCCGCAGTTTCTGATTGCCCACCCCTGGAAATCACGCGTCATGAGATACGCCCGCCACGCGCCCCGGCGTTCGATGGCGTGATTGCGCGCGATCCCCTGGATGGCACATGCGTCAGCTGAACCTCCACCATCTGCTGGCCCCGAAATCCGTCGCCCTGATCGGCGCCTCCGAGCGCCCGGGCAGCGTCGGGCAGAAGGTCATGAGCAACCTGCTGCGCGGCGGTTTCAAGGGTCCGATCTATCCCGTCAACCCGAAGTACGAACAGATCGCGGGCCTGGCCGCCTATCCGGACGTCGCCGCGCTGCCGGAGGCGCCGGAGCTGGCGGTCATCGGCACGCCCGCGGCTACGGTGCCGGCGTTGATCTCCGCGCTCGGGGAACGCGGCACCCAGGCGGCCGTGATCCTGAGCGCCGGCTTCCATGACGCCGGCGGGGCCGGCCCGCAGCGCGGTGAACTGCTGCAGGCCGCCCGGCGCCACGGCATGCGCCTGCTCGGCCCGAACTGCATCGGCCATTTGAACCCGCGCATCGGCCTCAACGCGAGCTTTGCCCATCTGGACGCCGCGCCCGGCAATCTGGCCTTCGTCGCGCAGTCCGGCGCCATGTGCACGGCCGTGATCGACTGGGCCGGCGCCAACAACGTCGGGTTCAGCAACATCGTCTCCCTGGGCGACATGGTCGACGTGGACTTCGGGGACATGCTGGATTATTTGTGCCTTGACCGGCGCACGCGCGCCGTGCTGCTGTACGTGGAATCGATCACCTCGCCGCGCAAATTTCTTTCGGCGGCGCGCGCCATCGCCAGGAACAAGCCGGTGATCGCCATCAAGGCCGGCCGCAGTGCGGCCGGCGCCCGCGCCGCCAAATCACACACCGGCGCGATGGCGGGAAGCTACGCCGTGTTTGAAAGCGCGCTGCGGCGCGCCGGCATCATCCTCGTGGATCACGTGGAGGCCCTGTTTGACGCGGCGGAGACGCTTGCCCTGTCCAGGCGGCAGCCGCAGGGCGACCGGGTGGCGATAGTGACCAACGGCGGCGGGCCGGGAGTGCTCGCCGCCGACGTCTTGAGCCTGCTCGGGGGGACGCTGGCGGCGCTGGCGCCGGAGACGATCCAGCGTCTTGATGCGGTCCTGCCCGCGACCTGGTCCCGCGGCAATCCGGTCGACATCATCGGCGACGCGGACGCGCAACGGTACCGCCAGACGCTGGGCATCGTCGCCGGCGATCCGAACGTCGACGCCGTCATGGTCATCAACGTGCCCACGGCGCTGGCCTCGAGCATCGCCGCCGCGGAGGCGGTGGTCGGGGAGACCGGGCGTTCCTCCGTGCCGCTGTTCGCCTGCTGGATGGGGGAGGTCACGGCGGCGGCGGCGCGCAGGGTCTTCGAGCAGGCCGGCATCCCGGCGTACGCGACGCCGTACGCGGCCCTGCAGGCCTTTCTCATCCTGCGCGATTACCGGCGCACGCAGGAGAACTTAAGCCAAACGCCGCCCTGGCCGCCCGAGCACTGGTCGCCCGATTCCGCCGCGGTCACCGCGATCATCGAAAAAGCCCTGGCGTCCGGCCGCGAGCTGCTGACCGAACTCGAGGCCAAAAGGGCGCTTGAGGCCTACGGTTTCCCGGTCGTGGAGACGCATTTCGCGGCCGACGTGGAGACCGCCGTCGCGCTGTCGGAAAAAACGGGCTACCCCGCGGCGCTTAAAATCCTGTCCCCCGACATCAGCCACAAGTCCGACGTGGGCGGTGTGGCGCTGGACCTCTCGTCCGCGCAGGCGGTGCGGCTGGCGGCACAGTCGATGCTGACGCGCGCCGCGGCGCTGACTCCCCCGGCGCGCGTGGACGGCTTCTCGATTCAGCGCATGGTCAGGCGATCCACCGCGCGCGAACTCATCCTGGGCATGGCCATGGACAGCATCTTCGGCCCGGTGGTGATGTTCGGCGACGGCGGCACGGCGGTGGAGGTGCTGGCGGACACGGCCATCGCTCTGCCGCCGCTCAACATGCATCTGGCGCGCGACCTCATGCGGCGCACGCGCGTGCACCGGCTGCTGTGCGGCTACCGCGACCGCGCCGCCGTGGATCTGGACGCCATTGCCCTGAATCTTGTGCATCTCTCGCGAATGATCATCGACCGCCCCGACATCGTCGAGATCGACATCAACCCCATGCTGGCGGACGAGAAGGGCGTCGTGGTCCTGGATGCCCGCATCCGCGTGCAACCCCCGCGCGGCTCCGGCGTGCAGCGCCTGGCCATCCGGCCCTACCCGCGGGAACTCGAGGAAACGCTGACCCTCAAGAACGGCGAAAAATTCCTGATCCGGCCGATACGGCCGGAGGATGAGCCGGCACACCGGCGCTTGATTGAAAAATTGCGGCCCGAGGATTTTTATTTCCGCTTTTTCAGCCACGTTTACCAGATGAGCCACGCCCAGCTGGCCCGCTTTACGCAAATCGATTACGACCGCGAAATGGCCTTCATCGCCACCCGCGGCGCCGGCGAGGAAGCCGAGACGGTGGGGGTCGTGCGCGCCATCACCAAATCCGACAATTCCGAGGCGGAATTCGCCATCGTGATACGCCCGGATTATCAGAAAAAGGGATTGGGGGGCGCGTTGATGGACAAGATGATTCGCTACGTCCGCGAGCGCGGCACGGGAGCGATGACGGGGCAGATCCTCAGGATCAATACGGAAATGATCAGGCTCGCAAGGCGCTTCGGATTCACCGTCGAGCCTTCGCCCGACGGCGATGTGATGATCGCGACACTGGTTTTCCAGTGACCCGGCGGATCCCTTGCTCTTTGCCGCGGGGCGGCGGTGTCGTTGAATCCACCGGGGCTATCGCTTACACTGCCCGCCCGCTCCGGCCAAGACGCGCCGCCGATTTCCCGCCACGTGGGAGTCGAATCCAGAGGCCGCCTTGATCGTCGGGCGACGGTTCCGTCATCCTCGGGGTGTAGCTCAGCCTGGTAGAGCACTAGCTTCGGGAGCTAGGTGTCGCACGTTCGAATCGTGTCACCCCGACCATCTCTCATTTCCCGCACTTCATCATGAGTTGACGCCGGACCGCTGGCGCGGTCAGGGTGTCGCGTGCTACGCGGCACATCCTGTGCCACGCCACTTTCGCGGTCGTTGTGCACGTTACATTTTGCTCCCGGCGAAAGTGATGCGAGGCCGATCGGATTCCAAACAAAAACGGCGGGGAATCCCGCCGTTTTTGTTTTCAAGGAGCCGTGGCTGGATCAATATACGTGCAGCACGCCGGTTTCGCCCGTGTCGAGGTTTTCCTCCTCCACCTTGATGGGCGGATTGCCATCATAGATTTTGTAGATGCGATTCTGCCGGTAGGCCTCGCGGACGAAGCTGTAGGGATCGAGCGCCGCCTCCTCGACGATGCGTGAAGCGTCGAGCAAATTCGCGCGCGTGTTGATGGCGTTCAAGGCGCCCAGCGGGAAGGTCACCACGAAGCTGGCGTAATACAGCGGGCTCAGCAAGGCGCTGGTGACCAGATCAGGGGCGTCACGCACCGAGTTTGGACCCACCAAGGGAATGACAAGGTAGTCGATCTCACCCATGCCCCATTTTCCAAAGGTCTGTCCCAGGTCCTCCTCGTGCCTGATGAGGCCGGAACCGCTCGCGGGATCGAACAGTCCGCCGACACCGATCGTGCTGTTGGTGATGAAGCGGCCGGTGTCATCCCACGCCTGTTTCAGCTTCCCTTGCAAAATGTCGTTGAGGATGACATTGGGGGAATCCATGTTATAGAAAAAATTGGTCACGCCCGTGCGTATGATCTGTGGCGTGACCTTGACGTATTCCTCCGCCACCGGCTTGATGATGTGTTTGTCCAGCGCGTCGTTGAACTTGTAGAACGCGCGGTTCATTCCTTCAAAATCATCGTCTTTGTTGACCGTCGGATCGGTGTTGCAGCCACCCAGCATTGCCGCGATCAACAACGCCCCCACGCCCGCGCCTGCGGCCTGTCTGTCCCAAGTCATACGCTCATGTCCCCGTAGCCTGTCAAATGGTTCTTAACTTTTTTTCCACCCGCCGCTCTCCGCCGGGATTCACTTGCCCGACGGCTTGGCGTACTTGCTTATCTTATCATTCAATCTGGCCAGAAGTGCAGGGTACCCTTCATTTTTGATGACGGCGGTGTAATCCGCGTGTTTCAGCGACAGGTCGCTCACTCCGTCGGCGATGACGTTCAGGATCCGCCATTGGCCGTTCTCCGAGGGGCGCACGACGTAATCCAGCTTGACCACGGAGCCGTCCGCCTGCACCAGCTCCGTCTTGACGATGATATCCTGACCGGACTGTGGCTCCACGGCCACGGTGCGGAAGGTCTCGCCGCCATAGCTGTCGAAGCGGGAGGCGTAGGTGGCGGTGCTGAGCCGGCTGAAGGCATCGAGGAAGGCCTGGTGATCCTGGTCGCTCAATGTCCCCCAATAACGGCCGACGATAATCTTGGCGATGGCGGGAAAATCGAAGCTTTTTTGCACGATGGGGGTGAGGTTCTCCAGCCGGCCCTGATATCCCAGCTGGCTGGAGCGCTTCATGACGTCAATGAGGGCTTCATGAAGCTTTTCAACGACTTGCTTCGCTTCATTCTGGGGTTGTTCGGCGGCCGCGGGGCTGTTGGGAGCGAACCAGGCCGCGGCAAGAAGGATCAGGCTCAAGGACAGAAATTTTTTAAACATAATCGGTGGAAAACGCCTCCAAACGCGAAGTTAGCATACTGATGATTGGATGAAAATCTGCTGAATAAGGTTAAGGTTAAAGGCAAGCCGGTAGAGCGCCCGGTCCGGGAAAAAGTTCACAATTCGCCGCCTAGCGGCCGTAGATGCGGTCCTTCCACCGCGAGCGCACACCGCGGTGGTAGCGCCAGGCCGAACTCAGCGTCATGGCGAGGAACAGGGCGGCGATGCCGGGCATGGCCAGCGCCCAGAGCGGCGATTGCTGGTAGTAGCGCAGCGTGGGGAGATAGGGGCTGGCGGCCAGGCCCAGGGCCAGCATGGCGGTGGTGACGTGCATGCCCGCCAGGAGCATCACCGCCGGCAGCAGGTAGACGCCGCCCATGAGCAGCGCGCACAAGGCCAGCAGCAGGGGCGAGTAGCGCAACTGGGTGTAGGCGGTGCGGGCCACCATGTCCCAGATCACGCGCAAATGCATGTAGCGGCGCAGGCTGCGCGCCGAATGGGTGAGTCCCACCCACGTCCTGCCGCCGGCGTTCTTGATCCGGGCCGCCAGCGTGCAGTCATCGATCAGCGCCTCCTGCAGGGCCGCGAATCCACCGAGATCGCCAAGGGCGCGGGATTCCACCAGGATGCAGCCGCCGGCGGCGGCGGCCTGTCTTGGGTTGGGGCTGTTGGCGAGCGCGAAGGGATAGAGCATCTTGAAGAAATACACGAAGGCGGGGAGCAGCAGTTTTTCCCAGAAGGTGACCATCCCGAGGTGGGCCATGAGCGACACCAGTTGCAGCCGCCGGTCAAGGAGGTGGGCGCGCAGCGCGGCGAGCGTGCCGGGCGCAAGCGCGATGTCGGCGTCGAGCAGCAAAATCAACGGCGTCCGCGCCAGCATCCGGCCCTGTTCGAGGGCCCACAATTTTCCGCTCCAGCCCCGCGGCAGGGGCTGTCCGGCGATGACGCGCAGGTTCAATCCCTCCACGCCGCGGGCAATCGCCGCCGTGCCGTCGGTGGATTGATCGTCGATCACGATGACCGACAAATCACGTCCCTGGGATGCCAGCGCCTCCAGCGTATGGCCAATCACCGCGGCCTCGTTGCGGGCCGGCATCAACACGGTGATGTCACTCAAATCGGCGGGCTCCCGCGGCGGCGCGGCGTCCAGCCGCTCGTGCGTGGACCACGGCCGCCACGGCAGCAGCCATGTCACGAGGCCGGCAATGAACGCGGGCAGCAAGGACAGAACGTCAACCATGATAACGAACAACCCGCATCAAGGACGCGGGCTGCGCAAAGCTCCCCCATCACTTCAGAACAAATCAGTCTCAACCGGCAGCCTGCTGCTTGTTGCTGTCACAGGTGCGCGCCGGCTCGGACTTGATCACGAGCTTGAGCCGGGGCCGGTTCTTTTCGTCCTCATACAGCACGGGCGGCTCCGGCGCCATCGGGCCGGAGGTCTTCGGGCCGAACAGGGCGACGCGCAGGGCCTTGAGCGGATGGCGGAAGGTGTCGTCGACGGCGGTGGCCTCAAAACCGGAATGCACCATGCAATTGGCGCACTTCGGATTTCTGCCGGTGCCGTACCTGTGCCATTCGGTCTCCTCCAGCAGCGCCTTGAAGCTGGGGGCATAACCCTCGCCCACCAGCAGGTAGCAGGGTTTCTGCCAGCCGAACACGTTGCGCGTCGGATTGCCCCACGGCGTGCAGTGATAGGTTTCGTTGCCGGCCAGGAAATTGAGGTACAGGCTCGACTGGTTGAAGCGCCAGCGGCGGCCGTTCCTGCGGGCCCTGCCCAATGAGAAGATGTCGCGGAACAACTGTTTGGCGCCCTGTTTCTTCAGGAACACGTCCTGGCGTGGCGCGCGTTCGTAGCTGTAGCCCGGCGCCAGCGTGACGCCCTCGACGCCCAGCGCCATCATGGTGTCCATAAATTCCGCCACCTCCGGCGCGGACTCGCCCTGGAACAGCGTGCAGTTCACGGTCACGCGGAAGCCGCGGCGGCGGGCCTCCTTGATCACCTCGATGCATTTTTCATAAACACCATCGCGACACACGGAGGTGTCGTGGCGGTGCTGGTTGCCGTCGAGGTGAATCGAGAAGGTGAGATACGGCGACGGCGCGTACTCGTCCATCTTGCGCTCGAGCAGCAGCGCGTTGGTGCACAGGTAGACGAATTTCTTCCTGGCGATGAAGCCGCGCACGATGCGGGCCATGTCCTTGTGGATCAGCGGTTCGCCGCCGGCGACGGACACGATCGGCGCGCCGCACTCGTCGATGGCCTCCATGCATTCCTCGAAGGACAGCCGCTTGTCGAGGATGTCGTCGGGATAATCGATCTTGCCGCAGCCGGCGCAGGCCAGGTTGCAGCGGAACAGCGGTTCCAGCATCAACACGAGCGGGTAGCGGGGAACCCCCTTGAGTTTCTGTTGAATGATGTATTTGGCGACGCGGTATTGCTGTATGAGAGGGACGCCCATGCGTTCAAAATCCTTTGCGTTCTTTTTGCCGGAGGTTCAATGGATTGCGCCATTGTGTCGGGTGAATAACAATACTGTAATCCTGCCCCAATGTCGAGCACGGAACCAGGGTTTTACCGCTCCCGGCGCGGCAATCTGGGTATGGAGTGCATTCGGTTGCATAGGTTCAATCCACTCTCCATGATAACCGCCCCTTTCAGGAACAGGCCGCATGCTCGATCCCAACCGTTTCCCGCTGCTCGCGCGCATCGACAGTCCCGCTGATCTGCGCCGGATGGCCGAATCCGACCTGC
>JAJPIJ010000021.1 GCA_021324815.1 Gammaproteobacteria bacterium
CAACCGGCAACGGTTGCACGAAACGCTCGACTATGTGAGCCCGGTGCGGTATGAAGAGCGGAGGGTTGTCTCTTAACTACGTGTCCGTGGAAACGGGTACACCTCACTACCTTTTTATAAATTATGTCTCTCATCGGAGCGGCCGGTGCTTCAGGGCGGAGAGCAGCACAGGCATCTGCACGAACAGGTCGAACAACACCACGCCGTAGGCGATGCACTGGATGGTGAACCAGTAATCCAGCTCCAGCGGCAGGGAGAGCGCCAGCGCCAGCGTCACCGGGCCGCGCACGCCGCCCCAGGCGATCATGCGCCGCTCACTGCGATCCAGCCGCTGCCCGCGGCGGAATAGGTCGAACAATCGCAGATTCAACTGCACCGATACGACGCGCGCCGTGATGACCGCGGCGATGCCGATCAGCATGGACTGCCACTGCTCCTGAAACATGACGCCGGTGACGGTCACGCCCGCCAGCAGCATGATCATGCTGTTGGCGATGTAGCCGATGAAATCCCACAGCTCGTGCAGGAACCGCCGCAGTTCGGGACCAAAGTTGCGCCGGTGATACTCGGACAGCACCCCGCCACAGACCAGCACGGCCATGACGCCGGACCAGCCGAGGATGCCGTCGGTGAACACGTAGCACAGATAGCCGGCCGCCACGGTGATGAGGCCGTGGGCGATGGCGTTGGGCAGCCAGCGCATCATCGCCGCCATCACCACCCCCGCGACGGCGCCGACGGCGATGCCGCCAAAAAAAATCTCGCCGAATTGCAGCAGCACCCGTCCCGTGTGCACCATCTCGTATTGCCGGGTGGCCAGCGCGATCAAAAGGCCGAAGGACACGATGGCCAGCGCGTCGTTCAACATGCTTTCGCCGTCGAAGATGAGCTCCAGCCGCTCCGCGCCGTGATGCCGCCGCAGCGCCTGCACCAGCGCGCTCGGGTCCGTCGAGGCCAGCAGCGCGCCCGTGATCAGCGCCGCGATCCAGGGAAAGCCGCCGGCCTCGTCGATGCCGAGATAGATCAGAGCGGCGGCGATGAGCGCCGTCGTCAGCATGGCCGGCATGGCCAGGATGAGGATGATGCCGAGGTCGCGCCACAGGCGCCGGAGATCCATCTTGAAGCTCGATTCGAACACCAGCGCGGGGATGAAGACAAAGAAGATGATGTCGCGGAAATTGTCCCAGCGCAGGCCGGTGTCGATGCCCTGCATGACCAGCAGATTGGAGCCGGCCCAGCCGATCAGCACCAGCGCCGCATTGGCGGGCAGGCGGATGAAGCGGGCCAGCGGCTCGACCATGGCCGCTGCCAGCAGCAAGCCCACGAACATCAGCACCTGTTGCGGCGTCGTGAGCAGCATGCCGCTATGTTACGGAAAAAATCAGCGCCGTGACAGCGCGATAATTAAATTTGAACCTATCTAAACAACCTTTGCCTGAAGGCGGGGGAGTTCGCCCTTGTCGGCTTACAGCCGACTCACAGCAAAATCCCCCGCTCGGCTGCGAACCGCGCAGCGCTTGCCGCCCCCTTTATGAAGGGGGCCGACAGACGCGAAGCGACTGGCGGGGGGATTTCACCGCCACGGTACTTGAAAACAGGCTCATCTTCGCTTCACTCACATTTCGCCAAACTTTCATTCGCCTGTGAGGCGAGGGATTTTCACCGGGGACACTAAAAATGCCGTTCACCCTTCGACGAAGCTCGGGGCAGGCCTCGGGGCGAACGGCATATGAGAGAGTCCCCGCCAAATCAGCCCGAAACGCAGCGCACGTTACGCCGCCATCGGCCGCCGCGACCTTACCTCCGGGTAAAGTTCATTCAGCGGCACCGACAGTCCGTTGGCCATGACGATGCGCGCGTGATGGCGCCGCAACTGCCGTGGTTCGCGCACGCCGCAGGAATGGGCGATCATGCCCACCTCGTGCCGCATGTTTTTGGCGTAGTTCATCACCCGCACCGCCTTGTCCTCCGGCACCAGCCCGCGCTGCAGTTTTTCGTTGTGCGTGGTGATGCCGGTCGGGCAGGTGTTCTTGTTGCATTGCAGGGCCTGGATGCAGCCCAGCGCGAACATGAAGCCGCGCGCGGTGTTGATGAAGTCGGCGCCGACGCACAGCGCCCAGGCCACATCCGCCGGGGTCACCAGCTTGCCGGAGGCGATCACGCGCACGCGCTCGCGCAGGCCGTACTCCTCAAGCTTGTCCACCAGCAGCGGCAGACTTTCCCGCAGCGGCAAGCCCATGTCATCGATGAGCGGCTGCGGCGCCGCGCCGGTGCCGCCCTCGGCGCTGTCCACGGTGATGAAGTCCGGCGCGCTTTCGGCGCCGCGCTTCAGCACCTCGGCGAACAGTTCATCCAGCCATGACCCCTCGCTCACCACCGCCTTGAAGCCGACCGGCTTGCCGGTGACATCGCGGATGCGGGCGATCATGTCCAGCAGTTCCCGGTTGTTGTTGATGTCGGTGTGCCGGTTGGGGCTGATCGAATCATGGCCCGCCGGGATGCCGCGGATGCGCGCAATCTCCTCCGTCACCTTGGCGCCCGGCAGGATGCCGCCCTTGCCGGGCTTCGCGCCCTGGCTCAGCTTGATTTCAATCATGCGCATCTGCGGATGCCCCGCCACTTCGCGCAGCTTGCCCTCGTCGAGATTGCCGTGAAGATCGCGCACGCCGTACTTGGCGGTGCCCATCTGGAACACCAGGTCGCAGCCGCCGGCGAGGTGGTATGGCGACAGGCCGCCCTCGCCGGTGTTGAGCCAGATCCCCGCCATGCGCGCGCCGTTGGAGAGCGCCAGGATGGCGGGCTTGGAGATGGAGCCGTAGCTCATGGCGGAGATGTTGAAAAACGACCTGGCGACATAAGGCGTGCGGCAATAACCAATCGTCATGGGCTCGGCCTCGACCGCGTCGGTGTCCAGCGTCGGAAACGGGCAGTTGACGAAGATGACGGTGCCGGTGGCGCGCAGATCGCGGGTCGAGCCGAAGGGCACCGTGGTGTCGACGTTCTTCGCCGCGCGATAGGCCCAGGAACGCTGGGCGCGGTTGAACGGCAGCTCCTCGCGATCCATGGCGAAGAAATACTGGCGGAAGAAATCGCCGAGATACTCGAAGAAGTAGCGGAACCTGCCGATGACCGGATAATTGCGGCGGATGGCGTGCTGCGTCTGGCTGACGTCCAGCACGTACATGACGCCGACGCCGACGAGACCGGCGATGAAGATCAACAGCAGCAGCGCGATGACGACTTCCAGGGACGTCAGCAAAAAGCGATCAAAGCCGTTGAACATGTCCGCCTCACTTCCGCCCCATCCGTCGTTCCGGTCCTTCGGCAAGCCCAGGATTAACTCCAGCCGGAACCCGGTGAACGGATGTTTACCGGCTGCCGGTTTTCACCGGCATGACGGTGAACGTGGATTTACATAAACCTGTTTCAAGTTTAGCGCAAATCCACCGCGGGCGGCGGGGCTTATGGGCCGCTTCCGACTCCCAGCAGCACCTGCTTGCCCAGCCACTCGCGCATCATGGCATGACCGCCCTCGATCACCACCCTGGGGTCGGGATGGCGCAGTTCCGCCGCGATCTGCCGGAGCATCGTTTCGCCGTTTGCCGCGGTTTCGCCCGCAATCAACTCCAGCAGCCGCGCCGACACTGGATTGAGCTCCAGGAAACCCACCTCGCCGCGGTCGTTGCGGTAAATGACAAGATAAGTGGGCCGCGCCGGCGCCGTCTCCGGCTTGAAATCGGGGCTGATGCGATGCACGGGGAAGGCATAGGCCAGCGGCCAGGCCAGCGGGCTCAACACCGGCCGCCCGGCCAGCAAATCGCCCGCGCGATCGACGCCGGCGTAGGAAATCTCGCGCGTGTCGATGCGCAACGCGGATTCCATCCACTCGTAGTGCGCCAGCTCCGGCAGAAAGGGCGGATCCGCCGGCTCCCTGCGCTCCTTCTCGAGATACTCCAGAAATTCAAAGCCCAGCTGCGAGAAGAGCGGCGTGCGGTTCACGTGGCGGATGAAATAATCCCGGACCATCCGTTCCCACGCCCCGTCGTCCATGACCTTGCGCACCACGGGGAAATTGTCGGCGACGAAGGTCTTGATGTTGGTGAAAGCGAGGTCGCAGTACAGCGCCATGCCCGGCCCGGCCACGCCGGCGGGCGCGGGCACGTGCTCCGGATCGCGGATGTGCGCCGTGAAGGCGTACTGCACCTGCTGGAAGCGCGGACGCTCAGGCATGGGCGAGCGCGCGCCGCGACGTGGACTGATGCCTGGCCTGAAGCGCGGCGATGCGGGCGACCTCCCTCACCAGATCGGGCAGCGGCGGAATGTTGAAATCGCGCTCCACCATCGTCGGAAACACGCCGAAATACGCGTAGGCCTGGTCGAGCAGATCCCAGACCGGATCGATCACCTCGGCGCCGTGGGTGTCCACGATCAGATTCGGCCGCTCGCGGTAATGACCGGCGATGTGGGCGTAGGCGATGCGCTCGCCCGGCAGCCGGCGCATGAAGTCCGCCGGGTCGTAGCCGTGGTTGACGCTGTTGACGTAGATGTTGTTGATGTCGATCAACAACAGGCAGTCCGCCTCCTTGAGCACGGCGTTGATGAAATCGATCTCCTCCATCTCCTGGCCCGGCGCGCAGTAATAGGAGGGATTCTCCACCGTGATGCGCCGCTCGAGGATGTCCTGCGCGCGGCGGATGCGGCCGGCCACGTAGTGGACCGCCTCCTCGGTGAACGGGATGGGCATGAGGTCGTAGAGGTGGCCGTCGTCGGCGCTGTAGCTCAGGTGATCGCCGTAGTAACGCACCTGGTGCCGGTCGAGAAACGGCCTGACCTTGTGGCGCAGGTAATCCTCATCGAGCGGCGCCGGCCCGCCCAGGTTGAGGCACAGGCCGTGGCACACCAGCGGCAGCCGGCTGGTGGCGGCGCGGAAACGCTCCCCCGCGCGGCCGCCGACGTCGATCCAGTTCTCCGGCGCCACCTCCCAGAAGGCGACCGGCGCCGGCGCGGCCTCCAGCACCTCGCCCAAAAAACTCCGCCGCAGGCCGAGACCCGCGCCCGCCAGGGCGGATTGACCGGATTTCAAGGACATATGAACAAACATAGCCCGGACGGGCAACCGGGTCAAACGCCATGCGCCCGCCCGGCCGGCACGGCGGAGAATAAGGAGATTTTCCCGCCGCGCCCGCCGGGGATTTCCGCGAAAGCCGGGGATGCCGTTCAGGACCTCACTTGCTGACGCCGCACTTGCCCTCGCCGCACTTGCCCTCCTGCATCTTCTTCAACTCCCCGGCGTCGAGGAAACCGTCGTGATTGGCGTCCAGCGCGGCAAACTTCGATTCATCGCGGTGCGCCTTCATGAACTCCGCCTTGGAGACCCTGTCGTCATGGTCGGCGTCCATTCTCTGCACGCCGCATTTTCCCGGACCGCACTTGCCCTCGGCGCGGGCGCCGTCGTGATCGGCGATCATATAACCGCCGCCGGGATGGCTGTACCCAAAGGGATTGCCCGCCGCCGCGGCCGGCAGCGGCGCGAGATGGACGGTGAACGCCGCGCCGATCGCGGCGGCCAGTGACGTGATCCTGCCCGGTGTGCTGTTCATGTTCATTCTCCCTGGATGTGATGCGATTTCGGTTCGGCTTTCTGCGAGTTTCGATGTCGCCGCCGGTGAAAATGTAACGCCGGGTGTCTCCTCAGGCCGGGCGCATGTGCGGAAACAGCAGCACGTCGCGGATGGACGGGCTGTCGGTCAGCAGCATCACCAGCCGGTCGATGCCGACGCCCTCGCCGGCGGTCGGCGGCATGCCGTGCTCCAGCGCCTCGATGTAATCGGCGTCGAAATGCATGGCCTCCTCGTCGCCCGCCGCCCGGTCGCGCATCTGCTTCTCGAACCGCTCGCGCTGATCCTCGGCGTCGTTCAACTCCGAGAAGCCGTTGGCGATCTCGCGACCGGCGACGAAGAACTCGAAGCGGTCGGTGATGAAGGGATCGTGATCGTTGCGGCGCGCCAGCGGCGAGGTCTCGGCCGGATAGGCGGTGATGAAGGTGGGCGCATCGAGCCGGTCCTCCACCGTCTTCTCGAAAATCTCGGTCTGCAATTTGCCCAGGCCGAAGCCCGGCTTGACGTCAACGCCAAGACGCCTCGCCACCGGCAGGATCGCCTCCACGGATTCGAGATCGGCGGGTTTCAAATCCGCGTTGAGGCGCAGGATGGCCTCCTTCATCGTGTAGCGGGCGAAGGGCTTGCTGAAATCGTACGTCCTGCCCTGGTAGGTGAGCGTCGTGGTGCCGAGCACCGTTTGCAGCAACTCCCGCATCATCGTCTCGGTCAGATTCATGAAGTCGTGATAATCGGCGTAGGCCTCGTAGAATTCCAGCATGGTGAATTCGGGATTGTGGCGCGTGGACAGGCCTTCGTTCCTGAAGTTGCGGTTGATCTCGAACACCTTCTCGAAGCCGCCGACCACGAGGCGCTTCAAATACAGCTCCGGCGCCACGCGCAGGAACAGCTCCATCTCCAGGGTGTTGTGATAGGTCTTGAACGGCCGCGCCGCGGCGCCGCCGGGAATGGCGTGCATCATCGGCGTCTCCACCTCGAGGAAGCCGCGGCCGATCAGGAAGCGACGCAGGGCGGCGATGACTTCCGAGCGGATGCGGAAGGTCCGGCGCGTGACCTCGCTCATGATCAAATCGAGGTAGCGCTGGCGGTAGCGCGTCTCGGTGTCGGTCAAGCCGTGCCATTTGTCCGGCAGCGGCCGCAGCGCCTTGGTCAGCAGCCGGATGTTGTCGACGTGCACGGACAGCTCGCCGGTCCTGGTGCGGAACAGCACTCCCTCGGCGCCGATGATGTCGCCGATGTCCCATTGCTTGAATTCGGCGTAGCGCGCCTCGCCGACATGGTCGCGGGTGATGTACAACTGGATGCGGCCGGACATGTCCTGCACGTGGCAGAAGGCGGCCCTGCCCATGACGCGGCGGGTCATCATGCGCCCGGCGATGCGCACGCGCACCGGACCGGCCGCGAGCGCGGCGGCGTCCTTCCCGCCATACTCGGCGTGCAGCTCGCCGGCCATGACGTTGCGGCGGAAATCGTTGGGGAAGGCGGCGCCGCGTTCGCGCAACGCCTTCAACTTGGCGCGGCGTTCTTCAATCAGCCGGTGCCCGTCCGCCGGCTGTTCCGTACCCTTGCGTTCGTTGCCGCCCGCCTTGCTCACGGCTACACCCCGCTCTTCAGGCTCGCCTCGATGAAGCGATCCAGATCGCCGTCCAGCACTGCCTGCGTGTTGCCCACCTCGACGCCGGTGCGCAGGTCCTTGATGCGCGACTGATCGAGGACGTAGGAGCGGATCTGGTGGCCCCAGCCGATATCGGTCTTGGTGTCCTCGATGGCCTGCTTTTCGGCGTTGCGCTTCTGCATTTCCAGTTCATACAGCTTGGCCTTCAGCAGCTTCATGGCCTGCGAGCGGTTCTTGTGCTGCGAGCGCTCGCTCTGGCAGGCCACGATGACGCCGGTCGGCAGATGGGTGATGCGCACGGCCGAGTCGGTCTTGTTGACGTGCTGGCCGCCGGCGCCGCTGGAGCGGTAGGTGTCCACCTTGAGATCGGCGGGATTGATCTCGATGTTGATGTCCTCATCGACCTCGGGCGAGACGAACACCGCCGCGAACGAGGTATGGCGGCGGTTGCCGGAATCGAACGGCGACTTGCGCACCAGCCGGTGCACGCCCGTCTCCGTGCGCAGCCAGCCGTAGGCGTGATCGCCCTCGAAACGCGCCGTGGCGCTCTTGATGCCGGCCACCTCGCCTCCGGACACCTCCAGCAACTCGGTCTTGAAGCCATGCCGGTCGCCCCACTTGAGATACATGCGCAGCAGCATCTCGGCCCAGTCCTGCGCCTCCGTGCCGCCGGAGCCCGCCTGGATGTCGAGGAAGGCGTTGTGCGCGTCCATCTCGCCGGAGAACATGCGGCTGAACTCCAGCGCGCTCAAGCGGGCCTCGATGCCCTTGAGGTCGGACCCGACCGTGGCAAAGGCGGCCTCGTCCTTCGCCTCGACCGCGAGCGCCACCAGCTCCGCGGATTCCTTGAGGCCGCGCTCAATCGCGCGCACGGCTTCGATCGTCTGTTCCAGCGCCGCGCGCTCCTTCCCCAGCGCCTGCGCGCGCTCGGGCCGGTTCCAGACGTTCGGGCTTTCCAGTTCGCGCCTGACCTCCGCCAGGCGCTCGCACTTCACGTCGTAGTCAAAGATACCTCCGCAGTTCGCCGAGGCGTTCCCGGAGGGATTTGATCTGATTCAATGTGGCGCCGGTCTCTATCATGGCCCGATTTTACTTGAGATGTTGCAAGATGGCTCGTTTCACGTCATCCAGCCGCGCTTCGATCAGGCTGACTCTGCCTTCGCTTTGCTTGATCGCGATGTCCGGGTCCTTGAGCCCGTGGCCGGTCAGGGTGCAGACCACCGTGCTGCCGGCCGGGATTTTGCCGCGCCGGATGTCGCGCAAGGCGCCCGCCAGCGAGGCCGCCGAGGCCGGCTCGCAGAACACGCCCTCGCGCGCGGCCAGCAGCTTCTGCGCGGCGAGGATCTCCCCGTCGCTCAACTCGTCAAACCAGCCGTCCGATTCCTTCTGCACCTCCCAGGCCCGGGTCCAGCTCTGCGGGTGGCCGATGCGGATGGCGGTGGCCACCGTCTCCGGATTGTCCACCATGCGGCCGCGCAGGAAGGGGGCCGCCCCGCTGGCCTGGTAGCCACACATGCGCGGGCGGCTTTTGGCAATGCCCAGATCGAAATATTCGCGATAGCCCATCCAGTGGGCGGTGATGTTGCCGGCGTTGCCGACCGGCAGGCAGTGATAATCCGGCGCGCGGCCCAGCGCCTCGATGATCTCGAAGGCCGCCGTCTTCTGGCCCTGGAGGCGGAACGGGTTGATGGAATTGACGATGGTCACCGGCGCCTCCCGCGCCACCTGCTTGACCAGCGCCATGCCGGCGTCGAAGTTGCCCTTGATCTGGAGCACCACCGAGCCGTGCAGCATCGCCTGGGCGAGCTTGCCCATGGCGATCCTGCCCTCCGGGATGAGCACGAACGCGGCAAGGCCCGCGCGCGCGGCGTAGGCGGCGGCGGAGGCGGAGGTGTTGCCGGTGGAGGCGCAGATGATGGCGCGCGCGCCCTCCTCCACCGCCTTGGTCACGGCCAGGGTCATGCCGCGATCCTTGAACGAGCCGGAGGGATTCAATCCCTCGTACTTTACATGAACGTCGGCATCCAGCTTCAATTCACGCGGGATGTTGTGCAGGCGGATGAGCGGCGTGTTGCCCTCGCCCAGGCTCACGATGCGCGCGCCGTCGCCCACCGGCAGGCGGTCGCGGTAGCGTTCGATGAGGCCGGTATGGTGTGTTCTGAAAGTCATGGTCATTACGAAGTGTCATTCCGGGGAGCCGCGCGACGAGGAATCTCCGGCGGAATGAACCAAGGCCAGATTCCTCGCTTGCGCTCGGAATGACAGTGACGGCGTCACGCGAGGGTTTCCACGCGCAGACGGACGATGGGCCCCTGCACCGACTGCAATGATTCCAAGTGCTTGATCGCCTCGTTGATGGATTGTTCCATGACGCGCTGGGTGAGGATGATTACCGGCACCTGCTGCTGGCCCTCGGCGGGCTCCGGCTGCCGGATGGCCTCGATGCTGATATCGCGATCGGCGAGGATGCGGGAGATGTCGGCCAGCACGCCGGGGCGATCCAGCGCGGTGATGCGGAGGTAATAGGCGCTCTCGATTTTGTCCACCGGCAGTATCGGCACGTCGGCCACGGCGTCCGGCTGGAAGGCCAGGTGCGGCACGCGATGCTCGGGCCGCGCGCTCATCGACCGCGCCACGTCCACGAGATCCGCGACCACCGCCGAGGCCGTCGGCTGGGCGCCGGCGCCGGCGCCGTAGAACAGCAGCGGCCCGACGGCGTCGCCGCGCACCACCACCGCGTTCATGACGCCGTCGACGTTGGCGATGAGCCGCGTCTCCGGGATCAGCGTCGGATGCACGCGCATCTCGATGCCCTCGGGGCGGCGGCGGGCCAACCCCAACAGCTTGACGCGGTAACCCAGCGCGCCGGCGTAGGCGACGTCCTCGCGCGCGACCTGCGTGATCCCCTCGACGTGCACCTTGTCGAATTGCAGCGGGATGCCGAAGGCAAGCGCGGCCAGGATGGTGAGCTTGTGCGCGGCGTCGACGCCCTCGATGTCGAAGGTCGGATCGGCCTCGGCGTAACCGCGCTGCTGCGCGTCGGCGAGCGCGGCCTTGAAGTCGCGGCCGTGGTTGCGCATCTCCGTCAGGATGAAGTTGCAGGTGCCGTTGATGATGCCGGCCAGCCACTGGATGCGGTTGGCGGTCAGCGCCTCGCGCATGACCTTGATGATGGGGATGCCGCCCGCCACCGCCGCCTCGAAGCCCACCATCACGCCGCGCTTGCTGGCGGCGGCGAAGATGGCGTTGCCGTGCGTTGCGATCAGCGCCTTGTTGGCGGTGACCACGTGCTTGCCGTTGTTCAGCGCCTTCAGCACCAGCTCCCGGGCCACGGTGCAGCCGCCGATCAATTCGACGATGACGTCGATGTCGGGATCGTTGACGACGGCAAAGGCGTCGTCGGTGATTTGGGTCCTGCCGCCGGTGACCTCCCGCGCGCGGGCGAGGTCCTTGTCGGCGACCATGACGATCTCGATGGGACGCCCGGCGCGGCGCGTGATCTCCCCGTGATTGCGCGCGAGCACCTGGTAGGTGCCGCCGCCCACCGTGCCGATGCCGAGCAGGCCCACGCGCACGGGCTTCATATTCATATTCATGTTCATGCGCCCCGGCGCAGCATGTCCTTGATGCCGCGCACCGCCTGGCGCGTGCGATGCTCGTTCTCGATCAGGCCGAACCGCACGAAGCCGTCGCCGTACTCGCCGAAACCGATGCCGGGTGACACCGCCACCCTGGCGTCGGTGATGAGCTTCTTGGTGAATTCGAGCGAGCCCATCGCCCGGTAGGCCTCCGGAATGGGCGCCCAGACGAACATCGTGCCGCGCGGCTTTTCCACCCTCCAGCCGGCGGCGTTCAACCCCTCGCACAGCACGTCGCGCCGGCGGCGGTACATGTCGCGGATCTCGGCCACGCACTGCTGCGGCCCCGCCAGCGCGGCGATGCCCGCCACCTGCACCGGCGTGAACATGCCGTAGTCGAGGTAGGACTTCATGCGCGAAAGCGCCCGCACCAGCACCGGATTGCCGACCATGAAGCCGATGCGCCAGCCCGGCATGTTGTAGCTCTTCGACAGCGTGAAGAATTCAACCGCGATGTCCTTGGCGCCGGGGACCTGCAGGATCGACGGCGCGGTGTAGCCGTCGAACACCAGATCGGCGTAGGCCAGGTCCTGCACCACCCAGATGTCGTGCTCGCGGGCGATGGCGATGATCTTTTCGAAGAACGGCAGCTCCACGCATTCCGTGGTCGGGTTGCTGGGATAATTCAGCAGCAGCACCTTGGGCTTGGGCCAGGAGTCGCGGATGGCCTTCTCCAGCTCGGCGAAGAAATCGATGCCGGGGCCGCAGGGCACGTGGCGGATGTCGGCGCCGGCGATGACAAAACCGTAGGGATGGATTGGGTAGGCCGGATTCGGCACCAGCACGGCGTCGCCGCGATCGACGATGGCCATGGCCAGGTGCGCCAGCCCCTCCTTCGAGCCGATGGTGACGATGGCCTCGCTCTCCGGATCGAGCGACACATTGTAGCGGCGCCGGTACCAGTCGCAGATGGCCTTGCGCAGGCGCGGGATGCCCTTGGACACCGAATAACGGTGGGTATCCGGGCGCTGGGCGACCTCGATGAGCTTGTCGACGATGTGTTTCGGCGTCGGCTGATCGGGATTGCCCATGCCGAAGTCGATGATGTCCTCGCCGCGCCGGCGGGCCGCCATCTTGAGTTCGCCGACGGTGTTGAACACGTACGGCGGGAGCCGCTCTATTCTCTGAAATTGCGCCTTCATGATCGTCGCATGCGTCCGTGATGGGAGACAGTCGCCGATCCAGCGTCCGGCGCCGCCATCGCCCGCAAAAATGAGGAAAGTTACCGGCGGCGGCGGATTGTGTCAAACTTTCATGCTCTTAAGGACTCTCTGGATATATTAGAATGTCCAGTGCATGCCGGTGCCGTGCCGCGCTCCCCTGTCCCGGGCGTGAAGCCAGCCCTGCCCCCGAACCATGACCGAAGAAATACTCATCAACGTCACCCCCCAGGAGACCCGCGTCGCGCTGGTGGAAAACGGCGCGTTGCAGGAGGTGCTCATCGAGCGCGCCCAGCGCCGGGGCTGGGTGGGCAACCTGTACCTCGGGCGGGTGTCGCGCGTGCTGCCCGGCATGGGCGCGGCGTTCATCGACATCGGCCTTGCGCGCACCGCCTTTCTGCACATATCCGACATCACCGGCAACGACGCCGACAACGGCGCCGGCGGACTCACCATCGATCAAATCCTGAAGGAGGGCCAGAGCCTGCTGGTGCAGGTCGTCAAGGACCCGATCGGCGGCAAGGGCGCGCGGCTGACCACGCAAATCAGCATTCCCTCCCGCTACCTCGTGTTCATGCCCAACTACCACACCATCGGCATCTCGCAGCGCATCGGCAGCGAGGAGGAACGCAACCGGCTGCGCGACATCCTGCAGCGCCGCGAACCGGCCGTGCGTCCCGCGGCGGAGGAGCCGCTCACCGCGACGGAGGGCAACGCCAACTGCGGCGGCTACATCGTGCGCACCGCCGCCGAGGGCGTCAGCGAGGACAAGCTCATCAAGGACGGCGAATTCCTCGAGCGGCTGTGGCATTCGATCCAGCAGCGCATCGAGCAGTCGGAGGCGCCGGCGCCGATCTACGAGGACCTGCCGCTCATGCTGCGCGTGCTGCGGGATCTGGCGGGGCTGCAGATCCGATCCATCTCCATCGATTCGCGCGAAAACTACGCCCGGCTGGTGGAGTTCGCCGAGCAGTTCGTCCCCGATCTGGTGCCGCGGATCGAGCACTATCCCGGCGAGCGTCCCATCTTCGAGTTTTACTCCATCGAGGAGGAGATCCAAAAGGCGCTGGAGCGCAAGGTGGAGCTGAAATCCGGCGGCCACCTCATCATCGATCAGACGGAGGCGATGACCACCATCGACGTGAACACCGGCGCCTTCACCGGCCATCGCAATCTGGAGGAGACCATCTTCAAGACCAACCTCGAGGCCGCCCAGGCCATCGCCCGCCAGCTGCGGCTGCGCAATCTGGGCGGCATCATCATCGTCGACTTCATCGACATGAAGGACCCCGATCACCAGCGCCAGGTGCTGCGCGCGCTGGAGCGCAGCCTGGAGCGCGATCACGCCAAGATCACCGTCAGCGAGATCACCTCGCTCGGGCTGGTGCAGATCACGCGCAAGCGCACGCGCGAGAGCCTCGAGCACGTGCTGTGCGAGCCCTGCCCCACCTGCCAGGGCCGCGGCTCGATCAAGACCGTGGAGACGGTCTGCTACGAAATCTTCCGTGAGATCATGCGCGAGGCGCGCCAGTACGACGCCAGCCAGTTGCTGGTGGTCGCGTCCCGCGAGGTGGTGGGCCGCCTGCTGGACGAGGAGTCCGCCAATGTCGCCGAGCTCGAGACCTTCATCCGGCGGCCGATCCGGTTCCAGGCCGAGCCGCTGTACAACCAGGAACAGTTCGACGTGGTTCTTTTATAGGCATGATCAACGCCTGCAAACGGGTCCTGCTGCACAGCCTGCACGTGCTGTGGCTGACGTTCGCCACCCTCACCCTGATGCTGGCCGTCGCCGTGAGCGTGGCGCGTCTGTGGCTGAACGATCTCGACTCCTACCGCCACCAGGTCGCGGGCTGGCTGGGCCAGCAGGTGCACCAGCCCGTGGATTTCGATCACATCCGCGTGGACTGGCACCAGTGGGTGCCGGTCGTCGAGCTCACCAACGTGCGGGTGATGGACGAGGGCCACGAACACGTCCTCACCCGCTTCGAGAAGGCGCGGCTGACGGTGGACGTGCTGCGATCCCTCCAGCGCAGGGAATTCACGCCGGGCCATCTGACGGTGAGCGGCCTGCATCTCTCGCTCAGCCGCGGCGAGGACGACAGCATTCATATCGAGGGCATTTCGCCGCCGCGCGCCGGGGCCTCGACGCTGCAGCAGAACGCGCTGGCCTACTGGCTGCAGATCCAGCACCGCCTCACCATCGAGTCGGCGGCGATCACCTGGCGCGATCAACGCGCCCTGCTCAGGCCCCTGGTGTTCGCCAATGTCACGCTCAAGATCAAAAGCGACGGCCAGCGCCGGCAACTCGAGGGCACGGCGCGGCTGCCGGACCAGCCGGCGGCGCGATTCCGATTCCTGCTCGATGCCGAGGGCGATCTGCTGACCACCGCCTGGTCGGGGCGCCTGTATCTTGAGGCCAGCCACCTCGAGCCTTCCCTGCTGCTGGAATACCGCCGCTGGCTGGGATTGGAAATGCACGGCGGCGAACTCAATTTCGAGGTCTGGAGCGACTGGAAAAAGGCCCGCCTCACCGCCGTGGACGGCCGTTTCGATCTGGCCGATGCCGGCGTGGGCACCGCGGCGAACCCCGTGCGGGTGCGGCGTGCGGCCGGCCAGCTGCTGGCGCGCCGCCAGAGCGAGGAGGAGTGGGTCATCGCCCTCTCCAGACTCAACCTGGCGACCTCCAACGGCGTCTGGCCCGAGACCGCCGTCGGCCTGCGCCTGATCTTCGCGCCCGGCCGGGAGTTCCCGGCGCTCGTGCTCAAGACCCCGTTCCTGCGCCTGCACGATCTGCTGCCGACCGTCGCCGATTTGAAGGCGCTGCCCGAGGCGCTGCGTGGCGCGCTCAAACAATTCCAGCCGAGCGCCGATCTGCGCGATCTCACCGTCGGTTATTTCCCGGAGCGCGCCGGCGACGATCGCTTCAGCCTGCAAACCGCCTTCACGGCGCTCGGCACCACCAACCCCGCCGCGCCCTTCGGCGCCGAATCGCTCGCGGGCCGGCTGGTCATGAACGCCGGGGAGGGCGCGCTCGATCTGGACAGCAAGAATGTGGTGGTGCACGCGCCGGCGGAGGAGTACCCGCAGCCCCTGTCGCTGCGGCAGCTGCGCGGCGCGGTGCGCTGGCGGCTGGAGGACGGCGCCTGGCATTTCGAGAGCGCCGGACTGAACCTCGCCACCGGGGCGTTCGCCGCGACGCTGTCCGGCGACGTCACCTGGTCGCCGGGCCGCTCGCCGCTGCTGAACGTGCGCGCCGATCTCGGCGGCGGCCGGATCGAGCGCGTCCAGGATTACCTGCCCGCCAGCCTGTCCGCCGGCGTCAGGGACTGGTTCAGGCGCGCGGTGCTCGGCGGCCGGATTAGCGAGGGCGTGGTGTTGTGGCGCGGCGCCATGGACCACTTTCCCTACGACGATCACGACGGCATCTTCCAGGCCGGCTTCCACGTGATCGACGGCCGCCTCCGCTACGCGGAGCCGTGGCCGGAGATTGAGCACGCCACCGCCGACATCCTGTTTTCCGGACGTTCGCTCAGCGTGCAACTGCAGGCGGGCCGGATGCTGAACGTGGCCATGCAGCAAACCGAGGCGCGCATCGACAATCTCGCCGCCGATCTGCCGGAGGTGGCGGTGGCCGGCACGCTCAAGGCCAGCGCGGAGCAGGGCCGCGAATATCTCATGCGCAGCCCGCTCCAGTCCCATGTGGACAAGGACCTGCAATCCATCTCCCTCACCGGCAACCTGGAGATGGACCTGCAGTTGCAGGTCCCGCTGCACGAGGCCGGGGAGACCGAATTCCAGGGACAATTGCGCCTGGAAAAGGCCACGCTGGGGGCGCCCGCCCTGAACGGCGCCATCACCGACGCGCAGGGCGTCATCACCTTCTCCCACGACCGCTTCAGCGCCTCCAACCTGAGCGGCAAGTATCTCGATCGGCCCGTGACGGTTTCCGCCAGCGGCGAGATCGACAACGGCCGGCTGACCGCGACCTTCGATTTGTCCGGCAGGGCGGACAAGGCCTTTTTTCGCGAACGCGCCCGCGAGCGCGTTCCCGAACTCTCACGCTGGATCGAAGAGTACCGGCTGTTCGACCGCATGGAGGGCGACACGGACTGGACCCTGCATCTGGCCCTGAGCGGCCAGGATCAAAATTACACCGCCCACACCCTCGAATTCAGATCCACGCTCCAGGGCATGGCCCTGCGCCTGCCCCAGCCGCTGGGCAAGGAGGCGGAACCCGCCCTCCCGCTTTCCGTGACGGTGGACCTGGGGGCGGCGGCGGAGCGCACGGCGCATTTCGCGCTGGCCGGCCGCCTGCATGGCGACGTCACGCTGCAAAACAACGGCGCCGGACCGCCGGCGCTGAAACAACTGCGCATGCAACTGGGCGGGGACCAGGCAACCCCGCCCGCCGCCGACGGCGGCGGCATCTGGATCGGCGGGCGGCTCGACACGCTGGCGCTGAGCCATTGGATGGACTGGCTGCACGGCGGACAGCCGAACCGCGCCGCCGTCACTTCGAGCGCGCCGCCGCTGCCGGTCGTGGTGAACATGGACGTCGATCACATGGAGGTGCTGGATCGCTGGTTCGATCATCTGCACCTCGAGGGCGGCAGCGGCGCCAATCAGTGGCTCTTCACCCTGCGCGGAGAGCAGGCCGAGGGCGAGGCCGCCTTTCCCTACAACATGGCCACCGGCACGGCCATGGTGACGTTGAAACGCCTGTACGTGCCGCCGCGCACCGAGGAATCCCCCGCCACCATCACCATCCATCCCGCCCACGTCCCCGCCGTCACCGCCCGCTGCGAGGATCTGCGTTTCGAGTCCGTCAATCTCGGCCGCGCCGAGCTGCACACCCACGCCACCGCCGACGGCCTGCATCTCGAATCGATGACCTTCGAATCACCGGCGGCGCGCATCACCGCCGACGGCGACTGGCGCGATGCGCAGGGCGTGCAAACCTCCCAGTTGCACATCAAGGTCGACGCCCATGAACTCGCCAGGCTCATGACCCTGTTCGGCTACGACGTCACCAACGTCGAAAAGGGCAAGACCCACATCGACATCGACGCCACCTGGGGCGGCGCGCCGGCCGCCTTCAAACTGGAGAAACTGAACGGGTCCATGGCCCTGAACGTCAAGGAGGGGCGCTTTCTGGACATCAACCCCGCCTCCACCGGACGGCTGTTCGGCCTGTTGAGCCTGCAAACCCTGCCGCGCCGCCTGCTGCTGGACTTCAACGATCTGTTCCGCTCGGGCATGGGGTTCGACCAGATCACCGGCACGTTCGAACTCGACGAGGGCAACGCCTACACCAACAACCTGACGCTGGAGAGCCCCAGCGCGCGCATCCTCATCACCGGGCGCACCGGCCTGGCCGACAAGGATTACGACCAGGTCGCCGTCGTCACGCCGCAGCTGACCGACACCTTCCCGGTCGCCAGCGCCCTGCTCGGCCCCGCCGGCGCCGGCGTGGGCGCGGCGCTGTTCGTCGGCAAGAAATTGTTCAAGGGGCTGCCGGAGCAGATCGACTCGCTCCTGAGCAAGCAGTACACCATCACCGGCAGCTGGGAAAGCCCCACCGTCGAGCAGATCAGCGGCTTCGGCGCCAGCCCGCACGCCGACAAGGGCTGATTACAGCTGGCCGGCGGCGCGGTGGAACGACTCGGCGTTGAGCAGGAAATGCGCGGCGACGCCGGCGGCGTAGCCGAGCGCGATCGCCCAGCTCCAGCGCAGGTGCGCCGCAAAGGTGTAGATGCCGCGCGCCTGTCCCATGACCCCGACGCCCGCCGCCGAGCCGATCGACAACAGTGAGCCGCCCACGCCCGTCGTCAGCGTGACCAGAAGCCACTGGCCATGGCTCATGTCGGGATTCATCGACAGCACCGCGAACATGAGCGGGATGTTGTCGATCAGGGCGGAGAGCACGCCGACGAGGATGTTGGCGGCGGTCGGACCGAGGTCGAAATACAGGCCGTGCGACAGCAGGGAAAGGTATCCCAGCGCCCCCAGCCCGCCGACGCAAAGCATGATGCCGTAGAAGAACATCAGCGTGTCCCATTCCGCCCGCTCCAGGGCCTTGAACACGTCGAACTCCGAGCGCGTCACCGGCGGCGCGGTGAAAACGGTCTCGTCCACCTCGAGACGGGCCTCCTCCGGCCCCTGCGTCGGCCATCGCATGGCGAGCGGCCCACGGGTCTTGAGGTAGTAACCGTAAAACTTGAGCACGCCGAGGCCGGTCATCATCCCAATCACGGGCGGCAGGCGCAGGAAACTATGCACCGACACCGCCAGGGCGATGGTGCCGGTAAAAAGCACGACGACGGCGATCGCGCCCCGTTGAAGCTGCGGCTTCTCCTGCAACGCCTCGGGATGACCGCGTGGCACCGCGAACGACATGATGACCGCGGGCACAAGCCAGTTGATCAGCGACGGCGCGAACAGGTAAAAAAATTCGTGAAACCTGACGATGCCCTTCTGCCAGACCATGAGGGTGGTGATGTCGCCGAACGGGGAAAAGGCCCCGCCGGCATTGGCGGCCACCACGACGTTGATGCAGGCGATCACCACGAATTTCCTGTCCGTGCGCCCGATCGCCATCACCACCGTGGCCATGACCAGCGCGGTCGTCAGGTTGTCGGCCGCCGGCGAAATAAAAAAAGCCAGCAGGCCGGTCATCCAGTACACCCCGGCCAGCGAGAATCCGCGGGAAATGAGCCAGGCGCGCAGCGACTGGAAGACGCCGACCTCCTCCATGGTGTTGATGTAAGTCATGGCCGCGAGCAGGAACAGGAACAGCTCGGCGAACTCCAGCAGATTGTGACGCATCACCTCCGCGGCCCGCTCCGGCTCGCCCGCCTGGAGATGGGCGTAGGCCACCAGCATCCAGATCAGGCCGGCCGCCACCATCATCGGCTTCGATTTGCGCAGATGGAGGGTCTCCTCCGCGATCACGAGCAGGTAGGCAACGGCGAACACCGTGAGCGCCGCGATCGCGGTCCAGTGTCCCGTCAGCATGAGGGCGGAATCGTGCATGTTGTTCTCCGGCGGTATTCGCGCATGATATCATTTGAAACACCGGATCAATCCCGGCGGAGTGATTCCATCCCGGTGAGCCTGATGTCCGACAGCTCGTTCGATCGCACGCTGGCGCTTGAAATCAGCGCCGTGCTGCTTCTGAAGGTACTGCTGCTCTTCCTCATCTGGCAGCTGTGGTTCTCCCATCCGCAGCGCGGGGGGGCGATTCCCGCCGTCGATCGGACGGCTGAAAAACTTTTCGCCCCGCCGGCCCGCCCGGATCACGTCGCGCCCTGAACGCCCGTCCATGCCGTCCCCGGAAGCCATCGTCGATCTCTCCCGCCTGCAGTTCGCGGTGACGGCCCTCTACCACTTCCTGTTCGTGCCGCTGACGCTGGGCCTGTCGTGGATCCTGGTCATCATGGAATCGGTGTACGTGATGACCGGCAAGCAAATCTACAAGGACATGACGCGATTCTGGGGCAAGCTGTTCGGCATCAACTTCGCCATGGGCGTCACCACCGGCATCACTATGGAGTTCCAGTTCGGCACCAACTGGGCCTACTACTCGCACTACGTCGGCGACATTTTCGGCATCCCGCTTGCCGTCGAGGGCCTGATGGCCTTCTTTCTGGAATCCACCTTCGTCGGCGTCTTCTTCTTCGGCTGGGATCGCCTGTCGAAGGTGCAGCATCTGCTCGTCACCTTCCTGGTCGCGCTCGGCTCCAACCTCTCCGCGCTGTGGATACTGATCGCCAACGCCTGGATGCAGAATCCGGTCGGCGCCGAGTTCAACATCGACACGCTGCGCATGGAGCTCACCAGCGTCGCCGCGCTGATCTTCAACCCGGTGGCGCAGGTCAAGTTCGTGCACACGGTCGCCGCCGGCTACACCGTGGCGGCGAGCTTCGTGCTCGGCATCTCCGCGTGGTACCTGCTGCGCGGGCGCGACACCGCCTTCGCCGCCCGCTCCTACGCGGTCGCCGCGGGCTTCGGCCTCGCCTCGGTGCTGTCGGTGATCGTGCTCGGCGACGAGTCCGGCTACACCACCGGCGAGGTGCAGAAGATGAAGCTCGCGCTCATCGAGGCGGAATGGGAGACGCAGCCGCCGCCCGCCGGCATCACCGCCTTCGGCATCCCCAACCAGCGTGAGGAGCGCACCGACTACGCGATCAAGATCCCCTGGGTCCTGGGACTCATCGCCACCCGCTCCATCGACGAGGAGGTCACCGGCATCAAGGAATTGCGGGCCGCCAACGAGCGCCGCATCCGCAACGGCATCCCCGCCTACGCGGCGTTGCAGAAGATCCGCGGCGGCGATCGCTCCCCCGCGACACTGGCGGAATTCAACACGCACAAGGAGGACCTCGGCTACGCCCTGCTGCTCAAAAAATACACCCCGGCGGTGATCGACGCCACCGACGAACAGATCCACCGGGCGGCGGCGGACACGGTGCCGCGCGTGGCGCCGATGTTCTGGATCTTCCGCCTCATGGTCGGCTGCGGCTTTATCATGCTGCTCACCTTCATACTCGCCTTTTACTACTGCGCCAGGCGGTCGATCTACAATCATCCCTCGCTCATGCGGCTGTCGATCTACACCATGCCGCTGCCGTGGATCGCGGCGGAGGCGGGCTGGATCGTGGCCGAATACGGCCGCCAGCCGTGGACCATCAGCGGCATCCTGCCCACGCGGCTCAGCGCCTCCAGCGTCAGCGCCGGGGATTTGTATTTCAGCCTTGCGGGCTTCATCGGCTTCTACACCTTCCTGCTCGTCATCGAGGTCATGCTGATGCTGAAGTACGCGCGCCTCGGACCGAGCAGCCTCGCCACCGGCCGCTATCACTTTGAGCGCGCCGCGGCGCCTTCGGGAGCGCGTTCATGATCGAGTACGCGGCGCTCAAGATCATCTGGTGGGCGCTGCTCGGCGCGCTTTTGATCGGCTTTGCGATCGCCGACGGCTTCGACATGGGCGTCGGCATGCTGCTGCCCTTCCTCGGCAAAAATGACGCCGAGCGGCGCGTGATCATCAATTCCATCGGCCCCACCTGGGAGGGCAACCAGACCTGGCTCATCACCGCCGGCGGCGCCACCTTCGCCGCCTGGCCGCTGGTGTACTCGGTGTCGTTCTCGGTGTTCTACGTCGCGCTGCTGCTCACGCTGTTCGCCCTGTTCTTCCGGCCCGTCGGCTTCGACTACCGCAGCAAGCTGCCCGATCCACTCTGGCGCAACGCCTGGGACTGGGGACTGTTCGCGGGCAGCGCGGTGCCGGCGTTCATCTTCGGCGTCGCCTTCGGCAATCTGTTTCTGGGCGTGCCGTTCAGACTGGATGAGGACATGCGCGTCGTGGAAAGCAGCGGCCTGTTGCATCACCTGCGGCCCTTCGCCCTGCTCTGCGGCCTCGTTTCCGCCGGCATGCTGTGCCTGCACGGCGCCACCTACCTGCAATTGCGCGCCGATGGCGTCATCGCGCAACGCGCGCGGCGCGTCGTTGCGTTCATGGCCTTGTTCACCTTGATCAGCTTCGCCGCCGCCGGCCTGTGGCTGACGCAGATCGACGGCCAGCGACTCGTCGGCATGGGCGATCCCAACGCGGCGCTGCTGCCGCTCGCGAAGACCGTGAGCGTCGGGAAGGGCGCGTGGCTCTCGAATTACCACGTGTATCCGTGGATGATGCTGGCGCCCTTGACCGGCTTCGCCGGCCTGTTGCTGGCACGGTATTGCTCGGCGCGCGGGCGGGCGGGCGTCGCGTTTCTTGCCAGTTCCGCGGTCATCGCCGGCATCATCCTGACGGCGGGGTTCAGCCTGTATCCGTTCCTGATGCCATCGTCACTGCATCCGCCAAGCGGGCTCACGGTCTGGGACGCCTGCTCCAGCCGCCACACCCTGTTCATCATGCTGGGCGTCGTCATCGTGTTCCTGCCGATCATCCTGGCGTACACGGCGTGGGTGTATCGCGTCATGCGCGGCACGGTCACGGTGGAGCGCATCGTCCGGGAATCGCACACCGCCTATTAAAGGAGAAGAACGTCATGTGGTACTTCACCTGGATCCTCGGCGTCGGCTTCGCGCTGGCTTGCGGCATCATCAACGTCATGTGGCTGGAGCATGAACTCTCCTTCGGCCGGGATGAGAACAAGGATCAGGACAAGTAATCGCCGCACTCCACGGAATTTGCCCGGCATTCGTCGTATTGTGAAAATTCCCGGGATGGCCGACATGCCTCATTTGCTGACGCCGCTTGAAATCCCCCCATTTCCCCCCTTTGTCAAAGGGGGGACGAGGGGTAATCGCCTCGCCCAGAGATATCGTCCCATCCCCTTTTCCCATTCCCCCCTTTTACCAAAGGGGGGTGAGGGGGGATTTGCATTTCATGATTATGTGCCCGATGCCCACCTCTCGAGCGCGCGTGCCCCATTCCCCCCTTTTACCAAAGGGGAACAGTGAGGACATTGCAATGAATCAGCATGCCCTGCTTGAAATCCCCCCATTCCCCCCTTTTACCAAAGGGGGATGAGGGGGGATTTGCATTTCATGATTGTGTGCCCGATGCCCACCTCTCGAGCGCGCGTGCCCCATTTCCCCCTTTTATCAAAGGGGACGGTGAGGACATTGCAATGAATCAGCATGTCCTGCTTGAAATCCCCCCATTTCCCCCCTTTGACAAAGGGGGGCGAGGGGGGATTTGCATTTCATGATCTGGAAACCCAACGTCGTCGTCGCCGCCGTCATCGAGCGCGATAGCCGTTATCTCGTCGTCGAGGAAACCGATGACGAGGGGCGGCTGGTCATCAACCAGCCTGCCGGTCATCTCGATCACGGAGAAACGCTGATCGACGCGGTGAAGCGCGAAACGCTGGAGGAGACCGGCTGGCACTTCGAGCCGCAGGGCATCGTCGGGCTGTACCTGCTGCCAAAACCGAATTCCGACATCACCTACTTCCGCGTCTGCTTTCACGGCAAGGCACTGCGGCAGGATCCGGACAGGCCGCTCGATCACGGCATCGTGCGCGTCTGCTGGTACACGCGCGCGGAGCTGCTGGAGCGCAAAAACATGCTGCGCAGCGCCCTCGTCATCACCTGCATCGACGATTATCTGCGCGGCCAGCGCCATCCGCTCGACCTGCTGCATTACATCACCTCCCCCGATTGTCTGTGCTGATATCGTCCGCTGATTTCTCCCTTTCCCCCGGCGGGATGGGGATGTGGCACCGCGAGATCGCGGGCTGTGCCGTGGCGTACGCGCGGTGGCTCCCTCTCCCCTTGCGGGAGAGGGAGGCAGAGAGCGAGTGTGAACGATACATCCCCTCTCCCCTTGCGGGAGAGGGGTCGGGGAGAGGGGGCCAGTTGATCCTGACCTGTATCTCCCGCAGCGGATTGATGATCCGCCTCCATGAGCCTCACCCGCCAGCCGCCAAGCAGGCGATCTGCGTCACTTTAGCAGCCTCAATAAAGCCGCGATGAATCGCCGCGGATAACCCGGAAAAATAGACCGTCTTTCCAGCCAGCGGCGTCGCCGATTGCCGGCAGCAATGTATTGCAGATGTTTTAGCGCCACCAGAACTACAGCAGCAATCTACCGCCGTCCGCGAAGCCCGTCCGTAGTGGCCAGACGGGGCACAGCGCTTCCACCGCCGCCATGAGATCATCGAGCGCCTGATAAGGATCCTCCTCACGGCGCACGGACGCGGCAAGGCCTGCCTCGGCGGCGAAGAGCGGTTCAACCGGTTTCGCGAAGGATTTCATCGAGCAGCGGCTCGCGTTTGAAAAGATGAAAATACCCACGGCGGGATGGCGGCGACATTGTGTTTCCTATGGGTGTTCATTGCAGCACTTCCATCGCTTCCATCAGATCGCGGCAATTCATCGCAGACCACATGTTGACTGCTGATGTTACTTTGGTACCTCCCGTCGGGAGGCTGCCGCTTTCAATATGCTCAACTCGCAGTCCGTATATTCCGGCTCCGTCCCCGCCAGCCACGGAATCAGGTGCCGCCATGGCGGCGGATCTCCGTCCAGTATCAAAAGGGGCGGCAGGCTCATCGGGCGGCCGTCGAACATCTTTGGGGATTCCGTCATCAGAGGGAGTATAGCCGCGTTTCGGCGCCTGTACAGTTCTTCCCTCACCTCTCGCGGTAGAGGGCGAGGGAGAGGGGGTCAGTTGATCCTGACCTGCACCTCGCGCATCGGATTGATACTCCCTCGGGCCTACAGCCTCACTCAGTGGTAGGCGATCTGCGTCCCAATCTGCAAAATCCTACTGCAATCCTCTCAGGGATTACGTACGGGTAGGTTGTTGACCGCCCCCCTGAGCAGCGTCGGCCCTTATACAGGCATCCTTGTATTTTGAGCCCACACTGCTCAATAAACAAGGATAAAGCCACCAGTGATTTCTCCCTGCAAGAGGGTCCGCGTTGGTTCAAAGGTACTTCAACACATACACGCCCATCATGCGCTGAGACGCGGACCGTCCTCGTAGGACGCATGGGGCAAACCGGGTGGGCCGCCGCCCGGTTTAACTTCTGCTTCATACCGGTTCATCCCCACGTATGTAGCGAACGCGCCGCCGACTGCACGGCTGGTCTTAATCCACGCCCCTCATCGCTGAGGGGCGATACCACTGACACACGCCGGACGCTCGTCAGGCCACTGTTTCAATCCACGCCCCTCATCGCTGAGGGGCGATACCTGAGACTGTCGCGCAGCGCCAGCGCTACTTCAGCTGTTTCAATCCACGCCCCTCATCGCTGAGGGGCGATACCTCGGCCGCCCAAGAATGGCGCGGCCCGGCTTGCTGTTTCAATCCACGCCCCTCATCGCTGAGGGGCGATACCGTATAAGCGCCGTTGTTCGACAGCACCGTCACCCTGTTTCAATCCACGCCCCTCATCGCTGAGGGGCGATACCTGGGAGGGGCGCTTTTGCAGTGCCCTAGATACGTTTCAATCCACGCCCCTCATCGCTGAGGGGCGATACGGAGGGTGCCAGCCGGAACGGACGCAAACTTCTAGGTTTCAATCCACGCCCCTCATCGCTGAGGGGCGATACCAATTTTCACAACACAACAGGAGAGATGACCATGGTTTCAATCCACGCCCCTCATCGCTGAGGGGCGATACCACCGCCACCGCTACTCCCTCCACCGACAGCCTGAGTTTCAATCCACGCCCCTCATCGCTGAGGGGCGATACCACCATCCAGGGCCGACACGGCGCGGGGCTTCAGTTTCAATCCACGCCCCTCATCGCTGAGGGGCGATACGCGGATTGTTCGCGGCGTAGCACCAGAAATAGATGTTTCAATCCACGCCCCTCATCGCTGAGGGGCGATACCCGCAGCACGCGCGAGCAAGCCGAGGCTGCTATTGTTTCAATCCACGCCCCTCATCCCTGAGGGGCGATACCGCGGTTGCCAACGCTGGCGGGCCCAGCCAGAAACGTTTCAATCCACGCCCCTCATCGCTGAGGGGCGATACGCGGATTGTCCGCGGCGTAGCGCCCGGAATCAATGTTTCAATCCACGCCCCTCATCGCTGAGGGGCGATACCCGCGTTTCGGTGCCTGTACAGTCAGTTGATCTTGTTTCAATCCACGCCCCTCATCGCTGAGGGGCGATACCATTATCGAGCGAGTGCTGGCTGCACGCGACGGCGTTTCAATCCACGCCCCTCATCGCTGAGGGGCGATACACCGCGACGGCATTGCCCGCTATGGCATCGTGCAGTTTCAATCCACGCCCCTCATCGCTGAGGGGCGATACTCTATCTCCTGCTCCAGAGAAATCCTTCCGTGAAGTTTCAATCCACGCCCCTCATCGCTGAGGGGCGATAC
>JAJPIJ010000001.1 GCA_021324815.1 Gammaproteobacteria bacterium
TATGTCCAGCTCACGGTGAGCGACACCGGCATGGGCATGAGTGAGGAGATCAAGCGGCGGATCTTCGAGCCGTTCTTCACCACCAAGCCGGCCGGCAAGGGCACCGGGCTCGGCCTGGCCATGGTCTACGGGTTTGTGAAGCAGTCCGGCGGCCACATTGAGGTCTATTCCGAACCGGAACATGGCACCAGCTTCAAGATCTATCTTCCCCGAGACGTATCCGCCGAGGGTGTGTCACTCGCGGCTCCGGGGAAAAAAGCAGACGACGAGGATGCGAGAATTCGCGACAAAGTCATCCTGCTGGTCGAGGACGATGATGCCGTGCGCGAGTTCTCGACCCTGCAACTGAAAGAAATGGGGTGCCAGGTCTTGACAGCCAACAACGGTCCCGCGGCCCTTGAACTGTTTGCGAGTCATCCAGACATTGACCTGCTGTTTACGGACGTCATCATGCCGTGTGGCATGACCGGTCTGGAGTTGGCCACGAAGATGCGCGAAAGCCTCCCGGAATTAAAAGTTCTGTATACCTCCGGCTACGCCCCGCAGGCCGCCGCCGACCGCCGCATCATCAAACACCCAAACGATTTCTGGCTGGCGAAACCTTACCGGTCACAAGGCCTGAGAGACGCGGTGTGGCGGGCGCTGAGCGCGAAAACCTCAGGACCAAGGCCCGCCCCTCGCGTTTAAAAACCGGCGGTACATTGCGCGGTCATCTGCTCCGCCAGCCGTCGCCGGTACCATGGATCGAGGCGATGTTGCGCGGAGGGGTGTTTTTATGAGCGCCCACTGACCCGTCATGGCCAAAGATCTTCTACACTTGTTTACGGTACAGTGGGGAAGCCAAAACAGGGGTCATCCAATCGGCGATTTTCATTCGAGCCGCGACGGAGTAAGTTATCCGTCAAGACAATGCAGGAGGTGGACCATGTCATTACGCATAGGCGACGAGGCGCCGAACTTCACGGCCGACACGACGGAGGGAAAGATCGATTTTCATCAATGGATCGGCGACGGCTGGGCCATATTGTTCTCGCATCCCAAGGACTTCACGCCGGTGTGCACGACCGAGCTCGGCTACATGGCGAAGCTCAAGCCCGAGGTCGCGCGCCGCAACTGCAAAATCATCGGCCTGAGCGTCGATCCGGTGAGCGATCACAAGGCCTGGTCGAAAGACATCGAGGAGACGCAGGGCCACGCCGTCAACTACCCGCTGATCGGCGACACGGACCTCAAGGTGGCGAAACTCTACGACATGCTGCCGGCGGAAACCCCCGGCGGCGCGCAGGGCCGCACCCCGGCCGACAACGCGACGGTGCGCTCGGTGTTCATCATCGGGCCGGACAAGAAGATCAAGGCCATGCTGGTGTATCCCATGACCTCGGGCCGGAATTTCGACGAGGTGCTGCGGCTCTTGGACTCCATCCAGTTGACGGCGAAGCACAAGGTCGCCACACCGGTGAACTGGAAGCAGGGCGAGGACGTCATCATCGCCGGCTCCGTCAAGGACGAGGAGGCGCGGCAGAAATACCCGGGCGGCTGGAAGGCGCCCAAGCCCTACCTGCGCATCGTCCCGCAGCCCAAGTAAACCGGGACGCCTTCCGCGGAGACGAGACGGACAGGCCCGGCCGGCCCGCCGCCGCTCCCTTTTGCGCGGCGCTTGCGTTACTCTATCCCGCTAGATTATGCGCCTTGCCTTCACCAAGATGCACGGCCTGGGCAACGATTTCGTCCTGTTCGACGCCCTCAATCAACCCCTGTCGCTGCAACCGGACCAGGTGCGCCGCATCGCCGACCGGCACTTTGGCGTGGGTTGCGATCAGGTGCTCCTGATTGAGCCGCCGCGCAACGGCAAGGCGGATGTGTATTACCGCATCTTCAACGCCGACGGCAGCGAGGTGGAGCACTGCGGCAACGGCGTGCGTTGTGTCGCCCGCTACCTGCGTGATTCCGGCCGCGCCCGCGGCGATGAGCTGGTGTTGCAGACGGTCAACGGCGAGGCGCGCGTGCATCTGGAATCCGGCGACCGCGTGCGCGTCAACATGGGCGCGCCGCGCTTTCTGCCTGCGGACATCCCCTTCCTCGCGCCGCAGCGCGCGCCGCGCTACGACATCGACGTCGGCGGCGGCACGGTCACGATAGGCGCGGTGTCGATGGGCAATCCGCACGCGGTGCTGCTTGTGGACGACGTCGAGAAAGCGCCGGTCACGACACTGGGGCCGCAACTGGAGCGCCATCCCCGCTTTCCGCAGGGCGTGAACACCGGCTTTTTGCAGATTCTCGATCCCGGACACGCGCGCCTGCGCGTGTTCGAGCGCGGCGCCGGCGAGACGCTGGCCTGCGGCACCGGCGCCTGCGCCGCGGTGGCGGTTGGGCGGCTGTGGGGACGCTTGCAGCGGGAAGTGGACGTACAATTGAGAGGCGGGCATTTGTCCATTGCCTGGGACCGGGAGGGGGAGCCGGTGTGGATGACCGGTCCCGCGGAACGCGTATTCGAGGGGCACATCGACCTATGACCACATCAACTTCTGATCCGGACGACGCGACACCGGCACCGCCGGACATGCACAGTTCCGTCGCCGAGTACCTGCGCAAGCACCGTGAATTTTTCGTCGAGCATCCCGAACTCCTGAGCGATCTCAAAATCCCGCATCCGACCGGCCCGGCCGTGTCGCTGGTGGAGAAGCAGGTCGAGCTGCTGCGCGAGGAGAACCGCGAGCTCAAGGCCCGCTTCCGCGAGCTGGTCGGCATCGCCCGCGACAACGAGGAGCTGGCCCGGCGGCTGCACCGGCTCACGCTCAAGCTGGTCGAGGCCGAGTCACTCGACCGGGCCCTGGCGGTGCTGTATCAGGATTTGCGCGCGGATTTCGCCGCCGATCGCGTGCTGCTTCAATTATTCGCCTCGGCCGTGCCGGGAGTGGCGCGGGCGGAATTCATCGGCCGCGGCGCGCCGCAGCGGCAGGCGTTCATTGACGCGTTGATTGAACGGCGGCCGCAATGCGGGCGTCTGCAAAAGCATCAGTACAAACTGGTGTTCGACACCGACGCCGCCGAGGCCGGCGGCTCGGCCGTCGTGCTGCCGCTGTCCGGCAGGATCTGGGACGGCGTGCTGGTGATCGCAAGCCAGGACGCCCGCCGCTATCACCCGGAGATGGGCATCGATCTGCTGGCGCATGTGGGCGACGTCGTGAGCCTCATTTTGCAGCCCTGGATCGCGCCCTGCATCGCGCCATCGGGTGGTTGAATGACGGACGAAGCCGTCGAGGCCGGCATCCGCGATTTCCTCGCCACGCTGCCGCACGCCTCAAAGCACACCCGCGACGCCTACCGGCGCGATCTGCTGGCGCTCGACGCCCACCGGCGGCGCGTGGGAGTGAACCGCTGGCGTGATTACGGCGCCCATCATCTGCGCGCCTTCGTCGCCGAGCAGCACAGGCAGGGCGTCGGCGCCCGCAGCCTGCAGCGGCGGCTGTCGGCCGTGCGCGCGTTTTACCGCCACCTGCTGCGCCGGGGTGGGGCCGCGCACAATCCCGCCGATCTGGTGCGGGCGCCCAAGGCTCCGCGCCACCTGCCGAAGGTGCTGGACGTGGATCAAAGCGCGCGGCTGATGGAACTGCCGGCCAATGACGATGCGCGGACTCTGCGCGATCGCGCCATCCTGGAATTGCTGTATGGCAGCGGCCTGCGCGTCTCGGAACTGGTGGGCCTGAATCTCGAGGATCTCGATCTGGCCGACCGTGAGCTGCGGGTGATGGGCAAGGGACGCAAACAGCGCCAGGTGCCCGTGGGCCGGCGGGCCGCCGCCGCGTTGAAGCCGTGGCTGGCCTGCCGGCAGAACGTCGCGGCATCCGGTGAACGGGCCATTTTCATCAATCATCAAGGGCGGCGGCTTTCCGCGCGCGCGGTGCAGGCGCGGTTGCGGCTGTGGGCGCAGCGGCAGGGACTGGACACCCACGTCCATCCGCACATGCTGCGGCATTCCTTCGCCAGCCACCTGCTGGAATCCTCCGGCGACCTGCGCGCCGTGCAGGAGCTGCTCGGCCACGCCGACATCAGCACCACGCAGATTTACACGCATCTCGATTTTCAGCATCTGGCGAAGGTCTACGATGCCGCGCATCCGCGCGCCCGCCGCCGCTAACAAGCTGCTGCGCTTGCCATAACTGCGTTGCTTCGCGTCCTCAAAATCCTCATTTACAAGTTGTAAACCCCGGTTTTTCGTACGCCCGCGCCCTGTCCCGGCGCGGCTGCGACCCGCTGCGCGCGGCGGTGAGTGCGGGGGCAGCCGCCAGCGACCCCGTTCAATCTCCCACGCAGCCGCTTGCGCCCCTTCCCGAAGCAGCCGCTTCGCAGCCGCGAGTCCGGGGCGCCTCGCGACGTTTGGCATCAGCCTGCTGACATCTCGCTGGCTTTTTCAACGCTGGACGTTAACGTGGGTGGTGTAAAATGCCCATCCATAATCACTGGAGTTCGGGCATGGAACGGTTTCACGGGACGACGATCCTGTGCGTGCGGCGGCCGGGCGTCGTGGTCATGGGCGGCGACGGGCAGGTGTCGCTGGGCCAGATCGTGCTCAAGGGCAACGCCCGCAAGGTGCGCCGCCTGCATGAGGACCGCGTGCTCGCCGGATTTGCCGGCGGCACGGCGGACGCCTTCACCCTGTTCGAGCGTTTCGAGGCCAAGCTGCAAAAGCACCAGGGCAATCTCACGCGCTCGGCCGTCGAGCTGGCCAAGGACTGGCGCACCGATCGCATCCTGCGCCGGCTGGAGGCCATGCTCACCGTCGCCGATCTCGGCGTCTCGCTCATCATTTCCGGCAACGGCGACGTGGTGGAGCCGGAGGACGAGATCATGGCCATCGGCTCCGGCGGCCCCTATGCCCAGGCCGCGGCGCAGGCGCTGGTGCGCCACACCGAGATGGACGCCCGCGCCATCGTCGAGGAGGCGCTCAGGATCGCCGGCAACATCTGCGTGTACACCAACACCAACCTCACCATCGAGGAGCTGCGCGGCTGAGGGCCGCGCCTTCCGGAGCGCATCATGTCCGCGTTGACGCCCGCCGAAATCGTCGCCGAGCTCGACAAGCACATCATCGGCCAGAACGCCGCCAAGCGCGCGGTGGCCATCGCGCTGCGCAACCGCTGGCGCCGCTCGCAGGTCGAGCCGGCGCTGCGCAACGAAATCATGCCCAAGAACATCCTCATGATCGGGCCGACCGGCGTCGGCAAGACGGAGATCGCGCGGCGGCTGGCGAAACTCGCCAACGCGCCGTTCATCAAGGTGGAGGCCACCAAGTTCACCGAGGTCGGCTACGTCGGGCGCGATGTCGAGTCCATCATCCGCGATCTGGTCGATGCCGCCGTCAAGATGACGCGCGAGGAGGCCATGAACAAGGTGCGGGAGCAGGCCGCCGAGGCCGCCGAGGAACGCATCCTCGACGCGCTGCTGCCGCGCCCGCGCGACACCCTGGCCACCGCCGGCCAGGCCGAGGAGCAGGCGGTGACGCGCCAGCGATTCCGCGCCATGCTGCGCGAGGGCAAACTCGATGATCGCGAGATCACCATCGAGGTCAGCCAGCTCAGCGTGGGCGTGGAGATCATGGCGCCGCCGGGCATGGAGGAGCTCACCAGCCAGTTGCAGCACATGTTTCAAAACCTCGGCGGGGGCCGCACCCGCAGCCGTCGCCTGAAAATCCGCGAGGCCCGGAAAATCCTGCTGGAGGAGGAGGCGGCCAAGCTCATCAACGAGGACGACATCAAGCTGCACGCGCTGGCCGCCGTCGAGCAGCACGGCATCGTCTTCATCGACGAGATCGACAAGGTGGCGCGCCGCGGCGAATACGCCGGCGCCGACGTGTCGCGCGAGGGCGTGCAGCGCGATCTGCTGCCGCTGGTCGAGGGCTGCACGGTGTCGACCAAGTACGGCGTGGTGCGGACGGATCACATCCTGTTCATCGCCTCCGGCGCGTTTCATCTCGCCAAGCCCGCCGATCTGATCCCCGAATTGCAGGGCCGTTTTCCCAACCGTGTCGAGCTGGCGGCGCTGGGCGCGGGGGATTTCGTGCGCATCCTAACCGAGCCGGACGCCTCGCTGACGCGCCAGTACGCGGCGCTCATGGCGACCGAGGGCGTGAAATTGGAATTCGCGCCCGACGGCGTCCGCCGCATCGCCGAGGTGGCCTCGCAGGTGAACGAGCGCTCGGAGAACATCGGCGCCCGGCGCCTGCACACGGTCATGGAGCGCCTGCTCGAGGACGTCTCCTTCCGGCATCCCGGCGAGGCCACCGTCGTCATCGACGCCGCCTACGTGGACAAGCATCTGGGCGAACTGGCCCGCGACGAGGACCTGGCCAAGTACATTCTGTAATTTCATGGACAAGCCCGCACCCACGGAGATCAAACTGCACCAGGCCTCGCGCCTGCTGGAGGTGGCCTATGAAGACGGCCGGACGTTCAAGCTGCCCTGCGAATTGCTGCGCGTATACTCGCCCTCGGCGGAGGTGCAGGGCCACAGTCCCGACCAGCGCGTGCTGGTGACGGGCAAGGAGGGGGTCAACATCAGGGAGATCCAGCCGGTCGGCAACTACGCCGTCAAGCTCGTGTTCGACGACGGTCATGACACCGGCCTCTACACCTGGGATTACCTGCGCGAACTGGGCGAACGCCGGGACGAGCTGTGGCGGGAGTATCTCGACGCCTTGAAGGCGCATGGCTGCGCGCGCCAGGCCGGATGAGGCTCATGACGGAAGCGGTGGATTTCGGCTACCAGCAGGTCGGCGCGGCGGAGAAGACCGCGCGTGTCGGGCGCGTGTTCGCGTCGGTGGCGCCGCGCTATGACCTGATGAACGACCTGATGTCGGCCGGCCTGCACCGCCTGTGGAAGCGCTATGCCGTACGGGTTTGCGGCGCGCGGCCGGGCAGTCGCGCGCTCGACGTGGCCTGCGGCACCGGCGACCTGTGCGCGTTGCTGGCGCGCGCGGTGGGCGGGGAGGGCGGCGTGATCGGCACCGACATCAACCCGGCGATGCTGGAACGCGGCCGCGACCGGCTGCTCGACGAGGGCTGGTTTGACCGGGTCCAGTGCGTGCAGGCGGATGCCGAATCGCTGCCGTTCGCGGAGCACAGTTTCGACGTCGTCACCATCGCCTTCGGCCTGCGCAACGTGACCCGCAAGGATCGCGCGCTGGCCTCGATGCGGCGGGTGCTGCGGCCCGGCGGCTGCCTTACCGTGCTGGAGGTTTCGCGGCCGGTGTCGGCGGGCTTGCGCGAACTGTACGACGCCTATTCATTCCGCGTGCTGCCGGCCCTGGGTGAACTGATCGCCGGCGATCGCGGGAGTTATCAATATCTCGTGGAGTCGATCCGGCGGCATCCCGATCAACGCGCGCTGGCCGCCATGATGGAGGCGGCGGGGTTCTCGCGCGTCGGCTGGAACAATTTGAGCGGCGGCATCGTCGCCGTGCACCGCGGCTGGCGGTTATGACGCCGGCGTCGCCCCCCGAGCGCCTGCTGGTCTGGCTGGAGCGCTTCCTACGCCATGCGCTCGAATTTGATCCGGAGAGCGGCGCTGCGCTCAAGCGGTTGCGGGATCGACGCATCGCCCTCGAATTCACCGAGTTCAAGCGCACGCTGCTGTTGACGGTGACGCCGCAGGGGCCGTCGTTGCAGGTTGGCGCGGCCGGGGCCGCGCACGTGCGTCTGCGCGGCACGCTGCCGTCCTTTGCCGGCCTGCTCCGCAAAGGGGGAACCGCCGCCGCCGCGGGCGTCGAGATTCAGGGCGATTTGCAGACGGCCCAGCAATTGCAGGCAATTTTGAACAATCTGGACGTGGACTGGGAGGAGATGCTCTCGCGCCACGTGGGCGACGTGCCCGCGCATCAGCTGGCGCGCGCCGCGCGCGGGTTGTGGGGCTGGCTCGCCGGCCGCGCCCGGGCCTTCGCGCAGGACTTCTCGGACTATGGCCGTTTCGAGGCCGGGCTGCTGCCGGAGCGAGAGGAGGTGGAGGGCTTCAACGCCGCCGTGGATGCGTTGCGCGCCGACGCCGACCGGCTGGCGGCGCGGGTCCGGCGGTTGCGTGAACGTGCCAGACGGGATGAGGGCGCATGATCACGCCCGGGCAATTTTTCCGGCTGTTTACCATCCAGCGCACGCTGATCCGCCATGGCGTGGACGAGATCATCTTCGGCACGCCGTTGTTCCATTCCTTCCGCTTCCTGCTGTATCTCCTGCCGTGGAACTGGTGGCGGCGCAAGTACGCTCCCACCGCGGTGCGCCTGCGCCACGTGCTGGAGGAACTGGGCCCGATCTTCGTCAAGTTCGGGCAAATCCTGTCCACCCGGCGCGACCTGCTGCCGGACGACATCGCCGAGGAGCTGGCCAGGCTCCAGGATCGCGTGCCGCCGTTTCCAGGCAGCGAGGCGCGCCGGCTAGTGGAAAAGGCCTACGGCCGCCCCCTGACGGCGGTGTTCGCGGAATTCAGCGAGGAACCGCTGGCCTCGGCCTCCATCGCCCAGGTGCACGCGGCGCGTCTCAAGGACGGGCGCGAAGTGGTGGTCAAGGTGGTGCGGCCCGGCATCCTCACCGTCATCCGCCGCGACATCGGTCTCATGTACATCCTGGCCGGCGCGCTGGAGAAATTCTGGGGACAGGGCCGGCGCCTGGAGCCGACCGGCATGGTGGCGGAATTCGAGAAGACGCTGATCGACGAGCTGGACCTGTTGCGCGAGGCCGCCAACGCCTCGCAATTGAGGCGCAATTTTGCCGGCGCCGAGGCGATCTACGTGCCGGAGGTGCACTGGGAACTGACGCTGCGGGAGGTGCTGGTGATGGAGCGGGTCACGGGCATCCGCGTCGACGACGTGGCCGCGCTCAAGGCGGCGGGGGTGAACCTGCAGTGGCTGGCGGAGTCGGGCGTGGAGCTGTTCTTCACGCAGGTGTTCCGCGATCATTTCTTCCACGCCGACATGCATCCCGGCAATCTGTTCGTGCAGCCGCTCAGCGGCGGGCATGCCCGCTTCGTGCCGGTGGACTTCGGCATCATGGGCAGCCTGAGTGATTTCGATCAGCGCTACCTGGCCGAGAATTTCCTCGCCTTCATGAATCGCGACTACCGCCGCGTCGCGCAATTGCACGTGGAGTCAGGCTGGGTGCCGCGCGACACGCGGGTGGACGACTTCGAATTCGCCATCCGCACCGTGTGCGAGCCCATCTTCGACCGGCCCATCCGCACCATCTCCGTCGGCCACCTGCTGCTGCGGCTGTTCCAGACCGCGCAGCGCTTCCACATGAAAATCCTGCCGCAACTGCTGCTGTTGCAGAAGACGCTGGTCAATGTCGAGGGTGTGGGGCGGCAGTTGTATCCCGATCTGGACCTGTGGGCCGCGGCGCGGCCGTCGCTGGAGCGCTGGCTCCACGAGCGCGTGAGCTGGCGCAAGTTCATGCGCGCCGTCCGCGAGCACGCGCCCTCCTGGCTGGAGCGCCTGCCGGAACTGCCGGCCCTGACCATCGAGGCTTTGGACAGGATCAAAAGCGGCCGCTGGGACGAGGCCACCCAGAAGGAATTGCAACGATTGCGCAAGGACCTCCTCCGCGCGCAGCGCCAGACACGCCGGCTGATCCTGGGTTCGACGCTGCTGCTCGGCATGGCATTGCTGTGGGCCGGCACGGCCGTGCCGCCCGGCAGGACGCTTCTGCTGCTGGCGCTGGCCGGCGCGGGGCTGGTGCTGGTGCTGACCGCCCTGCGCGGCGACTAGGCACCGGCCGGTCCCGCATCAGCGTCTGCCGGTGTTCCGTTGCGCGTCCAGCGCTGCCCGGAAGGCGCCGGCCAGCACGGACACCCGGCCGCGGCCCCAGAAATGGGTGAAGAAAATCCGCGGTGATTCGCCGATCATGTGGTTGTGCAGGGCGACAATGTGCAGGTCGCGGGCGCGCAATTGCTTCAGCACCGGCGTGACCTCGGCGGCGGTCATGGCGAAATCGCCGTCGATGACCGCATCCTCCTCGCCGCCGACGAAGGCGGCCCAGGTGTTGACCCCCATCGATTCGCCGGAACGCACGCCGTGCATGAACACATGGCGGCCGGCGCTCACCTTCACCACCGAATCCGAAATGACGGCGGCCTTGAGGCCGGTCACCGCCTCAATCTCCCTGGAGTCAATGCGGCCGGCGGCCGGCCCGGCGCCCGCGGGTCCCGCGTCGGGCATGGCATGCGCGGCGCGCACCTGTTTGATGGCGTCCCACACCGCCTTGACGCCGGCGGCCAGTGCCCGCAGGTCGCCATGGCCGGCAATGTGCAGGAAATACACCCGCGGTTCGTCGTGGAAAAAATGATTGTGCAGCGCCGTCACCTCGAGACCGCCGGCGAAGGCGGCGTCCATGGCCGCGTCCACCTCATCCTGAAAGACCACCGTGTCGCCCATCAGGATGGCGCCGCGCGGCCCCGGTCGGAAGGCGGCCCACGATCCCAGGCCCGCCGCGGGCGGCAGTGGAACACCGTCCACCCGCACGGGGACGTCATCGCGCGGCCAGCCGATCCGCACCACGCCATCCGCCGCCAGCGTGGCTTTTGAACCCGAGGCGCGTTCGACGAGTCCGGCCGGCGCGTTGGCCGCCGGCCACGCCGCCTGCGCGGCCAACACTGACGCAGCGGCGAACGCGACCCGTAAAAAATTCCGCATGATTGCTCCTTTGAAATGCAGCGGGCGGGGGAGGGGGATGGCGGAAATCAGCGGGCGAGGGCGCGCTCGACCTCATCGCGCCTGGCGCGGCCGGCGAGTTTCTCAATCAGCGTCAGGGCGAAATCCATGGCCGTGCCCGGCCCGCGCGAGGTGATGATGGCGCCGTCGCCGGTGACGGCCTCGCCGGTCCTTGTCAGGCCCGGCACGTTCAGATTGTCGAGGACGCCGGGATAGGCCGTGGCGCGCCTGTCCGCGAGCAATCCGGCGGAGGCGAGCACCTTGGGCGCCGCGCAGATGGCGGCGATGAACTTGCCGCGCGCGGCGGCGGCCTTGAGCGCCGCGCGCAGGCGAGGATCGCGTTCCAGATGATCGGCGCCGGGCATGCCGCCGGGCAGGACGATCATGTCGTAGTCCTGTTCGAGCGCGGTCTTAAGCGTGGTGTCCGGAATCAATCGCACACCGCGGCTCCCGCGCACGGGCTGGTCGTCGAGACCGGCGGTGACCACGGTGATCTGCGCGCGCCGCAGCAGATCGATGACGGTCACCGCCTCTAGTTCTTCGCAACCCTGGGCGAGGGGGACAAGGACGGTTGCCATGCAGCCTCCGCATGCGATTGCCGGGCGAGCAGTTCATGCACGGGCACCAGTTGCACGCCCTCCCGCGGCAGGGTGGGCAGCATTTCGGCGAGCACCGCCAGCGTCTCCGGCTTCGGATGGCCGATGGCCAGCGCCGTGCCGCGGCGCCTGGCGGTCTCGATGAGCGTCAGAAACTGGCGGCGGATCGCCTCGCGATCCGGTTCATTGTCCAGGAATACGTCGCGGTTCAGGTGCGGAACCCCTTGCGCCGCCGCGGCCCGCCCGGCGACGGTGCGGCCGGTGGTGCGGCTGTCGACGAAGAACAACCCGCCGCGCGCCTTGATCGCCTGCATCAGCCAGTCCATCGCCTGCGGGTCGGCGGTGAGCACGCTGCCTTCATGATTGTTGACGCCGATGGCCTGCGGCACGGAGGTGAAGTCCGCCTCGAGCGTCGATGTCAGTTGCTCGCGGTTCATGCGTTCGAACAGGGCGCCGGGACCGAGAAGGTTGTTTTTGCGCTCGGCTTCCATCGGCAGGTGCAGCAGGATTTCCTTTCCGCCCGCAGTTGCGCGCCGCAGCAGTTCCCGGTTGCCGGACAGATGCGGGAAGAAGGAATACGCCAGCGGTCCCGGCAGCGACAGCGCCTCGCGGCACTCGGCCATGCGGTAGCCCATGTCGTCGATGATGATGCCGATGGCCGGCAGCGCCTCCGGCTCGGCGCGCAACGACGCAGCGGCGCCCGCGAAGCAGAGGGTGCCAAGCGCCGGCGCCAGAAAAGGAATGAAACGGCGCATGCGCATGCTCAACCGTGCGCGGCGGCCGCGCGCTCCTTCAGCAAGGCCATGCCCTTGAGCATGTTGAGCGCCTCGTGCAATTCATAGTCGGTGCTTTGCGGCGCCTCCGCGCCGGGCTTCGCCGCCCGCGCCGGCGCGGATGGCTTGCCGTTGTCATCCTGATTGATGAGATGGCCGGACAAGTCCTTTTCCTTGACCGTGTTGGCGATCTCCTCCTGGACGTCCGCGAGCCGGGCCGGCTTGATGACGATGTCGGGGGTGATGCCCTGGGCCTGGATGGAGCGTCCCGAGGGCGTGTAGTAACGGGCCGTGGTCAGTTTCAGCGCGGCGCCGTTGTTCATCGGCAGAATGGTCTGCACCGATCCCTTGCCGAAGCTCTGGCTGCCCATGATCACCGCGCGCTGGCTGTCCTGCAACGCGCCGGCGACGATCTCGGAGGCGGAGGCGGAGCCGCCGTTGATCAGCACCACCATGGGCGCGCCGTTCAACAGGTCCCCCGGTTTGGCGGAGAATTCCAGTTTCGAATCCGCAACGCGGCCGTCGGTGTAGACGATCCTGCCCGAGTCCATGAAATCATCGCAGACCTCGACGGCCTCGGTCAGCACGCCGCCGGGATCGTTGCGCAGATCCAGGACCAGGCCCTTGAGCGCGCCCTTGTTTTCGCTTTGCAGGCGATCCAGGGTGGACTTCAGATCAGCGCCGGTGTGGGCCTGGAAATGGGAGATGCGCACGTAGCCGAAACCCGGCTCCAGCAGGGCGCCCTTGACGCTCGCCACCTTGATGATGTCGCGCCGGATGGTAATGGGCAGCGGCTTGTCCTGCCCCTGCCGCACGATGGTCAGCGTCAGCTCCGTGCCGGGCCGCCCGCGCAGCAGGTTGACCACGTCGTTCATGTTCATGCCCTTGGTCGGCGTGTCGTTGATCTTGATGATGATGTCGCCGGCCTGGATGCCGGCCTTCTGCGCCGGCGTGTCGTCGATCGGGGCGATGACCTTGAAGAGGCCGTCGTCGACGCCGATCTCTATCCCCAGGCCGCCGAACTCGCCGCTGGTGCCCTCCTGCAGGTTCTTGTATTCCTCCGGGTCGAGATAGGCCGAGTGGGGGTCCAGCCCGCCGAGCAGGCCGCGGATGGAGTTTTCGATCAGGGTCTTGTCCGTGACCGGCTCGACGTAGTCGCTTTTGACCTTGGCGTAGACCTCGGTGTACACGCGCAGGTCGTCGATCGGCAGCCCCTCCGGCGCCGGGGCCGCAGGCGCCGCAGTGGCGGGCGTTGCAGGCGGGGAGTCGTCAGCGGCGAGGCCGGGCGGCGCGACGGAAACCAACGTCAACGCCACCGCCAGCGCCTGAGCGATTGATGTGGGCAACCTATGGTTCATTTACCAATCCAGCGAACTCTTTGTTATGTATTGAGAGCATCCCGCCCGCCACCGGTTCAATCCGGTGAACCCTCTGCTATCGCGATTCATTGAAGGGGAATGAAAAGCGGGGATGCTAAGCATAGCCTTGCCGCCCGAAGCCTGACAAGTTGACGCCGGCGCCGCTGTGGAAGTCAAGCCTCGCCATGAAACCCGCGAATGACTCGCATCGCCGCGGGCGGTTCAGGCGTCGCCGAAACATGAATTGATTCATGAATCCCGGAAATTAACGCCGGAATTGAGACACCGTGCACGGATAACTGTGCGCCCTGGACCAGAATTTCCTCGACGGCAACCGGAAAAAAATTCATTCTGGTTTGAAATTTCCAGGGCTTGGAGAGTATCGGATAAATGCTGTAGCTTTATGAACGGCGTTTATGGGCCTCGAGCGGGAGCGAATGACATCGGGCGCCGGATCAAGCTGACAATGGAACAAGGGTCATGAATCTCGGGAGCCTGGGGCGGCAACGTGCAGTCGTGCTGGCGCTGCTGGCAACGGCATGGCTGCCGCCCGCCGTCGTGCAGGCGATCACGTTCCGCGCCGCCTCGCAGGCGAGCGTCAGCGGGGTCACGACGATCACCCGCGTCGGTTTGGCCTCCAATGTCAACGCCAACGCCAGTTCGATTACCGTCAACCGGCCCGGAGGCACGGCGGTCGACGATGTGATGATTGCCCAAATCACGCTCGATGGCGTGTTCACCACCATCACGCCGCCGGCGGTCTCCTGGACCCTGATCGATCTGCGTTCCACAACCACGGCCGGCGATCAAATGACGCAAGCGGTCTACTGGCGCCGCGTCGCCGCGGGCGAGCCCGCCAGTTACACTTGGTCGTGGGGTACTCCGAAGCACGTGGCCGGGGGTATCGTCGCCTACCGCGGCGTGGATGCGACCGGATCGCCGATCGACGCCTTTGGCGCTGTGGCCACCAATAACAGCGCCACCATCACGCTTCCCAACATCACCACCACCACGCCAGGGGCGATGCTGGTGGCACTGCTGGGTTCCTCGCGCGCCAGCACTCATTCCACGGCCACGGGCATGACCGAACGCTATGATGTCAATTCATCCGGGGGAACAAACGGCGTCACGGCGTCAGAGGACGATCAACTCCTCGCCGCCGCCGGCGCCTCGGGCGCCAAGACCTCGACCATCGCCGCCGGCGCCGCGGACAACATCGCGCAGATGGCCGCACTGCGCGCCGCCGGCAATACGTTGACGATCAATGTGCCGACGGGAACGGCCGTGAATGACGTGATGATTGCCAGCGTGTCGGTGCGGCCTTGCAGCAATGCCGCCCTGCCCTGCACCGTGTCCGTGACGGCGGACCCCGACTGGACGCCGGTGGACACCCAGTTGCAGCCCAGTGGCGGCGGCACGGGCGGCAACGGCCTGCAGTTGTTCGTGTACCGGCGCGTCGTCAACGGGACGGAGCCGGCCAGCTACACCTGGACCTTTGGGGGCTCGCCGGTCCATGCGGGCGCGGCCGGCGGCATCCTGAGCTTCTCCGGCGTGGACAACACGAATCCGATCGTGGCTGACGGCGGCCAGCTGACGCCGTCAAGCACCTCCCACACGGCGCCATCGATCAATGTCGGGGCCGTTCCCAATACCATGCTGGTGAGCACGCACACGTCCAATTCATCATCGACCTGGACGCCGCCCGCGGGCATGACTGAGCAGGTCGACGTCGCGTCGCTGACGCCGCCGGATGCCCTCGGCCTGGCGGTGGAAATGAATACGCAGTTGAACGCCAGCTCGGGCGCGACGGGAACGCGCACCGCCTCCTACAGCGCCCCCGCCCCCGCCGCCGACACCGGCGCCACGGACATGCTGGCGCTGCGGCCGGGGTCCTCGATCAGCCTGTTCGCCATCGACATCGGCGCGGCCGCGGCGAGCACTTGCTCAACGAAGAGCATCACCATCACGGCGCTGGACGCGAGCAACGGCGTCATCACCAACTACACCGGCACGATCAGCATCACCACCTCCGCCGGCCATGGCAACTGGTCGATCGTGAGCGCCAACGGCACGCTCACCCCCGGCGCGGCCGACAGCGGCGCGGCGACCTATACCTTTGTCACAAGCGACAACGGCGTGATCACGCTGGGATTGAGCGACACCCATGCCGACGACACCACGGTGAGCGTGGTTGACACCGCCGCCCCGATCACGCTGTCCACCTCCGCCACCATCAACTTCCGCGACGACGTGTTTGTAATTACTCCAGATCCGGTCCAGGTGGCCGGCCGCAATCAAGCGATGACTGCGGCGCTGTGGACCAAGGA
>JAJPIJ010000037.1 GCA_021324815.1 Gammaproteobacteria bacterium
TATGTCCAGCTCACGGTGAGCGACACCGGCATGGGCATGAGTGAGGAGATCAAGCGGCGGATCTTCGAGCCGTTCTTCACCACCAAGCCGGCCGGCAAGGGCACCGGCCTGGGGCTGGCCATGGTGTATGGTTTTATCAAACAATCCGGCGGCACGATCGAGGTCTACTCCGAGCCGGGCTGCGGCACCAGTTTCAAGATCTATCTGCCAAGGGCCGTCAATGGCGAGCATAAGAAGGCGGCGCAAGAATCCGGCAGTGGCGATAAAGACAAGACCATCGGGGGCCGGACCGTCCTGCTGGTCGAGGACGACGAGGCTTTGCGCAAACTCGCGGTTCTGCTGCTGGAGGAAACGGGATGCAAGGTCCTGACTGCCGGCAACGGGCCGGCGGCACTGAAGGTCTTGGACAGTCACCCCGCCATCGATCTCCTCTTCACCGATATGATCATGCCGGGCGGGATGACGGGCGTGGAACTGGCCGCGAAGATACGCGAGCGTCTTCCGGAGTTGAAGGTGCTGTACACATCGGGCTACGCCCCCCAGGCCGCCGCGGATCGCCGCAGCATCAGCCATCTGAATGATCACTGGCTTGCGAAGCCCTACCGCGCGCAATCCTTCAATCCTTGAAGGAGGCGCTGTTCAAAGCGTTGGGCCAATAACGGACGAAGCACGGCAGGCGGCTTGTAGATGTGATGTCCATGCCGTCGCCGACGTCCTCAACCAGTCCTGCGCAGGCTTTTCGCCCCGCACGGCAATCCGCGCGTGTGCGCCATCAGGTTTTACCTTATCCCGGCGGTCATGGTGGTGTTCCACCACTCGATTGCCGAACAGCTCAAGAGGTTTTTTTACCAACGTAGGGCCGCTGCAGCGCAGCACCTTTTTTTGAAACCTCCAGGACCGGCTTTCACGAGGGAGCGCTCCGATCCCTCTTTGCCGTCTTCCGGAAGGGGATGCGGGGATTCCCGGCTGTTATAATTGCGCGCCATTATCTGGGGGAGCGCCATGAGCAAGCAGGATTACCGCGTGGAGAAAGACAGCATGGGCGGGGTGCGCGTGCCCAGGGACGCGCTGTACGCGGCGCAGACCCAGCGCGCGGTGGACAATTTTCCCATCAGCGGCCTGCGCATGCCGCGCGCCTTCATCGAGGCCATCGGTCTCATCAAGGCCGCCGCCGCCAGGGCCAATCAGGACCTGGGGCTCATGGAGAAACCGATGGCGAAAGCCATTCAGGCCGCGGCGCTGGAGGTGTCGAAGGGCCGCCACGACGCGCAGTTCCCGGTGGATGTCTTCCAGACCGGCTCCGGCACCAGCCCCAACATGAACGCCAACGAGGTGATCGCTAATCTGGCCTCGCAGCGGCTGGGCGCGAAGGTGCATCCCAACGATCACGTCAACATGGGGCAGAGCAGCAACGACGTGGTGCCGACGGCCATTCACGTCGCCGGCTGCCTGCTGGCGACGCGCGATCTGATTCCCGCCCTTGAGCACCTGGCCGACACCATCGCCCGCCGCGCCGCGAAATTGAAGAGCGTGGTGAAGACCGGCCGCACGCACTTGATGGACGCCCTGCCGGTCACCATGGCGCAGGAGCTGTCGGGCTGGGAGACGCAGGTCCGCCACGGCATCGAGCGCGTGCACGCGGCGCTGGAGCGCCTGAGCGCCATCCCGCAGGGCGGCTCCGCGGTCGGCACCGGCTTGAACGCCCATCCCGAGTTCGGCGCGCGCGTGGCGGCGGAATTGACTTCGCTGACCGGTGTACCGTTCAAGTCCAAGGGCAACTACTTCGAAGGCCTGAGTTCGCAGGACGCGGCGGTGGAGATGAGCGGCCAGTTGAAGACCATCGCCGTGAGCCTGACCAAGATCGCCAATGACCTGCGCTGGATGAACAGCGGACCGCTCGCGGGGCTCGCCGAGATTTCGCTGCCCGATCTGCAGCCCGGCAGCAGCATCATGCCGGGCAAGGTGAACCCCGTCATCCCGGAGGCGGTGTGCATGGTCTGCGCGCAGGTGATCGGCAACGACCTCACCATCGCCATCGGCGGGCAGTCGGGCAACTTCCAGTTGAACGTGATGCTGCCGGTGATCGCCTACAACCTGTGCCAGAGCATTGAAATCCTCGCCAACGCCTCGCGCCTGCTGGCGGACAAGGCGATCGCGGGGTTCACCGTGAACCGCGCGCGGCTGAACGAGGCGCTGGACCGCAATCCCATCCTGGTCACGGCCTTGAACGCGGTGATCGGCTATGAGCAGGGCGCCAAGATCGCCAAGCGCGCCTACAAGGCGAACAAGCCCATCCTCGAGGTCGCCCGGGCCATGACCAGGCTGTCGGAGAAGGAACTCAAGCGCCTGCTCGATCCCGCGGAACTGACCAGGGGCGGCATCCGCAAGGGCGGCGGTGGCGGTTGAAGCTTTAAGAAGGGTAACCCGTCAGAAGCTGACTGCTTGTTTGCTAAATGTCAAAAAAACCGTTCACCCTTCGATACCTCAGGGCGAACGGTTTTTTGTAAGGCGCTGGATTACTCGCAGTGCCGATTCCGAGCTATGTCTGGATTGAGCCACGCGGCTATTGCAGACTCACGCTCAAGTGGTAACTGACGTTCCCGCCTGAACCGGAGCTCACGCGGATCCTGTAGTCGCCGTCGCGGTGCAGCTTGGCCGACCAGTCCTTGAGGTTGGAGACGATCTCGCCGCGATTGCTGTAAACCCCGAAGGAGGCGGCGTCCTGATCGCTGTCGAGCTTGAGCGTCAGCGTCTGGCCGTCCTTGGCGGCAATCACGTACTCGCGCACCGATTTGCCACCGACCTTGCCCGAGACGGTGGTCTGGTTCGAGCCTCCGGCAAAACTGATCTTCGAGCCGGCGGCTTCCCTGGCCTCTTTTTCAGCGGGTTTCACCACCGCCTTGACCCTGCTCCTGGCCGCCGGCTTCCCGGCGGCGGCTTCCGCCACGGCCGCGGGCGGCCGGGCGACGTTGTGCAGATTCTGCGCCCGCGTCTGCACCGGCAGCGCCTCGTATTCGCCGATCGGCGTGGAGACGTCATCGACGGTCTTCGCGGCGGCGGTCAGCCTGCCGTCGGCGTCGAACACCATGCTGCGCGTAATCTTGCGCGTGTTCACCGGCGTCGGGGAGTTGAACTCGCGCCACTGGCCCTCCTCCTGGTAGTAGCTAAGGTTGCCGTTGTCAAAGTAGTACTTGTTGGTCGAGGAGCCCCGGTCGCCGGCGCTCAAGTGCTCCTCGATCAGCACCAGATTGGCGCCGGAGAAGTAGGCGGTGAAGGTGGATTCGTTGCTGCCGGCCTGCCAGCGGCCCTCGCTCTTGGCCAGGCCGGCCAGGCTGTTGTCGATTTCGGCGGCCCTGGCCTGCGCCTGGACGATGAACGGATCCGGCGCGGGAGGCGCCGGGGGCGGCGGCGGTGGCGCCTTCACTGCGGCCACCGGCGGCGTGGCGGCCGGGGCCGGTTCGGTCTGGGCGGTCGTCGCCTCCAGCACCACCTTGGGCTGGGTGACGTCGCTGGAACCCTCCGGTTTCTTGCCCTTGTCCTCGTCGTGATGGCGGCTGCAAGCGGCGGTCGCGGCGAGCAGCACGGCGGAGAGGACGAATGCGTGATGGCGTATGGACATGAAGCCTCCTTGAAGCGGGCCGGTCGATGGTGCGTTGCGAAAGGCGAATTCTGTCAAGAACGCCGGGCTTAATCAAACCGGCCGGCGCAGGGCGGCGGCGAGGCGCTCCATCAGCGGCCGATCGCGCGCCGGATCGAAGGCCGGGGCGGCGCCCCAGTCGTGCAGCCAGACGGGCTGCCGGCGCCGGGCCTCCGGCTCGCTGGCGTAGCGCGGGATGACGTGTGCGTGCAGCGCCGGCTCGACATTGCCGAGCATCTCGTAGTTGATGCGCACCGCGCCGGTGACCGCCAGCACGGCGGCGCCGAGATCGGCCATGTCGCCCAGGAATTGCGCCCGGGCGTCGACCGCCAACTCGTGCAAATCGGCCGTCACCGGATCGGGGTACAGCACGCAATAGCCCGGCAGGATTTGCGGATCGCCCAGCGCCGCCCAGCCGGAGCGCATGCGGGTAATCACGCGCGCCAGTCTCCCGGACCGCGCCTCGTTGACGAACCGGTGTATGGCGGTCTCCGCGGCCACGGTCAATTCAACTGCGACAGGGCCTGCGCGATGGCGGCCTCGCCGTATCCCCTGATGATTTCATCGCCGATGACGATCACGGGAATGCCCCTGGCATGCAGGACGTCGCGGTGGACGCGGCCCGCCTCGGGGTCGTTTTCGACGTCCCGCTCGAGATAATCAATGTGATGGCTTTTGAAATAGGCCCGCGCCCGGGCGCAGTAGGGGCACCACTGGGTGGCATACATGACCACCTTGTAATCCGTATTGGCGAAGACGGCGGCGTGTATCCGGGGATCGTCCAGGCGCGCGGCCGGCGTGGCGGTGGCGTGGAGCAGGCCGAACGAGATGCAGCCGGCGGCCGCCACGCCCAGCCACAGCAGGCCCGTTCTCTGCGTTTGCAGCCGCGGGGGAGCCACCGGGACCTGCGCGCGGGCCAGCTGCTGGTGCGCCAGATATTTGGCGATGGCGATGCCGCAGTTCGGACACTGCCAGTCCGGCGCCGTGTCCTCCGGCCGGCGCGCATAGCGGCACTTGGGACAGGGATCGGTCATGAGGTCCGGCGCGTCCCTAGCGCGCCAGCAATTGCTCCAGCAGCTTTTCGTACATGGCGGAAAGCGCGTCGAGGTCGGCCACCGCGATATGCTCGTCCACCTTGTGGATGGTGGCGTTGAGCGGCCCGAGCTCGAGGACCTCCGCGCCGGTCGGGGCGATGAAGCGGCCGTCGGAGGTGCCGCCGCCGGTCGACAGTTCCAGATCGATTCCGCGCACCTCCTTCACCGCCCGTCGCGCCGCCTCGACCAGCCTGCCGCGCGGCGTCAGGAACGGCTCGCCGGACAGGCGCCAGTCGATGGCATAGTCGAGATGATGGCGGCGCAAGACCTCCTCGACGCGCCGCTGCAATCCCGCCGCGGTCTGCTCCGTCGAGTAGCGGAAGTTGAACAGCACCTCCAGCTCGCCGGGGATGACATTGTCCGCGCCCGTGCCGCAGTTGATGTTGGAGATCTGGAAGCCGGTCGGCGGGAAATGCGCGTTGCCGTTGTCCCAGCTCATTGCCGCGAGTTCCGCCAGCGCGGGCAGGGCCATGTGCACCGGATTCTTGGCGAGATGCGGATAGGCGACATGGCCCTGCACGCCGCGCACCCTGAGCGTGCCGTTGAGCGATCCGCGCCGGCCATTCCTGGCGGTGTCGCCGATGCCCTTCTCCGAGGACGGCTCGCCGACCAGGCACCAGTCGATCTGCTCGCCGCGTTGCTTGAGTTTCCCGACGACCCGCACCGTGCCGTCCACCGCCGGCCCTTCCTCATCGCTGGTCAGCAGGAAGGCGATCGAGCCTTGCGGTTGCGGGTGTCGCGCGAGAAAACGTTCGACGGCGGTGACCATCGCCGCGATGCTGGCCTTCATATCGGCGGCGCCGCGCCCGTACAGCCTGCCGTCGCGCACCTCGGGCACGAACGGATCGGAGGTCCACATCTCGCGCGGCCCCGGCGGCACCACGTCGGTGTGTCCGGCGAATACGAACAGCGGCTTTGCTGTGCCGCGCCGCGCCCACAGATTTTCCACCTCGCCGAACATCATGGCCTCGATGTCGAAGCCGAGCGTTCGCAGCCGCGCGGCGACGAGCGCCTGGCAGCCGGCGTCGTCGGGCGTCACCGACGGCCGATTGATCAGGGCCTTCGCCAGTTCCAGCGTCTCACTCATGTCAATTCGGTTTATATCACCGGAATGTGTTATTACACCAGGTTAGAAATTCAGTGGTATTCATAACTCGGATATGCTTGTTCGGGCAGTTCGCTGGAATGTACTTTCTTTGTTCCGCCGCATTTCGCAGCCAGTCTACTGCACCATCGCGGAACCCCTTGCCATCAATCAGAATGATAATGTCATTTTCGTCCATTGATTCGGCACAGCTAAGGTAGGTGTAGGGAAGTTTTTCATCCACGCTGCCAGCGCCTTGTTGCCATTTGCACTCAATCCGAGTGCGTACATTGTAACGTTCAGAGAGAATAAGAAATTCAGTGTACCCCCGTCCGCCATAAAGTGTCGTGTAAGGCACATTACGCAGCACTAATTCTTTCCCGTATTTTTCTTGATGGTGTTCGTATTCACGATATGGAACCATGACGAAATCGTGTGCATTTAACGCGCTAATGACCACTTGCTCCAGCACGTTGCCCGTTTTATTCGCCTGACCGCCTTGGCTCCTAGGCATGGTACACCTCCGGAAGCATCAACTCTTGGGACAAAATAATGCGAGAACTTCTCTGGCATTTTCCCTTTTGCTGCTATTGCAACTGATTAACCGTCTTACATTTAAAGATTCTAATTTGGCGGCTTTGGCAGCTCGGTACATCCGCGATGTATCAGAGGTATAATGATTGGAAATTAAAACGGGGATACCACGCTTTGCCGTCTCTTCAGCAATATCTGCGAGTCGTTGCTGATCTGAACGGGAAAACCCACCCGCACTGTAGGTGGTGAAGTTAGAAGTGTCACTTAATGGCACGTAAGGTGGATCACAATAGATTACGTCACCAATGTGTGCCGATCTCATCGCCTTGGCGAAATCTTCATGTTTGATGCTGACACGCTCAGCTTTCTCAATAAAAGCCAACAGTTCGCGTTCTGGAAAATACGGTTTTTTATAACGCCCGAACGGAACATTCATTTCGCCAGCAGCGTTGTACCGACATAGTCCGTTATATCCATGTTTGTTTAGATACAGAAACAGTGTCGCTTTTCGCAACGGGTTTGTCGTGGTGTTAAATTCCTTACGAAGTCGATAATAGCTTTCTGCATTATTGTTTCGTGAAGTGAACAATCTCTTTGCGTTGGAAATAAATTTTTTCTGCTCTTTCTTTAATATTCTGTAAAAAAGAATAAGGTCATAATTTATGTCGCTTATCACATACTGTTCAAAATCAGTGTTCAGAAAAACAGCACCTGAGCCAACGAAAGGCTCTATCAAACGTTTACCTTTGGGCAAGAGCCGGCAAATCTCATCTACGATACGAAACTTGCCGCCAGCCCACTTCAATGGAGGCCTTGTTTTAGCGCTCACTTTTTGTTTTTTAGACATTGGTCGAGTTTTTATCTGACTCTAAGGCGTCGATGCTGAGGGCGTGGATGTCGGTTTGCATCAGATCGCCGAGCGCGTCATAGACGAGGCGATGGCGCTGCACGGGATTCAGGCCCGCGAAGCGGCGGCTCACGATGCGCAGCCGGAAATGGCCCCGGCCGCTGCTGGCGCCGGCGTGGCCGGCGTGCAGGTGGCTCTCGTCGATCAATTCCAGCGCCGCCGGCGACAGCGCCTGTTGCAGGCGGTTGCGGATGCGCGTCATGCGATCTTGCATCGGAAAGATTGCTTATGGCAGTGTTTTCTTGAACGGCCTGACCGTCACGCGCCGGTAGACGCCCGCCGCCAGGTATGGATCGGCGTCGGCCCACTGCTGCGCGGATGCGAGCGAGTCGAACTCGGCGATGATGATGCTGCCGGTGAATCCCGCCGGCCCGGGATCGGGACTGTCGATGGCGGGGAAGGGGCCGGCCAGCAGCAGCCGGCCCTGATCCTTCAGCATTTGCAGGCGCTCCACATGCTGCGGTCGCGTCTGCAGGCGTTTCTCCAGGCTGTTGGCGCGGTCTTCGCCGATGATGACGTAGTACATGTGCACTCCTCAGGGCGTGGTCTTGTGGACTTCCCCGGCGTGGCGGGCGAGGTAGAACGACTGCGCCACCGCGAACACGAGAATCAGCCCCAGTATGCCGAACAGCTTGAATTTCACCCACGTCTCCTCAGCGAAATTGAACGCAACAAAGAGATTGAGGCCGCCGAGAAAGACGAAGAACAGCGCCCAGCTCAAGTTCAGCCGGCGCCACACCACGGCGGGCGCGGTGATCGCGCCTTCCATCATCCGCCGCGCCAGGTTCTTCCCGCCGATGAATTCGCTGCCGAGGAAGACGAGCGCGAAGGCCCAGTACACCGCCGTGGGCTTCCACTTGATGTAGCGCGCGTCGTGCAGCAACAGGGTGGCGCCGCCGAGCACGATGAGCAGCGCCAGCGTCACCAGCTGCATTTTTTCGAAGCGGCCGTGGCGCAGCCGGTGCCACGACACCTGCGCAAGCGAGGCGCCGATGGCCACCGCCGTGGCGAGGTAAATGCCCTGACTGCGATCCGCCGGGATGTAATAGGCGATGAAAAACAGCAATACGGGGAGGAAATCGAGCAATACTTTCATGCGTCGGCCGGCGCGGTGTGGGAGGATTATAATCATACCGGAAACACGCCCGCGGCTGCACCGCGAGTTTACCCATGGGACGCTTGCTGCAAATTCATCCGCAAAACCCGGAACGCCGCAAACTGGAGCAGGTGGTGGCGGTGCTGCGCGAAGGGGGCGTCATCATTTATCCCACCGACTCCTGCTACGCGCTGGGCTGCAGGATCGGCGACAAGGACGCGCAGGAGCGCATCCGCCGCCTGCGGCGGCTCGACGCCCGCCACAATTTCACGCTGGTGTGCCGCGACCTGTCGCAGCTGGCGACCTACGCGCGCGTCGACAATCCGGCCTACCGGCTGATGAAATCGCTGACGCCCGGGCCGTACACCTTCCTGTTGCGCGCCACGCACGAGGTGCCGCGCCGGTTGCAGAATCCCAAGCGCAAGACCATCGGCCTGCGGGTGCCGGATCACCGGATTGCGCAGGCGCTGCTGGCGCTGCACGGCGAGCCGCTCATGAGTTCCACGCTGATGTTGCCGGGCGAGGATTTGCCGCTCAACGATCCGGAGGTCATCATGGCGCGGCTGGGGAACCGGGTGGATCTCGTGGTGGGCGGCGGTAATTGCGGGCTGACGCCCACCACGGTGATCGATCTGGCCGAGGGCGGGCCGCGCGTGGTGCGGGTCGGCAGCGGTCCGGTGGAGACCTCAGGCGTTGCGCCCGCCGCGACACGCTAGGACATTGATCGGAAAGGGCGTCTTCAGAAATATTTCGTTTGGGCGCAAAGCCTCGCTGGGGTAAAATGCCCCTTTCATTTGCCATCTCAGTGTAAATAAACACACCGCCAAACGGGGGTTTCTTCCAGCATGGCCGCCAGCCGACGCGTGGTATCCGGCATGCGCCCCACGGGGGCGCTGCATCTCGGACACTACCATGGCGTACTCAAGAACTGGGTGCGTTTGCAGCACGAGTACGAAAGCTTTTATTTCGTCGCCGACTGGCACGCGCTGACCACCGTCTACGAGGACACCGCCGTCATCGCCGCCTCGGTGCTGGACATGGTGGTGGACTGGCTGGCCGTGGGCCTGAATCCGGGCGAGGCGACGCTGTTCATCCAGTCGCGCGTCCCGGAGCACGCCGAGCTGCACCTGCTGCTGTCGATGATCACGCCGCTCGGCTGGCTGGAACGGGTGCCGTCCTACAAGGACCAGCAGGAAAAGCTGGCGGGCCGGGACCTCTCGACCTACGGGTTTCTCGGCTACCCGCTGCTGCAGACGGCGGACGTGCTCTGCTACAAGGCGGGCTTCGTGCCGGTGGGCGAGGACCAGGTGGCGCACATCGAGCTGTCGCGCGAAGTCGCGCGGCGCTTCAATTTCCTCTACGGTCGCGAGCCGGGCTACGAGCAGAAGGCGGAGGCGGCGGTGAAGAAGCTCGGCAGGAAGAACGCCACCCTCTACAACGACCTGCGCAGGCAGTACCTGGAGACCGGCGATGCGGCGGCGCTGGAGAAGGCCAGGGCGCTGATCGACGCGCGGCGGAACATCAGCCTCGGCGACCGCGAACGGCTGCTCGGCCACCTCGAGGGCGGCGGCAAGGTCATCCTGCCGGAGCCGCACCCGCTGCTGACGCATGCCTCCAAGGTGCCGGGGCTGGACGGCGAGAAGATGTCCAAGTCCTACAACAACACCATCAGCCTGCGCGAGGACCCGGAGGTGGTGGAAAAGAAACTGCGCACCATGCCCACCGATCCGGCGCGGGTGCGCCGCTCCGATCCGGGCGACCCGGACAAATGCCCGGTGTGGAAATTCCACGAGATATACTCCGGCGACGAGGTGAAGAAATGGGTGCAGCGGGGCTGCCGCAGCGCCGGCATCGGCTGTCTGGAGTGCAAGCAGCCGGTGATCGACGCGGTGCTGAAGGAATTGAAGCCCATCCGGGAGCGCAGCCTGGAATACCAGAGGGACCCCGACAATGTCCGCGCCATCCTGGATAAAGGCTGCGAGAAGGCGCGCGACGTCGCGCGCGAGACGCTGGAGGATGTGCGCGAAGCCATGGGGCTGGTCTATCGATGAACACGGGTGACGGCGACCTGGTGACCGCCACGCATCCGGAGCAGGAGGAGATGCCGTTCGCCGTCGTGCAGGGCGTGCCGCTGACGGAATTGCCCAAGGACCTCTACATCCCGCCGGACGCGCTGGCGGTGTTCCTGGAGGAGACCTTCGAGGGGCCGCTGGATCTCCTGCTGTACCTGATCAAGCGGCAGAACCTGGACATCCTGGACATCCCCATCGCCCAAATCACGCGCCAGTACATGTCCTACATCGATCTCATGCAGGAGTTGCAACTGGAGCTGGCGGCGGAGTACCTGGTGATGGCGGCGATGCTGGCCGAGATCAAGTCGCGCATGCTGCTGCCGCGGCCCGCCCCCGCCGACGAGGAGGAGGATCCGCGCGCCGAACTCGTGCGCCGGCTGCAGGAATACGAGCGCTACAAGAAGGCGGCGGAGGATTTGGAACAATTGCCGCGGCTGGAGCGCGACCTGCACGCCGTGGTTGTGCCCTTCCCCGAACGACACGTCAGCCTGCGCCCGCCGGCGGTGACCATGCAGGAACTGATGGCGGCGTTCGCGGAGGTGCTGGCGCGCGCCGAGCTGTTCTCGAATCATCGCGTGCGGCGCGAGCCGCTGTCGGTGCGCGAGCGCATGGCCAGCGTGCTGGAGCGCTGCCGCGGCGGTTTCGTGGAATTCACCCGGCTGTTCACCGTGGCCGAGGGCCGCGCCGGCGTGGTGGTGACGCTGCTCGCCATCCTGGAGCTGCTGCGGGGGGCCATGATAGAGATGGTGCAGAACGAGCCGCACGGCCCGATCTACGTGAAGGCGGTGTCGGCGCAAACATGAACGTGGAAGAACTGAAAAAAATCATCGAGGCCGCGCTGATGGTGGCCGAGGAGCCGCTGTCGCTGGATCGACTGGAGGCGCTGTTCGATCTCGGGCTGGGTCCGGTGCCGGAACGCGAGGCCATCCGCGCGGCGGTGGAATCGCTGCAAGAGGATTACGCCGGCCGCGGCGTCGAGCTCAAGCAGGTGGCGAGCGGCTGGCGCTTCCAGGCCCGCGCCGAATTCGCGCCCTGGATCAACCGCCTGTGGGAGGAGCGGGCGCCGCGATATTCGCGCGCGCTGCTGGAGACGCTGGCCATCATCGCCTACCGGCAGCCGATTACGCGCGGCGAGATCGAGGACATCCGCGGCGTGTCGCTGGCGCCGAGCATTTTGAAGACGCTGACCGAGCGCGAATGGATCCGCGTGGCGGGCTACCGCGACGTTCCCGGCCGCCCGGCGGTGTACGCGACCACCAGGGAATTCCTTGATTACTTCAATCTCAAGAGCCTGTCCGATCTGCCGGAGCTGTCGGAGCTGCGGGACATCGAGGACATCAATCTCGACCTGTTCCGCGAATCGCCGCCGGCGGCCGGGGCCGCCGGGGCCGCGAACGAGGCGGAGTCGGGGGATGAGGCCGCGCCTTCCCCCCCTGCCGAGGACGACGGCGGGCAGGAAGGCGGCGCCGAGGCCGCCGAAGCGGCCAAGTAAACGTCCCGTCCACAGGTGTCCGAACGAATTCATAAAGTTCTGGCCCGCGCCGGGCTGGGGTCGCGCCGCCAGCTGGAGGCGTGGATCGCCGCCGGGCGCATCAGTGTCAACGGCAGCGTCGCGCGGATCGGCCAGGCGGTGGATCCCGGCGATGACATCCGCGTGGACGGCCGCCGCGTGCCCGGCGCGCGCCTGCTGCCTTCGGTGCGGCGGGTGATCGCCTATCACAAGCCGGCGGGCGAGGTGTGCAGCCGCCAGGACGAGCAGGGCCGCAAGACGGTCTTCGATGCGCTGCCGAAACTGCGCGGCGGACGCTGGATCAACGTCGGCCGCCTTGACGTTGCCACCTCGGGCCTGCTGCTCTTCACCACCGACGGCGAGCTGGCCCATCGCCTCATGCACCCTTCGAGCGGCGTCGAGCGCGAATACGCCGTGCGCATCCTGGGCGCGGTCGCGCCCGAGACGCTGCGCCGCCTGCAAAGCGGCGTGGAGCTGGAGGACGGGCCGGCGCGTTTCGAGGCCATCACCGACGCGGGCGGCAGCGGCGCCAACCATTGGTATCACGTCACCCTGCGCGAAGGCCGCAACCGCGAGGTCAAGCGTCTGTGGGAATCGCAGGGACTGACGGTGAGCCGCCTCATCCGCGTGCGCTACGGTCCCTGCCAGCTGCCGCGCGATCAGCGTTCCGGCGCCTGGCGGGAGATCGAGGGCGCGGAACTCGACGCCTTGTTGCGGCTCGCCGGCCTGCCGGCATCACCGCCCAAGCCCGCGGCCAGGCGCGAGCGGCCCCGCCGCGATACCCGTCGCAAGCGGCGACCGTCACGGCGGACGGCGCATTCACGCGCGCGATGAACGCGCGGCGGCTGCGCGCCGTCCATGAACGGCTCCTTGGCCACCATGGTCCGCAGCATTGGTGGCCGGGCGACACGCCGTTTGAAATCATGGTCGGCGCGGTGCTGACGCAGAACACCGCCTGGCGCAACGTCGAGCGCGCCATCGCCAATTTGATCGCCGCGCGCGCGATGAGTGCGCGCCGGATCGTCGGGCTTCCCCACGCGCGGCTGGCCAGGCTGCTGCGGCCGGCGGGCTATTTCAACGTCAAGGCGCGGCGGCTGCGCCATTTCTGCGAGTGGCTCATCGCGCGCGGCGGCGTGGTGGCGCTCGGGGCGGTGGACACGCCGGCGTTGCGACACGATCTGCTCGGCGTCCACGGCGTCGGCCCGGAGACCGCCGATGACATTTTGCTCTATGCCCTGCGACGGCCGGTGTTCGTCATCGACGCCTACACGCGGCGGCTGTTCTCGCGCCTGGGATTGATCAAGGGCGATGAATCCTACGAGGATCTGCGCGCCGGCTTCGAGGCCGCGCTGGGCGCGGACGTGCCGCTCTATAATGAATACCACGCCCTCATCGTCCGTCACGCCAAGGACGTCTGCCGCCCCCGGCCGCGTTGCGCGGCGTGCTGCCTGCGGCGGGCCTGCCCCGGCCGGCGCAAGCCGGGCCGCGCGTGAAAACGCGTGAAAAATTGATTTCGGGGTCGGTGGTGGTTAAGCTTTGCGGCCCCTGGCCTTTGCCGCAAAAGTCCTTCCCTGGACTGTTGCGGTTCGAAAGGCAGAAAGCGCGGTTTTTGCTTTTCTGCGTCTTTCGAAGACTTCCAGTCTTCGAAAGACGGCGGTATATCCTATACCGCGTTGACAGGCCGTGATTGGGCGGCTGGTCGGCGATCCCACGAGGAGAGAATGCGCGTGCGTGAGCGGCTGGTGGCCGGCAACTGGAAAATGAACGGCACGCTGGCCTCGGCGCGGGCCTTGATCGAAGGCCTGCGCCGGGAATTGATGCCGCTGACGGGCGTGAAGGTGGCGGTGTGTCCGGCGTTCGTGCATCTGCGCGACGTGGCGGCGCTGCTCTCGGACATGCCGGTGACCCGGCGCATCTGCCTGGGGGCGCAGAACCTGTCGCCGCACCCCCCGGGCGCGCACACCGGCGAGGTCGAAGGCGGCATGCTGAAGGAACTGGGCTGTCGCTACGTGATCGTCGGCCATTCCGAGCGCCGGCGGGAGGAGGGCGAGACGGATGAGATTGTCGCCGCGAAATTCGCGCGGGCGCATGAAGTGGGGCTGACGCCCATCCTGTGCGTGGGCGAGACGCTGGCCGAGCGCGAGTCCGGCGCGACCGAGCAGGTGGTGGCGCGGCAGCTCGACGCCGTGCTGAGCGGCGGCGCGAAGGTCTTCGCGGAGGCGGTGATCGCCTACGAGCCGGTGTGGGCGATCGGCACGGGGCGCGTGGCGGAGCCTGCGCAGGCGCAGGCGGTGCACGCGTTTTTGCGCCGGCGCCTCGCCGGCCACGACGCCGGCGCCGCGGCGCGGGCGCGCATCCTGTACGGCGGCAGCGTCAAGGCCGCCAATGCGGCGGCGCTGTTCGCCGAAGCCGACATCGACGGCGCGCTGGTGGGCGGCGCGTCGCTGGACGCCGCGGAATTCGCCGCGATCTGTCATGCCGCGGAGAGACAACGTTAATCGAGAGATTGAAACATGTTGATGACGGTTCTGCTGGTATTGCACGTATTGATGGCGGTGGCGCTGTCCGCGCTGATCCTGATCCAGCGCGGCCGCGGCGCCGAGACCGGCGCGGCCTTCGGCAGCGGCGCCTCGGCGACCGTGTTCGGCGCGCGCGGCTCGGCCTCCTTCCTGTCGACCACCACGGCGATACTGGCCACTTTGTTTTTCATCAACTGTTTCGTGCTGTGGCATTTGTCCATCGAGCAGACCCCGAGAAAAAGCCTGATGGAAAGCGTCGTCACCGCGCCCGCCGGCAAGGCGCCGGCGGCCAGCAAGGCCACCGACGTGCCGGCCACGCCCGAGACGGCCAAAACGGGGGCGACGGAACCGGCGACGGAGCATGCGCCGCCGGCCGGCGCGTCAACGCCGACGCAGGCCGCCGGGACGGAAACACCCGTGGCGCCGGCGCCCGAGAGCAAGCCCGCGGACGTGCCCGCCGCGCCCCCTGCCCCGAAAAACTGATTTCTGCTAGTTTTCAGTTCATCAAATTCATGCCGACGTGGTGGAATTGGTAGACACGCCATCTTGAGGGGGTGGTGGGGCAACCCGTGAGAGTTCGAGTCTCTCCGTCGGCACCATCCGGGTTCGGGGACAGTAATGCCTTCAACGTTACAACAAGAAATTGCCCGCATCATCAAGGCAACCTTGTTCGCGGCGGAGAAGCATAAGTGCCAGCGACGCAAGGGTGCGGACGCCTCGCCCTATATCAATCATCCGATTGCCCTGGCTAACTTGCTGATTAACGAAGCTCAGATCACCGATACGGATGTCCTCTGCGCGGCTCTGCTGCACGATACGATAGAAGACACACAAACCACCGAGCAGGAGCTGCGATCAGCTTTCGGTGAGGTCATCACCCGGATCGTGCTGGAAGTCACCGATGACAAATCCCTGCCCAAGACTGAACGCAAGCGCCGCCAGGTCGAGCATGCCCCGCAACTCTCACCAAAGGCCAGACTGGTGAAACTCTCCGACAAGATATGCAACCTGCGAGATATTGTTTCATCAGCACCGACCGATTGGAGTCTGGATCGAAAGCGCGAATACTTCGATTGGGCAAGGTCTGTTGTCGATCAAATACGCGGAACGCATGCCCGGCTGGAAGCGATTTTCGATGCGGCTTACTCGATGAAACCGTGACGGAATGACGCATGAAAACCCTCATCGTCACCGCCGATGACTTTGGCCTGTCCGCGCCGGTGAACGAGGCGGTGGAGGCGGCGCACCGCCGCGGCATCCTGACCACGGCCAGCCTCATGGTCACCGCGCCGGCGGCGGATGACGCCGTGGCGCGCGCGCGCCGGCTGCCGACGCTCGCCGTGGGGCTGCATCTGGTGCTGGTCGACGGCCGTCCGGCGCTGCCTCCGGAACAGTTGCCGGATTTGGTCGGACCCGACGGGCGCTTCCGGCGTGATCCGGTGCGCGCCGGCGTGAAATTGTTTTTTCTGCCTCGCGCGCGGCGGCAGGCGGAGGCCGAGGTGCGCGCGCAACTGGAGCGATTCCGCGCCACTGATCTCCCGCTCGATCACGTGGACGGCCATCATCATTTCCACCAGCATCCGGTGATCGTCGATCTGCTGATCAAGCTCGCGCCTGAATTCGGCATCAAGGCCGTGCGCGTGCCGCTCGAACCGCCGCTTTATTCCTGGCGCGCGCAACGCGAAGGGCTGCTGCGGCGGTGCTCAGGCTGGCTCTTGAGCGCCAACCGCATGCGCGTGATGCGCCGGCGCCTGCGCGCCGCCGGCATCCATTGCAACGATCACATCTTCGGCCTGTACGACAGCGGCCGCATGACGCCGGAACGTGTCGCCCGTTTCATCGAACATCTCCCCGACGGCGTCAGCGAGCTGTACTGCCATCCCGCGACAAGGCGCTGGCCGGGCGCGACCGACAATCTTCCGGAGAGCTACCTCTGCGTCGAGGAATTCAACGCGCTGGCGGACCCGGAGCGCCGCGCCCGGCTGGAGCGCCTGGGCGTGCGCCGCGCCGCCTTTCGCGATCAGCCCCCTCTGTCGCACCGGTACTAACGTCGCGCTATACTGTTTTTGGCTGACCAACAGGCGGATGCCACGATGGAAAGAATCATCAATCTTCACGTCGAAAAGCTGCCGGAAGGCGTCTATCTTGCCACGTCCAACGACGTACAGGGATTGATTGCGCAAGGGCGGACGATACAGGAAACCATCGAGATCGCCCGCGATGTCGCCAAGAAACTGATTGAAGCGCAACAGGGGAACGAACCGCCACTGCCGCAGGCGGGCGAGACCTTTGACTACCCGTTGATAGTGAATGCCTGATGGGGCGGCTTTCCGGTTTCAAATACCGGGAGATTGTCCACCGGCTCAAGCGGCTGGGTTTCGAGTTTTACCGGCAGGCGGCGGGCAGCCATGAAATCTGGCACAACCCGGTTACGCGCCACTACACCACGATCCCCAATCATCCCGGCGACATGCCGGAAGGGACGTTGCGCGCCATCCTGAAACAAGCGGATGTTGAACCGGATGTATTCTTGAAAACCTGACGGGAGAGCGGCAGGGAGTGGGGAGGCGGCATGGCGCGCGGCAGACAGAAGAAGTCCAATAACAAGTCCGGCGAGAAGCCCATCGAGCAGTACGGACGCAAGGACGAACAGCGGCCGCATGACGTCCGCGCGCGTCGCCCGTTTCATCGACCATCTCCCCGACGGCGTCAGCGAGCTGTACTGCCATCCCGCCACGCGGCGCTGGCCGGGCGCGACCGACAATCTTCCGGAGAGCTACCTCTGCGTCGAGGAATTCAACGCGCTGGCGGACCCGGAGCGCCGCGCCCGGCTGGAGCACCTGGGCGTGCGCCGCGCCGCCTTTCGCGATCTGGCGCTTGCCATTCGCCACCACTAACGCATTCGTACGGACGGCTGGAAATCCCTCGCTATCCTGGCTCTGACAAGTTTTGAGATCGCAATACTGAGCTTGGTGACTGCGAGGCGCTTGAGCAGCGTTTTCCGGTCAGTCATGCCATGACGCGCAAGTTCGCGGGTGAATTCACGGTCCTTCTCACGGCCTGCGACATACTTGGAAATCGCCAGATCGTGCACCTCCAGACATAGCCCCACGCAGCCGCCGGTGTTCGGGCTCTCGATACGCACAAGACGCCGGCGCCAGCCCTCGGGCAGCGTGGCCGTCTCCGGCCCGACGCCTTGGGCATAATAACCGTGGGTCTGATGAAAAGCGGAACCCTCGCCGATGGCGCCATCCACCTTGTCGGCCAGTCCCGGACGCGACAGGGGGTAAAGGTCAACCTTCATCGACACGAGCAACGCAACCGGCGCATCCGGAAACTGGCCGAGTATGGCCTGGCTGCCGATGATCACGAACTCGCGTTCGCCGGCGATGTGTCCGGCGGCGCGGATCAGGTGTTCAAGTTCGGAACGCCGCATATATCCGCTCCCGCTCGCGCTCATCCAGCACACCGGCAAAAGGTGTGGACTGCCGCAGGCGCGCAGCGCGTTCTCCCGGATCAGTGATGAAGGCAGCGATGGCCGGCCACGGCTGGCGGAGGATCGCCTCCCATTCATCCAGCGCGCGGGGCATGTCTTCCTTTCCATAACGCGAGCGCCAGGTCTGCAGGGTCCGCCGCACTTGACCCAGCATCACAGGGTTGCGCTCAATCTTTTGCGCGGCAAGACAATGCATCGCCAGGCTGCGCGCCTCGATGACGCGGTGCTTCAGCGCGCCACCCGACAGGACACGGACCGGCGCCTCCATGCGGGTGACCGCGCGCAGGCCCGCCGCGCGGAGGCGCGCGCGATGGCGGCGCATGCGTTCGGCGGCGGTCAGCGCCCGACCGGTGGACGGCCGTCCACGGGCGCGCTTGGTCTGGACAGTCGGGGCCTTGATCATGTTATTTATCGTAACATGTTACGATAAATATAACGAATAGTCTGATATTGCCTGCACATGGCAACTCCAAAATGGGTTTGGCTCGTTTCTTGCCGTGCGTGTTCGGATCGCGCTAGATTGGCGCGTCTGTGGGGGTAGGGAGGCAGGCATGGCACGGGGTAGACAGAAGAAGTCCAATAACAAGTCCGGCAAGAAGCCCATCGAGCAATACGAGCATAAAGGCCAGCGACGGCTGAATAACCCGCCCGTCGGCCTCGTCAGCCCGGATACGGACAAAGACTCCGGCAAAAAGACCTACGCCTACGACCCGCACCTGGACCCGACGCTGGTTTGGGCGGACAAGGCTGAGCGTACCAGCTTCGAAATTCCGACCGTCTCACTGCACGTCCACGAACGCATCGACGCGCGCTCCATCATCGAGGCGGTGAAGAAGAAAAACGGCAGCCACCCGCAGATGGGCCTTTTCGACACCGAGCGCACCGAACCCCTGCGCGAGGCGATCGAGTTCTACCGGCACAAGCACGGCTGGTCGAACCGCCTGATCGCGGGCGATTCGCTGCTTGTGATGAACTCGCTGCTGGAGAAGGAGGGCATGGCGGGCAAGGTGCAGATGATCTACATCGACCCGCCCTACGGCATCAAGTACGGCTCCAACTTCCAGCCTTTCGTCAACAAGCGCGACGTAAAAGACGGCAAGGACGAGGACCTGACCGCCGTGCCGGAGCAGATCCGCGCCTTCCGCGACACCTGGGAACTCGGCATCCATTCCTATCTCAGCTACCTGCGCGACCGGTTGCTGCTGGTGCGGGAGGCGGGAATTCACAGCGGCTGGACATCCCATGGTGCGTAGAAGCAACACGACGAAAACAGAGAAAACGTCCGCCACCGTCGGCTACGACGCGCAGCTCTGGCAGATCGCCGACGCGCTGCGCGGCTCGATGGACGCAGCCGACTGGGGCGGCGAGTCGCTGCGCGAGGACAAGCGCTGGAAGTACGGCGTGCCGCCGGCGCGCAACGCGAACTTCGCCTGCGTGCAGGAAGAGGTGTCGTCGAGATGAATGAGAAGGACCCCACGGTGACGACGGAGGACGACAGCAACCTGGCCCCGGGCGACGTGGTCGCGGGCTTGGAGTCCTCCGAACTCGTCGAGATCCAGCGCGTCGCTCCCTTCGGTGGTAAGACGCTGGTCGAAGGCGTCGGGCTCCAGTCCCGCCGGATGGTGAAGCGTCCGCTCTCCGCGGAGGAGCTGGCGGCCCTCGTCAAGGTTCGCGGCCAGCAGCATACCTTCAATGGCGACGCGCGGCTCTTCCTTCTCGGCGCCGAGGCCGAGCGCATCCGCATCGCGCACCAGTTCGACCCTCTCTTCGCGGTGAACTCCAGCATCGTCGACCCGCTTCCTCACCAGGTCGAGGCGGTCTATCGCTACCTTCTCCCCCTGCCGAGAATCCGTTTTCTGCTCGCCGACGACACGGGTGCGGGCAAGACCATCATGACCGGGCTTCTGATCAAGGAGCTGCTCTTCCGGGGCGTGCTCCAGAAGGCCCTCATCGTCACGCCGGGCGGCCTGACAAAGCAGTGGAAAGAAGAGGAGCTCCAGGAGAAGTTCGGGCTCTACGCACGGCTCGTGAACCGGGCCTCCTTCGATGCCGAACCGGGCCAGTTCTCTCGCTACGAAGAGGGCATCTTCGTCACGTCCATCGACTTCCTCGCTCGGAATGAGGGTTGTCTCAAGGCCGCCTCCGAAACCCAGTGGGACCTCGTGGTGGTCGACGAGGCCCACAAGCTCGCGGCCTATGAGTACGGCACCAAGCTGGAGGAGAGCGAACGGTACAAGGCGGTCAAGGCGCTCGCCCACAAGACCGATCACCTGCTTTTCCTCACGGCGACGCCGCACCGAGGACGGAGGGACACGTTCCGCCGGCTGCTCCTGCTCCTCGACGAGGACCTGTTCCAGAAGGATGAACACGTCGCCGACCGGGTTCGCCAGGAGAGTGCGCCGTACAACGCGTCGGGTGAGGAGGAATTGGAGGACGAACGCCCGATCAGCAAGGCGCGGAACCGTTTCTTTCTTCGTCGCCTGAAGGAGGAGATGGTCGATTGGGACAACCACGCGCTCTTCAAGGATCGCCATACGAAGACGACCGGTTACGACCTCACGCCGGAAGAGAAGACGCTCTATGACGAAGTGACGAGCTACGTCCGGTCGAAGCGCAAGGAGGCCAAAGCGAAGAGGAACCGGAACGTCGAGCTGACCCTCATGGTCATGCAGCGCCGCCTGGCCAGCAGCCTCTACGCGATCACGCGGACTCTGGAAAACCGGTTGCGCGCCCTGAACGAGGTTCTCTCCATCCTGCGAGATCCGAGCCGGTCCGAGGTGGAGAAGAAGCGACTGTTCCGCGGAACTCCCGATCCCAGCGATCCGCGTGACATCACGGAATACGAGGACCTGACCGAAGAGGAACGGGAGCGGATCGACCAGCGGATTTTCCGTCAGGTCCTGACGGATGACCCGGACAAGGTCGAGGAGGAGCGGGACGAGGTCGAACGGCTCTTCCGGCTGGCTGACAGCCTGAAGCATCATAAGGAAGCGAA
>JAJPIJ010000023.1 GCA_021324815.1 Gammaproteobacteria bacterium
GCGCAATTCATGCGCGAGATGCTGGAAACGGCGCGCTTCGACGAACTCAAGCGCCTGCGCGAACTGGTGGCCCAGATGCGGCTGGCGCAGGAATCCGCAATCACCCACCGCGGCCAGCACCTCGCCATGCTCGCCGCCGCCAGCGGCATGGGGCCCTGCGGCGAGCTCGACAGCCTGTGGGACGGCCCGGTGTCGATCCAATCCCTGAAGAAACTGGATGACAGTCTTGAAGATGCCGGCGCGCTCCGGGAATTCGCCGCGCGGCTTGAGGCCGTGCACGCGCGGCTGCGCGAACAGCCGCGGCGCCTGCTGCTGGTGAGCCAGCCGGCGCATCAGGAGGAGGTCACCGGCACCCTGCGCACGGCGTGGTCCGGCCCTCCCGCCGCGCCCGCCACCGCCTTCACGCACGACGCCGCGCCGCGCCGCGTCCACGAAGCCTGGGTCACGAACACGCAGGTCAACTTTTGCGCCCGCGCCTATCCGGCGGTGCCCGCCGATCATCCCGACGCGCCGGTCTTCTCCGTGCTCGGCAAGTTTCTGCATCACGGCTATCTGCACCGCGCCATTCGCGAGCGGGGCGGCGCCTACGGCTCCGGGGCGAGCTATGACTCCGACGCGGCGTGCTTCCGTTTCTTTTCCTACCGCGACCCGCGCCTGGAGGGCACGCTGCGGGACTTCGACCATGCCCTCGAGTGGCTGCAAAAAAGCGGGCATACCGAGCGGCAGCTGGAGGAGGCCATCCTGGGCGTGATCCAGATCATCGACCAGCCCAAGTCGCCGGCCGCCGAAGCCATCCAGGCGTACTTCCTCGCCTTGCAGGGCCGCACGCCCGAATTCCGCCGCCGCTTCCGCCGCCGCGTGCTCAACGTGACCCTGGCCGACCTGCAACGCGTCGGGCGCGAATATTTAAAGCCGGAGCGCGCCGGCACCGCGGTGATCTGCAACCAGGAGACGCTGAAAGGGCACCGGCACCTAGACTTTGAGGCGCGCGACCTCTAGGAGGTTGCTGAAAAAAGTCCTGGACGGGCTTTTTCAGCATCCTGCCAGGCAAAGCGCCCGCCTTACCGCCGGACGGGTCGCTTCTTGAGCTTGCGCTGCAAGGTGCGGCGGTGCATGCGCAGCCGCCGCGCCGCCTCCGAGATGTTGCCGGCGGAGTCGCTCAGCACCTTCTGGATGTGCTCCCATTCCAGCCGCTTGATGGACGGCCGGTCGCCGGCCACGGGCGTCAGACTCGATCCCGCTGCGCGCGTCAGGGCGGCGACGATTTCATCGGCGTCCGCCGGCTTGGCGAGGTAGTGCACCGCGCCGAGCTTGATGGCCTCCACGGCGGTGGCGATGCTGGCGTAGCCGGTCAGCACCACGATGCGGATGCCGGAATGAAGGCAGCGGAGCTGCTCGATCAGCGCCAGACCGCTTGTCCCCGGCAGGCGCAAATCCACAATGGCGTCATCGAAGCGCGTGCCGCGCGCGAGCGCCATGGCGGCCGTCGCATCGGCCGCCGTCTGGACCGCATAACCGCGAGCCGCGAGCGCGCCGGCCAGCACGCCCCGGAAGGTGTCATCGTCATCGACCAGCAGCAGGGAGCGGCTCATGCAAGCAGGGTCTTGAGCGGCAGGCTGATTTCGGCGACGACGCCGCGGCCGGCGGCGCGCTCACGCAGGACCAGTCTCCCGCCGAGGCGCTTGAGCGCAAGGTGGGCGAGGGGGAGTCCCATGCCCAATCCGTGCGGCTTGGTGGTGACGAAGGCCCGGCCGACGCGCGCCGCGATCCCCGGCGGCAGCCCGCCGCCTTCGTCGCGAATCAGCACCTTCAGTTCCGATTCATCCCAGCGGCCCTCGATCTCAACGCGGCCCGGCGAGGCGTCGGCGGCGTTGTGCAGGACGTTCATGATCGCCTGCGACAGCGTGCGATCGGCGATGATGCAGGGCGGCGGCTGCGGACCGCGCAGTTGCACACTGACTTCGGGGTCGGGACGCAATATCCGCCATTCGTCGACGAGCTGCGCGAGATAACGGTCCACATCCACCCGCCCGCCGCCCAGGGCCTGGGCCTGCCCCGACTGCGCGCTCATGCGGGAGAGGATGTCCTTGCAGCGGTCGATTTGCCCGCGCAACACGCGCAGGCCATCGACCAGCCCGGGATCGCCCTGCCGCTCCCGCTGCAGGTCCTTGGCCAGCACGGCCATCGTTGACAGCGGCGTTCCCAGTTCATGGCAGGTGCCGGCCGCGAGCGACCCCAGCGCCAGCCACTGCCTCGCCTCGGCCAGCTCGCGGTCATGGGCGCGCAGGGTCGCGCCGATGCGGGCGACGAAGTAGGCGACCACCACGGCGCTCAGCAGGAATCCGAACCACATGCCCCACAGGTGCGGCGAGTAATGATCGTCCTCGTGCACCCAGTGCAGGGTGTGCTGATGCAGGAACATGAGCGCCGTGTAGCAGGCGGCGGCGCAGGCCACCAGCAGCCAGGTGTAGGCGGGTCGCAGCGTGGCCGCGGCCACGGTGACGGGCAGCAGGAACAGGGAGACGAAGGGGTTCCAGGAGCCGCCGGTGAAATACAGCAGCGCGGTGAGCGCGCCGATGTCGAGGAACAACTGGCACAGCACCTCGGCTTCCGGGACCGGCCGGCGCGCCGCGACGCCGCGCCAGGAGAACAGCGTCACCGCCGCCAGCAGCAGCATCACGCCGATGATCGGCGGCCAGGGCAGCGGCGCGTGCAGGAACATATGCGCGGCGATGAGGGCGGCGATTTGCACGCCCATGGCGAAGGTCCGCAGCAGCAGCAGGTAACGCAGACAAAGACTGGTCAGCATGAGGAGCGGCCCGGGATCACCGAGAGATTTGATTATATCAAGCCATTGCCGGCCGTGAGCGGCCTGAATCCCGGCGGTGGCCGGCAAGGTGCGACATTTTGCCGCAGTCCGGGGGAGGCTGATTTCGCTAGACTGCGTTTTCACGATGCGACACGCGCCATTCAGGAAATACAACGGAAAAAAATGCGGACTTCGACGACGATTCAAGGCCCCTTCAAAAAGCTGCTGTTGGTGGGCACGACAATCTGTTGGGTGTCATACACCGCGATGGCGCAAGCCCATGGATTCGCGGGCAGGCGCTTCTTTCCGGCCACGATAGCCACGGATGATCCGTTCATGAACGATGAAGCCGGGCTGGTGTTTGGTAACACTTGGGAACCGGACATTGACACCCATACCGACACGACGATCTCAGGCGAATGGGCCAAGACCATCACCCCAACCTTTGGGTTCTCGATAGGCAACGCATTTCACCACATCAATCCTAAGGAAGGAAAAGACATAAACGGCTTCGAGAATCTCGATGTCGGAGCCAAGTGGCAGTTTTACACCAACGACCCCAACGAGACCATCTTGTCCATCGGCTTGAATGCCGAGGTTGGAGGTACGGGGAGCGCGCATCTCGGTGTTGACCCCTTTTCCACGGTCTCACCCACCTTCTTCTTCGGCCAGGGGATGGGATTCCTGCCGGAATCGATGAAAATGTTGAGGCCTTTTGCGGTGACCGGGACCTTGAGCGCCGACATTCCCACGGTGTCGACGATTGAGAGCACAGGGAAGAAACCGGCCACGAACTTGAGCTGGGGGATCTCGCTGCAATACAATCTCCAGTACCTGCAATCCTTTGTTCGCGACATGGGACTGCCGGCGCCCTTCAACCGAATGATCCCGTTGGTCGAATTCCCAATGACGACATGCGTGAATCGAGATTGTGACGGACAAACGACCGGCTTTGTCGCACCGGGCGTCATTTGGTTTGGGAAGCACACGCAATTCGGTCTGGAGGCCCAGATACCCATCGATGACCGCAGTGGCCATGACGCCGGCATCATGGCCCAAGTACATTTCTTCATTGACGACATTTTCCCGGATTCCCTGGGCCGACCCTTGATCGGCGCGAAGAAGGCCTATCCAGCGTGGTGGGGCGGCTCCCGCGAGTAATCACGCTGGCGATCGCGCTGGCTTCGGCGGCCTGGCAACCGAAGACATGGGGCCATGCCTTTCTGGATCATGGCGAACCCAGGGTGGGCGCTGAACTGGCGGCATCGCCACAACAAATAGTGCTGTACTTCGATAGCGAACTGGAACCCGCCTTTTCGGGATTGGTCCTGGAAGACGCGGACGGTCATGAGATCAAGCGAAGCGGGACGCAAAATGATGCCGGCGATCCCACGAGGCTTTCCATGCCGTGTCCTCCGCTCGGTTCCGGTACCTACCGGGTGCGCTGGAGCGTCGTCGCACGGGACGGGCACCGCACGGAGGGAGATTACACCTTCTCCGTCCACTAGGAACCCACACTTGCTCGGTTCGCCTCTCCACCTTCTCCCTTCGTTTTTTGATCTACTGGCGTTGGGTACGATTTTGGGGGCGTTAAGCATCCGGCTTTGGGTGTTCCCCCGCGCCGGTCGTACGGAAGAGACGGTCGTCTTTGCGAGCATCGGCGGCAGATTCACAAGCCTGCTTACGTGGTCGCTCCTTCTTCTCACCGCCACCAGCGTGGCGGTTCTGGTGGTGCGCGCCGCGGAAATAAGCGGTCAGCCTTATGGCGCCGTATCGCGGGTATTGCCCGCGGTACTGTTCAAAACTCACTATGGGACAATCTGGTTCCTGCGGCTTGCGGCCCTGTTTGTGCTGTGGGCGGGCGTGTTGGCGATGCGCCGAACCGGCGGCGCCGCCGCGCCCGCGGCAGCCTTTGTCGCCGCCGCGGCCATTGCCTGGACTTACAGCGCAACGGGTCACGCCAGCGATCAAGGCGACTTCACGATTATTCAAACCATGGACTGGCTGCACCTACTCGCCATCTCGGCATGGGGCGGCGGCCTGCTTGCCGTGACCCTTGTCATTCGGCCTGCATTGGCGGAAAAGATGAATGAACACCAGGTGAAAAATCTCAGCGGGATTTGCCGGCGGCTGTCCCGGCTCGCCGGCTGCTCGCTCCTTGTGGTCATCGTTACCGGAAGCTACGGCGCCTGGCGCCATGTTCCCGGCCTTGCCGCGCTTGGGGACACGATTTACGGGCGGGCGCTGAGCGTGAAGTTGTTTTTCGTTCTCACGATGGTTCTGCTGGGGGCAATCAACCGTTACCTGGTCCTGCCGAAATTGCCTGCATCCGGAGGCGCATCTGCCACCGGTGGCGGGCAATCAGGCGCGGACCTCTTGCGGCAATTCTTCCGAAGGGTCGGTCAGGAAGCCTTCCTCATGATCCTCGTGCTGGGTTGTGTCACGTTCCTGATTCACAGCCCGCCGCCAGGTCCGTTCATGGATATGACGCGTCATCACCCTGCACACATACGGGACGCGGAAGGGCCCTGACCGGCGGCCTGCGTTATTTCGGCGGCGAAGTCGCGATGCGAAGGAGACGGACGGATTTTTTGAACAGCTCGGATTGATGCTTGGCGACGAACGCGGCGATCGTTTTGGCGTCAGCGGCAAGATGGACCTCCGGCGCGTAGCTGCTGTCATCGGCCCTGCCCGCGATCTCGCCACGCCGCACCGCCGCGCGCGCGGCTTCAGGATCAAGCAGGCTCAATTCAACCGCGTCGCCCCCGGCCGAGTACCGCAACAAAAGATAACCCTCGCCGGAATCCCCGCCGTGCAGATTCAGATAGCGCACACCCTTCAAAATGGAAGTATGGCCCTGGTAGTGGGAAACGCGGGTTTGTCCATCGGCGGAGGGCTCGGTCACCGTGATGTTCAGGCTGTGCCGGTCCCGCGCCTCGACGACCACCGTCATGGTCCGCTCCTCGTCGCGCCAGGTGCCGGGCAGGGCCTTGTCGATCTTCGCCGACGCCACCGGCGTGAGTGGCTGCGGCAGTGTCGCCACGCAACCCGCGAGACCAAGAACCGCGAGGAGGGACAGCAGCCGGTTTGTCGTTCGTCGCCGCATCACGCGTATAATAAACGCAATTCACGGAAATGCGGCAAACATGCTCTGATGTTTGCCCGCGGGTGGGAAGAAAACGCATGTCCTTCAGCCTCTCGCAGTTCTACCAGCTCAACCGGCGCATCATCATCTGGATACTGCTGTTCGCCCTCTTGTGGCTGGGGCGCGATTTCTTCGGCCTCATCTTCATGACCTTCGTGCTGGCCTTCATCGCCGAGCCGCTGGCCGAGCTGGGCCGGCGGCGCCTGCGCCTGCCGCATGGTCTGTCGCTGTCGGCGGTCTATGTGATGTTCGTCGCGGTCCTGGTGGGGTTCACGCACTTCGTGGTGCCCGAGGTGGTCAGCGAGGCGAACCGGCTGGTCGGCAACTTAAGCCAGATCGAGCAGCGTGTCATCCAGACCAAGAACAACCTCGTGCGCGAATACCCGGTGCTGCGCGATTCGCTCTCGGTGTTCGCCCGCAGCGCCATGGACGAGGAGGCCGCCGCCGCGCTGGATGTGGAGTTGCAACGCGAAAAGGAAAAGCTCGGCGTGACCGAGGCTGATCTCGCCGCCGACTCCGCCGATCACGCCGGGCCGCCGCCGGGGAGTCCCCTGGCCCGCTACTACGAAAAGAAGGACCGCCTGCTCGTGGACGCCATCATGTCCGAGCAGATCAAGCGCATCGGCAACGAGGCGCCGCGCGCCATCCACGCGCTCTACAGCGTCACCGCCACCCTGCTGCTGGCGCTCTTGTTCAGTTTCCTTATCCTGGTGGACATCGCGCGCCTGCGCCGGCAGGTGCAGGACCTCGGCGTCTCGCGCGTGAAGGACATCTACGCGGAGGCGGCGCAGCCGGTGGTGCGGTTCGCCTATCTGCTGGGCCGCGCCATCCAGGCGCAGACCGCCATCGCCGCGGTGTACACGGTGCTCACGCTCGCGGGCCTGCTGCTGCTCAAGATTCCGTCGGTGACCATGCTGTCGCTGGTGGTGTTTGTGACCAGCTTCATCCCGGTGCTCGGCGTGTTCATCTCCGCGGTGCCGATCATCCTCGTGGCGCTGAACGCGGGCGGGCTCACCCTGGCGCTGGCCTCGGTGGGCCTCATCATCGTCATCCACATCCTCGGCACCTACCTCATCAATCCCTGGATCTACGGCCGCCACCTGAATTTGAATCCGGTGCTGACGCTCATCATCCTGTTCGTGGCCTATCACGCCTTCGGCCTGTGGGGCATGATCCTGGCCGTGCCGGTGGCGCGCTATTTCATCTACGACGTGCTGGGCCTGCCGTTGCGCGACAGCGCGTGAAGGATCTGGTGGAGCGGCGGCAGGATCAACGCCGGGCGCGGCGGGGCAGTGGTGCCGGGAGTGGGGGTCGAACCCACATGAGGGGTAACCTCACTGGATTTTGAGTCCAGCGCGTCTGCCAATTCCGCCATCCCGGCCCGGAAAAATCGACGGGCCGCCAGTATAAGGAACACCCACGCGGTGTCAAAGCCCGCGGTCCTGCCCGCGGGCGCGCGGAGTTTGTTACCATCGCCGCATGCGCGTCTCCGATTTTCATTACGAATTGCCGCAGTACCTGATCGCCCAGCGGCCGGCGCCGATCCGCTCGGAAAGCCGCCTGCTGGTGCTGGACGGCATGACGGGCCGGCTCGAGGATCGCCGCTTCGCGGATCTGCCGCAACTGCTCAATCCCGGCGATCTGCTGGTGTTCAACGACACCCGCGTGATGCGCGCGCGCCTCGTCGGCCGGCGGCCCAGCGGCGGGCGGGTGGAAATCCTGATCGAGCGCGTCATGGGGGATCGCCGCGCGCTGGCGCACATGCAGCCCGCGCGCACGCAGAAGCCCGGCGGCACCGTGCTGCTGGATGAGGGCGTCATCGCGCACGTTCTCGAGCGCCGGCCGGATGATCTGTTCCTGCTGGAATTCGAGGCGCCCTGCGATCTGCACGAGGTCATGGAGCGCATCGGCCGCGTGCCGCTGCCGCCGTACATCGCGCGGGAGGACGACGCGGCGGACGCCGAGCGCTATCAAACCGTGTACGGCCGCGCGCCGGGCGCGGTCGCCGCGCCCACCGCCGGCCTGCACTTCGATGACGACATGCTGGCGATGTTTGATGCGCGCGGCGTGCGGCGGGCGTACGTGACGCTGCACGTCGGCGCGGCCACGTTCCAGCCGGTGCGCACCGAGCATGTCGAGGAGCACCGCATGCATTGCGAGTACGTCGAAGTGACGGCGGACGCCTGCCGCGCCGTCGAGGCCGCGCGCGCGCAGGGCGCGCGCGTCGTGGCCGTGGGCACGACCTCGGTGCGCGCGCTCGAGAGCGCGGCGGCGGGCGGACGGATCATGCCCATGGCCTGCGACACCGATCTCTTCATCACGCCCGGCTACCGCTTCCGCGTGGTCGACGCGCTCATCACCAACTTTCACCTGCCGGAATCGACGCTGCTCATGCTGGTCTGCGCCTTCGCCGGGCGCGAGCAGGTGTTGAACGCCTACCAGCACGCCGTGCGCCAGCGCTATCGCTTCTACAGTTACGGCGACGCCATGTTCGTGACGCCGGCGGCGGGTGCATGAGCGCCCCGCGCTTCGAAGTGGCGGCGCGTGACGGCGCGGCGCGGGCGGGCAAGCTGCACACCGCGCACGGCGCCATCGACACGCCGGCGTTCATGCCGGTCGGCACCTACGGCACGGTGAAAACCCTGAGCCCGGAGGAATTGGAGTCGCTCGGCGCGCAGGTCATCCTCGGCAACACCTATCATCTGATGCTGCGGCCGGGCGCGGAAGTCGTCGCCGCGCACGGCGGGTTGCACCGCTTCATGCACTGGAGCGGCCCGATCCTCACGGACTCCGGCGGCTTTCAGGTCTTCAGCCTGGGCGGGATGCGCAGAATCACCGCCGAGGGCGTGACCTTCCGCGCGCCGCTCAACGGCGATGAGATCGTGCTGACGCCGGAGCGCTCGATGGCCGTGCAGCGCTCGCTCGGCGCCGACATCGTCATGATCTTCGATGATTGCACGCCGTATCCGGCGACGGAGGCCGATGCCGCCGCCTCGATGCGGTTGTCGCTCGCATGGGCGGCGCGCAGCCGCGAGGCGCACGGCGATTCACCCGCCGCCCTGTTCGGCATCGTCCAGGGCGGCATGCACGTTCATTTGCGCGAGGAGTCGCTGGCGGGATTGCGGCGCATCGGCTTCGACGGCTATGCCGTCGGCGGGCTTTCTGTGGGCGAGCCCAAGCCGGAGATGTGGCGCGTGCTTGGTCACCTCGCGCCGAAGCTGCCCGCGGACAGGCCGCGTTATTTGATGGGCGTGGGCACGCCGGAGGACCTGGTCAAGGCCGTGGGCCTGGGGCTGGACATGTTCGACTGCGTGCTGCCCACGCGCAACGCGCGCAACGGGCATCTGTTCACGCGGACGGGCGTCGTGCGCATCCGCAACAGCGAGCACCGCAACGCCACCGGCCCGCTGGATGAGTCCTGCGCCTGTTACACCTGCCGGAATTACTCGCGCGCCTACCTGCATCACCTGGATCGCTGCGGCGAGATCCTGGGGCTGCGGCTCAACACGCTGCACAACCTGCATTACTACCTGGCGCTCATGCGCGAACTGCGGCAGGCCATCGCCGCCGGCCGGCTGTCGTCTTATATCGCGGCGTTTCACGCCAGCCGGAAGGACGGCGCCGGCTGAAGGCGGCGAGAATATCCGGGCGGAAGTTGACATGGGTCAAAATCTTCGCCGGCGGGCGCGCTAAAGTGAGAATGGAGTCATAGTTTCGGCATCGGGCGCGTCGGGCGATGAACCCCTGCGCCGTCCCCGTCACACGAAAGGAGAGCCAACATGCCCGTCGGCGAGATTTGCAATCGAGAGGTGGTTTTCACGCCACGCAACACCCCCGTCATCGACGCCGCGAAGCTGATGCGGCGTCGTCACGTGGGCACCCTCGTGGTGGTGGATCAGGCCGATGGCAGGCCCGCACCGGCGGGAATCGTGACGGACCGGGACCTGGCCATAGGCGTCCTCGCCGCGGAGGTGGATCCCTCCACCTTGTCCGTGGGCGACGTCATGGGTGGCGAATTGATCACGGCGGGCGAAACCATGGGGATCTTCGAGGTCATCCAGTTGATGCGCTACAAGGGCGTGCGCCGCATCCCGGTGGTGGACGGCAAGGGGGGTCTGGTGGGCATCGTCGCCAGCGACGATCTGCTGCGAATCCTGGGCGAGGAAATCACCGAACTCGCCAAGGTGATTTCCCGCGAGCAGCAACGTGAACGGCGCATCCGGCGGTGACGGCGCCGCAAGCCGGAAAAAACACCGATGACCGCACGCCGGGATTATCGCAATCCAATGTCAGTGTAAGACGAAAAGCGACGCCGGGTTTCCGGGTGTTGCGATAACGCGGCCGGGGGCCCCGCAGGGGCTGATGGCCGCGCGATGTGTCCCCCGGGCATTGAACGCCGTCACCCGCCTCCCGTGCTTTTGGCGTGCCCCGTGGTGCCGGCGTTCGCACCGCTCATGCCGCAAATAGTGCGGCCTGTGGCATAATAACGCCCCTTTTTTTCATGGGGCAGGGCCAGATGGGTTTTTTCATCGACGAGGCTTACGCGCAAGCCGCGCCGGCGCCGGGCGGCGTGAGCCTGTCGGATTTCGCCTTTCCGCTGCTGCTCTTCGGCCTCATGTTCGTGCTGCTGATCTGGCCGCAGATGAAGCGGCAGCGCGAACACAAGCAGATGCTGGAATCGCTGGCCAAGGGCGATGAAGTGGCGACCAGCGGCGGCCTGATTGGCCGCATCACCGAGATCGGCCCGAATTTCGTGGTGATCGAGGCGGCCAAGGGCGTGGAGGTCAGGGTGCAGCGGCACGCCATCGCCGCCGTGCTGCCCAGGGGTTCCATGAAAACCTTGTAATTGCCGCCGAAAGCATTTCAATGAATCGCACGCCGTTGTGGAAATGGATCCTCATCGGGATCACGGTGATCCTCGGTGCCGTCTATTCGGCCCCCAATCTCTTCGGCGAGGACCCGGCGGTGCAGATATCCGCCAAGAGCGGCCAGCCGCCCGACATCGTGCTGGAGGCCAAGGTCGAGCAGGCGCTGAAAAACGAGAAGCTCGGAGCCAAGGCACAGGAGCGCACGCCGCAGAACCTGCTGGTGCGCTTCGGCGACGGCGAGACGCAGCTCAAGGCGTACGACGCCCTGAACAAGGCGCTGGGGGATGAATACGTCGTGGCGCTTAATCTGGCGCCGGCGACGCCGAAATGGCTGGCCTGGCTCGGCGCCAAGCCCATGTACCTCGGCCTCGATCTGCGCGGCGGCGTGCATTTCCTGCTCGCCGTGGACACGGCGGCGGCCGTCGTGCAGGCCGAGGAGCGCTTCGTCACCGATCTGCGTTCCTCCTTCCGCGAGCAGAACATCCGCTACAAGAACATCGCCCGCCTCGAACAGGGGGGGATCACGGTGACGTTCAACGAGCCCGAGGACAGGCAGAAGGCGGAGAAGATCCTGTCGCGGGAATTCTCCGCGCTGCAGACCACGACCACGAACGCCGGCGGCAACACCGTCGAACTCAAGATCAGCGACGCCTATCTCCGCGAGGCCAAGAAGACCGCCCTGCAACAGAACCTGACGACGCTGCGCAACCGCGTCAACGAACTGGGCGTGGCCGAGCCGGTCATCCAGCAGCAGGGCGAGGACAACATCGTGGTGGAACTGCCGGGCGTGCAGGACACCGCGCGCGCCAAAGAGATCCTCGGCGCCACCGCGACGCTGGAGTTTCACATGGTGGATTTCGAACATGACCTGGCCGAGGCGCTGGCGGGCAGGGTGCCGCCCGGCTCCAAGCTCTACAAGAACCGCCAGGGCCATCCGGTGCTGCTTAAGAAGGAGGTCATGCTGACCGGCGAGTACATCATCGACGCCGCCTCCGGCTTCGATCAACAGAGCAACACGCCCAACGTCAGCATCCGCCTGAACGGCAAGGGCGGCGCGCTGTTCAGCCGCGCCACGCGCGACAACGTCGGCAAGCCGATGGCGGTGGTGTTCATCGAGAACAAGGTCAAGACGGTCAAGGAGGACGGGGAGACCAAAAAGGTGGCGACGCGGACCGAGGAGGTGATCAACGTCGCCACCATCCGCGAGGAGCTGGGCCGCAGCTTCCAGATCACGGGACTCGAGAGCACGCACGAGGCGCGCAATCTGGCGCTGCTGCTGCGCGCCGGCTCGCTGGCGACGCCGATCGAGATCGTCGAGGAGCGCACCATCGGCCCGAGCCTCGGCGCCGAGAACATCAAGCGCGGCTTCCATTCCACCTGGGTCGGCTTCGTCGCCATCGCCGCATTCATGATCGTGTATTACCTCGTGTTCGGCGTGACCGCGGTGATCGCGCTCGCCGTCAACGTCATGCTGCTGGTGGCGCTCCTGTCGATCCTGCAGGCCACGCTGACGCTGCCCGGCATGGCCGGCATCGCGCTGACGGTGGGCATGGCCATCGACGCCAACGTGCTCATCAACGAGCGCATCCGCGAGGAGCTGCGCAACGGCGTGAGCCCGCAGGCCAGCATCACGGCGGGTTACGAGCGGGCGTTTGCCACCATTCTCGATACCAACATCACCACCCTCATCGCCGGCATCGCGCTGTACGCCTGCGGCACCGGCCCGGTGCGCGGCTTCGCCGTGGTGCTGTGCCTGGGGATCCTCACCTCGATGTTCAGCGCCATCATGGTGTCGCGCAGCCTCGTCAATTTGATCTACGGCTACCGCCGGCGGCTCGCCCGCATCGCCATCGGCAACACGGCGTGGAAGTAGGCCGCCAGGTCACCGGAGACGCCCATGGAATTCTTCAAGATCCGCAAAGACATCCCGTTCATGCGCCACGCGCTCACGTTCAACGTGATCTCGGCGGTGACGTTCCTGCTGGCGGTGATTTTCCTCAGCGTGCGGGGCCTGAATCTGGGCGTCGATTTCACCGGCGGCACGGTGATGGAGGTGAACTATCCCGCGGCGGCGGATCTCGGAAAAATCCGCGACGCGCTCGCCGGCATCGGCTACCGCGACGTCCCGGTGCAGAATTTCGGCACCACGACCGATGTGTTGATCCGCCTGCCGACGCGCAAGGGCCTGCCGCAGGCCCACATCTCCGATGACGTCATGGCGGCGCTGCGCGCCGCCGATCCCGGCGCCCAGCTGCGGCGCGTGGAATTCGTCGGGCCGCAGGTGGGCGAGGAGCTGCTGGAGAACGGCGGGCTGGCATTGCTGTTCGTGTCGATCGGGATCATGGTCTATCTGTGGGCGCGGTTCGAATGGAAATTCGGGCTGGCCACCATCATCGCCAACCTGCACGACGTCGTGATCATCCTGGGCTTCTTCGCCTTCTTCCAGTGGGACTTCTCGCTCTCGGTGCTGGCGGCGGTGCTGGCGGTGCTGGGCTACTCGGTCAACGAATCGGTGGTGGTGTTCGACCGCGTGCGCGAGAACTTCCACAAGCTGCGCACCGCCACGGTCCCGCAAATCATCGACAACGCCATCACCCGCACCCTGTCGCGCACCATCATCACCCACGGCTGCACCCAGCTCGCCGTGCTGTCCATGCTGTTTTTCGGCGGCGAGACGCTGCATTACTTCGCCCTGGCGCTGACCATCGGCATCTGCTTCGGGATTTATTCCTCGGCGCTGGTGGCCAGCCCCATCGTGATGTGGCTGGGGGTGTCGCGCGGCGACCTGGTGCGGCCGCCGGTCGTCAAGGAGGGAGCCGAATACAACCGGCCCTGATCTGAGGCGCGGCCGACGCGTTGCGTTCGTGTCGCGGTGGAATCGTGGCGTCGGGGCGTCCGTTGAACATCGTCGCTGATCAAAACATCACCCAGGTCGATCGAGCCTTTCAGGGCTGGGGCAGGGTCCGGCTGGTCGCCGGCCGCGGGCTGCGGGCGGCGGACATCGGCGGCGCCGATCTGTTGCTGGTGCGATCCGTCACCCGCGTCGATGCGGCCCTGCTCGAGGGCGGCCGCGTGCGTTTCATCGGCTCGGCCACGAGCGGCGTCGACCACGTCGATCTGCCGTACTTGCAGGAACGCGGCATCGCCTTTGCCCATGCCCCCGGCAGCAACGCCGTTGCAGTGGCCGAATACGTGCTGGCGGCCATCTGCCACTGGGCCGGACGCAAGGACAGGGGGCTGGCCGGGCTGCGAGCGGCCGTGATTGGCTGCGGCCGGGTCGGCGGCCGCATCGCGGCTTTTCTGGAGGCGATGGGCGTCATCTGCCTGCGCAACGACCCGCCGCTCAGGGAGACCACGGGCGATCCGCGCTATCTGGAACTCGACGCGGTGCTCGACGCCGACATCGTCACCCTGCACGTGCCGCTGACGCGGGACGGGCCTCATCCCACCTGGCGGCTGCTCCATGCCGGCAATCTGCCGCGGCTCAAGGACGACGCGCTGCTCATCAACACCGCGCGCGGCGGCGTGATCGACGAGGCGGCGTTGCTGTCCCTGCTGGCCCGGCGGCGGGGCATGGAGGCGGTGATCGACTGCTGGGAGGGGGAGCCGGACATCGACACGGCCCTGGTCTCCCGCGCCCTGATCGCGACGCCGCATATCGCCGGCTACAGCCACGACGGCAAGCTGCGCGCCACGCAGCAGGTGTACGAGGCGGCGTGCCGGCATTTCAACCGCCCCCGGCTGTGGCGGCCGGCGCTGCCGCCGCCGCCGGCCCTGACGGCGGGCGCGACGGTGAGTGAAACGGTGTTGAACTGTTATGATCCGGCGCATGACAGCGCGGCGTTGAAACGGATGCTGGAACTGCCGGCTTCGGTGCGGGCGGCATGTTTCGATCGGTTGCGGCGCGACTACCCGGTGCGGCGCGAATTCCCGGCGCACCGGTTCACGCCGCCCGGCCCGGCCGCCGGCACCGCGCCCGCGCTGCGCGCCCTGGGATTCCGATGCTGAGACGAATCAATGGCTGATCAAACCGTCATCCTCGGCACGCCGCTTACGGCCGGCGCCACGCGGCTGCTGCTGCTGGGCTCGGGCGAGCTCGGCAAGGAGGTCGCCATCGAGGCGCAGCGATACGGCGTCGAGGTCATCGCCGTGGATCGCTACGCCAACGCCCCCGCCATGCAGGTCGCGCACCGCGCCCACGTCGTCAACATGCTGGACGGCGCTGCGCTGCGGCGGATCATCGAACGTGAAAAGCCGCACTACATCGTCCCGGAGATCGAGGCCATCGCCACCGACACGCTGGTGGAACTGGAACGGCAGGGATGCACCGTGATCCCCACCGCGCGCGCGACGCAGTTGACCATGGACCGGGAGGGCATACGGCGGCTGGCCGCCGAGGAGTTGAAACTCAAGACCTCGCCGTACCGCTTCGCCGGCAGCCCCGAGGAATACCGCGCCGCGGTGGCGGCGATCGGCCTGCCGTGCGTGGTGAAACCGGTGATGAGCTCCTCCGGCAAGGGCCAGTCCACGGTGAAGACGCCGGCGGAGATCACGCCGGCGTGGGAGTATGCGCAGAAAGGCGGCCGCGTGGCGGGGGGGCGGGTGATCGTGGAGGGCTTCATCCGGTTCGATTATGAAATCACCCAGCTGACCGTGCGCCACCGCGGCGGCACCTCCTTCTGCGCGCCGATCGGGCATCTACAGATCGACGGCGACTACCGCGAATCCTGGCAGCCGCAGCCGATGTCGGCGGCGGCGCTCGAGGAAGGCCGGCGCATCGCCCGCGCCATCACCGACGCGCTGGGCGGCCGCGGCATCTTCGGCGTGGAGCTGTTCGTGCGCGGGGACGAGGTGTGGTTCAGCGAGGTGTCACCGCGCCCGCACGACACCGGCCTCGTGACCCTGATCTCGCAGGACCTCTCCGAGTTCGCCCTGCACGTGCGGGCGGTGCTGGGGCTGCCGATCCCGGCCATCCGCCAGCACGGGCCGGCGGCCTCCTGCGCGCTGCTGGTCGAGGGACATTCCAAAAATGTACGATTTGGGAACGTCGAACGGGCGCTGACGGCACCGGACACCGCGCTGCGCCTGTTCGGCAAGCCGGAGGTTGCCGGCCACCGCCGCATGGGCGTCACCCTGGCCCTGGGCGCCGATGTCGAAGCCGCGCGCGCCAGGGCGCGCGCAGCGGCGGCGGCGATCGCCGTTGAGTTGTAAAACGGCGGATTGATCCTGGCGGTCATGACAAAGAGGGGGGAACCATGCGCATCCTGCACACGATGTTGAGGGTCGGAAACCTGGACCGTTCGATCGACTTTTACACCCATGTGCTCGGCATGAAGGTGCTGCGCCGCAAGGACTATCCCGACGGCAAGTTCACGCTGGCCTTCGTCGGCTACGGCGAGGAGAAGGACACGGCGGTGCTGGAGCTGACCTACAACTGGGGCGTGGAGAAATACGAGCTGGGAAACGCCTACGGCCACGTCGCCATCGAGGTGGACAACGCCGCGCAGGCCTGTGAAAAGGTGCGCGCCATGGGCGGCAGGGTGGTGCGCGAGGCGGGCCCCATGAAGCACGGCAGCACCGTGATTGCCTTCGTCGAGGACCCCGACGGCTACAAGATCGAGTTCATCGAGAAGGGCAGCGGGTAGACCGCAATTCCTGCCGTTCCGGCCGCTCACAGACGGCCGGTTGACGGTGATGGGCGGCTACCGCAGAATCAGCGCCCCCGACCAGCCCCGATCCGCGCGGATGCAAAACAACAATAAAAACAGCAGTGAGCCGCTGGTCAGGATCCGCGGGCTGATCTTCAAGCGCGGCCAGCGCGCCATCTTCGACAACGTCGACATCGACATCCGCCGCGGCGGCATCACCGCCATCATGGGACCGTCCGGCTGCGGCAAGACCACGCTGCTGCGCCTGATCGGCGGCCAGTTGAAGCCGCTGTCGGGCAGCGTACGGGTCGACGGCATCGAGGTCCCCAGGCTCTCGCGGCGGGCGCTGATGAACCTGCGCAAGCGCATGGGCATGCTGTTCCAGAGCGGCGCCCTGCTGACCGATCTGAACGTGTTTGAGAACGTCGCCTTCCCGCTGCGCGAGCACACGCCGCTGCCGGAGGCCGTCATCCGCGATCTGGTGCTGATGAAGCTGGAGGCGGTCGGCCTGCGCGGCGCCCGCGGCCTCATGGCGGCGCAACTGTCGGGCGGCATGGCCCGGCGGGTGGCGCTGGCGCGCGCCATCGCGCTCGAGCCCATGATGATCATGTACGACGAGCCCTTCACCGGCCAGGACCCGATCTCGATGGGCGTGCTCGTGCGCCTGATCAAGTCCCTGAACGAGGCCCTGGGGATCACCAGCGTCATCGTGTCCCACGACATCCAGGAAACCGTGTCCATCGCCGATTACGTTTACATCCTGTCGGCGGGCAAGATCGTGGGGCAGGGCACGCCCGCGGAGCTGGCCGGCACGAATTCGCAATGGGTGCGACAGTTCATGCAGGCGCTGTCCGACGGACCGGTGCGGTTCCACTATCCCGCCCCCTCCATCACCGAGGATCTGCAACTGTGACCGCGGCCTTTCTGGGCATGCTGCAGCGGCTGGGCCGGTGGGGATTGTCGGCCCTGGAACGGCTGGGACGGGGGACCGTCTTCTTTGTCTATGTGATCGGCGGGTTCCCGGAAATCCTGCGTCGGGGGCGGTTGATCGTGGCGCAGATCTACGCCGTGGGCGCGCTGTCGCTGGTCATCATCGTGGTGTCGGGCATCTTCGTCGGCATGGTGCTGGGCTTGCAGGGCTATAATACGCTGGTCGATTTCGGCGCGTCCGAATCGCTCGGCGAACTGGTGGCCCTGTCGCTGGTCCGCGAGCTGGGGCCGGTGGTGACGGCGCTGCTGTACGCCGGTCGCGCCGGGTCGGCGCTCACCGCCGAAATCGGCCTGATGAAAACCACCGAGCAATTGTCGGCGATGGAGATGATGGCCGTGGATCCGCTGCACCGGGTCATCGCGCCGCGGCTGCTGGCGGGAATCATTTCCATGCCGCTCCTGGCCGCGATTTTCAGCATCCTGGGCGTGTACGGCGGCCACTTTGTCGGCGTCACCCTGTTGGGGGTGGACGACGGCGCCTACTGGTCGCAGATGCAGGCGACGGTGGACTGGTACGACGACATTTTGAACGGCGTCATCAAGAGCTTCGTGTTCGGCATCGTGGTGACGTGGATCGCCCTGTTCGAGGGTTACGACACGGCGCCCACCTCGGAGGGGATCAGCCGCGCGACGACGCGGACGGTGGTGAACTCGAGCCTCGCCGTGCTGGGGCTGGATTTTGTGTTGACGGCTTTGATGTTCAACAAGTAGCGGGGAGCGCCGTGATATCCCCCGCCGATGAGCTGATGCCGCGCTGCGGCCGGCTGCGGATCTTTTTGGCGTTCTGCGGATGGACGTGATAGAGGAGCGGGAAGATGACTGAGTCAAGAACTCTCGAAATCGTGGTGGGCGGGTTCATCTTCGCCGGGCTGCTGGCGCTGCTCATGCTGTCGATGAAGGTCAGCAACCTGACGGATATCGGCGGCACGGACGGCTACGAAATCAAGGCCAAATTCGACAACATCGGCGGTCTTAAGGTCCGCTCGCCGGTCAAGATGGCGGGGGTGAAAATCGGCCAGGTGTCGGCGATCGATTTCGACCCCACCAGCTACCGGGCGGAGGTCACGCTCAAAATCGACCGCCGTTACGACAAGATCCCGACGGATACCTCGGCCAAGATCTTCACGGCGGGTCTCCTGGGCGAGCAATACATCAGTCTCGAGGCCGGCGGCGACGACCACTACCTGAAACCCGGGGGGGAAATCACGCTGGTGTCCAATGCCGTGGTGCTGGAGCAAGTCATCGGCCAATTCCTTTATAATAAGGCCGCCGGGAACGACAAGAAGTGATGGCGGCCCCGGGGGTCCTGGTGAGGGTTAAAAGACGGTGTCAAGAAAGCCATAACGGGCGGAGAAGAGATTATGAAACGCGGGCAATGGTGGGCGGCGGTATTGAGCGGGTTGATGGCGGTGGCGGTCGGGGCGTCCGTCGGCCCGGAGGAAGTGGTCAAGAACACCACGGACCTGGTGTTCCAGCGCATCAAGACCGATGAGACGTCGCTGAAGGAGGACACCAGCAAGCTGTATCAGCTGGTGAACGAGTTGATCATTCCGCATTTTGATTTCCAGCGGGCCTCGCAGCTGGTGCTGGGCAAGAACTGGCGCGGTGCCAGCGACGATCAGCGCCAGCGATTCGCCGAGGCCTTCAAGGAGCTCATGGTGCGCACCTATGCGAACGCGTTGCTGCAGTACGTCGACAATAAAATCACCTACAAGGCGGTGCAGGCGGATCAGGATGGAAAGATCATAACCGTGCGCACGGAGGTCGAACAGCCCGGGGCGGAACCGGTGGCGGTCAATTACCGCATGCACGAGGTCAACGGCGAGTGGAAGGTCTATGACGTCATCGTCGGCGGCATCAGCCTGCTGGTGACCTACCGGGATTCATTCGCCTCGGAGATCAACCAGTCCGGCATCGACAGCTTGATTGCGCATCTGCAGAGCCACAATCAGGAACTGGCGGCCAAGAACACACCCCATCCCGCCGCGCAATGAACGTGGCCGTGGCCCGCATCGAACCTGTCGGCGATCACGCCTGGCGCGTCGCGGGGGAGCTGACGCTGCAAAACCTGCCGGCGCTGCTGGCCGAGTCGGAGGGGCTGCGCGCCGCCGCCGGTCCCGGCCGGGGATTTGAACTGGACCTCTCCGGGGTGACGCGCATCGACAGCTCCGCCATCGCGCTGCTGCTTGCCTGGATGCGCGCGGCCCGGCAGGCCGGCGCCTCCGTGAGGTTTTTCCGGGCGCCGGGCCAGTTGCTTTCGATTGCGGAAGTCAGCGGCGTCCGCTCCCTGCTGCCTTTGGGTTGAGTAGAGGGGCGCGGCGTTGACGCCGGCGGAGATTCAACGGCTCATCGAGGCGGGCCTGCCGGGCGCGCGGGTGGAGGTGCGCGGCGATGACGGCGTGCATTTCGAGGCGGTGGTGGTGTGCGAGGAATTTCGCGGACTGCCGACGGTCCGGCAGCACCAGCGGGTGTACCGCATTCTGGGCGATCGCATGGGGCGGGAAATCCACGCCCTGGCGTTGCGCACCGTCACCCCCGATGCAGCCTGAAGGCCCCCGCTGAATCCTTCCACATGGACAAACTGATCATCACCGGCGGCGTGCCGCTCAACGGTGAAATACGCATCTCCGGCGCCAAGAACGCCGCCCTGCCGATTCTGGCGGCCACGCTTTTGACCGGCGACAAGGTCGTCATCGGCAACATCCCGCATTTGCACGACATCACCACCACCATGGAACTGCTGGGGCGCATGGGGGTGGAGTTGATGGTGGATGAGCGCATGAGGATCGAGGTCAATGCCGGCAGCATCCGCGAGATGTTCGCGCCCTACGAGCTGGTCAAGACCATGCGCGCGTCGATCCTGGTGCTGGGGCCGCTGCTGGCGCGCCACGGCCGCGCCGAGGTGTCGCTGCCGGGCGGATGCGCCATCGGCTCGCGGCCGGTGAACCTGCATCTGCAGGGTCTGGCGGCCATGGGCGCCGAACTGCGCGTCGAAAACGGCTATGTCCACGCCGCCGCCCCGGGGCGGCTGAAGGGCGCCCGTCTCAACATGGACATGGTCACCGTCACCGGCACGAAAAACCTGATGATGGCGGCGACGCTGGCGGAGGGGCGCACGGTGATACACAACGCCGCCCGCGAACCGGAGGTGAGCGATCTGGCCAACTGCCTCATCAGCATGGGCGCGTGCATCGAGGGTGCCGGCACTGATACGATCATCGTCGAGGGCGTGAAGGAGCTGCACGGCACGGACTACAGCATCCTGCCGGATCGAATCGAAACCGGCACTTATCTCGTGGCCGCCGCCATCACCGGCGGGCGGGTCAAGCTCAAGAGCACGCGCCCGGAGCTGTTGGGCGCGGTGCTGGCCAAGCTCACCGAGGCCGGCGCCGAGGTGACCCAGGGCGAGGACTGGGTGATGCTGGACACGGGCGGACGCCGGATCAAGGCGGTGGATGTCCACACCTCGCCCTATCCCGGCTTCCCCACCGACATGCAGGCGCAGTTCACCGCCATGAATTGCGTATCGCGGGGCACGGCGGCGATCACCGAGAACGTGTTCGAGAACCGCTTCATGCACGTGCTGGAACTGCGCCGCCTGGGCGCCGACGTGCGGCTGGAGGGCAATACCGCCATCACCACCGGCGTGCCGCGGCTGACCGGCGCGCCGGTCATGGCCACCGACCTGCGCGCCTCGGCCTCGCTGGTGCTGGCGGGGCTGGTGGCGGAGGGAGAGACGCACGTGGAGAGGATTTATCATATCGATCGCGGGTACGAAACCATCGAGGAGAAGCTGTCGCAGCTGGGCGCGCAAATACGCCGCGTGCCGAGCTAGGCGTTTGCCCCCGCGCCGCCGGAGAAACGAACATGAACCGCCTGCACGATGGCAAGACGCTCACGCTGGCCGTGTCCAAGGGCCGCATTCTTGACGAGGCGCTGCCGCTGCTGGCGCGCATCGGCGTGCGCCCGCTGCAGGACCCGGCGCGCTCGCGCAAGTTGATCCTGGACACCAGCCGCCCCGAGTTGCGGCTGGTGATCATCCGCGCGCAGGACGTGCCGACCTACGTCGAACACGGCGCCGCCGAGGCGGGCATCGCCGGCCGCGACGTGTTGATGGAATACGAAAGCGGGGAGCTGTACGAGCCGCTGGATCTGGGCATCGCCCGCTGCCGGCTGGTGGTGGCCGGCCGCGACCACGCGCCGGCCGCGCGCCCGCGGGTGGCGACCAAGTATCCCAACGTCACCCGCGCCTATTACGCCGCCCGCGGCGAGCAGCCCGAGATCATCAAGCTCTACGGCTCGATGGAGCTCGCGCCGCTCGCCGGGCTCGCCGATCGCATCGTCGATCTGGTGGACACGGGACGCACCCTGCGTGAAAACGGGCTGGTGGAGATCGCCACCATCGCCGACATCAGCGCGCGCCTCATCGTCAACAAGGCGGCGATGAAGGTCAAGCATGCCGCCGTGCGGAGGCTGATCGCGCAATTGAGGGGCGCCGTCCGCCCGCGCGCCCGGGATTGAACATGCCTGCGACGGGGACATTGACGCTGCGCCGCCTGCGCACCCGCGACGCCGGTTTCCAGCCGGCGCTGGCGGCGCTGCTCGAGCGGGGGACGCCCGCGGATGACGCCGTCGACGCCGCCGTTCGCGACATCATCCAGCAGGTGCGCGCCCGCGGCGATGAGGCCCTGATCGAATACACCAATCGTTTTGATCGACGCCGGCTGAAGGAGGCGGCGGCGCTGGAGATCCCCGGGCCGCGGCTGGCGCAGGCGCGCACGACGCTCAATCCGGATTTGAGAACGGCGCTGGAATCCGCCGCCGCGCGCATCCGCGCCTACCACGAGCGTCAGCGGCAGGAATCATGGACCTACACCGAGGCCGACGGCACGGTGCTGGGCCAGCAGGTGACGCCGCTCGATCGCGTGGGCGTGTACGTGCCGGGCGGCCGCGCCGCCTATCCCTCCTCGGTGCTGATGAACGTCATACCGGCGAAGGTGGCCGGTGTGGGCGAAATCATCATGACGGTGCCGGCGCCCGATGACGCGCTGGAGCCGGTGGTGCTGGCCGCCGCCGCGATCGCCGGCGTGGATCGCGCCTTTACCGCCGGCGGGGCGCAGGCCATCGCCGCCCTGGCCTATGGCACGGAGACGATACCGCGCGTGGACAAGATCGTGGGGCCGGGCAACGCGTATGTCGCGCGCGCCAAGGCCATGGTCTTCGGCGACGTCGGCATCGACATGATTGCCGGCCCCTCCGAGATCCTGGTGATCTGTGACGGCAGAACGGACGCCGGCTGGATCGCGATGGATTTGTTCTCGCAGGCCGAGCACGACGAGGAGGCGCAGGCCATCCTGCTGTCACCGGATGCCGCCTTTCTCGACGCGGTCGAGGCCGGCATCCACCGGCTGCTGCCGGACCAGCCGCGCGCCGCCATCATCCGGCAATCGCTTGCGCAACGCGGCGCCCTCATCGAGGTCCGTGATCTTGATGAGGCCGTGGAGATTGCCAATGTCATCGCGCCGGAACACCTGGAGCTGTCCGTGGAGGATCCGGCGCCGCTGGCGGGGAGGATCCGCCACGCCGGCGCAATCTTTCTGGGCCGCCACGTGTCGGAGGCGCTGGGTGACTACTGCGCCGGGCCGAATCACGTGCTGCCGACGTCGCGCACCGCGCGCTTCTCATCGCCCCTCGGCGTTTATGATTTCCAGAAGCGCACCTCGCTGATCCAGTGCACGCCGGCGGGCGCCGGGCGGCTGGGCAGGCTTGCCGCCGCGCTGGCGCGCGCGGAGGGCCTGCCCGCGCACGCCGCCTCCGCCGAGTATCGTTTTAAATCCTCTGAATAAATCCATCCTGGATTTATCAGGGCCGGGAAACAGAAATGCGCGGATTTTTGCTTCCCCTCCGTTTCCCGGCGGCGCACACCCTGCCGGCAAACGCCGGCGCCCCCCGCACCGGGGAGTCCTGCCTGTCATGAAGGGGTGAACAATGATCGATGCGCTGATCAAGCGCTGGGTCAACGCGCGGGTGCGCGCGCTCTCGGCCTACAGCGTTCCCGACGCCACGGGGCTCATCAAGCTCGACGCCATGGAAAATCCCTACGGCTGGCCGGCGGCACTGCGCGCCGAATGGCTGGAACGCATGCGGCACGCGCAGATCAATCGCTACCCCGATCCCGCGGCGCGCCAGCTGGCGGAGAAGCTGCGCCGTCATCTGGCGCTGGACGCGAACGTCGGATTGCTGCTCGGCAACGGCTCCGATGAATTGATCCAAATCATCGCGCTGGCCCTGCGTGACGAGGGCCGGACCCTGCTGGCGCCCGAGCCCACCTTCGTGATGTACCGCCTGGTGGCGGAGGTGCTGGGCCAGCGCTTCGCCGGCGTGCCGCTGAAGGCCGCGGATTTCAGCCTCGATCTGCCGGCGATGCTCGCCGCCATCAGGACGCACTCGCCGGCCGTGATCTTTCTGGCCTGCCCGAACAATCCCACCGGCAATCTGTTCGCCCGCCATGAAATTGAGGCAATCCTCAAGGCCGCGCCGGGGCTGGTGGTGATCGATGAGGCGTATTTCCCCTTCGCGCGCGAAACCTGGTTGCACGACATTTTGCAACATCCCAATCTGGTCGTTTTGCAAACGCTGTCCAAGATGGGGCTGGCCGGCCTGCGCGTGGGCGTGCTGGCGGGCGCGCCGGCATGGCTCGATGAATTCAACAAAATCCGGCTGCCATACAACGTCAATACACTCTCGCAGGTGAGCGCGGCGTTCATCCTCGAACACGCGGAGTTGCTGGAGGAGCAGGCGGCGCAGATTGTCCGCGATCGGGAAGAATTGACGGCGCGATTGCGCGTTCTCCCCGGCCTCACGGTATGGGACAGCCGCGCCAATTTCGTGCTCTTTCGCGTGGCGCACGCAGGCGCGGTCCATGAATCATTGAAGCAACGTGGTGTATTGACAAAGTGTCTGGATGGCGCGCATCCGCTGCTCAAGGACTGCCTGCGCGTTTCCGTGGGCACGCCGGATGAAAACGGCGCCTTTCTGGGCGCCCTGCAAGCGACGCTGGAAGGCGGCTGAATGGCCGCGCGCCGGGCGGGCGGGGCTTTTTTGGTATAATGCCCGCGGTTTGTCGCCACCATCGAGCGAAGCCGTTGCCGCGGCTTGCCGCCTTGTTTCGAGGGGAACATGAGTGAAGAGGACATAGACAAGAATCGCCGCCGCTTTCTGACCGCGGCCACGACGGTTGTCGGCGGCACGGGGGCGGTCCTGGCGGCCGTGCCGTTCGTGTCATACCTCCAGCCCAGTGCGCGCACCAAGGCCATCGGCGGGCCGGTGGAGGCGGACATCAGCAAATTGAAACCCGGCGAGCGCGCCATCTTCAAATGGCGCGGCCAGCCGGTGTGGGTCGTGCGCCGCACGGAGCAGTCCGTGCAGGAACTGAAGGACATGGACAGCAAGGTCCGCGATCCGAACTCCGACGAGCCCCAGCAGCCGGCCTACGCCAAAAATGAAGAACGCTCCCGCAAGCCCGAGTATCTGGTGGTGGTGGGCATATGCACGCACCTCGGCTGCTCGCCGAATTACATCCCGGAGGGTTCACCCGACGCACCCGAGCCGGACTGGAAGGGCGGCTTTCTGTGCCCCTGCCATGGCTCGCGCTTCGATCTCGCCGGCCGGGTGTTCAAGGGCGTGCCGGCACCCACCAATCTCCTGGTGCCGCCGTACAAATTTCTGAGCGACACCAGGCTCCTCATCGGCGCCGACGAGGAGAACAAGGGATGAACGGCGTCTCCGCCGCCTGCTGCCGCGCCTGGGACGGGCTGATCGGCTGGATCGATGCGCGCTTCCCGTTGCTCAAGCTGTGGAACGAGCACCTCGCCCGCTATTATGCGCCGAAGAATTTCAATTTCCGGTACTACTTCGGCTCGCTTGCGATGCTGGTGCTGGCCCTCCAGATCCTGACCGGCATCTGGCTCACCATGAATTACAAGCCGGACGCCGATCTGGCCTTCGGTTCCGTCGAATACATCATGCGCGACGTCGACTGGGGCTGGCTCATCCGCTACATGCACTCGACCGGCGCCTCGGCGTTCTTCATCGTCATCTACCTGCACATGTTCCGCGGGCTCATGTACGGCTCCTACAAGAAGCCGCGCGAGCTGCTGTGGATCATCGGCATGCTGATCTATCTCACGCTCATGGGCGAGGCCTTCTTCGGTTACCTCCTGCCGTGGGGGCAGATGTCGTACTGGGGCGCCAAGGTCATCGTCTCGCTCTACGGCGCCATTCCCGTCATCGGCCCCGATCTGGCGCAGTGGATCCGCGGCGACTACGGCATCTCCGACGTGACGCTGAACCGCTTCTTCGCCTTTCACGTGATCGCCATGCCGCTCATCCTCTGCGGCCTGGTGGTCGTGCACATCATGGCGCTGCACGAGGTCGGCTCCAACAATCCCGACGGCATTGAGATCAAAAAGAAGAAGGACGCCAATGGCGTGCCGCTGGACGGCATCCCCTTCCATCCGTACTACACCGTCAAAGACATCGTCGGCGTGGCGGTATTCCTGATCCTGTTCGCGGGCGTGATCTTCTTCGCGCCGGAAATGGGCGGATATTTTCTCGAGGACAACAATTTCATCCCCGCCGATCCGTTCAAGACGCCGCCGCACATCGCGCCGGTGTGGTATTTCACGCCGTTCTATTCCATCCTGCGCGCGGTGCCCAACCCGTTCGGCGGCGTGGTGGCGATGGGCTGCGCCGTGGTGCTGTTCTTCTTCCTGCCGTGGCTGGATCAGAGCCCGGTCAAATCCATCCGCTATCGCGGCCTGTCGAGCCGGATCGCGCTCGCCGTGTTCACCTTGAGCTTCCTCATCCTGGGCTATCTCGGCACCCAGCCGCCGAACCCGGTGACCGCCAATCTGGCGCGCATTTTCTCCGTGATCTATTTCCTGTATTTCCTGCTGATGCCCGTCTACACGCGCGTGGAGAAGACCCTCCCGGAACCGGAGCGGGTGCATTACCCATGAACCGGATTGCCCTCGCCATCGCACTCGGCGGAGCGCTGCTGTGCTGGACGATCGCGGCGCCGGCCATGACGGAAGGTCCGCCGCTGTATCAGGCGCGCGTGGATTTGAAGAACAAGGCCTCGCTGCAACGCGGACTGCGGCTGTTCACCAATTACTGCCTGAGCTGTCACTCGGCGGCCTACTCGCGCTACAGCCGCGTGGCCCGCGATCTGGGCCTGACGGAGGACGAGGTCGCGAACAATCTCATGTTCGCCACCGACAAGATCGGCAACACCATGACCGTGGCCATGCGCCGCGCCGACGCCGAGGCCTGGTTCGGGACCCCGCCGCCGGATTTGTCGGTCATCGCGCGCGCGCGCGGCGCCGACTGGCTCTACACCTATCTGCTGACGTTCTACGAGGATCCCTCGCGTCCCACCGGCGTCAACAATCTGGTGTTCAAGGACACCGCCATGCCGCACGTGCTGTGGGAGTTGCAGGGCTATCAGAAGCCCGTTTACGTGACCGAAAAGGACGCCGAGGGCCGGGAGGTGCAGCGCATCGGGAAGCTCGAGCCCTCGACACCGGGGCTGCTCGACGCGACGCAGTACCAAAACGCGGTGCGCGACCTGGTGAATTTCCTGGTTTACATGGGCGAGCCGGCCAAGATGATGCGCCTGGAAATGGGACCGTGGGTGATCCTGTTCCTGGTGGTGTTCTGGCTCGTGGCCCGCCAGTTGAAGAAGGAATACTGGAAAGATGTGCGCTGACGTCCGCAATCCGCCGCCCAGGGATGCGCCGCTGAGCCTGCTCGCCAACCGTCACTCGATCATGACGTTGTTCTGCGATCCGGACGATCCGCTCGGCCACGGCGTGCGCATCGTGCTGGCGGAGAAGGACGTCAACGTCGATGTGAGCTACGTCACCGAGGACACCAAGCCGGAGGATCTGAACGATCTCAATCCCTACGGCGCGGTGCTGACGCTCATCGATCGCGATCTGGTCATCTACGAGCCGCAGGTCATGATGGAATATCTCGACGAGCGCTATCCGCATCCGCCGCTGATGCCGGTGGATCCCGTCTCACGCGCCCACAACCGCCAGGTACGCTTCCGGCTGGCGCGCGATCTCTATCACCTGCTGTCCGTCATGCACGGCCGCAATGAGGTCGCGGCCGCCAATGCCCGCAAGGCGTTCCGCGATCACCTGACCGCCATCGCCCCGGCCTTCAGCCAGCAGCCGTTTTTCCTGTCGGTGGAGCTGTCGTTGATCGATTGCTGCCTGGCGCCGCTGCTCTGGCGCCTGCCCGTCTACGGCATCAAGCTGCCGGCGCAGACCCGGGCGCTCTCGCAGTACGCCGAACGGCTGTTTGCGCGCCCCGCGTTTCAGGCCAGCCTGTCGCCGCGGGAGCGCGAAATGCGCGACGGGAAGAAATAATTCCGACCGACGCCACCCGCGGCGCCGTCCGCGCCTGACCATGACCTCTCCGAAACCCTACCTGCTGCGGGCCTTTTACGACTGGATCGTCGACAACGGCATGACGCCCTACGTGCTGGTGGACGCGCGGCGGCGGGGCGTGGATGTGCCGGCGGAATACGTGCAGGACGGCAGGATCATCCTGAACATCGCGCCGGATGCGGTCCACGCCCTGTGCATGGACCCCCAGGGACTGCGCTTCAGCGCGCGCTTCCGGGGCATCGCCCAGGACATCCGCGTGCCGATGTCGGCCATCAAGGCGGTGTACGCGAGGGAGAACGGCCGCGGCATGGTGTTTCCGGAGGAGGAGACCGCCGCGGAGGTGGCGCCGGCCGCTCCCAGGGCGCCGGGACCGCAGAAGCCGGATCCGAAAAAACCGCGCAAGGGACCGTCCCTGCGCGTCGTCAAATAACGTCGTCAGCCGGTGTATTCGAACAACTTGACCACCTTTTGCACGCCGCCGACCTGGCGCGCGACATCCGTCACCCGATCGCCGTCGGTCTTGGAGATGAGGCCCATCAGGTAGACGATGCCCCGCTCGGTCACCACCTTGACCCGCGTCGGATCGAAATCCTTCATCCCGAAGATTTGCGCCTTGACCTTGCCGGTCAGCACCGTGTCGCTGGATCGTGAAACCAGCGAGCTGGGCGCGGCAATGGCCAGTTCGTCATAAACCTTGCGCACCTTGGGGATGTTCTTCACGATGTTGATCACCTGATCATGCAGATCGGCGGTCGGTGTTTCACCGGTGACCAGCACGATGTTGTTGTAACTGGTGACATTGATGTGGGCCTGATCATTGACGGCCTTGTTTTCGAAAAACGCCTTGGAGGCCTTCAGTTCTATGGCCTCGTCCTCGACGATGGTGCCCGTGGTGCGGGTGTCATGGGCCGCGGCCGCGCCGGTGGCCGCGCCGCCCATCAGGGCGACCGCGCAACCGTTGAGGGTGGCGGCCAGCACGGCCAGGCACGCCTGCCGAAGGAAGTGATTACATCGCATGAGTCGAATCCTCCTGTCCGAGTAGATGGTAGTCGATCAGATCACACAAACAATGGGTGATCAACAGATGGGTTTCCTGTATGCGCGCCGTGGACCAACTGGGCACGCGCAGTTCAAAATCGGCGGTCTCCAGCAGTTGCGCCGCCTGTCCCCCGTCGCGGCCGGTGATCAGCACCACGCGCATTTCGCGTTCGTGCGCGGCGCGGATCGCCTCGATGATGTTCGGCGAGTTGCCGCTCGTGGTGTAGCACAGGAGCGCGTCGCCCGGCCGGCCCAGGGCCTGCACCTGCTTGGCGAACACGTCGGCGAACTGGTAGTCGTTGGCGATGGAGGTGAGCGTCGAGCTGTCGGTGGTGAGCGCCACAGCCGGCAGGCCGGGCCGTTCGCGCTCGAAGCGGTTCAACATCTCGGAGGAGAAATGCTGGGCGTCACCCGCCGAACCGCCGTTGCCGCAGGTCAGGATTTTGTGATCGCCCACGATCACCTGCGCCAGCGCCGCCGCCACCTCGGCGACGGGGGCGCAAAGATTCTCCAGCGCCTCGCGCTTGACGGTCAGGCTTTCGTTGAAAAGCAGCTTTACCCGTTCGATGGGATCCATGAATTTCCGGGATTGGGAAGGTGCCGGCGCCGCTGAAATTCAAGGATTGGATTATGCCTGAAAAGCATTTTTGATCCACTCCACCCGCAGCACGGGCGCCACCCCGCTCAGGGTGACGACGTCGAAACGACAGGGCCGGCGGTCTTGCGGCGCGTGGGTGAGCAGATAATGTTGCGCGCTGTGCAGCAGGCGCCGCCTTTTCACGGTGTGCACGGATTCGGCCGCCGTGCCGTGGCGTTCATCGCGGCGGTAGCGCACCTCGATGAACACCAGCACGTCGCCATCCTCCATGATGAGATCGATCTCACCGCCCGTGCATCGATAATTCCGCGCGACGATGCGCAGGCCGGCGGCGGCGAGGTAGCGCGCGGCGTGCTGTTCCGCCCACGCCCCGCGGGCCGTCGGCGGCCCGGACTTCAAGGCGGAGGCACCGCGGCCGTGGCGGCCGCGGCCGGCGGCGCGGCGCCGTCAAGGAGTGCGGGCAGGCCGTTGCTGAATCTGGCCCAGGTGAGGCCGCGCTGAATCACGCCATCCGCCTCCAGCGACAGCGTGCCGGTGGCGCCTTCCAGCCGCGCCGCGGGCTGCGACGCCAGCGCCGGCAGATGCATGAGCAGGCGGTAGGCGTCCACTCCCAGCGCGTAGAGCCGATCCTGGGCGGGCGTGATTTCGGGCCAGGCGCCGTGCAGCGCCGCCCTGATGGGAAATGCGCCGTCCTCCCGGAGCATCCACGGCATGTCGCCGAACTGGACGCCGTTAAGATCACGATCCTGGGTGGGGCTGGGCGCGCCGGCGTAGACGTGCGAGGTGGCGTACACCGGCAGGTCGGCGGCGCGGAAAAACTGCAGTTGCGGATAAAGCTGGCGCGCGGCACCCGCATAGGCGGCAAGAAAAATTACATCGACGTCCTGGCGCCGCCGCGGTTCGCTCATGATTTTACGCCCCAGGATTTTTTTGAGCTCGTCGATGCGGGCCTCGCTTTGATCAATCTGCAACAGCCTTTTGACCGGCGTGACGTAGTCACGGCTCTCGGGGGCGTAGGTTTGATAATCCACCAGGGCGCCGCCCAGCGACTCCCATTGCGATTTGAACGCCTGCAGCAGCCGCTGGCCCCAGTTGTCGGCGGGCGCAAGCGCCAGTGCGCGCACGTGACCGTCAAACCAGGCCCGCTGCGCCGCCTGCCGCGCCTCCATCTCCGGCGACAGGCCGAATTGATAGAGATTGGACACGCCGGCGACGGCGGGCTTGCCTTCCGCCGCGGGTGGAATGATTTGGTTGAGCGCCAGCGTGGGCACGGCCAGGCGGCCGCGCGCAATCAACGCCTCCACCGCCCCCTTCTCCAGCGGTCCAACGACGAATTCCGCGCCGGCGCCCACGGCCGCATCGTAAGCCTGTGAAACGTTGCCGGTGGACGCGTTGTAAACGGTGATGATCGGCTTCGTGCCGCCGGCATCCTCATACCAGGCCGCCATGAAGCCGTCGCGAATGGCGTCCCCCGCGTCGGCGAACGGTCCCTCCAGCGGCAGCAGCAGCGCCACCTGCCGCGGCGGCGCCCCCGGCGCCGGCGCGGCGGCGGCCGGCGCCGTGATGAAGGCGGCGGCGGGATGATCGGGATGCGCGATCCGCCAGCGCTGCGCCTGCGCCGCGTAGGCCGCGGCGTTGCCGGCGGTGGCCTGCGTCAGCTGCGCCAGTTCCAGCCACGGTCGCAGATTGGGCGGGGCGGTGGCGAGCGACTGCGCGATCCTCTCCGACGGCATGGCGTTGACGTCCTTCCACAGCGCCTCGTGGTTCTGCTGCTGGTCGGGTTCGTTTTGCAACAAGGCCTCGCGCTGCAACCGCACGACGGCCGCCTCCTCCGGCCGTCCCAGTGTCTCCAGAAGATCGGCGCGCAACGCCAGCACCTGATCGTGGATGTCGTCCTGCAACCTCTCCACCGGCAGCGCCGCCAGCGCCTTCAAGGCGGCCCCGGTCTGTCCCTGGGCGCGCAGCAGCCGCGCCTCCAGAATCTGCCGCCACGGCCACTCGGCCTGTTCCGGTTGCACTGGAATTTGATCGAGCAACGCCTGCGCCGATTTGGCATCGCCGGCGTCAAGATAGGATTGCACCGCCTGGAGGCGGTAATTCCGGCCCGCCGTGGTCGGGCCGCTGCGGGCGGCCAGTTGCAGGAAGGCCGCCGCCGCGGCGGCGTGATCGCCGCGTTCGCGCAGCGTCCAGGCATCCGCACCTGCCTGCGTCTGCGCCGGCGCGGCCCCCGGGCGCACGGAGGGTTGTGGCGCGCATGCCGTCAGCCCGATAATGGCCGCCAGCACGGCCACGGACTTTGCGGCGTGGATGATCTTTTGATGCGCGCGACGGCGCCGGGGCGATGTGAGCCTCATCGTCACAGTATCGACAGGCCGAATTCGAAATGTCAATCAAGACCGAAAATCCCCGGACCGGCTGTCTGTACGTCGTGGCCACGCCGATCGGCAACCTGGAGGACATCTCCGCGCGGGCGCTGCGCACTCTGCGCGAAGTGGAATTGATTCTCGCCGAGGACACCCGCGTCAGCGCGCGGCTGCTGGCGCATTACGGCATCGCAACCCCGCTGCACTCTTTCCACGATTACAACGAACGCGCCGCCGCCGCGGGCTGGCTCGCGCGCCTGCGCGACGGGGCGCGGATCGCCCTCATCAGCGACGCCGGCACGCCGCTCATCAACGATCCCGGCTTCCTGTTGGTGCGCGAGGCGCTGGCGCGCGGGATCCGGGTGATGGCCGTGCCGGGGCCCAGCGCCGTCATCGCGGCGCTCAGCGTGGCGGGCGTGCCGGTGGATCGCTTCGCCTACGAGGGATTTCTACCCGCCGCCGGCGGCCCCAGACAGGCGCGCCTGCGCGCGCTCGCCGGCGAACCACGCACGATGATATTTCTGGAGGCGCCGCACCGCCTGCGCGCCACGCTTGCGGACATGCGGGATGTATTCGGAGCCGCGCGGCGAATGACGCTGGCGAGGGAATTGACCAAAAAGCACGAGACCCTGCTTCACGGCACGATCGCCGAGGTGCAGGCGCGGCTGGAGGCTGATCCCAAGCAGAATCTTGGCGAAATGGTGTTGTGCGTGGAAGGCGCGCCGGGGGAAAAGATCGAGCGGGAGCGCGCCGTGGCGATGGCGCACACGCTGGCGAAGTACCTGCCGCCGGGACAGGCCGCCGCCGCCGCCAGCGCGTTGACCGGCGTGCCGCGCCGGGAACTCTACGCGCAATTCACGAAGGCGCGCCGCGACGAATCAAATGACGAAATGTCTTGAAACTAAAGAAAGCAGGCGCCACACTAAGTCAGGGGAGTCGGCCGGGCAGTCGCTGTGCGCGTCAGGCGCGCAGAGGAAAGTCCGGGCTCCGGAGGGCAGGGCGCCAGGTAACGCCTGGGGGACGCGAGTCCACGGACAGTGCCACAGAGAACAGACCGCCAACCTTCGTCTTCATCGACGAAGCGGCAAGGGTGAAACGGTGCGGTAAGAGCGCACCGCGCCGGCCAACGCCGGCGGCACGGAAAACCCCGCCTGGAGCAAGACCAAATAGGGGGACGCATCTCCTTTGACAGGAGAAATCAACGCGGCCCGCGTCAGTCCCCGGGTAGGTCGCTGGAGGCGCGCGGTGACGCGCGCCCAAGAGGAATGATTGCCGCCCGGTGCGTACGCGCCGGGGACAGAACCCGGCTTACAGGCCGACTCCCCCCTTCAGTTTTGTCATTCCCTGCCCATTGCAATGCCCAACCATATCTATAATTAACATTAAGAATAAATTTTAACTAGATGATAAAAAAGCTCATTAATTGCTTTTAAAAACAAGCGCAGTTTACACGGCCAGTTTGTCTGTAAGTCCCTGTTCACTAAATAATTTTTCTTGACATGGGAAAGCCTCGATCCGTATAGTTGTGCGGTGGGAAAAAGTGGTAATAAGTGGATCAAACGACCCATGGGGAGAGCGGCATGTTTCGGGGATTCAACGCGGTCAGCATCGATGCCAAAGGGCGGCTCGCTTTGCCGAGCCGCTACCGGCAGGCGGTCGCGGCGATCTCCGGCAATCAGTTGGTGATCACCTTAAATCCGCTCGATCGCTGCTTGTGGCTTTACCCGCTGCCGGCCTGGCAGGTCATTGAAGAGAAGCTCTCGCAACTTTCCGATTTCGACAAACAAAGCCGCCGCACCAAGCAGATGATGCGCGGCCACGCGACGGAGTGTGAACTGGACGGCCACGGCCGCGTGCTGCTGCCGGGCAAATTGCGCGAGTTCGCCGGCCTGAAGCGCGACGGCGTGTTGCTGGGGCAGAGCAACAAGTTTGAATTATGGGACGAGGCCGCCTGGAACAAGCAGCGCGACGAGTGGCTGGGACAACTGGACGAGGACCGGGAGGCGGTATCATCGGCCCTGCGGGATCTCGCGCTGTGAAGCGGGGCCGTGCGCCGCATGTTGACAGAACACATTCCGGTGCTGAAAGACGAGGTGCTGGAAGCCTTGAACATATGCGAAGACGGCCGCTACGTGGATTGCACCTATGGGCGGGGCGGGCACGCGCGCGCCATCGCAGAGCGTCTGGGGCCGCAGGGTCGCGTGCTGGCGATGGATCGGGATCCCGAGGCGGTGCAGGCGGCGCGGGAACAGTGGCATGACCCGCGCGTGGAGGTGGTGCACGCGCCCTTCAGCATGCTGGAGAAGTGCGTGACGGCCCGCGGCTGGGCGGCGCAGGTGAACGGGGTGCTGTTCGATCTCGGCGTGTCCTCGCCGCAGCTGGAAACCGCCGATCGTGGATTCAGTTTCATGCGTGACGGACCGCTCGACATGCGCATGGATCCGACGCAGGGTCTGACCGCCGCCGAATGGCTGGCGCACGCCGGCGAGGAGGAGATCGCCGAATGCCTGCAACGCTACGGCGAGGAACGACACGCGCGCCGGCTGGCGCGCGCCCTGGTGGCGGCGCGCAAACAGCGGCCCATCAGCCGCACCGCGCAACTGGCCGCGATCATCGCCCGGGCGCATCCCGCCTGGGAGCGGGGCCGGCATCCCGCCACCCGCGCGTTCCAGGCGATCCGCATCCAGGTCAACAACGAACTGGAGGAGTTGAAGCAGGGGCTGCATCAGGCGGCCGACATGCTGGCGCGCGGCGGCCGGCTGGTGGTCATCAGCTTTCACTCGCTGGAGGATCGCATCGTGAAGCGCCTGTTGCGCGTTGAAGCCGGCGTTTCCGATTTGCCGCCCGGGCTGCCGGCGCGCGGCGGGGCCCGCCAGCCGCGGCTGCGGCTGATCGGGCGGGCGCGGCGGCCGGGCGAGGACGAGGTGGTGAAAAATCCGCGCGCTCGCAGCGCTACCCTGCGCGTGGCGGAGCGGTTGAATTGAAGCGCCAGATGTCGGTGGTGTTGTTGATCATCGCGGTGCTGGCCTCGGCGCTGGGCGTGGTGGCGGGGCGCCATGAGAGCCGCAAGGCCTTTGTGGAATTGCAGGCGCTGGAGCGTGAACGCGACGCCATGAATGAGGAGTGGGGACAATTGCAGCTGGAACAGGCCACATGGGGCACGCATGCGCGCGTCGAGGAGCTGGCGCGCCAGCGGCTGGACATGTGGCCGCCGCCGCCCGAATCCACGCTGTTGGTGGTGCCCTGATGGCCGTCGCGCTGCCCGCACTGTATCGAGGCCGCCGCTACAGCGTGCAGCTTTTGTTCACGGCCATCGCCGTGCTGATGTCGTTGCGCGCGGTGGATCTGCAGCTCAGGGATCACGAATTCCTGCAGAACCATGGCGACGCGCGCTACCTGCGGGTGGTGGAGATACCGGCCCACCGCGGCGTGATCAGCGATCGCAATGGCGAGCCGCTGGCGATCAGCACGCCGGTCAGCTCGGTGTGGGCCAATCCGCGCCGACTGGCGCTGGCTGAGGGACAATGGCGGCAACTGGCCCAGTGGCTATCCATCGGGGTGGACAACCTGAAGGAGCTGGTGGCGGCGCGGCAGGGGCGCGACTTCGTCTATCTCCGCCGCCAGGTGGAGCCGGCGCAGGCGGCCATAATCGCCGCCGCCCGCCTGCCCGGCGTTTACGTGGATCGCGAGTATCACCGTTATTATCCGGCCGGCGAGGTGACCGCCCATGTGGTGGGATTCACCAATGTGGATGACAGCGGACAGGAAGGCATGGAACTCGCATACAACGGCGTGTTGCAGGGGACGCCGGGCAGCAAGCAGGTCATCAAGGATCGCCTCGGCCGCGTGGTCGAAAACGTCGAGAGTCTGCGCGCCGCCGTGCCGGGCGAGGACCTGACGCTCACCATCGACAAACGCCTGCAATACATCGCCTACCGGGAATTGAAGGCCGCGGTGATCAATCACCGGGCGCAGGCGGGCTCCATGGTGATCCTCGATGCCCGCAGCGGCGAAGTGCTGGCGATGGTCAATCAGCCCTCCTACAACCCCAACAATCGCACCAGCCTGCAGGGCGAACTGTACCGCAACCGCGCCGTGACCGACGTGTATGAACCCGGCTCCACGCTCAAGGCGTTCACCATCGCCGCCGCGCTGGACGCCGGCGAGGTGACCCCCACCACGCCGATCGACACGGGCAACGGGGTATTCGAAATCGGCCCCTACAAGGTGCGCGACACCCACCCCTTCGGCAGGCTGGACGTGACCGGCGTGGTCGTGAAGTCCAGCAACGTCGGCGCCGCGAAGATCGCGCTCTCCCTGGAGCCGGAAACCTTCTGGCGCATGTTGAGCAAGGTGGGATTTGGCGCGCCCACGGCCACCGGATTTCCCGGCGAGGCGGCGGGCAGGCTGCCCGATTATCACCATTGGCGGGAGATCGAACAGGCGACACTCGCTTTCGGCTACGGCCTGTCGGTGACCACGCTGCAACTCGCCCAGGCCTACACGGCGGTGGCCAACGACGGCGTCTGGGTGCCCGCGAGCCTGGTGCGAAACGGCCGGCCCCCGGACGGCGACACCGTCATGTCGGCGGCCACGGCCGAACAGGTGCGCGCCATGCTCGAAGGCGTGGTGCGGTCGGGCACCGGCCGGCTGGCGCGCATCCCGGGCTACCGCGTGGCCGGCAAGACCGGCACGGTGCACAAGGTCAACACCCAGGGTTACGAGGAGGACCGCTACGTCGCGCTGTTTGCCGGCATGGTGCCGGCCAGCCGGCCGCGGCTGGTGGCGGCGGTGATCATCGATGATCCGGGCGATGGCGAATACTTCGGCGGCCAGATCGCCGCGCCGGTGTTCAGCAACGTCATGCGGGAGGCGCTGCGGCTGCTCAACATCCCGCCGGATGATCCACCCGGCCGGAACGAACAGCCCCTGTATACCTATATCTCGACCAACTCCCCGGAGATGTTTGATGATCGGGGTGGACAACCGGAACGATGATGACGGCACACCCACTCCCTCCGAACAGCCTGCATGAATTGCTGGCGGGCCTTGTCGCGTTGCCACCGGCGGCGGATCGGCGGCTGGCGGGGCTGGCGCTGGACAGCCGCACGCTGCGCGCCGGCGAGGTGTTCGTCGCCCTGCGCGGCCACCGGCGTCAGGGCGGGGATTTCATCAACGACGCCATCGCCCGCGGCGCCGTCGCCGTGCTGGTGGAGGCGGAGGGTCCCATCAGTTTTCGAGGGACGGTGCCGCTGATCCCGGTGCCAAAATTGCGCTGGCAGCTGGGGGAGATCGCCGCGCGTTTCCACCAGCGTCCCGCGCGCGCGCTCAAGGTGATCGGCGTCACCGGCACCAACGGCAAGACCACCGTCACGCATCTCATCGCCCAGGCGTTGAACCGCCGGCGGAACTCATGCGCGCTCATGGGCACCCTGGGCGGGGGTCTGCCGGGCCGCTTGACGGCGCTGCCCAACACCACGCCTGATGCGATCACCGTGCAGGCCAGCCTGGCCCGCTGGCGGGATGAGGGGTTGGACAGCGTGGCCATGGAGGTGTCTTCTCACGGACTGGATCAAGGACGGGTGCAGGGCGTGCGTTTCGCCGCCGCCGTGCTGACCAACCTGACGCGCGACCATCTGGAATATCACGGCGACATGGAAAGTTACGCGCGGGCCAAGCAGCGTCTGTTCGCCATGCCGGATCTCGGCGCCGCGGTGCTGAATGGCGACGATCCCTTCGGCATGGCGCTGCTGAAAGTGGTCGGCGCGGGCGTGCAACGCCATGTTTACGCCCTGGACCGAATTGCGGCGCCGCCCGGCGTCGAGTTCATCACCGCCTCGGCGATCGACTTGCGCGGCGGAATCGCGATGGATATCCACTGGCGGGGGCGACGATGCCGCCTGCGCAGTCCGCTGCTCGGGAGATTCAACGCCGCCAACCTGCTGGCCGCGGCCGCCGCCCTGCTTGCGCTCGGCGCGCCGATGGAGCAGGTGGCGGAGGATCTGGCACAGGCGCCCGGCGCCGAGGGGCGCATGCAGCGCCTCGGTGGCGGTCCCGGCGAGCCGCTGGTGGTGGTCGATTACGCCCACACGCCGGATGCCCTGCAAAAAGTGTTGCAGGCCGCCCGCGAACTGACCGGCGGCGCACTCTGGTGCGTGTTCGGCTGCGGCGGCGAGCGCGATCCCGGCAAGCGGCCGCTGATGGGCGGGATCGCGGCCGCGCTGGCGGACCAGGTCGTCTTCACCAGCGACAATCCCCGCGGCGAGCCGCCGCAGGCCATCATGGACCAAATCATCTCGGGCATGGCGGATCAGACCCCGGCGCTGGTGGAGGCCGACCGGCGGCGGGCCATTCAGTACGCCATCGCTAGGGCGGCGCCGGGCGCGGTGGTGGTGATCGCCGGCAAGGGCCATGAGAGCCATCAGGAAATCGCCGGCCGGCGCTGGCCGTTCAACGACCGGGCCGTGGCCGAGGCCGCACTGCGGGAACGGGCGGGATGATTGCCATGACGCTCGCCGCCGCCAGCCGCGCCATGAAGGGAGTCTTGCACGCCCCGGCGGGAGCGGCCGCCGCCGGCCGCAGAAAATTTCGCGGCGTCAGCACCGACACGCGTCAGTTGCATGCGGGTGAGCTGTTCGTCGCCCTGCGCGGCCCGCGGTTCGACGCGCACACGTTGATTGAGGAGGCCAGGCGGCGCGGCGCGGTGGCCGCGGTCGTTGAGCGCGGCGTGGCGACCGCCCTGCCGCTGATCAAGGTGGATCACACCCGCGCCGCGCTGGGCCGGCTGGCGGCGGCCTGGCGCGAGCGCCACGATGTGCCCATCGTCGCGGTCACGGGCAGCAACGGCAAAACCACCGTCAAGAATATGCTGGCCGCCATCTTCGAACGCGCCGGACCGGTGCTGGCCACCCGCGGCAATCTGAACAACGACATCGGCGTGCCGCTGACGCTGTTTGAACTCAAGCCGGAGCACCGCTGCGCGGTGATCGAAATGGGCGCCAATCATGCCGGCGAAATCGCGGGCCTCTGTCATATTGCGAAACCGACGGCCGCCATCATCACGCTGTGCGCGCCGGCGCATCTGGAGGGCTTCGGCAGCATCGAGGGCGTGGCGCGCGCCAAGGGGGAAATCATTGACGGCACGTCGGCGGAGGGCGTGATTGTGTTGAACGCCGACGATGCCTATTTCCCCTTGTGGAAGGATCTGGCGCGGGGACGCCGGATCGTGCGATTCGGATTGCAGGCCCCGGCGGAGGTGACCGCGGAGCTGCGCGAAGAGGAGATGGGCGGCGCCGGTTCGCGCTTTGAATTGCGCCTGCCCGGGGCGGCGATCGCAGTGAATCTCCCCCTGCCCGGGCGCCACAACGTCATGAACGCGCTGGCCGCCGCCGCCTGCGCCTGGGCGCTGGGCCGGGACGCCCCGGCCATCCGCGCCGGCCTGGAAGGCATGCGGCCGGCGCACGGGCGGCTCGAAATCGTGCCGGGGCTTTCCGGCAGCAGGGTGATCGACGACAGCTACAACGCCAACCCGGCCTCGCTCAAGGCCGCGCTGGAGGTGCTGCGTCGCGAGCCCGGCGAGCACTGGCTGGTGCTGGGCGACATGGGTGAACTGGGAGAAGACGCGGAAGCCCATCACCGCGAGGCCGGCCGCATGGCGCGCGCGGCAGGCGTCTTGCGACTGTACGGCATCGGGCCGCTGACCCGCCTGGCGGTGGAGGCGTTTGGTTCCGGCGCACGGCACTTCGATGATTACGATGAATTGATCGCCGCCTTGCGCGCCGGCGTGGGTGGAGGCACGACCGTGCTGATCAAGGGCTCGCGCGCCATGCACATGGAAACCATCGTGCAGGCGATCACGACGGCGCCGGTGGGATAGGCCGTGCTCCTGCTCCTCAGCGAATGGTTGAGCCGCTGGTACAGCGGCTTTCACGTGTTTCAATACATCACGCTGCGCGTCATACTGGGCGTGCTGACGGCGCTCGGGATCGCGCTGCTCGCCGGGCCGCTGATGATCCGCAGCCTGAGCCGCAGCCAGATCGGCCAGAGCGTGCGCGACGACGGGCCGCGCTCGCACCTGAGCAAGGCGGGAACGCCGACGATGGGCGGCGCGCTCATTCTGGTGTCGGTGACGTTGAGCACGTTGTTGTGGGGGGAATTACGCAATCGTTACCTCTGGATCGCGCTCCTGGTGACGCTGGCCTTCGGCGCCATCGGCTGGATCGACGATTACCGCAAGGTCAGCCGCCGCGACCCCCGGGGCATGCCCGCGCGGCAGAAATATTTCTGGCAGTCGATCTGCGGCCTGGCCGCCGCCATCCTGCTGTACGCGCAGGCCGACACGCCGGCGCAGACGCAGTTGATCGTGCCGTTCGTCAAGGCCGCGGTGTTCAACCTGGGCTGGGGATTCCCGGTGCTCGCCTATCTCGTGGTCGTGGGCACCAGCAATGCGGTGAACCTGACCGACGGCCTGGACGGGCTGGCGATACTGCCGGCGGTGATGATCGCCGGCGCCTTGGTGGTGTTCGCCTATGTCGCCGGCCATGTCAACTTCTCCCACTACCTGGGGCTGCCCTATATCGCCGGCGTCGGCGAGCTGGGCGTGTTCTGCGCGGCGCTTTCCGGCGCCGGACTGGGGTTTCTGTGGTTCAACACCTACCCGGCGCAGGTGTTCATGGGCGACATGGGGGCGCTGGCCATCGGCGCCGCGCTCGGCATCGTCGCGGTGATGGTGCGCCAGGAAATCGTGCTGTTCATCATGGGGGGCGTGTTCGTGGTGGAGACGCTCTCGGTGATGTTGCAGGTGGTCTCCTTCAAACTCACCGGCCGGCGCATCTTCCGCATGGCGCCGCTGCACCATCACTTCGAGCTCAAGGGCTGGCCGGAGCCGCGCGTCATCGTGCGCTTCTGGATCATCACGGTGATCCTGGTGTTGATCGGCCTGTCGAGTCTGAAGATCCGGTGATCGCGCGATGAATACGGCCATGACCGCGAGCAAAATTTCCCTGCCCATGCCGACCGTCATCGTCGGCATGGGCAGGACCGGCCTGTCCTGCGCGCGGTTCCTGGGCCGCTGTGGCGAGCCCTTTGCCATCGTCGACAGCCGCGAAAACCCGCCCGGACTGGCCGCCGTTCAGCGGGAATTTCCGCGGGCGCCGCGCCACGCCGGCGGATTGCGCGCCGACTGGCTGCACGGCGCGCGGCGGGTGCTGCTGAGCCCCGGCGTGTCGCCGCGGGAGCCGGCGCTGCGGGCCGCACGCGATCAAGGCGTGGAGATCATCGGTGACATCGAATTGTTTGCGCGCCATGCGCGCGCGCCGGTGGTGGCGATCACCGGCGTCAACGGCAAGAGCACGGTCACCACGCTGGTCGGCGAGATGGCGCGGACGGCGGGCGTCCGCGCCGGCGTGGGCGGCAATCTCGGCACGCCGGCGCTGGATTTGCTGGATGAAAAGATTTCCCTGTACGTGCTGGAACTGTCCAGCTTCCAGCTGGAAACGGTGTCGAGCCTGAACGCCTGCGCCGCGACGGTGCTGAACATGAGCCCCGATCACATGGATCGCTACCACAGCCTGACCGAATACGCCGCCGCCAAGCAGCGCATCTTCCGCGGCGACGGCGTCATGGTGCTGAACGCCGATGATCCGCTGGTCATGGCCATGCGCGAACGGGGTCGCAAGGTGCGGCGGTTCACATTGGGCGCGCCGGCGGGAGGCGATTACGGCCTGACCCGGGAGGGACGCGGCGAAACCTGGCTTGCCTGCGGCGGGGAGCGGTTGCTGCCCGCGGCGGCGTTGAAGATCAAGGGCGCGCACAACATCGCCAACGCGCTCGCGGCGTGGGCGCTGGCGGAGGCGGCGGGACTGCCGCGCGCGGCGGCGCGGGAGGTCTTGAGCACCTTCACGGGCCTGCCGCATCGCTGCCAGTGGGTGGCGGAAATCGACGGCGTGCGATGGTACGACGACTCCAAGGGCACCAACGTCGGCGCCGCCTGCGCCGCCATCGCCGGACTGGCGCAGGACCTGGCCACCGGCCGGAGGCTCGTCATCATCGTGGGCGGCCTGGCTAAGGGCGCGGATTTCAGCGCCATGGCGGCGGCGGTCCGGGAGCGGGTGCGGGCGGCGGTGATCATCGGCCGCGACGGCCCGCAAATCGAAAAGGTGCTGGCGGACGTCGTGCCCTGCGTGCGGGCGGTGGACATGCAGGACGCCGTGGCGCGCGCGGCGGCGCTCGCCGAAGGCGGTGACGCGGTGCTGCTGTCGCCGGCCTGCGCCAGCTTCGACATGTTCCGCGACTATGTCCACCGCGGCGAGACCTACGCCGCCGCCGTGCGTGCCAGGGCGCCTGCCGCCAGGCCGGAGGAAAGAAGGCCGTGACCGCCGCACTGGCGATGGACAGGGTCGCGCCGCCGCCGGCGCGCTGGCTGGCGTATCGCGATCATGATCCGTGGATCCTGGGCGCGGCCGTGGTGCTGGCGTGCCTGGGCGTGGTGATGATGACGTCGGCCTCCATCACCCTGGCGGATAAAAATTACGGCGATCCGTTTTACTTTCTATGGCGGCAACTGACCGCGCTTGGCATCGGCGCGGCACTGGCGCTGTGGGCGATGCACGTGCCGCTGCATTTCCTGCAGCGGATGAGCTCCGCCTTCCTGCTGCTGGGAATCCTGGCCCTGATCCTGGTGTTGATCCCCGGCATCGGTCGCGAGGTGAACGGCAGCCTGCGCTGGCTGCAACTGGGGCCGCTGTCATTGCAGGCCTCGGAAGTGGCCAAGCCCTGCGTCGTGCTGTATCTGGCCGGCTATCTGGTGCGGCACAGCGACCAGGTGCGGGAAAAGTTCATCGGCTTCATCAAGCCCATTGGCGTGCTGACCCTCATCGCCGGCCTGCTGCTGCTGGAACCGGATTACGGCGCGGCGGCGGTGCTGTTCGCGACCTGCCTGGGCATGCTGTTCCTAGCCGGCGTGTCGCTCCCGCGTTTCATTTCCTGGGGCCTGGTGGCGCTCTCCGCGCTGGCGGCGCTGGCCCTGCTGGCGCCCTACCGGCTGGCGCGCCTGATGGCCTTCGTCGATCCATGGTCTGATCCCTATGACAGCGGCTTTCAGTTGACGCAATCGCTCATCGCATTCGGCCGCGGCGAACTCACCGGCGTGGGCCTTGGCGCCGGCATCCAGAAGCTTTTTTACCTGCCGGAGGTGCACACCGATTTCGTGTTTGCGGTGATCGGCGAGGAGCTGGGGCTGGCGGGCACGCTCACCGTGATTGCCCTGTTTCTGTTCTTGATGTGGCGGATTCTGCTGTTGGGCGGCGAGGCGCTCAAGGCGGGGGCGGCGTTTCACGCCCACGCCGCCAACGGCGTGGCGCTGCTGCTGGGCCTGCAGGCCTTCATCAACATCGGCGTCAACATCGGCGTGCTGCCGACGAAGGGGCTGACCCTGCCGTTCATCAGCTATGGCGCCAACAGCATGGTCATCACCTGTGCGATGCTGGGCCTGGTGTTGCGCATCGCGCATGAAATCCGCCGGCCGGTTCATCTGCCGGCGACGGGGCGGCCCGTATCCGCGCCGGCCATCAAGATCGCGGAGGATCCCACGCCATGAACCGGGCCATAGTGATCATGGCGGGCGGCACGGGCGGCCATATCTACCCGGCGCTGGCGGTGGCGGAGGAATTGCGGCGCCGGCAAGTGGTGGTGCACTGGCTGGGCACGCGCCGCGGATTGGAATCCCGGCTGGTGCCGCAGGCCGGCCTCAAGTTGCACACCGTGGCCGTGACCGGGCTGCGCCGCCACGGTCTGCGGGCCTGGCTGCTGGCACCGCCGGCGCTGATCCTGGCCCTGCTGCAATCGTTGTGGCACTTGCTGGTGTTGCGGCCGGCCGCGGTGCTGGGCATGGGCGGTTTCGCGAGTGGTCCCGGCGGGGTGGCGGCCTGGCTGTTGCGGATACCGTTGCTGTTGCACGAGCAGAACGCCCTGCCCGGCACCACCAACCGGCTGCTGGCGCCGCTGGCGTGGCGCCTGCTCGAGGCATTCCCGGGCGCGTTTGCGCCGCGCCCGGCCATCTGCACCGGCAATCCCGTGCGTGAGGCCATCGCCCGGCTGCCGGCGCGGCCGGCGGGCGCGAGCCCGGAGGAACAGACCGTGCGCCTACTGGTGGTGGGCGGCAGCCAGGGAGCGGCGGTCTTGAATCGCGTCGTGCCGGCGGCGCTGGCCTTGCTGGCCGGGCAGCCCAATCCCCCGCGCCTTGAAGTATGGCATCAAACGGGCGCGGGGCGGGACACCGAGACGGCGAAACGCTATCAGCAACATGGCGTCGCCGCGCGCGTGGAGCCGTACCTGCACGCCATCGAACAGGCTTACGCCTGGGCGGATCTGGTGATCTGCCGCGCCGGCGCGATGACCATCGCCGAACTCGCCGTCGCCGGTCTCCCGGCGCTCTTGGTGCCGTACCCCTTTGCCGTGGACGATCACCAGACGGCCAACGCCGAGTATCTGGCCAAACGCGGCGCGGCGCTGCTGGTGCCGGAGCGCGACTTGACGCCGCCGCATCTGGCGGAACTGGTGCGCGGCTTGATCGACCAGCCGCGGCGGCGCGCGGAGATGGCGCGCCAGGCCCGCGCGCTGGGCCGTCCGGACGCCGCCCTGCGCGTGGCGGAACTGTGCCTGGAGGCGGCGCATGGTTGAGCGGAATCAAGACACGGGTCAGGCGCCGGGCCATGTCATGGGCAGGGTCAGGCGCGTTCATTTCATCGGCATCGGCGGCGCGGGCATGGGCGGCATCGCCGAGGTGCTGCACAATCTGGGCTACGAAATCAGCGGCTCGGATGCGCAGCAGAACGCCATGACGCGTCATCTGGCGGACTGCGGCGTCCGGGTGCACATCGGCCATGACGCGGCGCAGGTTCGGGACGCCGACGTGGTCGTGTATTCGAGCGCCGTGCCCGCCGGAAATCCGGAGATGGTGGAGGCGCGGCGGCTGCGCCTGCCGGTGGTGCCGAGGGCGCAGATGCTGGCCGAGTTGATGCGCTTCCGCCATGGCATCGCCGTCGCCGGCACGCACGGCAAGACCACCACCACCAGCCTGATTGCGGCGCTGCTCGCCGAGGGCGGGCTCGATCCCACATTCGTGGTCGGCGGGCGGGTCATCAGCAGCGGCACGCATGCGAGGCTGGGCGAGGGCCGGTACTTGGTGGCCGAGGCCGATGAAAGCGACGCCTCGTTTCTGCATTTAAGCCCGGTGATGGCGGTGGTCACCAACATTGATCAGGACCACATGGAGACCTACGGCGGCGATCCGAGGAAATTACGCGCCGCCTTCCTCGAATTTCTGCACCGCCTGCCGTTCTACGGCCTGGCCGTGCTTTGCACGGACGATGCGGTGGTGCGCGGGCTGCTCGATGAGGTGGGCCGGCCGGTGGTGACCTATGGCACGGATCCCCGCGCCGATCTGCGCGCCCATGACGTCAGGCAGCAGGACATGGTGACCCATTTCCGGGTGACGCGGCCCGGGGCCGTGCCGCTGGCCGTCACGCTCAACCTGCCGGGCCGTCACAACGTGTTGAATGCGCTCGCCGCCATCGCCGTGGCGGGGGAATTGAATGTGGGCGACGCGGCCCTGCTCAAGGGGTTGCGCGAATTTCAGGGCATCGCCCGGCGCCTGCAGGACGTCGGCGAACTCCGCATTGACGGCGCGCGGGTGACGCTGCTTGACGACTACGGGCACCATCCGACCGAACTCGCGGCCACGCTCGCGGCGCTCCGTGCCGGCTGGCCGGGGCGCCGCGTGGTGATGGTGTTCCAGCCGCACCGCTACACCCGCACGCGCGATCTGCTGGACGATTTTGCCCGCGTGCTTTCGGAGGTGGATCAACTGTTGCTGCTGGATGTCTATGCCGCCGGCGAGGCGCCGCTGCCGGGCGCGGACAGCCGGGCGCTGGCGCGCGCGCTGCGCGCGCGCGGCAGGGTCGATCCCATTCTGGCGGCGGCGCCGGGCGAGGTCCCGGCGCTCCTGCCCGGCATCGTGCGCGACGGCGACGTGCTCCTGGTGCAGGGGGCCGGCAACGTGGGCAGCCTCATCGCCCGCCTGCAGGAACGGTTTGCCTTTGCGCCGCTCAAGGTGGTGCCGGCGAAGACGAAGACATGATGGCGGCCATGAACCGACGCGACTCCTCCCGGCCCTGGCGCGGCCGGCTGAATCTCAACGAAAGCCTGGCGCAGCACAACACCTGGCGCGTCGGCGGCCCGGCGGCGCGCTATTACCAGCCGCTTGACGTTGATGATCTGGCCGCCTTTCTCGCCACGCTGGACGATAGCGAGCCGTTATTGTGGCTGGGACTGGGCAGCAACGTGCTGGTGCGCGACGGCGGCTTTCCCGGGACGGTGATTGCCACCCATCCCGCCCTGGATCACTGCGGCCGCGTGGAGCATGAACTGCTGCGCGCCGGGGCGGGCACGCCCTGCGCCAAGGTGGCCCGCCAGCTGGTGCGCGACGGCGCCACCGGTCTGGAATTTTTCGCCGGCATTCCCGGGACCATCGGCGGGGCGCTGGCGATGAACGCCGGCGCCTTCGGCGGCGAGACCTGGCGGCAGGTGGACGGCGTGGAGACGGTGGATCGGCGGGGGCGGCTGCATCGCCGCCCGGCGTCGGATTACCGCGTGGCCTACCGGGAAGTCCACGCGCCGGCCGGCGATGAATGGTTCGTCGCCGCGACCTTCCGGGTGCGGCCCGATCCGGAGCGGAGCGGCGAGGCTCGCATCCGGGCGCTGCTCGCCAGCCGCGCGCAAAGCCAGCCGATGGGGGAACCCAGCTGCGGCTCCGTGTTCCGCAATCCGGCCGGTGATTACGCCGGGCGGCTCATCGAAGCATGCGGGTTGAAAGGCGCGACGCTGGGCGGCGCGCAGGTGTCCCGCAAGCACGCCAATTTCATCGTCAACCTGGGCTCCGCCACGGCGGCGGACATCGAGGGCCTGATCCGGCGCATCCAGGAAACGGTGCGGGGCCGGTGCGGCGTGGAACTCGTCCCGGAGGTGCGCATCGTGGGCGAGGGGAAGAAACCATGAACGCCACGGCGAAGGCATTCGGACGGGTGGCGGTGCTGATGGGCGGGCGTTCCGCGGAGCGGGAGATCTCGCTCATGAGCGGCAAGGCCGTGCTTGAGGCATTGTGTCGGGCGGGCATCGACGCCCAGGCGTTTGATCCGGCGGCGCGCGATTTCGCCGAGATCGAAAAGTTCGACCGTGCCTTCATCGTGCTGCACGGCCGCGGCGGCGAGGACGGCACCGTGCAGGGGGCGCTTGAGACCCTCGGCGTGCCTTACACGGGCAGCGGCGTCATGGCCTCGGCGCTGTGCCTGGACAAGTGGCGGACCAAGCTGGTGTGGCAGTCGAGCGGTATCCCCACCCCGCGCCACCTGCTGGTGGAGGAGGATATGGATCTGAATTCACTGATCGCGATCCTGGGGTTGCCGCTCATCATCAAGCCGGTCCACGAGGGCTCGACCATCGGCCTGACGCGCGTGGACCGCCGCCAGGACCTGGACGCGGCCATCGCCGGCGCCCGCCGGCACGATCCGATGGTGCTGGCCGAGGAATACATCGCCGGCCAGGAGCTGACCGCGGCGATCCTGGGCGTTCGCGCCCTGCCGCTGGTGCGCATCGAGGCGCCGGCGGGCAACTATGACTATCACGCCAAGTATTTCTCCGAGGAAACCCGGTACCACTGCCCGGCCGGCGTCGAGGCGCGCGTCGAGGCGGAAATCCAGGCGGCGGCGCTCAAGGCCTTCCACGTGCTCGGGTGCCGCGGCTGGGGCCGCGCCGACGTGATGCTGCGCCCCGACGGCGGATTTTTCTTCCTGGAAATGAACACCGTTCCCGGCATGACCGGCCACAGCCTGGTGCCGATGGCGGCGCGGGCGGCGGGGATGAGCTTCGACGATCTGGTATTGACGATCCTGCGGTTCACGCTGCCGATCGCGGGGCGGGCCCGCGTGGAGAAGGTCTCATGCTGAGCTTGCGCCGCCCGCAAAATCGCCGCCTCGGCACCCCTTCGATGTGGCGGCGGCGGGGGCTGATCTGGCTGGCGACGGCGGGTGTGGTCGCGGCGATGACGGGCACGTTCGCCGCCGTGCGCTGGCTTGATGACCCGAAGCATCTGCCCATCCGCGAGGTGCGCATCAACGGCGAGTTGCGGCACCTGTCGCCCGCGCACGTGCAGCAGGCGGTGCTGGCGGAGGCCACCGGCGGTTTTTTCAGCGTCGATGTCGATCGCATCCGCACCGCCGTGCTGGCGAACCCGTGGGTGCGGGAGGTGTCGGTGCGCCGGGTCTGGCCGGATACGCTGGTGGTGACGGTGAGCGAGCAGCATCCGCTGGCTTATTGGGGTGCCGCCGCCCTCATCAGCGCCGGGGGCGTGGTGTTTCGCCCGACGCCGGAGCAATTTCCTCCCGGTCTGCCGCTGCTGAACGGGCCGGAGGGCGCGCAGGTGTCCCTGCTTAATCGTTACCGGCAGTTGCAGGCGTGGTTCGCGCCGCTGGGCTTGCGCGTGCAACAGGTGGACCTGAATTCACGGCGGTCCTGGCGCTTTACGGTGGTGAATGACCAGGGCGGCGGCGGCAAGGCGGGCATCGAAATCGTCGTGGGGCGCACGGATTTCGACGCCCGGGTGCAGCGCTTGATCACGGCCTGGCCGCGCACCGTGGGGGCGCGCGAGGGCGAAATCGCCGGCGTGGATTTGCGCTACACGAACGGTTTTGCCGTCCGTCCGCGGCGCGCCCCGCCGCTCGGCTGACAGGAGGGGATGGCATGAAGAAACCGGACAAGAACCTGGTCGTGGGCCTGGACATCGGCACCTCGAAGGTGGTGGCGATGGTCGGCGAGGTCGGCCCCGACGGCCAGATGGAGGTCATCGGCATGGGGTCGCATCCCTCGCGCGGCCTGAAGAAGGGCGTGGTGGTGAACATCGAGTCGACCGTGCAATCCATCCAGCGCGCCATCGAGGAGGCCGAATTGATGGCGGGCTGCGAGATCCGCTCGGTCTACGCCGGCATCGCCGGCAGCCACATCAGGAGCCTCAATTCCCACGGCATCGTCGCCATCCGCGACAACGAGGTGACGCCGCACGATGTCGAGCGCGTCATCGACGCCGCCCGCGCGGTGGCCATCCCCGCCGATCAGAAAATCCTCCACGTCCTGCCGCAGGAGTTCGTCATCGACAACCAGGAGGGCATTCGCGATCCCATCGGCATGTCGGGGGTGCGGCTGGAGGCCAGGGTGCACATGGTGACCGGGGCGGTGTCGGCGGCGCAGAACATCGTCAAGTGCGTGCGCCGCTGCGGGCTGGAGGTGGACGACGTCATCCTGCAGCAGCTGGCCTCGGCGCAGGCGGTGTTGACGGATGACGAGAAGGAACTAGGCATCTGTCTGGCCGACATCGGCGGCGGCACCAGCGACATCGCCGTGTTCGTCAACGGCGCCATCCATCACACCGCCGCCATCCCCATCGCCGGCGATCAGGTGACCAACGACATCGCCGTGGCCTTGCGCACGCCCACGCACCACGCCGAGGACATCAAGATCAAGTACGCCTGTGCGCTGACCCAGCTGGCCAACCCGGAGGAAACCATCGAGGTGCCGAGCGTCGGCGACCGGGCGCCGCGGCGGCTGCTGCGCCAGACCCTGGCCGAGGTGGTCGAGCCGCGCTACGAGGAGCTGTTTTCGCTGATTCACGCCGAGCTCAAGCGCAGCGGCTTTGAGGAACTGGTCGCCGCCGGCGTGGTGCTGACCGGCGGCGGCGCCAAGATGGAGGGCGTCATCGAGCTGGCCGAGGAGGTCTTCCACATGCCGGTGCGGCTGGGCACGCCGCAATACGTCACCGGGCTCGCCGACGTGGTGCGCAATCCGGTGTATTCCACGGCCGTGGGGCTTTTGCTGTTCAGTCAGAAGATGGTGCATTCACAGCCGCACCCGCAGCGCATGGAGGGCGGCGTGCGGCAGATGTGGGAACGGATGAAGAACTGGTTTCATGGACATTTCTGACGGGAATCCATCACGCGGATTTTTTTGAGATGGGTTCGAAAAATTTTTATATACTTTACTTTGCCGATGAGGAGGTCATATGCCATTTGAATTGATGGATGCCGTAAATCAGAACGCGGTCATCAAGGTCATCGGAGTCGGCGGCGGCGGCGGCAACGCCGTGCAGCACATGGTGAGCGCCGGCATCGACGGCGTCGACTTCATCTCCGCCAACACCGACGCCCAGGCGCTGAAGAATTCATCGGCGCGCATGACGCTGCAACTGGGCAAGGACATCACCAAGGGGCTGGGGGCCGGCGCCGATCCGGAGGTCGGGCGCCAGGCGGCGCTCGAGGATCGCGAGCGCATCTCCGACGTGCTGGACGGCTCCGACATGGTGTTCATCACCGCCGGCATGGGCGGCGGCACCGGCACCGGCGCGACGCCGGTGGTGGCGCAGGTGGCCAAGGACCTTGGCATCCTGACCGTGGCGGTGGTGACCAAGCCCTTTCTCATGGAGGGGCGCAAGCGCATGGAGGCCGCCAACAAGGGCATCAAGGAACTGTCCCAGTTCGTGGACTCGCTCATCACCATCCCCAATGAGAAGCTGCTGACAGTCCTGGGCCGCGACGTCAGCCTGCTGGACGCCTTCAAGGCGGCCAACGACGTGCTCCTGGGCGCAGTTCAGGGCATCGCCGAACTCATCACCCGGCCGGGGCTCATCAACGTCGATTTCGCCGATGTGCGCACGGTGATGCGGGAGATGGGCATGGCCATGATGGGGTCCGGTCGCGGCAAGGGTCCGGATCGCGCCCGGCTGGCCGCCGAGAGCGCCATCGCCAGCCCGCTCTTGGAAGACATCAACATCTCCGGCGCGCGCGGCATCCTGGTCAACATCACCGCCGGCACGGATTTGCGCATCGGCGAGTTCGACGAGGTGGGCAACATCATCAAGGGTTTCGCCTCCGAAAACGCCACGGTGGTCATCGGCACCGCGCTCGATCCGGCCATCACCGATGAATTCCGGGTCACCGTGGTGGCCACCGGCCTGGGTGGCCACGAGGAAAAAGCGACCGCGGAGTCCCCGACGGCGGTGCCGGCGGGCGCAAAACCCGCGGCAGGCGCCACCGTCATACCCGTATTGTCACAGCAGCTGGAGGGGGCGAAGGCGCCCCGCCGCGAGAGCGCCGCCGAACCGGATTACAGCCAGTATGACAAGCCGGCCTATGACCGGAAGAAGAAAGGAACCGCCAATTTTCTGGATATTCCCGCATTTTTGCGGCGCCAGGCCGATTAATCACGGAAATGACCCCCAAACGGGAAAGGAGGATAACGGACTAGCGCATAAGGGTTTTTGTGTTATTATCCCGCCCCAGACCCTTCGCCTTGAATGGGGGAGCAAGGGGTAATGATAAAACAGCGCACTCTAAAAAATATCATACGCGCCACCGGAGTCGGTCTGCATACAGGGAAAAAAGTCTATCTGACCCTGCGACCGGCGCCACCTGACACCGGCATCCTGTTTCGGCGCATCGATCTCAATCCGGTGGTGGAGATCGCCGCCCGCGCAGAAAACGTGGGTGACACCCGCCTCTCCACCACGCTCGCCAAGGACGGCACCCGCATCGCCACCGTGGAACACCTGCTGTCCGCCCTGGCGGGGCTCGGCATCGACAACGCCTATGTCGACGTAAGCGCCGCGGAGGTGCCGATCATGGATGGCAGCGCCGGACCGTTTGTCTTCCTGATCCAGTCCGCCGGCATCCAGGAGCAGAACGCGGCCAAGAAATTCGTCCGCATCAAGCGCCCGGTCAAGGTGGAGGATGGGGACAAATGGGCAAGATTCGAGCCCTTTGAAGGATTCAAGGTAGCCTTCGCCATAGAATTCGACCACCCCTTCTTCCAGCAAACCAGCAAATACGCCGAAATCGATTTTTCCACCACCTCCTTCGTCAAGGAGGTCAGTCGCGCCAGAACCTTCGGTTTCATGCGGGAGGTGGAATTGTTGCGGCAGAAGAACCTGGCCCTGGGGGGCAGCCTCGCGAACGCCGTGGTGGTCGATGACTACCGCGTATTGAATGAAGAAGGCCTGCGTTACGAGGATGAATTCGTCAAACACAAGGTCCTGGATGCCATCGGCGACCTCTATCTTCTGGGACACACCCTGATCGGCGCCTTCCATGGCAACAAGTCCGGTCACGAACTGAACAACAAGCTGTTGCGCCTGTTGCTGGCCAACAAGAAATGCTACGAGGTGGTGACCTACCCCGACGCGCAGGCCGCGCCCATCTCGTTCATGCAACCTGTGCCCGCGACCTGACCTCGCTGCGAAGGGAAACCGGCGGCGCCGCGGGCGGAAAGGGCGGTTTTCTGGGAGAAATGCGATCGCATCAGCCGGGGGCGACCTTGATGCGGATGGTGCGAAGCTGTGCGTTTGCAGGGGCATCGCCGTTGAGCGCGTCCAGCATGGCGGGAATGAGGCAACGGCCCTGCGTGGCCCAGGCGGCCGAATCCGCCTGCAGTATGAGGGTGTGTCCCTGCACGTTGAGCACGCGCAGGTGCGCATTCAGCGGTGCGGGCCACAGGGGGCGCAGGCGGCGTTCGACGCCGTGGAGATACCCGGCGTGCTCCAACAATTGGCGCAGATGACTGGAACCGTTCAACAGCCGGCGTAGCGGTTGCGGTGGTGAGGAGCGGTTCATAACTAATCCAAAAGCGGAGGGGTCGCGGTCTGACCGGAGGCGCTATGCAACTTATTCTACTCTCCAAATCGCACGGCGGCCTGTGCCAGTTTCAACTCGGGCGCCGCGCACTGCTGATTACGGGCGTGCTGGTGCTGGGGTTGTCATCGGGCCTGCTGGCGCTGGGGGCGCGCTGGGGCGCGGCCTATGCCCTGGTCCAGGCCAAGGCCGGCCTCCAGGAGCGCCAGGAATTCTGGCGCGGCCAGATGGAGCAGCAGCGCGAGAAGCTGGCGCAAATGCGCCGGGATACCGAGGCCGATCTGAACGCACTGGCGCTGAAACTCGGTGAAATGCAATCGCATGTCACCCGCCTGGACGCCCTCGGCGAGCGACTGACCGTGATGGCCAAGCTGAAGGATGGCGAATTCGACTTTCGCAGTTCACCGCCGTTGGGCGGCCCGGCGTCCGGCGCGCAGGTCTCCAACACCGCGCAGGACATCGCCCAGGGCATTGAGAAACTGTGGCGGGAACTCGATGATCGGACCGAGCAGTTGACCGCGATGGAATCATTGTTGATGAACCGCAAGCTGCAGGACGAGATCTTCCCGGCCGGCGTGCCCCTGATGGGGGGATGGATGTCCTCCGGGTTTGGTCTGCGCGCCGATCCGGTCACCGGCCGTCAGGAGTTCCACCGTGGCATCGACTATGCCGGAGAGCCGGGCTCCAGCGTCATCGCCATGGCCTCGGGCGTGGTGAGCTGGTCCGGGTGGCGGGACGAATACGGCAACGTCGTGGAGATCAACCACGGCAATGGTTACGTCACCCGCTACGCGCACAACAAGAAAAATCTCGTGGCCGTCGGTGATCGAGTCGAGAAGGGACAGGCCATCGCCATCATGGGCGCCACCGGCCGCACCACCGGGCCGCATGTTCACTTCGAGGTGCTGAAGGACGACGCCATCGTCAACCCGTCCAAGTACATCCACGCGGGCGGGACGGCCGATGTTGAAGTCACGCAGGACGCCCGTTTGCCGCATTCCGTCAATTAATCTGTCGCTGTTTCCCGGGCGGCGTCAAAGGGTTAAACTGCGCCTCCGAATCGTTTCGGGATGGCGCCGCGCGTTAGCAGTCTTTTAATATTCCCCTGTTGATACCTGACTCATGGTGATGAATCCTATTGCCTTGCTCGGCAAGGCGGTGCGCAAGATTATTGGCAGCCGCAACGAACGGATCCTGCGGCGCCTGCAAAGGGTGGTGGCGCGGATCAATGCGCTGGAGCCGGCCACCGCCGCCCTCGGCGATGACGCCCTGCGCGCCAAGACGGCCGAGTTCCGGGAACGCCTCAACCGCGGCGAGGCCCTGGATGCGCTGCTGCCGGAGGCGTTTGCGGTCGTGCGCGAGGCCGCCCGGCGCGTGCTCGGCATGCGCCATTTCGACGTCCAGCTCATCGGCGGCATGGTCCTGCATCAGGGCAAGATCGCCGAGATGCGCACCGGCGAGGGCAAGACGCTGGTGGCGACGCTGGCCGCCTATCTCAATGCGCTGCCCGGCCATGGCGTGCACGTGGTGACGGTCAACGATTACCTGGCCAAGCGCGACGCGGAGTGGATGGGACAGGTATATTCATTCCTCGGCATGCGCACGGGCGTCATCCTGTCCACCATGCCGCCCGCCGAGCGGCAGGCCGCCTATGCCGCCGACATCACCTACGGCACCAACAACGAGTTTGGATTCGATTATCTGCGCGACAACATGGTGTTCTCGCGCGCCGGCCGCGTGCAGCGCGGGCTTACCTTCGCCATCGTCGACGAGGTCGACTCCATTTTGATCGACGAGGCGCGCACGCCGCTCATCATTTCCGGTCCCACCGAGGATCGCACCGATCTGTACCAGCGGGTGAACCGCTTGATCCCGGAACTGAAGCGGCAGGAAAAGGAGGAGGGCCAGGACGGCGATTACTGGGTCGATGAGAAGGCCCGCCAGGTGCATTTGACGGAGCGCGGCCACGAGCGCGTCGAGAAGCTGCTGGCCCGCGAAGGCATGCTCGGCGGCGACGAAAGCCTGTACAGCGCCGCGAACATCGGCCTCATGCATCACATCAATGCCGCCCTGCGGGCGCACACGCTGTTCAAACGAGACGTGGACTATGTCGTCAAGGACGGCACCATCGTCATCGTCGACGAGTTCACCGGCCGCACCATGCCGGGCCGCCGCTGGTCGGAGGGCCTGCATCAGGCGGTGGAGGCCAAGGAGGGCGTGCCGATCCAGAACGAGAACCAGACGCTGGCCTCGATCACCTTCCAGAACTACTTCCGCCTTTACGGGAAATTGTCCGGCATGACCGGCACGGCGGATACCGAGGCCTACGAATTCCAGCAAATCTACGGCCTCGAGGTGGTCGTCATCCCCACGCACCGCAGGATGATCCGGCAGGACCTGGGCGACGTGGTCTATCTCACCCAGAAGGAGAAATTCAAGGCCATCATCGCCGACATCAAGGATTGCGTGCGGCGCCAGCAGCCGGTGCTGGTGGGAACGACATCGATAGAAACCTCCGAATTTCTCTCCGGCCTGCTCAAGCGCGAGGGTGTCGAGCACCAGGTGCTGAATGCCAAGTTTCACGAACTGGAGGCCCAGATCGTGGCGCAGGCGGGACGGCCGGGGAAGGTCACGGTGGCCACCAACATGGCCGGCCGCGGCACCGACATCGTGCTTGGCGGCAACCCCGATCCGGAAATCAACGCGATCCGCGCCGATGCCGCCCTCACGGAGGAGGAGAAAAAGCGGCGCATTGACGCCATCCGCGCCGACTGGCAGCGCCTGCACAACGCCGTGGTGGCCGCCGGCGGCCTGCACATCGTCGGCACCGAGCGCCACGAATCCCGCCGCGTCGACAACCAGCTGCGCGGCCGCTCCGGCCGTCAGGGCGATCCGGGTTCCAGCCGCTTTTACCTGTCGCTGGAGGACAGCCTGATGCGCATCTTCGCCTCCGACCGCGTCGCGGCGATCATGCAGAAGCTGGGCATGCAGGAGGGCGAGGCCATCGAGCATCCGTGGGTGACCCGCGCCATTGAAAACGCCCAACGCAAGGTGGAGGCCCGCAATTTCGACATCCGCAAGCAGTTGCTGGAGTATGACGACGTCGCCAACGATCAGCGCAAGATCATCTACGAACAGCGCAATGACCTGATGGATGCCGAGGACATCGGCGCCGCCATCACCGACATCCGCCACGAGGTCCTGGAAAATCTCGTCCTGCAGTTCATTCCGCCGCAGAGTTTCGAGGAGCACTGGAACATTGCGGGGCTGACGGAGGTTCTGAGCCAGGAGATGGGGCTGAAGCTGCCGATCGCGGAATGGCTCAAGCAAGACGGCAACCTGCATGAGCAGGCACTGCGCGAGCGGATAGTGGCCGCCGCCGATGCGGCCTACCGGGAAAAGGAGAAGGCGATCGGCGCGGCGGGCATGCGGCAGGTGGAGAAGGAGGTCATGCTGAGGGTGCTGGATCAGCACTGGAAGGAGCATCTGGCGGCCATGGATTATCTGCGTCAGGGCATCCATCTGCGCGGCTACGCGCAACGGAATCCCAAGCAGGAGTACAAACGCGAGGCCTTCGAAATGTTCCAGCAACTGCTGGAGAACATCAAGCGCGACACGGTGGGACTGCTCTCGCGCATCCAGATCCGCAATGAGGCGGAAATCCGCGCCATGGAGGAGCAGCGCCGGCGGATGGCGCCCGTGCAGTACACGCACGCGGAGGCCGCAAGCCCGCTGGCCGCCCCGGAGGTTTCAGCGGCGGCCACCGCCGCCGCGGCGGCCGCGCCGCCGGCCGCATCGTCAGCCCCCGCTGTCGCGCCGTTCGTGCGCGGGGGCCGCAAGGTGGGGCGCAATGAACCCTGTCCCTGCGGTTCCGGCAAAAAATACAAGCATTGCCACGGACGCCTGACTTGAGGCGCGACCATGGTGGCCGGCGTCATCCCCCAAACACCCCTGCTGCCGGTCCCCGGCGTGCTGATCGGCGTCGGTGCCGCGGGGATCAAGCACGCCGATCGCAACGATTTGACGCTGTTCCAACTCGCGGCCGGCACCGAGGTCGCCGCGGTGTTCACCCGCAACGCCTTTTGTGCCGCGCCGGTGCAGCTGGCAAGGAAACACCTGGCCGCCGGCCCCGTCGGACATCTGTTGGTCAATTCCGGAAACGCGAATGCCGGCACCGGCCCGGCGGGTCTGGAGGACGCGCAGGCGACCTGTGCCGCGGTGGCGGCGCTGGCCGGAGGCGAGGCCCGGGCCGTGCTGCCGTTTTCCACCGGCGTCATCGGCCAGCGCCTCCCGGTGGACAAGATCCGCCGCGCCCTGCCGCAGGCCGTGGCGTCACTGTCGCCCGCGGGTTGGGGTGATGCCGCGCGCGCGATCATGACCACCGCCACGACGCCCAAGGCCACCTCGCGCACGTGCGCCATTGCCGGCCGCACCGTCACCGTGACCGGCATCGCCAAGGGCGCCGGCATGATCCGTCCGGATCTCGCCACCCTGCTGTCGTTCATCGCCACGGATGCGCCGGTGGCGCGGGAGTTCCTGCAGACCGCGCTGGAGCGCGCCATGGCGCGAAGCTTCAATTGCATCACCGTGGACGGCGACACCTCGACCAATGACGCCTGCGTGCTCATGGCCACGGGCCGGGCGGGCGGCGCGTCGATCACCGCCGGGTCGCCCGAGGCCGCGGCATTTCAGGACACGTTGAACGCCGTCTGCCGGTTTCTGGCCGAGGCCGTGGTGCGCGACGGCGAGGGCGCCACGAAATTCATCCGCGTTCTCGTGGAGCAGGGCGGCAGCGTCGACGAATGCCGCCAGGTGGCCTACGCCGTGGCCGAGTCACCGCTGGTGAAAACGGCGTGCTACGCCTCCGACGCCAACTGGGGCCGCATCCTCGCCGCCGTGGGCCGCGCCGGCGTGCGGGACCTGAGCATCGACAGGGTGGACATCTCATTGAACGGCGTCGCCATCGTGACCGGCGGCGGCGTGGCGCCCGCCTACACCGAGACCGAGGGCCAGCAAGCCATGCGGGCGACCGATCTGGAAATCCACATCACCCTTGGACGCGGCGCGGCGCGGTCGGAGGTCATGACCTGCGACCTCTCGCTCGACTATGTCCGCATCAACGCCGAATACCGCACCTGACCTGACGGCACGCCGGCGGCGGTTTTTGGACGCGTCGTCGCACCCTCACAGGGAGGTGCCGCCGGACGCGGTGCACGTGGTGGCGGCCGTGATTGCGAATTCCGCCGGTCACGTGCTCATCAGCCGCCGCCATGCCGGCGCCCATCAAGGCGGCTTGTGGGAATTTCCTGGCGGCAAGGTCGAGAGGGGCGAGACCGCGCCGGAGGCGCTGCGGCGTGAACTCAGGGAGGAACTGGGGCTGGTGGCGCGGCGCCTGCGCCCGCTGATCCAAATCGATCATCAATATCCCGGCCGGCGGGTGTACTTGGATGTCTGGCGGGTGTCCCGCTGGGAAGGGAGGCCGCGGGGACGCGAGGGCCAGCCGCTAAGATGGGAACCGCCGGAGGCGCTGAAACAGGCCGACTTTCCGGCGGCGAACTGGCCGATCATCCAGGCCGCAAGGCTGCCGCCGCTCTACGTCATCACCCCTGATCCGGCGGTGGATGATCGCTGGCGGGATCGGCTGGAGCCGGCGCTCGACGCCGGCGTGCGCTTGTTGCAATACCGCAGTCTCTCACCCCCGGATGAGGCTCATGTCCGCGCCGTCATCGAGATCTGTCATCGCCGCCTCTGCCGCGTCCTGGTGAACGCCGCGCCGGACGTGGCCGCGCGCCTCGGCGCGGATGGCGCGCATCTGAAGAGCGAACGCCTGCAGGGCTTTTCCCGGCGATCATTGCCGGAAAAATTCATTGTCGGCGCTTCCTGTCACACCGCGGAAGAACTGTCGCGGGCCGAGCGCGCCGGCGCCGATTTTGCGGTGCTGGGTCCCGTGCGCGCCTCGGCCAGCCACCCTACCGCCGCGCCGCTGGGATGGGCCGCCTTTGCAGCCCTGGCGGCGCGGGCGCGCCTGCCCGTCTACGCGTTGGGGGGCCTTGAACCCGCGGACGCGGCACAGGCGTGGAGCGCGGGCGCGCAGGGACTGGCGATGATCCGCGGCATCTGGTCGGCCCCGGAGGGCGTGGCCGCGGTGCGGCGCCTGCTCAGTGCGTCGTAGTGCGCGGCGGTTCCGCGTCCCCGGACGCCGGCGGGTCCGAATCCGGTCCGCCCGGGATGCGGCGATTCCCGTTCAGCCAGGCGCCGAGATCGATCAACTGGCAGCGTTCACTGCAAAACGGCGAATAGGGATGCCCGGCGGCGGCTTCAAACCGCTTCCCACAGGTGGGGCAGCGAATGAGGCTCATAAATTGCAGCACTGCAGTTCGAAGGTGACATCCATCTCCGTTTGCGTCGGGCGACCGGCGCTGCTCGGTTGCTCCAGAAAACGGATGGTGAAACGGTGCCGGCCGCCGCTGATTTCCGGGAAGGCCTGCAGGCTGCCGGGGACCACCACCCGCACCAGCTGGCAGACCGTGTTGGGGTCCACCGGCTGCTGGTAGAAACCCGCGACGGCGGTCACCGTCTGCGGATGGGCGCTGTCGCGAATCAGACGCAGCACCAGCTCCACGGCGTCCTTGATGATCCGCAAATCGTTGAACCAGTAGTGCAATTGCTGGACGCGAACGGAGACCGGCCGGGTCAGCCAGTAATGGTAGGCGGGCAGGTCGAAGTTGCAGGTGCCCCCGGGAATGGGCAGGCGCTGTTTGATGGCGTAAATGAGCTCGTCCTTGCGCAGTATCTGCGCAGGCTGGCAGCTGTTGCTGCGCATGGTCACCAGCAGGTCATTGATCTGTTCCAGCACGTCCCGCAGCCGCGCGGGATCAACCCCGGGATTCTGCTGCAATCCCTGCAGGATGCCGGCGTGCCGCTCCAGTTCCTTGTTGAGTTCCGCCTTGAGGTCAAAGCGTGACAACAGATCAGTGACTTCAATCAGCCCCGTGAGCGCGGCGCGGCTGTCCCATTCATCCGCGCCGTTGATGCGATGTTCCACGCCGTCAAACAGATGCTCCAGCCGCAGCAGTGCGCGGATGCGTTCATTGAGGGGCTGTTCATAGATGACCGGATCCTCCGCCGCGGCAAACAGCGAACTCTGCCGGTCCAGCGCCGACGGATCAACGCTCATCGTCCCCGCCGCTCGTGCGCCAATTGCAGGTAACGATGATGCAGGGCCGCCACCTGCTGCTGCAATCGCGACCGATCACCGTCGTTGACGATGACATCGTCGGCATGGCTCAGTCTTTCCTCTGCTGAGACTTGAACGCGCATGATTGCCTCGACTTGGCCGCGTGTCAAACGATCCCGCGTGAGCACGCGTTGAATGCGCAGGTCCTCCGGCGCGTCCACCACCAGGATGCGATCGAAATCGCCTTGCCACCCGCACTCCACCAGCAGGGGAACGCAGATGACGCAATAGCCGGGGTGGCGGGCCAGACACCCCGCGCGCTCACTCAGCAGGGCGCGAATGCGGGGGTGGAGAAGCGACTCCAGCGCCCGCCGCAGATCCGGATCGGCGAAAACGCGATCCCTGAGGTAATCCCGCCGGAGCCGCCCCCCTTCGTCCATCGCTTCACGGCCGAATTTTTTCACGATCTCCGCAAGCAGCGGACCGCCGGGCGCGACGATTTCCCTGGCCGCCGTATCCGCGTCCAGAACCGGGACGCCCAGCGCGGCGAATTCTCCGCAGACGAGGGACTTGCCGCTGCCAATGCCGCCGGTCAGCCCCACCTTGATCGGCGGCGTCAGCGCGGCGGCGCCCATTGCAGATAGGCGGCGGTCAGTTGCTGGCCATAGAGCAAGGCAATCCAGCCGGCGCAGGCCAGATAGGGTCCGAAGGGTATGGGTTTGCGGCGATCCCGCCGCACCAGCACGATGGCCGCGATGCCGAGGATGGCGCCAACGGCGGAGGCCAGCACGATCACCAAGGGCAGCAATTTCCATCCGGTCCAGGCGCCCAGGGCGGCCAGCAGCTTGAAATCCCCGTAACCCATGCCTTCCTTCCCCGTGACGAGCTTGAACAGCCAGTACACCGACCACAGCGAAACATAACCGGCGATGGCGCCGCCGACGCTGGCGGGCAAACCGGCCGGCAGCACGCCGACGAAGTTGAGCGCCATCCCCAGCCACAACACCGGCAGCGTGATGTCGTCGGGGAGCAGATAATGGTCCAAATCGATGAAGGCGAGCGCGATCAAGGCCCATCCCAGGACCGCCGCGGCCAATGCCGGCAGTCCGAAACCGAAGTGAAACGCGGCAAGCCCGCCCACGACGCCCGCCAGCAGCTCGACCACCGGATAGCGCCGGGATATGGGCGCATGGCAATGCCGGCAACGCCCCCCCTGGAGAAGGAAACTCAGCAATGGAATGTTTTCCAACGTACTGATCACATGACCGCATTGCGGGCAGCGCGAGCGCGGCGAAACCAGGTTGCAGGCGGCATCGGCCTGGATTTGATCCGAGAGCAGGGACGCGCTCCGGAGAAACGCCCACGCCGATGCCCCGTCGAGACCCGGGGCGCCGCCCTCCTCCTCAAGGACATCCCGCGCCATCCGCCGCCAGTCCCGCTTCATCATGATCGGCAGGCGGTGGATGACGACATTGAGGAAGCTGCCGATGATGAGGCCCAGCAGCGCCATGGCGGAGAGATGGAACCCCGGCGAGGATTGCAGGGTTGAAAGGAGTTCGCTCAGCAAGGGCAGCTTTCAGTTGTCGCTCACCGCCCGTTGTTGAAAACAGCTTGATGGCGGAGCGTGCGGTTCCTAAACCACCTGGCCCATCTTGAAGATGGGCAGATACATGGCGATCACCAAGCCGCCGATCACGACGCCCAGGACGGCCATGATCAGCGGTTCCAGGAGGCTGGTCAGCGCCTCCACCGCGTCATCCACTTCCTGTTCATACCAGTCGGCGATCTTGTTCAGCATGGAGTCGAGTGCGCCGGACTCCTCACCGATGGCCACCATCTGGATGACCATGTTCGGGAAGATGCCGGAGTCGCGCATGGCCACCTGCAGTTGCGTGCCGGTGGCGACCTCGTCGCGCATCTTCATGGTGGCGTCGTAAAAGATGATGTTGCCGCAGGCGCCGGCGACCGACGTCATCGCCTCGACCAGCGGCGTGCCGGCGGCGAACATGGTGGCCAGTGTGCGGGAGAAGCGGGCGATGGCCGATTTTTCCAGAATTTCGCCGATGACCGGGATCTTCAACGAGATCCGATCCATGAAATGCGCCACCGCCCGCGATCGATCCTTCGCCTGGATGAGGCCGTACACCACGGCAAAGATGCCGCCGAACATGATGTACCAATAGGCTTGGAAAAATTTGGAAATCTTTATGACGATTTGGGTGGGGGCGGGCAGATCGGCGCCGAAGCCCTTGAACAGGCTTTCGAACTGCGGGATGACGAAGATCATCAATATGGTGGTGATGATGAAGGCCACCACGATCACCGCCGTGGGATAAAACAGCGCGCCCTTGATCTTGGCCTTCAGCGCCTCGGTTTTCTCGAGATAGGTCGCGAGCTTGTTGAGAATGGATTCCAGGATGCCGGCGTGCTCGCCGGCGGTCACCAGGTTGACGAACAATTCATTGAAGTACAGCGGATGCTTGCCCAGGGCCTCGGCCAGCGTGCCGCCGGCCTCGACCGAGCCTTTGATGTCCATGATCAGGTCCTGCATGCTGCGGTTTTCATGGCCGCGTCCGACGATCTCGAAGGACTGCACCAGGGGCACGCCGGAGGACATCATGGTCGCCATCTGTCGCGCGAAGACGCATATGTCCTTGGTGGTGATCTTCTTTTTGCCGGCGCCGAACAGGGGCTTGGGTTTTTTCTTGACCGAGGTTGGATTGATGCCCTGGCGCCGCAAGACGGCCTTGATGAGATTGTCGCTGACGCCGGACATCTCGCCCTTGACCTTTTTGCCGTTTTTGTCCAGGCCCTCCCAGAGGTACATGTCGGACTTCTGGACTCTCGCCGCCGCCGCGGCCGGTTTGGGTGCCGGGGCCATACGCTACTCCATGGTTACCGCGTTGATCTCTTCGAGGCTGGTGACGCCGTCCATCACCTTCTTGAGCGCCGACTGGCGAATGTCCGAGATGCCCTCTTTTTTCGCCTGATCCGCGATTTGGATGGCGTTGGCGCCTTCCATGATCAGGCGTTTCATGGCATCCGAGATCGGCATGACCTGGTAGATGCCGGTGCGGCCCTTGTAGCCGCCGTTGCATGACTCGCACCCCACCGCCTGGTAGACGCGGAAGCCGGTGGCCACCTGCTGCTCGGTGAAGCCCTCCTTGATCAGCGAGTCGGGCGGGATCTCGACCGGTTTCTTGCAATTGTTGCAAAGCTTGCGCGCCAGCCGCTGCGCGGTGATGAGATTGATGCTGGTCGCCACCGCGAACGGCGCGATGCCCATGTCCATGAGACGCGTGAGGGTTTGCGGCGCGTCGTTGGTGTGCAGCGTGGACATCACCATATGACCGGTCTGCGCCGCCTTCACCGCGATGCTGGCGGTGCCGAGATCGCGGATTTCGCCAACCAGGATGATGTCCGGGTCCTGGCGCAGGAAGGCCTTGAGCGCCTTCTCGAAGGTCATGCCGGTTTTTTCGTCCACCTGCACCTGGTTGACGCCGGGCAGGTTGATTTCCACCGGGTCCTCCGCGGTCGAAATGTTGACGTCCACGGTATTGATGATGTTGATGCCGGAATAGAGCGACACCGTCTTGCCGGAGCCCGTCGGGCCGGTCACCAGGAACATGCCGTAGGGCTTCTTGATGTTTTCCAGGAACAGCTTCTTCTGATCCTCCTCGTAACCCAGCATGTCGATGTTCAGTGCGGAGGCGTCCGAGTTGAGGATGCGCATCACGGCCTTCTCGCCGAACAGTGTCGGGCAGGTGTTGACGCGGAAATCGATGGCCTTGGTCTTGGAGAGCTTCAGCTTGATGCGGCCGTCCTGCGGGACGCGGCGCTCGGAGACATCCAGCCGCGACATGACCTTGATGCGGGCGGCGATATTGCCGGCCAGCGCCAGCGGCGGCTTGGCCACCTCCATCAATTCGCCGTCGATGCGGAAGCGCACGCGGTAATATTTTTCATAGGGCTCGAAGTGCAGATCGGAGGCGCCCTTCTTGATGGCGTCGAGCAGGCACTTGTTGACGAATTTCACCACCGGCGCATCGTCCACCTCGGCCTCGGCGCCCTGCTGCTGGGCCTCCGTGTCCACCGTTTCCAGGCCCTCCAGGTCTTCGAGCCCGTCCTCGGACGTCATGTCCTTCAGGCTGGTGTCGGCGGCCTCCAGCGCCTGATCGATGGCCTTGTTGAGCTTGTCCTCCTCCACCAGCACCGCCTCGGTGGTGCTGCCGCCGACGCTGAAGCGGATTTCATCCAGCGCCTTCAAATTGGTCGGATCGGAGACGGCGATGAACAGCCGGTTGCCGCGCTTGAAGATGGGCAGCGCGTGATTGCGCCGGATGATCTCCTCCTTGACGAGCTTGATCACATCCTGGTCGATTTCCAGCATGCCGATGTCAAGAAGCGGCACCCCGAACTCCACGGACGCGGCCATGGCGATGTCGCGGGCACTGGCCAGCTTCTGTTCCACCAGATATGACACCAGCGGCACCTTCTTTTCCAGCGAGGTCTGGAAGGCGGTGACCGCCGCCGGCTCGGCAATCAGGCCATCCAACACCAGCCGCCGCGCCAGGCCCGCCAGTGGAATCTTGGTACTTGGTACAGCCATGCTTCCGTCGCCTCCCGCAAGCGCTGTTCGGGGTGGGGGTCCCGACATTTGTGAATTATAGACAAATCGTAGATGAAATGAAGCTAAATAGCCAATATTCCTCACTATTTCTCAAGCAATGCCGGCCCCGGGATGACGCGCCTTTCGATCTCAATGATGAGGAAATGAAGGTCCGGTTTTCATTTTTCTTCGTTATTCAGTGGCATGGGTCAGGGGACTGCTGCACCCCCCTTGGCGCGCACCCTGGCATTCACAGGGTCCATTCGCCAACCGGGACTGGCAGATTCAACCGCCCGCAGCCCGCAAAACCAGTCGTACAATCAATATCATGATCAATACAAAGAGCGCCGTGCCCATGAGGCCGGCGATGACGAACCGCACCGGGTTGTTCCCGCTGAAATCGCGCTCCCTGTTCCTCGAGCTTTGCACGCCGAAGCCGGCTGCCAGCACGCTCTTCATGGTTTGCAGCAAGGTGGATCTTGACACGGGAGTAGTCATGGGTAGGGACGCCTTTCTGGTGAGGAATGCTGCTTCATGGGCCAGAATTACCATAAAATGGCCGTCTTGAAAAACGGCGCACATGCCGTGCGGGTGGAATGATGACGACTGACGTGTTTAAACGGCTGAAGGAGGATATCGATTGCGTGTTCGAGCGCGATCCCGCGGCGCGCACGCGGCTGGAAGTGCTGCTCGCCTATCCCGGCGTGCACGCGTTGCTGCTGCATCGCGTGAGCCACTGGCTGTGGAAACGTAATCTGAAGCTGCTGGCGCGCATCCTCTCGCACATCACGCGCTTCCTGACCGGCATCGAGATCCATCCCGGCGCGGTTATCGGCCGCCGCTTTTTCATCGATCACGGCATGGGCGTGGTCATCGGCGAGACCTCGGAGATCGGCGATGACGTCACGCTGTACCACGGCGTCACCCTCGGCGGCACCAGCTGGCAGAAGGGCAAGCGCCATCCCACCCTGGAAGACAACGTGGTGGTGGGCGCCGGCGCCAAAATCCTGGGGCCGATCACCGTCGGCGCCAATGCCCGCATCGGCTCGAACGCCGTGGTGGTCAAGGAAGTGCCCCCCGGGGCCAGCGTGGTCGGCGTGCCGGGCCACATCGTGACGCCGCTCGTCGATCGCAGCCGGCAGCGCGAGGAAACGGCGCGACGCATCGGCTTTCAAGCCTACGGCCAGACCCAGGACATGCCGGATCCCTTCGTCAACGCCATCAACTCCATGCTGGATCACATTCATACCATAGAGCAGCGCCTGGACGAGGCGCAGAAGCAAAAAGAGGAGGACAGCATGAAGGCGTCCACGGCCTTCGAGCCGCGCAAGAAATCAACCTCCAAGGAATCCGGTGGCGGCTGACCGGCCGGCTTGCGCGACGAAGCTGGAGGGGCTACTATCGCGCCCCTTCAAAGGCCGGGACGTCAGCCGTTTCGGCCCGGGCAGAAACCGAGGGATTTGATTCCAATGAAACCCGATATTCATCCCGCCTACGCCGAGGTGACGGTGACGTGCAGCTGCGGCAACACCTTCAAAACCGGATCCACCGCCGGCAAGGACATCCATGTCGATGTTTGTTCCGCCTGCCACCCCTTCTACACCGGCAAGCAGAAGCTGGTCGACACCGCCGGACGCGTCGACAA
>JAJPIJ010000048.1 GCA_021324815.1 Gammaproteobacteria bacterium
ACGCCGAATCCGTGGGCCAGCAATTTCAGCCCGACGCCATCGACGAGACCGCCACGGGCTGGCGGGACGGCAACTACAACCGCAACCTGGGCGCCATCCCGCTGCCCACCATCGGCGGCGTGGACATCGTCATCGCCGAGGCGCACGGCAATGCCGCCGGCGATGACGTGCTGGACGGCGGCGCGGGCGAGGATTATTTGAATGGCGGCGATGGCAACGACACCCTGAACGGCGGGGATAATAATGATCTCCTTGAAGGCGAAGCTGGTAACGACACACTCTCCGGGGGTACTGGCGACGACATCCTCCACGGCGACATCAACCCCGCGACCTACGCCGTGGACGCCGCGCTCATCAGCACCGGCGACTACAACCCGGCGAACGGCGCCGCCCGGATCACCATGAACAAACGCGTCTTTGCCGGCATAACGGCGGCCGGCATTCAGGCGGAATTCCCCGGCGCGGTCATCGAATCCGACACGGCGGATACCATCACCTTCGACACCCCCTATGACTTCGTCCCCCTGCGGGGCAACCACTGGGATCAGTACCTGCGGCAATTCCCCGACGGGGCTAACGTGGCCGGCAACGACACCCTCGACGGCGGCGCCGGCGACGACATTCTGAACGGTGGCGGCGGCGGCGACACCTTGATTGGCGGCACGGGGAACGACGTGCTGCGCGGCGAGGCGGGCGATGATACCTACCAGTTTTCAGGGAATTTCGGCAATGACATCGTCATCGACAATAGCGGCACTGACACCCTGCAACTACTGGATGACCACAAAAGCGATCTTACCTTTCAGGCGCAAGCCAACGGCAGTTTTCTGCTGAGTGATAACCTGGGTAATACCATCTCCATCCAGGGATTCAATGGCGACGACAGAATTGCTCTTGCTGATGGCACACATGGGTTCTCCGAATTTACCGACGCATTACTGGCACAGCAGAGTACTGACGGTAACGACACCCTCACGGCCTTCACGGATATCGCAGCAAATCTCAATGGCGGCGCCGGCGATGACACCCTCACGGGCTCCACAGGCAACGACACCTTAATCGGCGGCACCGGGCAGAATGTTCTTTCAGGCGGCAAGGGCGCCGATACCTACGTCACCGGCGTCGGCGACGACACCATCACTGACGACGCCTCTGACGGCGCCGTCAACACCGTACAGTTCACACCGGGAATCAATGTGTCGCAGCTGAGCGCCCTGCGTGTGGGCGAGGACCTGCAAATCTTCACGCCCACCGGCGGCACCTTGGTGAGTGGCTATTACAATGCCCCGGCGACCTGGCAATTTGAAGACGGCAATGGCCAGTCATTCAATCCCGCAGGCCTGTCCAAGGCCGTCTCCGACAGCGCCTTCATCAATAGCTATGAATCACGCGTTCAAAGTTATTATCGCGCCGTGATTGCCCAGGGAGGCATCAGCAGCTTTGGCGGCACGTTTGAGAGTCGGGATCAATTCATCCCCAGAACCATCACTGGCGGCGCCGGCGAGATTACTGTTTCAGCAAGTCCGGCCGCAGCACTGAGCGAAGCCGATTACAATTACCTGGCCGGCAAGGGCGTCAACCTTTTCGGGGTCAGCGAAGCGACACTGATCGCCGAGCTGCAGGCGTATCGGGAGCTTGATTTGTTAAATGCCTTGGCCGGACAGCCTCAAAGCGATGGCACCGTCATCGATCATGAAGTGCAGTGGTCGTATTCGCAAATTGGCTACAGCCATACCAATTATTATCAGGCCGGCTCGCTCAGCGCCACGGGATCTTCCAGCAGTTACGTCGTCAACGCGCAGGTAATTGGCGTTCCGAGCGGCCTGCCGCTAATCGATACCAATATCACCAACAATGTCGTCACTGTCACTCAAGCCTTCCAGGCGGTGAGTTATCAGGTCGTCGACGACAACACCCCAACTTCGGGTAGCTCTGGTCCCGCGGATTACATCAATGGCTTGCCGGCGCCGGTGCGGCCGGTCACCATCACCAACTCGTTGGCGCCTTACTACAATGTCCACCTCGGTCCTGGCGATGATGACGTGGGTGTAGGGGGCATACAAAATGCCGTGGTGGACGGTGGTGCCGGCAATGACACTCTCGGTGGCTATGGTTACGGCACCATGCTGCTGGGAGGCGCGGGCAATGACACCTTATCTATAGGTCTTGACTCTTCAATGAGCAATCCGGGCGCCCAGATTCTCGCTGGCGGACCTGGCAATGATAACTTGAATGGCACCGACGGTGCTCAAACTTATCTTTTTACCCAGCAGAACAACGGCATCGACGTCATCACTGACAATGGTTTCTTCTTGCCTCAAACGAGCAGCGTGTTTGCCGCTCTCACCTGGTATTTTCTGGGTCCCGACAATATCGAAACTACCTACGACCCCAACAATGCAGCCCTGCGCGACTCGCTCAACAATCGGTACGACCAATTCAATGGCAATGACGCCGCCTTCTATCAAGACGTGGCCGGCAGATTGGCCGCCGCGGAGCTTCTGGGACCTGAGGGCGAGTTTGGCCTTATGCCCGCGGCGGCGAAGGATCGGGTGCGTTTCAATCTCGACTCGGATCAGGCGCGGGTTTACTCCATCTTCTACCCCGGTGCCGGCCAGGACCCGCATCCCGCGTTGCTCGTCACCTGGGGAGCGAGCGGGGACGACAACGGCATCGTTGTGCTTGAACACGACGACTCGACGATGCCGGGCTTCGGCATTGAACAATACGCCTTCAACGATGCCACCTTCACCCGCGCGCAGATGCTCTCGCGCGCGCAATCGACCACCGATGCTGGTATCAGCCTGCCCATCGACGGCACGCCGGACGATGATATTCTGCTCGGAAGCAGCGTCAGCGACAAAATCTCAGGCGGCGCGGGGAACGATACCCTTATTGGCGGCACCGGCGATGACCAACTGGATGGGGGCCAGGGGGATGACACCTATGTCGTCAACCCTGGTGACGGCAGCGACACCATCGTCGATGCCGGTGGCAACGACGCACTGCAATTGAACAATATATCCGTCGATCAGATCATCTCCGTCTCCCAGTCGGGGCTGGACCTTGTCATCGAAACCACCCCGACCGACACGGTCACCATCAAAGACTGGTTCGCTTCTGCCGACAATCAGATTGAGAGCGTCAATCTCCTGGACGCCAATGGCGATCCATTGACGTTGAGCGCGTCCGACCTGCAGTCCATGGCCGGGCCGGCACAAAACCGTTCTCCCTATCTCTTTGCGGCCACACCCAATGAAGCCCTCACGACTGGCGCCTCGTTCAGCTTCGCACTGTCGGCCAAGGCCTTCCGGGATCCAGATCCGGGTGACACGCTGACCTATACGGTGACGGGGGAAAACGGTCAGCCACTGCCAAGCTGGCTCAATTACGACCCGCAGACCGGCGTCTTCAACGGCGTGGCGCCGGCAGCGGCGGGGGATATCGCCGGTGTCACGGTGACTGCCACCGATAGCGGTGGCCTGGCTGTTACCAACTCCTTTGCCCTGGTTACGGTCGCTCCGGGCGCGCAGGTGATTAGCACCCCCGCCGATCCCCTTAATGATCCCTACAGTTTTTATGGAACCAATGGCAACGACACCATCATTTCGCCCAATCCCTTGGTGGATGGCAGCCAGGCCGGGGTCTCTCTCTACGGTTTCCCCAACGATCCGAGCTTCAGCTTCGATCACATTCCGGCGGACGGCAACGACGTTCTGGTCGGCGGCGCAGGCGGCGACTTCCTGCAAGGCGGCGGCGGGAATGACATCCTGTACGGCGCAGCCGGCAACGATCAACTGTACGGCGGGATTGCCGGCAGCTACGCCGATTTCGATGGCAATGACACACTCATCGGTGGCTCGGGGGATGATAGCTATTATTTCAGTGGCAACTTCGGCCACGATCGAATTCTAGACGCCTCCGGCAACGATCAAATCGTCATTGACGAAAACAACCTTCAGGTGTCCGATTTGAGCATCGCCCGCAGTGGTCAGGACCTGATCTTGAGTCTCGACACTGACCGCTCAATCACCATCGACAACTGGTTTACCTCGGATGCCTACAAGGTCGAGATGGTGAGTCTGTTCGATGACACCACCGGCACCGGGACTGACTTGACTGCCGCGGACATTGAAGCGCTGCTGCCAGTGAACACCAATCACGCGCCGGTACTCGCGCAGTCCCTGAATGATCTGCAGGTGGATGAGATCAGTGCCTTCAGCTTCACCCTCCCGGGCGGCGCGTTCACCGATCCGGATGCCGGCGACACCCTGACCTACAGCGCAATGCTTTCAGACGACAGCGCATTACCCGCCTGGCTCGGCTTTGATGCGGCTACAGGTACTTTGAGTGGCACGCCGCCGCTCGATGCGGCGGGAGATTACGGCATTGCAATCATCGCCACGGACGGGGGTGGACTGTCGGCCTCGGGAAGTTTCACGCTGTCGGTTCAGGACATCAACCCGCCCATCAACGGTGATGGCAGCGCCAATGAACTGATCGGCACGCCTTATCCGGACGTCATCAGCGGCGGCGCTGGCGATGATCATATTCAGGCCATGGCCGGCGATGACACTTTGATCGGTGGACCGGGGAATGATCTGCTTGAGGGTGGTCCCGGAAACGACACCTATGTGTTCAATCTTGGCGATGGAACGGACACCATCAACGACGTCGCGACGCCCACGGAGCCCAACGTTCTTCAATTCGGTCCCGGCGTGACGCCGGACATGGTGACGCTGTCGCTGGGCTCGCTCTTGATCCGCATCGGCGATCAGGGCGACGCCATTCATCTGCAAAATTTCGACCCGCAGGATGTACTGGGAACGCATTCGATAGACACGTTTGATTTCAGCGACGGCGGCACGCTGACTTACAGCCAGCTGGTGCAACGCGGCTTCGATATCGCCGGCACCGAAGGCAACGACACCTTGACCGGCACCAACCTGGCTGATCGCATCAACGGCGGCGCAGGTGACGATATCCTGAACGGCGGGCAGGGTGACGACGTTCTGAGCGGCGGCACGGGCAGCGATATCTATGTATTCAACCTGGGCGATGGCAATGACACCATTCAAGACAGCGCCGGGCCGGGCGAAAGCAACACGGTGCGCTTCGGTGCGGGCATCGTTCATGACGATCTGCAATTCGAGCGCAACGGCGATGAGTTGCTGATCCATGTCGGCAGCCAGGGCGACATTTTGCGTGTTCCAAATTTCACCGTCTCCGCCGATGGAGCTTTCCCGCTGGCTCAATTCCAGTTCCAGGACGGCGGCAGCTTCAGTTATCGGGAGCTGACGAATCATGCGCCGATGACCGTTGCCGACGGCAACAATGCCTCCGAGGACGACGTCCTCACTGTCGATGGCGATGTGCTGGCCAATGACAGCGATCCTGATGCTGGCGATGTTCTTACCATCAGCCAGCCGGGCACCTATGTGGGTAGCTATGGCACGCTCACCCTTGCCGCCGACGGCGGTTACTATTACTCGCTTGATAACGATGCGGCTGCGGTGCAGCAGTTGCGTGGCGGCCAGCAGGTAACCGACAGTTTTGTATATCAGGCCAGCGACGGCCTGGTGCAAGTGCCGGGCACACTGACGGTGACCATCACCGGCGCCAATGATGCGCCGGTGGCCGTCAACGATGCCAATGCCGTCAGTGAAGACGGCACGCTCACCGCCACCGGCAATGTCCTTGGCAGCGACAGCGACATCGATCAAGGCACCACGCTCTCCATCGCCGACGCCGGCAACCACACCGGCGTGTATGGATCACTCACGTTAAGTGGGAATGGCGTCTATACCTATACCCTCGACAATGCCGCCGCGGCGGTCCAGGCCCTGGCGCAGGGGCAGACAGTCCAGGACCTCTTTGCCTACACCGCCACCGATGACGATGCAAGTCCGCTGACCGCAACCGCGCAGCTGGCGATCGCGATCACCGGCGCCAATGACGCGCCGGTGCTGGTGCAGCCAGTGGCGGATCAGTCGGTGGAAGAAGGCGGGGCTTTCGATTACACATTGCCGGCGGATGCCTTCACCGATGTCGATGCCGGTGATGTGTTGAATTACGCCGTCACCTTGGGCGATGGCGGTACGTTGCCGTCGTGGCTGTCGTTTGATCCGGCCCTGCGCACCTTGAGCGGCACACCGGCGCATGCCGATGTGGGCACGCTGACATTGAAAATCATTGCCACGGATCAAGCCGGCGCCAGCGCCGCCGATCTTTTCAGCCTCGACGTCGTCCCGGCCGCCGGTGGCGGCGTCATTCTGGTCGGCACGTCCGGCGATGACGATCTGGTCGGCACGGCCTTCAACGACACCTTGAGCGGCGCCGCGGGCAGGGACCGCCTGCAGGGGCTGGCTGGTGATGACATCTTCAACTATGGCAATGACGGCGAGTGGCCCGGCGGCTTTGCGGTGCGCAACGCCGGTAGCCCCGGGCAGCCCGGCACGGAGGACGTGCGATCCATCGCCGGCAAGAACCGCACCTTCGATGTATACGACGGCGGCGACGGCCATGACACCCTCAACGGCACGCCGGGCAACGATGTGCTGGCGCTGGATGACGCCTTCAGCCCGCGCCCGGCGGGTACCAGCGGTCCCCGCATCATCGGCATCGAGGCCATCAACATGGGTGAGGGCAACGACATCGTGGATTTAACCAGCCAGCTCTACAGCTACGGCGACGTGACGATGGACGGCGGTAAGGGCAATGACATTCTGTGGAGCAACGCCGGCAACGACGTATTGCGCGGCGGCGAGGGCAACGACCAGCTGACCGGCGGCGCCGGGCATGATCTGTTGCAGGGTGACGATGGCAACGACACGCTCACCGACAGCGAGGGCTCGGGCGATGACGTGCTCCAGGGCGGGGCGGGCAACGACACGCTCACCGATGGCGCCGGCCAGAATCTTTTTGACGGCGGCGGCGGCAACGACAATCTGACTGATGGCGATGGCAGCAGCCTGCTCATCGGTGGCGGCGGCAACGACACGCTGATGACTGGCGGTGGCAGAGACATCATCGCCTACAACAAGGGCGACGGCCACGACACCGTCATCAGCGGCGACGGCGCCAACAACACCCTGTCTCTGGGCGGCGCGCTGCGTTACGGCGATTTGACGTTCAGCAAGTCCGGCAACAATCTCGTCCTGGATTTGGGCGGCGGCAGCCGCATTACGTTCAGGGGCTGGTACGGCGAGGCCGGCAATCGCAGCGTCAGCCGCCTGCAAGTGCTGACCGAGGGGATGCCCGGCCATGACCCGCAGGGGGCCGATCCGCTGCTCGATCAGAAGGTCGAGCAGTTTGATTTCACCGGCCTGGTCAATGCCTTTGACGCCGCCCGCGGCATGCATCCCGGACTGAACCGCTGGGCGCTCACCAACGCGCTTGCGCAGTTCCACTTGAGCGGCAGCGACACCGAAGCCTTGGGCGGCGATCTGGCCTATCAATACGGCCATGGCGGGACGCTCACCGGCATCAGCCTGGCGGCGGCGCAGGACGTCATCCATTCATCGCAATTCGGCGTCGGCGCCCAGGCCCTGCACCCGCTGCCCGGTCTGCAAGAGGGCATGGTGAAGCTGGGCTAGCGGCCGAGGCGCAATCCACGAGGAAATACAGTGATGAACGCGCTTATCGAGCAGCACGGGCCGGCGGACGATTTCCCGCGGTCGCTGATCGCGTTGCAGGACACGCCGCCGGCGCCGCTGGGCCGCGGCGTATTGCAAATTTGTCTCTTGTTCATCGCGTTGCTCATCGGCTGGGCGGCGGTGGCGCGGCTGGATATCGTCGCCGTCGCCGACGGCAAGCTGGTGCCGGCCACCTATCTCAAGATCGTGCAGCCGGCGGAGCAGGGCGTGGTCAAGGAGATTCTGGTGGCCGAGGGGCAGGCGGTGAAGGCGGGCGACACGCTGATCCGCATGGACAGCGCCGTCTCCGCGGCCGACGTCAAGGCATTGGAAGCGACCTGGCAGGACAGGCGGCTGGCCCTGCGGCGCATCGACGCACAGCTCAATGACGAGCCGTTTGCGCGCATGGCCGGTGATCCGCCGGAGCTTTACAACCAGGTCGCCGCGCAATACCAGGCCAACCGCACGGCGTTCGACAACGCCATCGCCGAGCAAAAGAGCCTGCTCGACAAGGCGCGCTACGACCACGACGCGGCGGTGGAGGTACGCAACAAGCTGCTGGAGGTGCTGCCGCACTACCGCGAGCAGGAACAGGCGTACGAAAAACTCATCCAAAAGGGCTACGCCGCCCACATTGACTACACCGACAAGCAGCGCGAGCGCATCGAAAAGGAACGCGATCTGAAAACCCAGGAATTCATCATCCGTTCGGCCGAGGCGGCCATCGCCGATGCGACGCAGCGCATGGAGCAAATCCGCGCCGACTACCGCAAGCAATTGCAGGCCGAGCGCGTCGATACGGCGTCAAAATTCGAGCAGGCCGAGCAGGAACTTGCCAAGCAGCGGCACCGCCACGAATACCTGGAACTCAAGGCGCCGCAGGACGGCGTGGTGAAGGACCTGGCCACTCATACCGTGGGCACCGTCACCTCCCCCGGCACCGTGCTGATGACGCTGGTGCCGGAGCACGAGACCCTGCGCGCCGAGGTATGGGTGCGCAATGACGATGTCGGTTTCGTGCGCCCCGGCCAGTCTGCGAGGCTCAAATTCGCGGCCTTCACCTTCCAGAAATACGGCATGCTGGATGGCGAAGTCAGCCAGGTCAGCGCCGACGCCAGCGAGCGTGGCGAGGCCGCCGATGGGCCGCAGCGCAAGTCAACGGGTGGCGTCTCAGACAGCGTGCGTCCCCTGGCTTACCGGGCGTTGCTGGACCTCAAGAGCCAGACGCTGGTGGCTGACGGCGTATCGTACAGCCTGCGGCCCGGCATGCAGGTTGCAGCCGAAATCAAACTCGGCACGCGCACGGTGCTGGAATACCTGCTGTCACCGGTCACCCAGGCCTTTCACGAGGCGGCGCGGGAGCGATGAGCATTGGTTTTTTTATTGACCCTGCTGGAAGTCAGGGGGAGGCGGCTGCAGCAGCGCCGCGAGGCCGCGGAGCGCCGGGTGCGGTTCGATCACGACGAGGGTCGGGATCGCCTCGAGATAATCGCGGAAGCGCCCCTTGCCGGTGAAGCGTTCGCGGAAGGCTGATGCCTTCAGGTTGTCCACGAGTCGCGGCAGGATGCCGCCGGCGAGGTAAATGCCGCCCCTGGCGCCCAGCGTCAGGGCGAGATTGCCCGCCGTGGTTCCGAGGAAGGCGAAGAAGTGATCAAGCGTCCGGCGGGCGAGCGGGTGATGCTCGGTCACGGCCATTTTGATGAGCAGTTCCGGCGAGTGGACGGCCGTCGCTTCCTCGCCGGCGAGGCAGGCGAACAGTGCGGTCAGGCCCGGGCCGGAGAGGACGCGCTCGGCGGAGACATGGCCGTAACGTTCGCGCAGCGTCGCTAAAATGTCGCTCTCCTCCCGGGACGCCGGCGCCAGGGTGACGTGGCCGCCCTCGCCGGTGATCGGCGTCCAGCCGCCGGCGCAGGGCAGCAATCCCGAGACGCCGAGTCCGGTGCCCGGTCCAAGCACGCCGATTGCCGCATCGGGCAGGGCCCTGCCGCTTCCGATCTGAGCGACGCCGGCCGGCCCCAGGTGCGGCACCGCCAGCGCCACGGCGGTAAAGTCGTTGACGGCTTCGAGCGTATCCAGCCGCAGCTGCCGCCTCAACTTTGCGATCGAGAAGGACCAGTCGAGGTTGGTCAACTGCACTTCATCGCCCCGGACCGGCGCGGCGATCGCGAGCGCCGCCTGCCGCGGGCGGATCTCCCCGGGCAGCTGCCGCAGGTAGGCCTCGAGGAGGGCGGCGGGGCCGTCGTATGACTTGTTGGCCTGGACTTCGACGCGTTCGATTTTGCCGTTGTTCAAGATTGCGCAGCGCGTGTACGTGCCGCCCATGTCGGCGAGCAGGGCCGCAGCGGCATTCTTGTTTTTATCACGCCATGCTTTCATGCCCGATAGTATAAGAAAGTTGCGCGGGCTGCGCGTATAATTCACGCCCCGTTCGTCCAGGTTCAATGCCGCATGGCGAAGATTCAACATCAGCCGCGTTTGAAAGCAGCGCCCAAGGTCGGGTTCGTGAGCCTCGGCTGCCCGAAGGCGCTGGTGGATTCCGAGCGCATCCTGACGCAGCTCAAGGTCGAGGGCTACGACATCGTGCCGGCTTACCACGACGCCGATCTGGTGGTGGTCAACACCTGCGGCTTCATCGAGTCGGCGGTGACGGAATCGCTGGACGCCATCGGCGAGGCGCTGGCGGAGAACGGCAAAGTCATCGTCACCGGCTGTCTCGGCGCGCGCGAGCAGAAGATCCGCGAACGCCATCCGAATGTGCTGGCGGTGACCGGCCCGCAGCGCTACGAGGAGGTCGTCGGCGCCGTGCACAGGCACCTGCCGCCGCGGCACGATCCCTATCTCGATCTGGTGCCGCCGCAGGGGATCAAGCTGACACCGCGGCATTACGCCTATCTCAAGATCGCCGAGGGCTGCAATCATCGCTGCACGTTCTGCATCATCCCCTCGATGCGCGGCGATCTGATGAGCCGGCCGGTCGACGAGGTGTTGAGGGAGGCCGAGAAGCTTGTCGCCGCCGGCGTCAAGGAACTGCTGGTGATCGCGCAGGACACCAGCGCCTACGGCGTCGATATCCGTTATCGCGCCGGCCGCTGGCGCGATCGGGAATACGCGACTTCACTCACCGGCCTGGCGCGGGGCCTGGGCGATCTCGGCGTGTGGGTGCGGCTGCATTACGTCTATCCGTATCCGCACGTCGACGACATCATTCCGCTGATGGCGGAGGGCGGAATCCTGCCGTATCTGGACGTGCCGTTTCAGCACGGCAGCCCGCGGATATTGAAACTCATGAAGCGCCCCGCCGCCGCGGAGGACACGTTGAAGCGCATCGCCGCCTGGCGCTCGATCTGCCCGGACCTTGCCCTGCGCAGCACCTTCATCGTCGGCTTCCCCGGCGAGACCGAGGACGATTTCCGGCGGCTGCTCGATTTTCTGCGGGCGGCGCAGCTCGATCGCGTCGGCTGCTTCACCTACTCGCCGGTGGAGGGCGCACGCGCGAACGATCTCCCCGATCCGGTGCCGGAGGAGGTGAAACGGGATCGCCATGCACGCTTCATGGAAGTGCAGCGGGAGATCAGCCGCTCACGGCTGGCCGCAAAGGTGGGCGGGACAATGCAGGTATTGGTCGATGAAATTCGTGATGACGGGACGGCCGTGGCCAGGAGCCACGCCGACGCGCCCGGGATCGACGGTCAGGTGTTGATTGCGGCGGCGCGGGACGTGAAAGTGGGCGAATTCATCGATGTCAGGATCACCGGTGCGCGGGATTACGATCTGGTCGCGCGGCGTTCCACGGCCGCCGGTCCGGGAAATTAGGCCGGCGACGGCCTATTTCCGCGGACGGGTGCTCAGCAAGGTGATGCGCGGCGGCGTCGAGGTGGCGACCCGGCAGACGTGATGCCGGCAACTCGGGCACACGTATTCCTGCTGATCGCCGTTGAATCTCTGGCGCTCGATCTCGACGCGGAAAGTGCTGCCGCAGGAGCCGCAGGTCTGCACAAAAGCCGCGCTGACCGCGAAGATGTGATTCGGTGGCTGTTCCATGGCGGCTGTCACCGGCATCGAGGACAGCGGCAGACCGCGCCAACCGCCGCTCCTCTTGGTCCCGAAGTTAATAACGCCCCCGACCACCGCCACTGCCGAAGGCGCCACCGTGACCGTGCTGGCGGAAACCACCGCCCGGTTCGCGGGGTTTTGCCTCGCTGACCTTGAGGGCGCGGCCCTCAATGGATCTTTTGTCGAGCGCCTTGATGGCGGCCAGGGCGGATTTGTTGTTCATCTTTACGAAACCAAAGCCGCGCGATTCGCCGGTGTATCGATCGGTGAGCAGATTCACGGATTCAACGGTGCCAAATTCCGTGAACAGGTTGCGCACTTCCTCCTCGGTCGTTGTGGGCGAGAGATTGCCTACATAAATGCTCGTAATGGTCATGACTGTGGCTCCGTGTCCGCACGCGGGCGGAATGAATGAATGACCTCGGCCTTGGCGGCGAGGGGTTGGCCTTGTGGTTAGAACGCCAGCAGTGGGAAGGGGTATCGGGTGGACGCTTTGGGAGCGGGCCGCCTACTGCGGTATCGCATCCAAGAGGGCAGGTACCGGATGCCTGCAAGGCTGGGTAACACCATCAGGTGTGACCACGATAACAGCTTTGCCGGGAATTAGCCAATTGTCGCGCCGCTGAATGGCGGGTCCGTTCGAGACTGCCGGTTCTGGCGCAGTGTGGCAGTGTGAAATCCGCCGGACGCTCCGCCACCCCAGCCGCCCGGAACGGCGGAATGAGCCGCCACCGCCGCTTCGAACAGCCGCTCACTCCCCGCAGGAATAGCCGAGCATCGACAATCCCTCTTCGAGGTAATCCGCGACCATCGGCGTGGCGATGAGATATTCGGCGGTATGTGCACTCAAGCGTTGTCGTGCGTCGCCGAGCGCGGTGTTCCACTCATCGCCGGTGTAGTCGCCGCGCCCGAGCCACATCAACGCCACCATGTTGACCTGTTCCTCCTCATCCATCGCGCCGATGAGGTCGCGCAATTCCTGGTAGGAGGGGTCGTCGACGTGATCGGCGAGCACCTGCAGCGCCCAATCGTCGGCCGGCGCGGAGGGCTCCTCGGGAATCACGACCTCCTCCTTGGCGTGGAATTCGCGCGCCTTCTGGATGATGAAACAGACCTTGTCCGGACTCACGCCCAGTGTCGGCGTTTCTTGCTGGTTCATGACCCTCCTTTGCCGGATTGGCGTGGGTTGAAAATGATTTTACGCCGTCACGGTGAAGTCGAATTGATCCAGATCAGTCCGTCTCATGGAGGCAAGGACCGGGTCGCCCGCAGGTAGCGCTCGGCGACCGTTGGATTGTGCTCGTAAATTTCAAATTTGCCGGCCATCAGTTTCTCCAGCCGCGCCAGGCGTTCCATCGTCGGCGGGTGGGTGGCGTTGAGCAGCACGAGGTCGGCGGCGCCCGGCTTGAGCTGGTTGATCGTCAACAGCAGCCGCGGCAGGCCGTAGGGTTCGTAACCGCCGCGTGCGGCCAGCACCACGCCGATGCCGTCGGCCTCGAACTCGTCGTCACGGTCCAGCCCACGGGCGTAAATCTGCATGCCCACCTGGATGAAGGGCGTGGCGTCGAAATGGGCGCTGCGGCTGACGGCCTCGCCGACCAGATCGATCGCCAGACCCTGCAACGCCTGCTTGCGGATTGCCTCCAGGTGATGGCGGCGCAGGACGTGGCCGATCTCGTGCGACAGCACGCCGGCCAGATCGGATTCGCTGCCGGCGATGCGCAGCAGGCCGCGCGTCACGAACACGTAGCCGCCGGGCGCGGCGAAGGCGTTGACGGTCTCGGTGTCGAGGACGCCGAAATGCCAGGGCAGGCCGGCGCGCTCGGTCCGCCCGGCGATCCACATGCCGATGCGGTTGACGTAGCGCTGCACGCCGTCGTCGCGGACCAGCGGCGTGGCGCCGAGCAACGCGGCAGCCATGCCGCGGCCGATCTCGATCTCGCGATCCTCCGGCACCTCCGCCGTGGCGGTGGCGAGCTTCTGTCCCATGTCGACCACGCGGCCCAGATCGATGTTGTTGAAGTTGAAGCCCGCGGCGAACGCGCTGCCCGCCAGGCCGGCGGCCACCACTGAAATGATCAGGCCGGGGACGCGCATGTCAGTGCATCAGCGGGTTGCGTTGGGGATTGACGGGCGTCTGCGGCGCGGTTTGCAGATAGGGCACGTTTTGCGCCGTCAATTGCGCCGTCCGGGCGAAATCCGCGGCGTCGACGGCGTTGCATTGATAGCCCTCCATCTGTTGCAGCGCCTGCGGGTTGGGCGCCGCCGTGCGCAGGTCCTCGGCACTCAGGCCGCGGATGCCGAGGCTGGGCGTCACGCCTTGATTTGTCTCCGGAGCCCTGGCCTGGCTGCCGAGCAGGCCGGTGGCGCCGCGCGACAGCCGCGCGAAGAAATTATCACTCGCTGCCGGCGCCGGGGGAGGTGGCGCGGCTGATGGCGGCGGGGGCGGCGGTGCCGGTGTGCCCGCCGCCGGGGGCGGTGGAGGCGGCGTCGCAGCAGCGGGCGGACCGGCGGCGAGCGCCTCGCCCTGCTTGATCTGATCCGGCGTCACGCCCTGGCCCCTGGCGTACATGTCGCCGAGGATGAATTGCGCGTCCGGATCCCCCTCATTGGCGAGCGCGAGGAATTCCTGCTGCGCGGCGGCGTATTGCCCCTGCTGGTAGAGGATCATGGCGCCGCCGAAATCCGCGGCCGCGACACCGGCCGGAATCAACGCGGCGAAAATGGCGGTGCGGAACAGTCGTTGAATCATTTTCGATGCGGATGTCGGATGTCGGCCTATAATACGCCCATGCGTATGGATTCAATACTGCGTGCGGCGATAATCGCCGGGCTGTGCGGAGTGCCGCTCGCGACAGTGCAGGCGGCCGGGACAGACAACGAGTCCGCCTTCGCGGCGGCGCAACGCGGCGACTATGCGCGGGCCTACAGCCTGTGGAAACCGCTGGCCGAGGGCGGCGATGCGCGCGCGCAATACAACGTAGGCGTCCTCTACGAGCGTGGTCTGGGCGTGGACGTCGATTACGCGCAGGCCATGTACTGGTATCTGAAGGCCGCGGCGCAGGGCGATACCGGCGCGCAGTTCAATCTGGGCAATTTGTTCCGCCGTGGACAGGGCGCGCCGGCCGACGCCGCCGAGGCCGTGCGCTGGTACACCAAGGCGGCGGAGGCCGGCCATCCACAGGCGCAGGCGGCGCTGGGCTACATGTACGCGACGGGCCGCGGCGTGCCGCGCGATGACGCGACCGCCTTGGAATGGTACCGCAAGGCGGCGGATCGGGGCGTGGCGCAGGCCATCTACGATCTCGGCGTCATGTACGCCAGGGGTCAGGGCGTCGATCGCGATCCCGCCGAGGCGGAGCGCCGTTACCGCGCGGCGGCGGACAAGGGGCTCTCGGACGCGCAGAACGCGCTCGGCAAAATGTACCGCGACGGTGACGGGGTGAAGGCTGATGACGCCGAGGCCCTGCGCTGGCTGCGCGCGGCGGCGGATCAGAAGCATCCCGAGGCCGAGTATTTGCTGGGCGCGATGTACGGCGAAGGCCGCGGCACGCCGCAGGATTACGCGCAGGCGGTGTACTGGTGGACGCGCGCGGCGCGGCAGAACGAGACCGACGCGCAGTATCTCCTGTGCCTGGCGTACCGGCTGGGACACGGCGTGCCCGCGGACAAGATCAAGGCCTGTGCCTGGTGCGAGATCGCCGTCGCCAACGGCTCCAGGGAGGCCGCAGACACGCGCGCCAGTCTGATAAAGGACATGAACCGGGACGAGGTCAAGCAGGCCGAGGATGTGGCGGCGTTGTTGACCAAAAATTACATCACCAAGCCGGAGTAATTCCCCCCGCGATTGCGCAGTAGTTCGCAGCAGTTTCCGCCGCCATTGCTAGACTGGCAATATGGCCAAGACCCCCCTTCATTACAATACGACAAATGTCCTCTGATCTGACTGTCAACGTCTCCGTGCATCTCGAGCGCGCCCGGGCCGGCGATGTCGGCGCCATGGTGAGCCTCGCCGACAATTACCTCAACGGCTGGAGCCTGAAACGCAACCCGGCCAAGGCCGAAGAGTGGTATCGCAGGGCGGCGGAGGGCGGTTACGTGCCGGCGCAGTTTGCGCTGGCGCGGCTGTATTTCGAAGGCGACGAAGGCGTGCCCGTGGATCCGGCCGGGGCGTTGCGCTGGTATCGTGCGGCGGCGGAGCACGGCCATGCCGGGGCCCGGGCGGCGCTGGCCTGGTGTTATCACCAGGGCATCGCCGTGGAACGCGATCGGGTCTCCGCCGTGCACTGGTATCGGCTGGCGGCGGCCGGCGGTCACGTCATCGCCTGCCATAATCTGGGCTGGCTGTATGCGCACGGCGAAGGCGTCGGGCGCGATCCGGTTCAGGCCGTGGAATGGTACCGGCGGGCGGCGGAGCGGGATTATCCGCCGTCACAACTGCAACTCGGACTGGCCTGCCTGCGCGGCGAGGGCGTGGGCATGGATGAGGCGCAGGCCGTGCACTGGTTGAAGCGCGCCGCCGGCGGCGGACATCCCAAGGCGCAATATCATCTGGCATTGCTTTACAGCGGCGGGCGCGGCGTGGCGCTGGATGAGGAACAGGCCGCACACTGGATGCAACGGGCGGCGGAGCAGGGTTATGCCCGGGCCCAGTTTCATCTGGCGACGTTTTACGCCACCGGCCTCGGCATTGAGCAGGATGCCGTGGCGGCGGCGCAGTGGCACCGCGCGGCGGCGGAGCAGGGCCACGCCCGCGCGCAGTATGCGCTGGCCCGCGCCTGCGCCAGGGGCGCCGGCGTGGATCGTGATCCCGTTCAGTCGCGGCAGTGGCTCGAACGCGCCGCGGCACAGGGACATCCCAAGGCGAAATACCGGCTGGGCAAAATATATCTGCATGGCGATGGCGTGAAGCGCGATCCCGCCGAGGCGCGGCGCTGGTTTGAAGCCGCCGCCGGCCAGGGCCACGTGTACGCGCGCTATTACCTGGGCTGGCTTCTGGCGAAGGGCCTGGGCGGCGCGCGCGATGACGCCGGTGCCTATCGCTGCATCTACAGCGCGGCGCTGGTGACGGGTGATGAGCGCATGCGCAGGCGGGCGAAGCGCATGGGGGCGCGCCTGCCGCCGGAAACGCTCGCCAGGCTTCGCGCCGAGGTGGAGCGCGAAAACCCCCAGGTCGTCGAAGAAGACGACGGCCTGGTTTGAGGCTGTCAGTTCGATTTCGAATCCTTCAACCGACTGCGCGCAGAGCCTGCCCTGAGCCTGCCGATTGAGACAAGCTTGTCGAAGGGTTTCCACGAACGGGCGGGGGGATTTGCCCCTCGAAAATCTTGTGAGTGCGGCCCGCCGCCTTTATGCTATGCGCCCACGGAGAGGTGGCAGAGTGGTCGATCGCGCCGCACTCGAAATGCGGAGTGCCGCAAGGCACCGGGGGTTCGAATCCCTCCCTCTCCGCCATTCAGTTTTTTTCTCAGAAAAGAGTTTAGGGTGATTAGCAAAGATTTGGCACCGGTTTTACCGAGGCATTGAATATCAATTTGATGAGACGCGTCTTGGCATAACTCCAGAGGCCCTCCAGACCGTTGGTGCACACGACCACGGGTAAAGCTCTTGCCGTGACCGACGTTCAGGGGCCGGCAGCCACAGAACGTCAGGGCATCGCAGACCTCGAACTTGTCGGTATGGACGAGGCTCCCGCGTTTGACCTTGCGCAACGTCTGTTCCATCAGGGTCTTGGCCTTGACGTCCGGTACCGCGGTCACGGACACGCGCCCGCGCCGCTCCAGAATGCCGAAAACCGGCACCTTGCCGGCCGCCGCCCGGCCGCGACGCCCCCTACGGCGACCCCCCAATACGATTCATTGGCTTCCACCTCGCATCTCAGCGGCCCCGGCTCCTCACCGGCCGGAATGGCCCGCCGGATGAGAAGGTACACGCGCCAGGCGGTAGGTTTTCGATGGCCGCAGGCGTGACAAAAAACGCGGCCATTTTTGCAACGCCGGTGACGCGCCAGCCGGTTCGCCGCAGAATCACTGGTGGCAGGCTTTTCAAAGGTTTTGAGATCCATGACACCAGCCTGAATCTGGTGCCAGATTTTTTACAATCGCCCTGTTCATTATGACGGCCAACTGCGCAGCACCAGTTCGACAATCCTGCGTAGGTCCTTTCGTGTCGCACCGCCAACGGCCTGAACGGCCATTCCCTGCAGTATCGTTGCGACATAACGTGCCAAGTCTGCAGGGTTCGAGGTGGCCGGCAAATCCCCTTTGGATTTGGCTTTCTTAAAACGCCGGCGCATTGCATTCTCATACGCCCGGCGGACTTTATTAAGTTCCTCGCGGATGGTTGCCGCATCGGAACTACAGGACAGCGCACCGTGCACTGCAAGACAACCGCGGGGATTTTTCGGGTTGGTTAGAAAATCAGCTGACTTTAACAGCAACTGCTCAACGACTTGTCGCGCCGTGGGTTGGCCGATGGCTTCGCCGATATAGGCTACGGGTCCCGCAAGGTAACGCCCCAACGCCTTACGAAACAAGTCTTCCTTGTTGCCGAATGCGGCGTAAAGACTCGGCCGGTTGATGCCCATTGCATCCGTCAGATCCGACAGGGACGCCCCCTCGTAACCCTTCCGCCAGAAGACTTGCAGCGCACGTTCAAGTGCTTCGTCTATGTCGAACGCGCGGCGGCTTTTTGGTGTTAAATCAGCGGGTTGTGGTTTCATCAGTAGTCGCGAGGCCGATGTTGGTTGCGTCATGATTGCTAATTATACCAAAAGGTAAAGATATTTGTTGACGCGCTCATTCTGGCATCCTATACTGGCTATACCGATCGGTACAGTATGATTCAATCAAACCCAACTTAAGGAGACGTCATCATGCCATATTTAAAATCATTGCTGCTTTGGGCCAGTAGACTTTCCATCATTGCAACCTGCGCCACTGCAGCTACCAAGGAGAAGCCTGAGAAACTAGAAACCGCACCCACCAAATTCGTCGAGGCCAATGGCATCAGGTATGCTTATCGTAGTTTCGGGAGCCACACGGGCACTTCCTTGATTTTCCTGCAGCACTTTTCTGGGACCATGGATTATTGGGACCCGGCGGTAGTCAATGGTCTCGCCAAGGATCGGCCTGTGATTGTCTTTGACAACACCGGGGTCGGAAAGACAAGTGGGAGGACCCCCGACAATGTTGAGCAAATGGCCACGGACGCCGGAAACTTCATCTCTGCTCTTGGCTTGAAAAAGGTCGATCTCCTTGGATTCTCCCTGGGCGGTTTTGTAGCTCAGAAAATTGCGGCTGATCGTCCTGACCTTATTAGGAAGGTTATATTGGTGGGCACTGCTCCACAGGGAGGCGAGGAACATCTGCTGAAAGTATTGAGTGAAGCATTTTCCCGGAAGGACTTGCCCGACCCGAGACTGTACTTGTTCTTCACCCCATCAGAGGCCAGTCAGGCCGCGGGTCGCGCCTTCGTGGAACGCGCTAGGGCCAGAACGGTGGATAGAGATCCGGAAAGTGGCAAGGAGATCACCGATCCCCAGGCAAAAGCGCTGATTACCTGGGTAGCGACGAAAGATCCGGAGAATTCGATCTTGAAAGCCATCAATCAACCGGTGTTGATTGTGAGTGGAAGTGACGACACCATGCTTCCTGATCAAAACGCATATTTCATGTTCAAACATCTGAAAAATGCTCAGTTGATCTTGTATCCCGACTCTGGGCATGGCTCTCTGTTTCAGTATTCGGACGATTTCATCAGTCAAGCAACGCGTTTTCTGAGAAATTAAATAGGTAATGGGCAGGCGCCTTCCGGCGCCTGCTTTTTTTCTGATGTCGGTTTCCTCGTGCGGTTGCCCGCGAAATTGCATGCTTTATACTTTCTTGATCCTGAGCCGCGAGATGAAGCATGAAACCTGAGCATCCATCAGAACTGTCGGTCCCCCTGGGTGCCACTGACCACATACACGGCCCTGAACGCGTGCCCGTCGCGATCGTCGAGTACGGGGACTTCGAGTGCCGTTGTGTCCAAAAACTCGATCGAGGAGGCAACGGGTATGGATCTCTCTGTCATCGTCAGATTTTTTCCTGATTAGGTTAACTAAATTCTTTATTCGCTTGTGTAGGGATTGGTTTTTAACTCTCTTATAGAACGTGCTTTCTGGTCCTGGAAGGCCAAGCATTGCAAAATTCCCTGTTATTTTCCCTGTAGGCAGGGAATGCTATGTAGAGACAAGTTCGGGGCAGGCTGAGCACACCTCCATCCAGTTTTTTTCTCAGAAAAGAGTTGGTGGTACGTCCCCTCATATTACTCAAGGTGTAGGTGCCGGGCGGGTTGAAGGCCCCGCCGTCGGCTTGCTGGTTCACGGTCACGGTGGCGGTGGTGCCCGTCGTGTTAGGCGATGGCAAGATACACCGCCAGGAAAAGTCCGATGACCGCGACGGCAACGGCCATGAATGATGTCAGCCACGGGATCGCCGGCTTGGGAATGTCCTCCGGCGGCAGCGAGCGTATGTACGAGCGGTGGTTTTGCAACGCGCCCAGTATCACCGTCGCGCCAAGGACCACCAGCACGATGCCGATCGCGCTGGAGGGCCAGTGGGCGTGATGGACGACGGCTGTAGAGGGATTTGTCGCCGTCAACAACGTCAGAAACAGGCCGAATCTCGCGACGACGAAACCCAGGGCCATCACCGTCAGTCCGGATCGGATCCACGCCAACAGCGTGCGCTCAGCCGCCAGGTAAACGCGAGGATCAGCCATGTCGCCCCCCTGCGGAGTCCGACGGAAGTCTAGTACAATGCGGTTGATTTTGTCATTTTTTGTTCGATGGGCGTTTCTTTCGGCGCGGCCTGCCGTAGAGGGCGCGCAACTCGTCCTTGGCGGCTTCGAGCCGTTTCCTGCCGCCGGGCGTGAGCGTCCGACCGGCGCGGTTGATATAAAAGTTCAGCATGGACATGGCGGAGCGAAACGGCTCCGACTTGCGACGCCGGCTCTGCTCGGCGGAGCGCCGCAAGGAACGGGCGACGGCCTTGGGATCGCGCAGCGTGAACACGCCGGGCTCCAACGACAGCGCATTGCTGGTCTGCGTCACTCTCTGCGACCACTTGGCACGTGCGGGGGGCGGTTTCCGCCTTTTCACGCCCGCGCCTGAACGGCGGGCCGGCCCGCGTTCAACCATGCTTGCTGAAGCCGCTCATCGCGCGGTTCCCGCTTTGCGCCGGCGGGCGGGTTTTGCGCGTCGCCGGGTTCCGGCGCCGGCGCGGCGACGATCCGGGGAATGCGCTTTGAGATATTCGTACAAGGCCGCGGCATTGTTGAGGCGCGTTTCCTTCGAGCCGAACAGCAGGGTCACCGTGCCGGCGCCGAGATGCGCCCGCAGTTCCGCCACGCCGCCGGGATTGGCGTCCAGTTCCGCAAAGTATCTCCTGCGAAACTCCTCCCATCTGGCGGGATCATGGCCATACCAGCGCCGCAGGTCGTTGGAGGGCGCCACGGACCTGGCCCAGAACTCGATCCGCGCGCCGGCCTTGGAAAGGCCGCGGGGCCAGAGGCGGTCGACGAGGATGCGGCGGCCGTCGGCCGGGGCGGGCTGGTCGTAGACGCGTTTGATTTGGATCCGCATGGGCGTCATCCCTCGCCGGATTGGAGGCCTCATTCAGGCGCGGCGGGATCCGCTCAGGGCCTTCGCCAGTTTTTCGCGCACGGATACCTGCGAGAAGCGCAGGCAGGCGACGATTGTGCCCAGGGTGATATAAGCCGCCATGACGGCGATGTCGGTGCCGACGTTCAGGTCGGCGGAAAAGTTCGCGGGGACGTCCCTCAATATCGAGTGTTTCATCAGGTCCACGCCGTAGCTGAACGGATTGACGAGCGCGAACGCCTTGAGGATCGGCGGCAGGTGTTCCAGCGGGTACAATGCGCCGCTCAGGAAAAACATCGGGAAGATGACGAAGTTCATGATGACGGCGAAGTTGTCGAGCGTTTTGCTGTGGACGGCGATCAGCATGCCGGTGGTCGCGCAGGTGAGCGAGGTCAGCACGAGTCCGAGCGCGGACAACGACAGGTTCGCGGGCAGGCCAAAATAATCCAGGCCGAACAGGCGGAAGGAGATCAGGACCACCACCAGCAGCAGCGCCTGGAAGATGGCGGCGATGGCGGCGCTCAGGATGCGCGCCAGCACGATCCAGTAGTGCGAGAACGGCGCGATGACCAGCATGCGCATGACGCCGGATTCCTTGTCATAGACCAGCGACAGCGCCGCCAGCATGGCGCCGAAGAGCAGCACCATGCACAAGAGGCCCGGCACCATGAATTGCTTGTAGTGCCCCTGGCCGCCGCCCTCGACCAGCGCCTGGAAACCGCTGCCGATGATGAACAGCCAGACGAGCGGCCGGATCATCGCGGCGACGAGCCGCCCGCGCTGCCTGACCATGCGCTTGAGTTCGCGGCCGATGATGGCGGCGATTGCGCGTTTCACGCCGGCGTCCCCCCCGCGCCGTGATTCATCCACACATAAACGTCATTCAAGTCCGGTTCGCGCAGCGCCAGCGCGTGCACCGGCGGCAATTGCCGCTGCCAGTCGGCCAGCGTCGCCGTTCCGTCCCGGACGCGAAACTGGACGTGGTCCGCGTCCTGGATGCAATCGCCGAGTATGGGCTTCAAGCGGGCGATGATCGATGCCGCGTCATCGGCGGTGATTTCGAGGATCGACGTCGCCAGGGAGCGGATGAGTTCCACCGGTTTGCCGCTGCCGATGATTTTTCCGTGGCTCATGAACACCACGCGGTCGCAATCCACCGCCTCCTCCAGGTAATGCGTGGTGAGCACGACGGTCACGCCCTGCTCCTGCCGCAGGCGGGCGAGAAAGCGCCAGATGGCGCGGCGGTTGATGACGTCGAGCCCGATGGTCGGCTCGTCGAGAAACAGCACGCGGGGGCGGTGCAGGACGCCGCGGGCGATGTCGAGCGCGCGGCGCATGCCGCCGGACAGCGCGCCCACCGCCACGCGGCGTTTGGAGCCGAGATCGAACAGCTTCAGCAGTTCATCCGTGCGCCGCCGCACCAGGGCGGGGGGCAGGTCATAGAGGGCGCCGGCGAATTGCAGGTTCTCCTCGACGCTCAAGCTGCGATCCAGCGCCGATTCCTGGAACACCAGGCCGATGCGGGCGCGCACCGCCACCGGCCGGGCGAGGATGTCCTCTCCGGCGACGCTGGCCGTGCCGCTGGTGGGGCGGATGAGTGTGGACAGCATGTGCAGGGTGGTGGTCTTGCCGGAGCCGTTGCGGCCGAGCAGGCCGAAGAACTCCCCCTCCGCAATGTCCAGATCCAGCCCGGCGACGGCCACATGGTCGCCGTAGCATTTGCGCAGACCGCGGGCCTGGATGGTGGTGACTGCGGGTGCAGGAGCGGGGGCGGCGTTCATATGCCCCGCCATTCTAACAAACCACCGTCATCCACCGTGACAGGGGGGCCGCTGCGGTATACTTTGGCGCGCATGCGGCGGCCGTCCTCCTTGAGAAGTGTGTTGCTGGCCCAGGAACTGGCCTTTCTCTTCCTGGTGGCCGTGACCGGCGCGCTGGGGGGCACCTGGGCGTATTTCTGGCAGAAGAACTCCGCCGAGCTGGTGCGCTTGAACGAGCTGACCTATCTCTCGCAGCAGATCCGCGGCGACCTGTTCCGTCAGATCAAGGAAGTCCTCTACGCCCGCATGGTGGAGAATCCGGAGGCGTTCGAGCTGTACGGCAGTTATTCCCGCCTGATGGATCAGCACTTCAAGGACCTGCGCCAGCTCGCCGATCGGGGGGATGAGCGGCAGGCCATTCAGGGATTGCAGCAGGCCTACCGCATCCTGCAAAGCGACATGAACCACATTTTTTCCGATCCCTACCTGCCCACCCAGAGCGTGCGCATCAAGGTTCTCGATCCGCGCTACGAGCAGGAGCTGGTGGGCGGATTCGAGGCCGCCTTGTCGAAATTCAGCGGGGTCATCCAGGCCGAGCATCAGGTGATCGATCAGACGCTGCGGCGCTGGACGCGGATTGCCCCCGTCGTCCTGCCGCTGCCCATCATTCTGGCGCTGACCCTGATCGTGCTGGCGCGCCGCTGGCTCAGGCGCGGATTCGTGGAACCGATGGCTGCGGTGATGGCGGGCGCGCAGCGGATCAGCCGCGACGAATTGCAGCAACCCCTTCCGGAGCGGGGGGTGGACGAGATGGTGGACCTGGCGCGCACCATCAACCACATGGCCGGCGAACTGGCGCGCAGCCGCGATGCGCTGGTGGAGAGCGAAAAAAACAGCGCCCTCGGGGCGCTCGTGCCGGTCGTCGCGCACAACATCCGCAATCCCCTCGCCACCATCCGCGCCAGCGCGCAGCTGCTGGAGCACGCCGATCAGCCGGCGGAGGTCGCCGAGATCAAGAACGCCATCGTCGACACCGTCGATCGGCTGGAACGCTGGGTCAGCGCGCTGGTGTCCTACCTGCACCCACTCAAACCCGCCCCCGTCCGGCGCCGCCCCACGCAGCTTCTGGACGCCGCATTGACGCTGTTGCAGCCGCGGCTGGCGGAGAAAAGGCTGGAGATTAGAAAGGAACCGTGGGACACGGAGGCGGAGGTCGAGGTGGACGCCGATTTGATGGAGCAGGCCCTCTATGGGCTGTTGTCCAACGCCGTGGACGCCTCGCCGGAGGGCGGCGTCCTCACGGTGGGCGCCGCCGCGCGCGGCGCCAGTCTTGAAATCATCGTGGCCGACCAGGGGCCCGGCATGCCGTTCCTGCCGGAACCCCGTGGACTCAAGCCGGGTCCCAGCACCAAGCGCTTCGGCACCGGGCTCGGCATCCCCGTGGCCTACAAGGTCTGCCGCGCGCACGGCTGGCAGCTGGAATTCAAACGTAACGAGCCCTCGGGGACGCGCGTCGTCATCACCGCGCCGCCGGCCCCGCGGGCGGAATGATGGAGATACGCAATGCATGTGTTGATTGTTGAAGACGAGGAATTGTTCGCCAAGGCGGTGCTCAAGCGGCTGGCCAGGGAAGGTTACCAGTGCCATCACGCCGGCACCCTGGCGCGCGCCGAGGCGTTCTGCAGGGAACAACAGCCCGATTTGATCCTGCTCGACATGCGGCTGCCGGACGGCTCCGGGCTGGATTTCCTGGGCCGGCTGCGCAACGGGCTGGGGCCGGAGGTGCCGGTGCTGGTGCTCTCCGCCTACGGCGAGCTGGAGGACGCCGTGGCGGCGATGAAGCTGAACGCGCTCGATTACCTCAAGAAGCCCATCGACCTCGATGAATTGCTGGTCAACGTCCAGAAGGTGCTGTCGAAGGCCGAGCTGACCCGCAGCCTCGCCTATTCGCGCAAACGCGAGCGCAGCGCCAAGACGGAGAATCTGGGACAGTTCTTCCTTGGCGATTGCGGTCCCATCCGTGATTTCCGCCAGCAGGCCGAGCGCATCGGCGCGCTGGTGGCCAGCCCCGATGTCGTGCCGCCGACCGTGCTCATCCAGGTTGAGACCGGCACCGGCAAGGACGTGGCGGCGCGCCTGCTGCACAACCTGAGCGCGCGCCGGGAACGTCCCTTCGTGCACATGGATTGCGCCGCGCTGCCGAAGGATTTGATCGAGGCGGAACTGTTCGGCCATGAGAAGGGCGCCTTCACCAGCGCCCATATCGAGCGCACCGGCCTCATCGAGGCGGCCGAGGACGGCACGCTGTTTCTGGACGAGATCGGCGAGATCCCGCCGGAATTGCAGGTCAAGCTGCTGGCGGTGCTGGAACGGCGCACGCTGCGCCGCGTGGGCAGCACCCATGAGCGGCCGGTGCGCTGCTGGTTCATCGCCGCCACCAACCGCGACATGGAGACGATGGTGAAGGAGGGGCGGCTGCGCTCCGACCTGTATTTCCGGCTGAACGTGCTCACCATCAAAATGCCGCCGCTGCGGGAGCGGGGGGATGACATTTTGCTGCTGGCGCGCGAGTTCGCCAAACAGACGGCGGTGCGCTACGGCCAGCGCGAGCCGCAGTTCGAGCCGGCGGCGCTGGAGGCGTTGCGCCGCTACCACTGGCCCGGCAACGTGCGCGAGCTCAAGCACCTCATCGAGCGCGTGGTGCTGCTCTCCGGCGGGGGGCCGATCAAGGCCGGGAGCCTGATGCTGAGCGCGCCCGCCGCCGTCGCCGGCGGGGAGGCGGCGCTTGATGGCATGAGCCTGGAGGCCGCCGAGAAGCTGCTGATCGAACGCGCGCTCCGGCGGACCAACAACAACGTTTCCGAGGCCGCGCGCCAGCTCGGCATCACCCGCATGATCATGCGCACCCGGATGAAAAAATACGGCCTCAAATGATGGGCCCGGCGGCCGCCGGCGGCGGAAATGGCGGGGTTCATATGGCGGCGGGCTGTCAGTCGTGCGAGAATTGAGTTCAAGGGGGAATCGGCGGGTCGAAGTTTCGGGAGTTTTCGGCGAAATCAATGAAAGTATCCTTGTTAACAATGGGTTATAATTCGCAGGTATGACGGGTGTGCCCACCTTGATTGCAATGGCCGGCGTGGCATTGAGCCTGCTGTCGCTGGGCTACGTGGCATACGCCGCCTGGCGGTTGTACCGGTTCAAGAACGTCCCGCCGCGCCCGGGAACGGAGGCCCTGCCGCCCATGACGATTTTGAAGCCTATCTGCGGCCTGGAGACGGCGCTTTATGAAAACCTGCGCTCGTTCTGCGAGCAGGATTACCCGGACTGCCAGATTGTGTTCGGTGTCCGCGAGACGTCGGATCCCGCCGTGGACGTCGTGCGCAGGCTGATCAGGGAATACCCGCGGCGCGATCTCCAGCTGGTCGTGGATGACCGGCTGACCGGCAGCAATTACAAGGTCAGCAATCTCGCCAACATGTATCACGCCGCCAGACACGACATCCTGGTGATCGCCGACAGCGACATGCGGGTGGAGCGCCACTATCTGCGGGCGCTGGCGGCCGAATTCGCCGATCGACGCGTGGGCGCGGTGACCTGCCTGTACCGCGGCGTGCCCGCCGCCGGCCTGGCCTCGCGCCTGAGCGCGATGGCGATCAACGAATGGTTCCTGCCCTCGGTGCTGGTGGCGTTGCGTTTCAGGAAACTGGATTTCTGCTTCGGCTCCACCATGGCGGTGCGCCGGGAGGCGCTCGCGGCCGCCGGCGGATTCGCCTCCCTGGCGTCGCTGCTGGCCGACGATCACATGCTCGGCAAGCGCATCAGCCGGGCGGGATACCGGGTGGTGTTGTCCCCCTACGTCGTGGACAACATCATCGCCGAGCCCGATCTCGGATCGGCCCTGGGACGCGAATTGCGCTGGGCCCGCACGATACTGTCGCTGGAGCCGGCGGGCTACGCCCTGTCCGCGATCACCTACGCTGTGCCCGTCACGCTGTTGTGCGCCGCCATCGACGTGCGGGCGGGCATTCTGCAAACATTGGCATGGTGTCTGGTGGCCGCCGCCGCCGGACTGCGCGTGCTGATGCACTTCGTCGCGCGGTGGAGGCTCCACATCCGGGAGCCGGCCGCGCCGTGGCTGGCGCCGCTGCGCGACCTGCTGGGATTCCTGATCTGGGCGGCGGGCTTTCTGGGCCGCGATGTTTCCTGGCGCGGCCGGCGATTCTCCATCGACAAAGGCGGCCAACTTCTTTCCCAACAAGGGGTGTAGCACCCATGATGAAGACACTGTTCCTGAATCCCCCCTCCTATGAAGGTTTTGACGGCGGCGCCGGTTCGCGCTACCAGGCCAAGCGCGAAATCCGTTCGTTCTGGTATCCGACCTGGCTGGCGCAGCCCGCCGCCCTGGTTCCCGGCAGCAAGCTGATCGACGCCCCGGCGCGGGGGCTGTCGCTCCAGCAGATTACGCCGCTGGCGCGGAATTTCGAGATGGCGGTGCTGCACACCAGCACGCCGTCGTTCCACAATGACATCAAGGTGGCCGAGGCGCTCAAGGCGGCGAATCCCGGGCTCATGATCGGCTTCGTCGGCGCCCACGTGGCGATGGCGCCGGAGGAGTCACTCATGGCTTCGCCGGCGATCGATTACGTCGGGCACGCGGAGTTCGATTTCACGATCAAGGAAATCGCCGAGGGCAGGCCGCTGGCGGAGGTGCAGGGCGTCACCTACCGCCGGGACGGCCGCGCCGTGCGCAACCCCGAGCGCCCCATTCTGCACGACATGAACCAGCTGCCGTGGGTGGTGGACGTCTACCACCGGGACCTGGTCATCGAGGACTAT
>JAJPIJ010000015.1 GCA_021324815.1 Gammaproteobacteria bacterium
ACCGGATCCACCGCCGGCAAGGACATCCATGTCGATGTTTGTTCCGCCTGCCACCCCTTCTACACCGGCAAGCAGAAGCTGGTCGACACCGCCGGACGCGTCGACAAATTCCGCAAGAAGTACGGCATTAAAAAGTAGATTCCTTTCTACCGGTCTACCGGATTGCAAAAAAAAGGCGCGGCCAGGCGCCTTTTTTATTGACCGCATCACGGGCAAGATGATGGCATGAGATCACGCCAGTGGCCGGCCGCGGCCCTGCTTCGCGGTCCGGCGGCATCGCTTTGCCTGCTTTTGGCGGCCACCGCGTGGGCGGAGGAATGCGCGCCCCGGCGGATTGACGTTACCGCCACCATCGCGGCGATTTACGACGGCGACACCGTGCGGCTGGCGGACGGCCGGGTGGTGCGGCTCATCGGCGTGAACGCGCCCGAGGTGCGCCATGAAGAGGCGCCGGCGGAACCGTATGCCGACCAAGCCGCGCGGGCGTTGTACGCCCGGGCGCCGCCGGGCACGCGCGTCATGTTGTCCTTTGACGCCGAGCGGTACGATCACTACCAGCGGCTGCTGGCGCATGTGTTTCTGCCGGACGGCTCCAATCTACAGGCCTGGATGCTGCGGGAGGGTTACGGTCAGCTGCTGGCGGTTTCCCCCAACTTCGCCTATCTCGCCTGCTACCACGCCTCGGAGGAGGAGGCGCGAAGGGCGAATCGCGGACTCTGGGCGCTGCCCTACTACCGGCCGGTGGACGCGGGAAAACTGAGCGCCAGGCTCACCGGCTTCAGGGCGGTGAGCGGCGTCATCAGGAGCGTTCACCACCGCGGCGGCGTCACCTGGCTCGCGCTGACCAATAAATTCTCGATCAAGATTTATGATCGAGACCTGCGCTATTTCGCGGGCACGGACCTGAATCGCTGGCGCAACCGCATGATCGTGGCGCGCGGTTACGTGGTCGCCGTGCACGGGCGTTTTGGAATGCAGATCCATCATCCCTTGAGTGTGGAATTCAGGTAAGGCGCGGGCGCGGGAGGCGGGCTTTGTCACCGGGGCAAGCGGGCCCCCCTGATGGCGGCGGGCTCGTGTGCCGGGCGCGTTCAATACCGCCGGCTGGAAGCCGCCGTTCAATTGACGAGAGGCGCATTCCATTTTGATCTTAAACAACTTTTGTGCCGGAAGCCCGCCGTCTCGACCCATTGAACTTTCAGACAGGGTTCAAGTCTTATTTTCCACACGTACCTCAACGGACGTGCCCGCTCAACCTCCCGAGCGGGATGAAACATGCCCGGCCTCCCCAGCCGGGCCCCTCTAAACCCCCGGGTAATTAACTCCCCCTGTTATACCCGGGGTCTTTTTTCCCGCGCGGCGCGTCCGCGCCGGTTCTGCGAAGGGCGGCGCTTTGGTGTATTCTTTGCCGCACTTTGCACCTTGTCCGGGATGTCTAACGTGAAGAAACGACTGGGAATGAGCCTCGCGCTCAGTGGTTTTTTGTTGCTGACGCCCACGCTGCATGCCGGCGATGGCGCGCAAAAGGCGGCTGTTTGCGCCGCCTGCCACAATGCCGACGGCAACAGCACCAATCCCGAGTGGCCGAAACTGGCGGGCCAGGGGGCGCGCTACCTTCGGGAACAGTTGAGGGCCTTCAAGGGAGGGACCCGTAAAAACGCCACGATGGCGCCAATGGCGGCCAATTTAAGCGACGAGGACATCAAGGCGGTGGCGGAATACTTTGCCGCGCAAAAGCGCACGATCGGCGCCGCCAAACCGGAGCTGGTCGGCGCCGGCGAGCGGCTGTACCGCGGGGGCAACAACGCCACCGGAGTGCCGGCCTGCATGGCCTGCCATGGCCCGCGCGGCTCCGGCAATCCGGCGGCGGGCTACCCGGCCCTGGGCGGACAGCACGCCGTCTATGTCGCCCGGCAGTTGGACGCCTACCGCACCGGCGAGCGCGCCACGGACGGCAACGCCATCATGCGCACGATTGCGGCGCACTTGAGCGCGGCGGAGATCGAGGCGGTGTCGTCCTACATTGAAGGATTGCACTAGGCCGCCAATCCCGACCGCTTCCCGGTGGTCCGGCCCCGGGCCCCCTCACGCAGGTGACGTTCCGATCATGAGCAACACCACCTCCCGCCCCGTGCTGCGCGCCGCCGTTCGCTTCCTGGGCTCGATGAATCTCGCGATCACGCTCCTGGTCGGCGTGGCCATGGCGTCGGTCGTCGGCACGGTCCTCAAGCAAAATCAGCCCTATCCGGATTACCTGGCCAAGTTCGGCCCCTTCTGGTTTGAGGTGTTCCGCTCGCTGGGGCTCTACGATGTCTATACCGCGGCGTGGTTCCTGTTCGCGCTGGCCTTTCTCGTGTTCTCGGTCAGCGTCTGTCTGTGGCGCAACGCGCCGCTCATGATGCGCGCCATGCGCGACTATCAGGAGGGCCGCGGCCGGCGGCAGCTGGAGCGGCTTAAATTCAGGCGCGAGTTCGTCAGCCCTTGCGAAATCACGAATGCGCGGAATGTGATCCAGCAGGCGCTGCGCCGGCAGGGCTATCGATGCAGGACGCGATCGGCCGGGCCGCGGCACTGCACCGTGGCGGCCATCCGCGGCTGGGGCAACCGGCTGGGCTACCTCTGCACGCATTCCGCCGTGGTGCTGATCTGCGTCGGTGGATTGCTGGACGGCAATGTGCCGTTGAAGGTGGGGACCCTGCTGGGCCGGCTGCGGGTCGAAACGCGCGATCTGCCGGCATCAGAGGTGCCGGCGGAGAGCCGGCTGCCGCGGGACAATCCCTCCTTTCGCGCCAGCGTGCTGATCCCGGAGGGACAGCGCGCGGACGCCGCCTACGTCAATGTCGCCGACGGTTACCTGCTGCAACCGCTGCCGTTCGTCGTCGCGCTGAGAAAATTCCGCATCGAGCATTACCAGACCGGCCAGCCCAAATCGTTCGAGAGCGACGTGACCCTGAGCAAGCCCGGATGGACGGCGCCGCGGGATTACACCATCGCCGTCAATCATCCGCTGAGCGTGGAAGGCTACACGCTGTATCAGGCGAGTTTCGAGGACGGCGGCTCCCGCCTTCGATTGCAGTTGCATCGATGGCGCTCGCCGGATGTGGAGGAACTGGAGGCGCGGGTGAATACGACCGTGACCCGAGACGAGGATGGACGGGAACTGCGCCTCGAGTTCACCGACTTTCGCCGTTTCAATCTCAACCCGGCGCCGGCGGAGGACGGCGCGCGGCGCGCCTTCATCGACTATGGCCCCAGTTTCACCTACCGCCTGCGGCAGGCCGACGGCACGGCAAGGGAGTTCGTCAATTACATGCAGCCGGTGACCCTGCAGGGCCGCGCCTATTTCCTGAGCGGCGTGCGCGACTCGCCCGCCGATGAACTGCGGTATCTGCACATACCGGCGGATGAGGACGGCACGCCCGATCAATTTTTGTCGCTGGCGCGGGCGCTGTACGACGATTCCCGCTGGGCGCGCGTGATGCCGCGCGTACTTGAAGACGCCGCCCCCGCCGCCGCGCGGGACGCCACCTTGCACTCGAACCTGGAGCAGGCCCTGCGGCGGCTGCTCATCCTGTTCCGGCAGGGCGGCCTGGACGCGGTGTTGAACTTCGTCAACGCCGTGGTGCCGGAGGCCCACCGCAGCGCCGCAGGCGAGGCCTACGTCAAGCTTCTGCAAACAGCGCTGCGGGCGTTTTATGACGATATACAACCGCCGCCGCGCCCCGTTTCAGCCGCTGCCGAGCAGGAAAGAAATCTGTTCCTGAAGGACGCCTTCGCCGCGCTCTCCGTCCTGCCGCTGTACGGCTCGCCGTTTTACCTTTCGCTTTCCGGCTACACCGAGGTGCTGGCCAGCGGCCTGCAAATCACCCGCACGCCGGGCAAGCGCGTGGTTTATCTCGGCTTTGGTCTGCTTCTTGCCGGCGTGTTCCTGCTATTTTATGTGCCGTACCGTAGAATATGGGCGTGCCTGGAGGCGCGCGGGGACGAAACCCGCGTGTTGCTTGCGGGCACGGCCCTGCGGCATGAGCCGGATTTCGACCGGGAATTTTCGCGTCTGGCGATGAAGGTCCATCGGGACACGGGGGCGCGGCCCATGCCGCCGGTTGCAACCCTTGCCGGCACCCCCGGTCAGAGGGAAACATGAGTGGTGCCAACATCTCGTCGGGGGTAGGCATGTCGGTCGCGCCTTTGGTCATGGACACATTGCCGGCGGAGGACGCCGGCGCGGTCGATCAACGCCGTTACTACCGGCCGTTCATCGCCCTGCTTTGGTCCGCATGCGCCTGGACGCTGGCGCGCTACGGCCGCGCCATGGACGGCTACGAGATCATCATCCTGCTCGGTGTGGCGGCGATATTGACCTGGCTGACGCGCCGTTATGCCCCGTTGCGCACCCTGCTGCTGGCGGTGGCCGCCGCGAGCCTCGCCGCGATCGTTCTCTATCGGCACGATTTGACACGGGCCGAAACGCATTTTGCGCTGAAATATTTCCTGTCGAGCGGCGCGGCCACGATGTGGATGTGCGTGTTGTTCGGCATGGCCACCCTGGCCTACGCCCTGCACTGGTGGCGACGCTCGCCGTACGCGGGTCAGCTGGCCACGGCGCTGGCCTGGGCCGCGACGGCGGCGGGACTGACCGCGATGATGGTGCGCTGGCGGGAGTCGTATCTGATCGCCGCCGATATCGGCCACATCCCCATCAGCAACCTCTACGAAGTCTTCGTGCTCTTCTGTCTCATCACCGCGCTCGTTTATCTCTATTACGAGCGCGAATACCGCACCCGCAGTCTCGGCGTGTTCGTGATGACGATCATCTCGGCCGCGATTGGGTTTCTGTTGTGGTACTCGTCGTCGCGCGGCGCGGACGCCATCCAGCCGCTGGTGCCGGCGCTGAACAGTTACTGGATGAAGATCCATGTGCCGGCGAATTTCATCGGCTACGGCTGTTTCTCCATCGCCGCCATGATCAGCGTGGCGTATCTGCTGCGTGAGCGGGGCGGGGCCTTCTTCGCGGCGCGGCTGCCGCCGGCCGCGGTGCTGGATGAGTTGCTCTATAAGATCATCGCGCTCGGCTTCGCCTTCTTCACGCTGGCGACCATCCTGGGCGCGTTGTGGGCGGCGGAGGCCTGGGGCGGCTACTGGTCGTGGGATCCGAAGGAGACCTGGGCCTTGATCGTCTGGCTCAATTACGCCGCCTGGCTGCATCTGCGCATCGTGCGCGGCTGGGAGGGCCGGGTGATGGCATGGTGGGCGCTCGTGGGTTTGCTGGTCACCAGCTTCGCCTTTCTGGGCGTCAATATGTTTTTGTCGGGGCTGCATTCCTACGGTCAACTTTAATGATATGAAAGGTGCCGCAATGAAACCGTCGTTTGCCGTTTTGTCCGCGCTCGTGCTCGCCTGGCTGGTGGGGGCGCAGTTGCTGTCCGCGAAAGAAGCGGGGGGGACACCCATTCATGAAGCCATCACCCTCACCCAGGGCGGCAATTACCGGGTCATCGCCGCGCCCCAGCCCACCCGCACCGGCGACAAGATCGAGGTGCTGGAAATCTTCTGGTACGGCTGCCCGCACTGCTACGCCTTCGAGCCCTACATCAACCAGTGGCTGAAGACCAAGCCCGCCGACGTGGAATTCCGCCGCCTGCCCGCCGTGTTCGGCGACAAGTGGGCGCCGGGCGCCCGCGTTTACTACACCGCCGTGACGCTCCATGTGCTCGACAAGGTCCACCCCGCGTTTTTCCGCGCCCTGCATGAGGAGCATCGCAAATTCGAAACCGCCGACGATTACGCCCCGCTGTTCGTGCAAGCGGGCGTGAACCAGGATGATTTCTCCAGGGTCTTCAATTCCGGCGAGACGCTGGAGCAGGTCAAGCAGGCGGCGCTTGCGGGCCAGGCTTACGGCATCGAGGGCGTCCCCAGCGTGATCGTCAACGGGAAATACCTCACCGCCGGCGCCATGGCGGGCAGCTATGAGGCGATGATCCAGGTCATCGACGGCTTGGTGGAACTGTCGCGCCGCGAGAAGGCCGCGACGGCAGCCACGGCAAAGTAGCGCTGAAACCGCCTAGCAGGACGCGGAAAAAGTCCGTCCAGGACTTTTTCAGCCACGCCAGGCAAAAAGCGCGGTTTTTTGCCCTGCCTCATTTTTCAATCGCGTGGCGCGATTGAAAAACGGCGGTCAATCCCCCGACTGTTGGGAGACCATTTCGCGGCCGGCGGCGAGCAGCGCCAGCCGCGCCACCACGCCGTAGGCGTAAAATCGATTGGCCTGCGCGTCCGGCGCCAGCCTCCGATCCGGGGAGATGCAGCAGTCGGCGAACGCCAGCGGCTCGAAGCGCATGCCGGGCGCGTTGAGGTTCTCCGTCACCGTTCGTTCCGTGTGCACGCGGTAGAAGCCGCCGACCACGTGCCGATCGATCATGTACACGACCGGCTCGGCCACGGCCGGCGGCTCGCCCCAGGTCTCGTGCGTGTACACGCCCTCCTGGATGATCACGTTGCGGATGGCCTGCCCCTCTTTGGTGGTGGCCATGCGCGTGCGCTGCTTGCGGTTGAGCGTCATCACCTCCCCCGGATCGTGCACGGTCATGACGCCCATGCCATAGCTGCCGGCGTCGGCCTTGACGATGATGAACGGCCTGGCGGTGATGCCGTAGTGATCGTAGCGCTGCTGGATTTCCGCCAGCAGCTCGCCGGTGTGGCGCTGCAGGCAGTTCATGCCGGTGCCGTCCATGAAATTGACCTCGCCGCAATTTTTGAACAGCGGCTCGATCAGCCAGGGATCGAGGCCAATCCTGGCGCCGAATTCCCGCGCCACGGCGGAGTAGTGGGTGAAATGCCGCGATTTCAGGCGCGTCGCCCATCCCATGGTGAGCGGCGGCACCACCGGCTGGGCGAGATTCTCCAGCAGGGCCGGCCGCCCGCCGGAGAGATCGTTGTTCAACACGACCAGATCGGGCGTGAACTCGCCGACGCGAACCTGATCCCCGGCGCGGATAAGCGGCTCCAGCGTCAGCGTCCTGCCGGAGGGCAGATCGATGTTTTGAGGCGCCGCCAGATCAGGCAGCAGCGATCCAATGCGCACCTCGAAACCCGCCTTTTCGATGATGGCGCGCAGCACGGCCACGTTTTCCAGATAAAACAAATTGCGGGTGTGGCTCTCAGGCACGATGACGATGCGGCCGGCCTGGGGATGAATGCGTTCCACCGCCGCCTGCATCGCCTGGATGCACAGGGGCAGAAACACGGGGTTGAGGTTGTTGAATCCGGCGGGGAACAGATTGGTGTCCACCGGCGCGATCTTGTAGCCGGCGTTGCGCAGGTCGACCGAGGTGTAAAACGGCGGCGGCGACTGCCGCCACTGCTGGCGGAACCAGCCCTCGATGGCGGCCTGGTGATCGAGCAGATGCCGCTCGACATGCGCCAGCGGACCACTGCCGGCGGTCATGAGGTTGGGAACGGCGCTGAACGTGTGCATGGACATGGCCGGATTGTACACCAGGGCGCGTGACGACGAGTCAACGATAATCGCCCCACAGGGCTTGAATGGCGGCCAGCGCCGCCAGCGCCGCGGTTTCCGTGCGCAGGATGCGCGAACCCAGCCGCGCGGGCCGGTAGCCGCGGGCTTCGGCGAGCGCGAATTCGGCCTCACTCAATCCGCCTTCCGGCCCGATCACGATCGTGATCCCGCCGGGCGCCGGCGCGGACAGGCGCGCGATCGGCAACTCCGCCCCAGGTCGCAGCACAACGCCGGTGCCCACGAGCGGCCGCGACAGCCATTCGTCGAGGCGGGAGACCGGCAGCAACGCCGGCAGGCGGTTGCGGCCGCACTGCTCGCAGGCGTGGATCACGATTTGCTGCCAGTGCGCGTGGCGCCTTTCCGCCTGGGCCGCATCCAGCCTGATCACGGTGCGCTCCGTGATCACGGGCACGAGGGTGTTCGCGCCCAGTTCAACCGCCTTCTGCAAGGTGAAATCCATGCGCTCGCCGCGCGATATGCCCTGCACCAGCGTGATGGCAAGCGCCGGTTCCCGCGACGTTTCAACGCAGGATTCCAACGCCACCACGGCGCGCCGCCGGTCCAGCTCCATCAATCTGCCGCGGCATTCCCCGCCCGTGCCGTTGAACAGGCAAACCTCCTGTCCGTTCTTCACGCGCAGCACGTGCCGCAGATGATGGCGGGCGGCTTCATCCAGCGTCACGTTCGAGCCGGCCGCGAGCGCGGCGTCTACGTACAGGCGGGGAATGCGCACGGCAAGAATTCTCATTCACGGGTGGCGATGTCGATGCCCTCGGCGGCGACCCCCGCCAGGAAGCGGATTTCCTCCGGCGTGATCACGTACGGCGGCATGAAATAAACGACGTCGCCGAGCGGTCGCAGCAGCGCCCCGCGCTCCAGAGCGTACTGATAGACGCGCCGGCCGCGGCGTTCCTGCCAGGGGTAGGGCTGGCGCGTGGCCTTGTCCCGCACCATCTCCACCGCGGCGATCATGCCGCATTGGCGCACCTCGGCGACGTGCGGGTGATCGGCGAGCGGGGCGAGCGCGTAGCGCATCACCTCCGCGAGGCCGCGGTTGCGCTCGATGACGGGCTCCTCCTCGAAGATGTCCAGCGTGGTCAGCGCCGCGCGGCAGGCCAGCGGGTTGCCGGTGTAGCTGTGCGAGTGCAGAAACGCCTTGAGCGTGGTGTAATCGTCGTAGAACGCCTGGTAGATTTCCTCCGTGGTCAGCACCGCCGACAGCGGCAGATAGCCGCCCGTGAGACCCTTGCCCAGACACAGGAAGTCCGGCGCGATCTCGGCCTGCTCGCAGGCGAACAGCGTGCCGGTGCGCCCGAAGCCGACGGCGATCTCATCGGCGATCAGGTGCACGTGGTGGCGGTTGCACAGTTCGCGCAGCAGGCTGAGATACACCGGGTGGTACATGCGCATGTGGCCGGCGCACTGGACCAGCGGCTCCACGATCACGGCGCAGACGGATTCGGCGTGTTCGGCGAGAAGCGCCGCCATCGGCTCCACGCGGCGGCGGGAATATTCCTGCCAGGATTCGCCCGGCGCGCGGTGGTGGCAGTCCGGCGACGGCGCCACCAGCACCGGCATGAGCAGCGGGGCGTAGGTCTCGCGGTAGAGCGGCACGCCGCCCACGGCCAGCGCGCCCAGCGTCTCGCCGTGGTATCCGTTGTCGAGGCAGATGAACCGGCATTTTTGCGGCCGGCCGCGGTTGCGCCAGTAATGGAAGCTCATCTTGAGCGCGATTTCGACGGCGGCGGAGCCGCTGTCGGCGTAAAAGCAGCGCGTCAGTCCCGGCGGCGCCAGCGCGGTCAGCCGCTCGGCGAGTTCGATGGCGGGGGCGTGGGTGAAGCCGGCGAGCAGCACGTGCTCCAATTGCTGCAACTGATCCTGAATGGCGGCGTTGATGCGGGGGTGGGCATGGCCGAAGAGATTGACCCACCACGAGCTGATCGCGTCAAGATACCGGCGGCCGCCGAAATCCTCCAGCCACACGCCCCGCCCCCGGCGCAGGGGGACCGGCGGCAGCGTCTCGTGATCCTTCATCTGCGTGCACGGGTGCCACAGCACCGCGCGGTCGCGCCGCTGCCATTGGCTGATGATCGTGGGATCAGCCGCGGGCATGGAATCTCCGCCGTGGTGTGGTGTCATGGCGGACGTGCGCGCGATCGCGGGGTGACGCCTTGGCGGGCGGGATCAACCGCCGGCGTGATCGGCGCGTTCGCGCGGCACCTGCGCGCCCAGCATGGCGGTGATGATCCGATCCTCCAGCTCGGCGCGGGTGGCCAGCTGTTCACCCAGCGCCGACAGGTCCCCGGCCAGGCTGTCGAGGAGGTGAAAATTCCATTCACCGCCGTAGCGGTCGTTGAAGTCCATGGCCGCGTCGGTGGTCGTGGCGATGCGGTCATACACCTCGCGCGCGGCCAGCGCCACCGCCTGACGGCGTTCCCTGCCCGCGACGATGCGGTGATAAAGATTGAAATGACCCGCCGCGACGTAATCGACCAGCATCTGGGTGAAGTCCCGCAGGGCCTCGTGCACCGGTTTGTCGACGGTGAACGGCTTCAATTCCAACACTTCGCACATGGACACCAGCACCTTACGCCGCTGCTCCAGCAGGCGGTCGATGTGACGGCGCGAGCCTTGGCGGCGCCACGGCGGGTTCTGGGATGGGTCGGGCATGGGCGGTTCTGGTTTTTTTTGGCATTGTAGCACCCCGATGCCGGCCGACAATCCGGCGCGCGGCATGAAAAGCGCCCGCTCCGTGGTCCGTTCCTCCATGCTCAAATTGACCTCCAGAGCCGCCGCGCGCAGGCGCCGCCGTGGCAGATGGAAAATCCGGCCGGCCGCGGCGCGGCCATGAACGGTTCGACGTTGGTCCTGAATCCCGGCCGCGCCGTCAGGCTGTCCGGTGAATCGGCGGAGGTGAAGAGGGAACCTCCGTGGCGCAAGCATGCACGCCCAACAGCCGGGCCGTGAAGCACGACGCCGTCAGACTGGAATGTTTGGCAGGCATCGGTCAAACTGAACAACCACGCCTATAATTTATTCATGAAAATCCCGGGATATGACATCCTGAAGCCGATTGGCATCGGCGGCATGGCCACGGCCTATCTGGCCGTGCAGACCTCGCTGCAACGCCGGGTCGTGCTCAAGGTTCTGCACAGCACCGACGCCACGACGGAGGAAAACGTCGAACGCTTCATCAAGGAAGGCCACATCCTGGCGTCGCTCAATCACCCGAACATCATCACCATCCACGACATCGGCACGGCGGACAAACTCGTTTATCTGTCGATGGAGTTTGTCGAGGGCGGAGATCTCAAGGACCGCATCAGCAAGGGGGCGCTGCCGCCCGCCGAGGCCCTGTCCATCGTCAAGGCGATCGCCGCCGGCCTCAACGCCGCGCACAAGAACGGCGTCATCCACCGCGACGTGAAGCCGGCCAACATCCTGTTCCGCAAGGACGGCACGCCGCTGCTGACCGATTTCGGCATCGCCAAGAAATTGAGCGCCAGCGTCGATGAGCTCACCCGCACCGGCACCTTCCTCGGCAGCCCCAACTACATGGCCCCGGAACAGGCCGAGGCGGGCCCCATCGACGGCCGCGCCGACATCTATGCGCTGGGGGTCATTTTCTACGAGATGCTGACCGGCCGCAAACCCTATCAATCGCAGTCGGTGATCAACGTCATCGTCCAGCACAAGCAGGCGCCGGTTCCGCAATTGCCGCCGCCCCTACGCGACTACCAGCCGCTCTTGGATTTGATGATGGCCAAGGATCGGCGTGATCGTTTCCGTGACGCGGAGAGCCTGCTGCACTACGTGGACAAGTTCGAACATGATCAGCACGCCCGCGCGATCGCCGCCGAGAGGGGCGGCGGCCACCCCTCATGGCGCGCTCGCGCGCAGGCCGCGGCACAGGCGGCGGGCCGCCGGCGCGTTTCCGTATTTTTGACCGTCGGTTTCATTCTCTCCTCGCTGGCCTACGGCATCGTTTTTTACTATGCCCGGCAGCTTAAAATCACGCCCGATTCCAAGGATCAGCAACCGCCGAAATCCGTCATGCAACAGGACGAGCCGGCGATGACCGCCACCGGCCAGAAGCCGGAGATCCAGGGCCAGGTCGTGCCGGCGGTCGATGTGCGCACCGCCCTGCTCTGGCTGGCGGAAAAGAGCCTCGATGAATACCGCCTGACCGCGCCCCCCCAGAACAACGCCTATTATTATTATTCCCGCCTGCTGCAAGTGGAGCCGGACAGCGTGCAGGCGCAGGAGGGATTCAAGAAGATTGCCGCTCGCTTTGCCCTGCTGGCGGAACGGGAAATGGCCCGCGGCAACGATGACGAGGCCCGACGATACGCGCACATCGGCCTGCAACTCGATCCGGGCAACGCCCAGCTGCGGCAGTTGAGCGCGCTGTCCACCACGCCCGCGCCGCGGGGCTTCTGGCGGAATCTCGCGCGCTTGTTCGGGGATTCGGGGGCGGCGGCGGAAAAGAAATAACCCGCTAGGGGGAGGGCGGGGCGGGGGGCGGGGACAGCCCGGCGGAGTGCGCTTCATCCCAGCGTCGCAGGGCCTCCTTCAATTTGGCCAGCACCTCCGCTGACACCTTTGGCGACTCCTCCGCGGGCGCCGCTGCGTCGGGCGGGTTTGACGCCGCCGCCCGGTTCGCGGTGTCATCCGCAAACGGCGAGGCCGGGAGGGTGGCATCCGGGGCGGGCGCGGCTGCGGCGGCCGGCGCCGTGATCACCGGCGCGGCATTCTTGAAGGCCTGCTCGCGCAGCGCCTGGCGCGTCTCCTCACTGACCGTGATCCGGGTATCGTCGATGATCTGGCCGTTTTCAAACACGAATATGCGCGGCCCCGCCTCGCCGCTGCGATACCAGGCCGGGGGGACGCCGGACATGTGGGTGCGTCCGCTGCCCGGGTCAACCCATTGATACATGCGGGCCCACGCGGCGCGATCCAGCGCCAGCGCCAGCAGGCAGGCAATGCATATTCTCCACATGGATTTCAGTATAGCACCGCGTGACTGGATTATTATTCGCCAGTCGATGCGGCGCCATCGTGATGCCATTCGTGAATGAATTGATCGCCGATCTGCGCGCGGGCGCGAATCTGGATGCCCGTGTCGCGGAGCTGTCCGCCCTCCCCGCGCGGGAGAGGGCGGCGTGGACGGCCGTGTGGCTCAACCTGCTCGAAGAGGAGGACCCCGTCGCCCGGCGCGCCGGATTTTTTGCGCTCCAGCATTGCTGGTCGGCAGCCGCCCGCGAGGCGGTGATCCGTCATCTGGGCGGCCGTGAGTCGGAGGTGCGGCGGATGGCGGCCATCGTGCTGGAGCGCGGCGAAGGGCGCGCCTTTCTGGCGCAGGCCGCGGCGCGCTGGCTGGACGATCCGGATCCCATGCTGGCCGGTGAGGCGGTGGCGCTGGTCGACGGCATGTACCCCGATGTGGCGCGCCTGCGCCGCGCCCTGGACCGGCCGGCGCTGCGCCCCTTTCTGCAATGCAATCTGTCGCGCTACGACGACCCGTCATTGGCGGGATCCCTGCTCGGCTGCCTGGATGACGATAACCCCGGGGTGGCGCGCGCGGGACTGGCGGCCCTGATCCAGCAGACCGACCCGCCGGCCGCCGCGCATGCGCGCTGTCGGGAACTGCTGCGCCATGCCTGGCCGGAGGCGCGCGAGCTGGCCGCCGAATATTTTTTCTGGCATGGCCACAGCGGCGATTGCGCCGCGCTTGAAGCGGCGCTGGCGGCGGAGTCGGATCGCCATGCCGCCGCAGGCCTTGATTCCAGCCTGCGGACGATCGAACGGCGCTCCCATTCGCGATGGCGGCGGCGACCGCCCGCCCCGCAGCGCTTCGAACCACGCTGGTGCTATCAGGGCCGCGCGCCGGGCGCGGAGTTTCTGCGCCGGCGCCAGGCGCGTTTCGATCAACTGGCGGGGCACTGCGGGCTGCCGCCACGCTCCGTGCAGGCCAGTCACCGCGACACGAGCACGGGCGTCCCCCCGGTGCACAAGCCGCCGCTCGTCGTTCCCGTCCGCCAATACGCCGCCGCGCCGGACGACAGCTTCGGGGCGGGCACGGACAAGGCCAACCGCACCTACACCGAGCTGGTGCATGTCGGCGAGGATGTGGGCTGGGACGGGGAGGCACGGACCGTGGTGGCGATCGCGGACGGCCTCGTGCGCGAAGTCGGCTGCATCGAATCCTGGGGCAACATCGTGATCATCGAGCATCGACTGGCCGGAATCGTCGGCGACGATGTGCATCGCCAGATGGAGCGGTTCTCGCCCGTCGTGCAGGAACCGGTTCGGGGGGCGGACGGCAGCCTGCTCTGTTGCAGCGTGTACGCGCATCTGGGTCCCGGTATCCGCCACACGCCGGGCGCGGCCATTCGCGCGGGGGAAAAAATCGGGGCCATAGGACGCCCCCATACCTGGGAAAACGGCGGCTATCGCGCGCACCTGCATTTCGCCGTGCACCTCGGTCCCTACTGGCAGACGCCGCGCCCCGGCAGCCGGATCGACATGCGTTTTGAAGGACGGCGCTTTGAAGGCATCGTCCGCCAGGCCGATTGGCGGCAAATCATCGCCACCATCGAGATCGGCGGGCGGACGAGGGAGGTGGTGCGCGGCGCGCACTGGCTATGCGGCTACGTGTCCCCCGCTCATTTTGCCGGGGGTGCGCACGGCTGGCTAAATCCCCGCTGGTTGTTTTCGTGAACTACAGCAATTTGTGATGCCGCATCAGCCAGATCAGCGTCCCCACGATGCCCGCCACCAGCAGCCAGAAAAACAGGTAGCCGTAGCGCCAGTGCAGTTCCGGAAAAATCTCGAAATTCATGCCGTAGACACCGGCCAGAAAGGACAGCGGCAGAAACAGGGCGCTCAATACCGTCAACCGGCCCATGGTGCGGTTGGTGCGATGGGTCACCATGGACATGTGCAGGTTCAGCGATTGCGTCAAAATGTCGCGATCCAGCATCACGTCCTGCATCACGTGATCAATGACGCCGACCATGTGGGCCAGCGCCGCCTGGGTGGCCTCGCTCAGGAAGATCGAGCGGCGCGTGGCGAGCTCGGTGAGCACGCCGCGCGCGGGCGCCAGCACGGCGCGGAAGTGCAGCAGGTTGGCGCCGATGGCGGCCACTCGGTTGAACACCCGTTCATCGTCGTCGGCGAACAGCTGGCGCTGCAAATCGCGAACGCCGGCCTCCAGCCGTTCCTGCACGCCGGCGTAATGCTCCACCAGGTGATCCCAGAGTTCGTAGATGAGGAAGCTCGGGCTTTGCGCGAAGCGCACGAAGTCGGAGGCGTATTCCCGCCGCATCGCGTTCAGGAAGATGCGCGGGCCGTCGTGCAAAGTCAGGAGATAGTGCCGCGTCATCACCACGTGCACCGGCTCGGGCGTCAGGCTTCCCTCCGCCCCGATTTGGCAGTCGGCGATGACCAGATGCAGTGATTCCTCCTGCCGCGACAGGAAGGTGTTTGCCTCGGTGTTGAACAGCCCATCGATCAAGCCCTCGCCAGGCAGACCCACGTCGGCCAGCAGCCGCCGCGCTTCCGCGGCATCCACGTAATCGATGTCCAGCCAGATGAATGCGCCGGACGCCATCGCCGCGCGCACCTCACCGGCGTTCAGCGCGGCGAGCTGCTTGGCGGCGAAGTCGAAGCGGACGGCGGCCAGGCGCGCGCCGGAGTGCTCTGGTTTGCCCATGTCCCTGTCCCGGTTTTTAGCGGGCAGGCTACGCCGCGGCGCAGGGTGGGTCAATGAGGAGGTGTCCGGGCACCGGGGCGGCTGTGATGGGCGACAGCCACCGCTCTGGATGGTGATCGTGCCTGCGGAAGACAGATAAACCGGGTCCCCCGGGCGCACGTCCACGGGCCGGACCGCCGGCATGCCCACGACGGGCAGGCGCGCAATGCGCGGCGGAACGCGGGGCGCAATGATCCCCGCCGCTGCGGCAGCGGCAGGAAATTCAAAAGGCGCCGCCCCCCGACGCTTGCTGAATGGACGGCGGCGTGGGTGAAATCTCTTCAAGAGGCCGCTGGCGCGGCGCCGTCGCCGTACATGCGTTTCAGTTCCTCGCCGACGCGCGCGGCACTGGCCGCCTGCCGCGTCAACGGCGGCGAGACCGCCAGTTCCAGCGTACGCGTCAGACCGCGATAGATGCGGAGGAGCGCAGGACTCCGCTCGCGGCTGAACAGGGTGCCCCATGCCCCGCGCAGGGTCACGGCGAGGACGGGCCGGCGGCAATTCGACAGCAGGGCGTCGAGCCCCTCCACGCGCAGGGGCATCCCCCCGTCCGGCGCCGGATCAGGCGTCGCGAACACGCACACGAGATGGCCGGCGCGCAGCAGTCTTTCCACCCCTTTCCGCCAGTGGCGGCGCTTCGCGATGGCCCCCATCCGCCGCAACAGCAGCCCCGGAAATGGCCCCCGCAGTTCCACTTCGTTGACGACAAAACGAATCGGCCGATGGCTGGCGGCGGCGATCAACAAGGCGTCGATATGGGTGACGTGGCTGGCGATCAGCAGCGCGCCGCCCGATTCCGGCAGGTGTTCCGTGCCGCGCGTGCGCAGGTGGTAAAGGCTGTGCACGAGCAGCCAGATGAGAAAACGGACGAAATATTCCGGCACCAGGGTGTAGATGAAAACCGCCACGCCGGCATTCACCAGCGCGGTCGCGAGCAGCACCTGCGGGATGTCGAGGCCGAGCTTGAAGAGTCCAATGGAAAACGCCGCCGAGCCCACCATGAAAAGGGCGTTCAGGATGTTGTTGGCGGCAATGACCCGGGAGGTGTGCGTGCGCTCGCTGCGGGTTTGAATCACGGCGTACAGCGGGACGATGTAAAGGCCGCCGAACAGGCCGATGGCGGCGAGATCGGCGAGCAACCGCGCCGTGCCGGTGCTGCGTAAAAAATCCACCGTCGTCATGGCTTCCCCCAGCGGCGCAAAACCGCGGCAGGCGAGGTGGAAATCCGCGCCGAACAGGGTGAGACCGATGGAGCCGAACGGCACCAGTCCCATCTCGACCTTGTGCCCGGACAGGCGCTCGCACAGCAGCGAGCCCACGCCCACGCCGATGGAAAACACCGTCAACAGCACGACCACGACCGATTCGCCGCCCCGCAGCACGCCCTTGGTGAGATCGGGAAACAGCGACAGGAACACGAGACCGTAGAACCAGAACCACGAAATCCCCAGCAGCGACAGGAACACCGTGCGGTTGCCGCGCGCGAAGCGCAGGCTGCGCCAGGTTGCCGTGATCGGATTGAAATTGACGCGCAGCAGGGGATCGGCCGGCGGCGAGGGCGGCACCCGGCGGGCGGCGGCGTAGCCGCCGGCGGCCACCGCCAGCGTGCCGGCGGCGACCAGCCAGTGGCCGTGCTGGCGATCGGCGATCAACAGTCCGCCCGCGATCTCGCCCAGCAGAATGGCGACGTTGGTGCCCATCTCGACCAGGCCGTTGCCGCCGACGATCTCCTCCTCGTTGAGGTGTTGCGGCAGAAAGGAATACTTCACCGGCCCGAACAGCGTCGAGTGCAGCCCCATCAGAAACAGCGCCGTCACCAGCGGCGCGGCGCTGTGCAGTATGAAGCCCAGCGCGCCCAGGGCCATGATGGAAATTTCGAACAGCTTTATGGCGCGCATCATCCGCGCCTTGTCGAATTTGTCCGCCAGCTGTCCCGCCACCGCCGAAAACAGAAAGAAGGGCAGGATGAACAGGGCGCCGCAAAAGGCGTTGAAATCCCGCGACTCCATGCCCAGCGGGCGCGTGGTCTGATAGGTGAGCATCAGCACCAGCGCGATCTTGAAAAAGTTGTCGTTGAAGGCGCCCAGAAACTGGGTGATGAAAAAAGGCAGGAAACGCCGTTCACGCAGGAGGACGAACTGGTTGTTGTTTTTGGGCTTCATTGTTGAGATAAGCTGCTCAGTCCATTCTAATGGCAGCCGGCAGCACACACGAAGGCAATTTAAACCGATGCCCGCGCTTTTTCGCACCCTGTTCCCCGCCGCCGCCTGCGGCGCGCTGGTGCTGGCGGGGGCCTGGCTGGCGGATCGCCTCATCGGCCTGATCCTGCCGGGCGACCCCTGCCATGACTTGCTGATGTTCGTGACGGTGGGTTATTTCAGCGTCGTGTTCCTGGCGGCAATGCTCTATCTCGTGGGGCTGACGCTGAGGATCACCCGGCCGCACCGGCGGCACCTGTTGCCGCGGCGGACGGCCACCCATGTGCTGGGCTGCGCCGCGTTGGGGTTCTCCGCGCTGACGCCGTTTATTGTGCTCCACGGTCCGCACAGCGGGGTCGCCTATGGTGAACGCGTGGCGGTGACGGAGGCCCTCGGGCGAACGGTGCTGCTTCAGCAGGCGCTGGCGGCATTTTGGCGCGCCCATGGCCGCTTCCCCGCCGATGTGCAGGAATTGGCCTGGGTCCCGCCGGATCAATCCACCGCCAGCTCAGTCCGCCGCATAGCGTTTGATGCGCTGGGCCACATCACCATAGAGTTCGCCAGCCGGCGCTACACGCACCTGGATGGACGGACCTTGGTGCTGCGCCCGCAATGGCAGGCCGGCCAGTGGCTGTGGAATTGCCAAGGCGGCAATCTCTCCGATGGGCAACGCCCTGTGATATGTCGGCGCCGCGCGGTTTGCCAGGAACTTTATACTGTTTTGAAGGGCGAGGGTTCGAAACCAACTGGAGAGGGAGAGGAAGAATAGCAGGCGGGGCGGTCATCCTGGCTGATAAAAACCACAGGAGTGGTTTCATATAACCCCTGCCAGTTTGAACAGGAGGCTTGAGGCAGAAAATTCAAATCACAAAAGTTTTATAACGTTTTGTTTAAAAAGGGTATTTATTTTATTCAGTTAAAAAGCGTTATGTGGCACGAGTTCTGCTAGACATGGTCTAGAAGTTTTTTACCACTCATACACAAACGACTTGGAGGTTAACATGACTTGGGAAACTCCCGCATTCAGCGATGTACGTTTCGGCTTTGAAGTCACGATGTACATCAGCAACCGTTAATTCAAAACGGTTCAAGTAATACGACGAAGGGGCCAACCGGCCCCTTTCGTTTTTTTAGGCGGCGTCCTCCAGCCACCCGCCCGGTCAGGAGGGGAAGCGGTTGTAGGCGTCCAGCGCGGCGACCTTGTAGGCCTCGGCGAGCGTGGGATAGTTGAAAACCGTGTCGACGAAATAATCGAGCGTGCCGCCGAAACTGAGCACCGCCTGGCCAATGTGGATCAGTTCGGTGGCGCCCTCGCCGACGATGTGCACCCCCAGGAGTTTGCGATCGTCGATGCCAAAGATCAGTTTGAGCAACCCCTCCCGCAGGCCGAGGATCTGACCGCGCGAAGTCTCCCGGAAACGGGCGACGCCGATTTCATGGCGGATGGCGGCCTTGACCACCTCTTCCTCGGATTTGCCGATCACGCTCATCTCCGGCACCGAGTAGATGCCGAACGGAAACAGATCGCAGCGGGCCGAGGTCGGCACGCCGAAGGCATGGCAGGCGGCATGGCGGCCCTGCTCCATGGAGGTGGAGGCGAGGCTGGGAAAGCCGATGACATCGCCGGCCGCGTAGATGTGCGGCACGCTGGTGCGGTAATGCTCGTCCACCTTGATGCGGCCGCGCTCATCGGGGGTGATGCCGGCGTTTTCTATCTTGAGCTCGTGGGTGACGCCTTCGCGCCCGGCGGCGAACAGCGCCATCTCCGCGCGCACCTGTTTCCCGCTGGCCAGATGTAGCCGCACCTGACTGCCGAGGTCCTCTATCGAAACCACCTTGTCGCCAAGACGGATGTTGACGTCGCGGTCGCGCAGGTGATGGATGAATTCATCGACAATCTCGCGATCCAGAAACTCCAGCATCTCCCTGCGGCCGTCGATCAGCGTCACTTCGATGTCGAGCGCGCTGAAGATGGAGGCGTACTCGACGCCGATGACCCCCGCGCCCACGACCACCATGCTGCGCGGCAGGGTCGTCAGGCGCATGATGTGGTCGCTGTCGAGGATGTTGGTGCCGTTGATGGGCGTGCCGGGCGGGTGCGCCGGCTTGGTGCCGGAGGCGATAAGGATGAATTTGCCATGGTAATCCTTGATGCTGCCGTCGGGGTGCTCCACGCGCAGCGTGTGCGGATCGAGGAACTGCGCCGTGCCGACCAGCGAGGTGACGCCATTGCGGGCGAACTTGTGTTGCAGCACCTCGATCTCATGGCGGATGGTGATGTCCAGGCGCTGCATCAGATCCTCCGCCGTGATGCGCTGCTTGACGCGGTAGCTGCGGCCGTAAAAGCCGCGCTGCCGCCAGCCGGAGAGATAAAGCACGGCCTCGCGCAGCGTCTTGCTGGGGATGGTGCCCGCGTGCAGGCAGGTGCCGCCGATGGCCGTGTGCCTCTCGATCACGGCCACGTTCATGCCGAGCTTGGCCGCCTGGATGGCCGCCCGCTGACCGGCCGGCCCGCTGCCGATGGCGATGTAGTCGAACTGCTCCATGCCGCCCCCGTTTATCGTTGTTTTCAGGCAATTTAACAACAACGCCCTCGCGAGTACAGAACCGCTCGGCTATGCTTACAGTCACATCATCCATGTCAAAACGCCGGGGAACCTCCATGCCAGGGCCGCTGCAATCCGTCAAGACCGTCCATCCGGACGACCGCGCCGCCTTCGAAGCGGTGGTGGCCGCCGCCGCGCGGGTGATCGTCGGCAAGGATCATGAGCTTAAATTGTCGCTGGCCTGCCTGCTGGTGCGGGGCCACCTGCTGATCGAGGACCTGCCCGGCGTGGGCAAGACCACGCTGGCCCATGTGCTGGCCAGGACGCTGGGCTTGAGCTTCCAGCGCATACAGTTCACGAGCGACCTGCTGCCGGCGGACGTGGTCGGGGTGTCCGTCTATGAGAAGGACACCGGACACTTCAGCTTTCATCCCGGGCCGCTGTTCGCGCAGCTCATACTCGCCGATGAAGTGAACCGCGCCACGCCGCGCACGCAGAGCGCCCTGCTCGAGGCGATGCAGGAGCATCAGGTCACCGTGGACGGCAAAAGCCACGCCCTGCCGCAGCCCTTCTTCGTGGTGGCCACGCAAAATCCCTTTCATCAGATCGGCACCTTCCCGCTGCCGGAATCGCATCTGGATCGCTTTCTGATGCGCATCGAGCTGGGTTATCCGGACAACCGCGCCGAACGCGTGCTGCTCAAGGGCCGCGACCGCCGCGAGCTGCTGGAATCGGTGCATCCCGTGATCGGCCCCAAGCGGCTGATGGAGTTGCAGCAGCGGGCGGAGGAGGTGCATGTCAGCGATGCCTTGATCGATTACCTGCAGGACCTGCTCGATTTCAGCCGCCGGGCGCCCGCGTTCGCCGCCGGACTGTCGCCGCGCGCGGGCATCGGGCTGCGGCGCACCGCGCAGGCCTGGGCGCTGCTTTCCGGGCGCATGCACGTGCTGCCGGAGGACGTGCAGGTGGTCTTGACGCCCGTGGTCGGCCACCGTTTGCGCGGCAGCGACCGGGAAAGCACGCCGGCCGCCGTGGCCGAGCAATTGCTGCGCGCGGTGCCTGTTCCTTGATGCAAAAGCCCGGTCCCGGGATATTCGCGGCTTCGAAAATCGACTCATGCGCGCACTGGCGGATTTCTGGGCGCGGATGCCGGGCAGTCCGGCGACGGACGCCGCCGTCGAACCGCTGACGCTGGATCGCAGGCACGTCTACATCTTCCCCAACCGCGCCGGCCGCCTTTATGCACTGATGCTGGGCGTGGTGCTGCTCGGCGCCATCAACTACAACAACAGCCTCGGTTACGGATTCACCTTTCTGTACGCCAGCCTGTACGTGGTGGCGCTGCTGCACACCTACCGCAATCTGGTGGGGCTGCGTTACGGCGGCGGACGGTGCGCGCCGATTTTTGCGGGCGATATCGCCTCCTTCAGCCTGAGTCTCGACAATCGCGGCGGACCGCCGCGCTACGCCGTCGCCCTCAAGCCCGCGCCCGACGCGCAGCGCTGGTACACGGAGGATGAACAGGCGGCCCTGACGAGCGTCGATGTCCCCGCCGATGACACCACGGCGGTGCGGATCGACATTTCCGCGGCGCGGCGCGGCTGGCTGCCGCTCAATCGCGTGGAAATCCAGACACGCTTCCCGCTCGGTCTTTTCACCGCCTGGTCCTACTGGCGGCCGCCGCTGCGGGTCTTGGTATATCCGCGGCCGGCCGGCCCGCTGGCGCTGCCCGCAAGCGGCGCGGAATCGGACAGCGAGGAGGGCGGGCGCCAGCCCGGCACGGATGATTTCGCCGGCTTTCGCGACTATCGCCTGGGCGACTCCCCGCGCCACATCGCCTGGAAGGCGCTGGCACGCGAACAGGGGCTGCACGTGAAGCGCTTCGCCGGCGGACGGACGGATGAAGTCATCCTGAGACTGGCTGATGCGGCACTGCTGCCCGATCTGGAACAGCGCCTGTCACAATTGTGCAAATGGGTGCTGATGGCCGAGGCGGCGGGTTTGAGTTATGGCCTGGAATTGCCGGGCAAATCCATTCCCGCCGGCCAGGGCACGGCCCACCGCGAGCAATGCCTGCGGGCGCTGGCGCTGTTCGGACAGCCATGAAGCCGCCGCGCGCATCCCCGTCGTCGCCTGCGCTGACTCTGGAACGCATCGCCTGGCTGGTGGCGGCGCTGCTCGTCATCATCCTGCCCCACGCGCTGCGGCAGCCCCCGTGGGTGATTACGGTATTTCTGGCACTCGCCGGCTGGCGGATTCTGGGATTCACGGGGCGCCTGCCGCTGCCCGACGCGCAACACCCGCCGCTGGCCCTGCTCAAGCAGGCGCTGGGCCTCCTGATTTTCGTGGTGGTCTACCTCGGCAATGATCGCACCCTGGGCCGCGATGCCGGCGTCTCGCTGCTCATCATGCTGCTGGGATTGAAGGTGCTGGAGATGCAGCGGGTGCGGGAATACTACCTGGTGGCGATGCTGGGGTACTTCCTGGTCATCACGCATTTTTTCTATTCGCAAACGCTGCTGCTCGCGTGTTACCTGCTGGGCGGGGTAATGCTGCTCACCGCCAGCCTGATCGGTTTTCAGGATGCCCGCCGGGCGCTGCCGGCCCTCGGGCGGCTGTCGCTCGCAAGCCGGCTCATGGCCAACGCCCTGCCGCTGATGGTGCTGATGTTCTTTCTGTTTCCGCGCGCGGCGGGACCGTTGTGGAGCCTGCCCAAGGACGCCCATGCGGGCCTGTCGGGATTGAGCGAGGAGATGTCCCCGGGACTCATATCGCAGCTCGGACTGAACGACAATCCGGCCTTTCGCGTCGAGTTCAAGGGGCCGGCGCCGGCGCCAAGCGAGCTGTACTGGCGCGGTCCGGTGCTGGCGCGCAGCAACGGGCAGACCTGGAGCCGCGGTGTCACCGGCGACCTCGCGCCGCCGCCCATCCAGGGGCACGGCGCCCGCTACGAATACACCATCACGCTGGAGCCGCACAATCAACGCTGGCTGTTCGTGCTGGAGCAGCCCTCGGCGCTGCCCGCGGGCAGCCGGCTGACGCGCGATCTGCGCGTGCTCGTCCCGAATCCGGTGGTGCAACGGCTGCGCTACACGGCGCAATCCTACCTGCGCAGCGTCGTGACCGACTTCAACCCCCGGGAGATCGCCGAGGCGCTGGAACTGCCGCGTGGTTTCCACCCACGCGCCATCGAACTGGCAAGGCAGTGGCGCGGACAGTCGCAGGCCCCCATCGACGTCGTGCGGCGCGCGCTTGAATATTTCCGCAGCGAGCCGTTCTACTACACGCTGACGCCGCCGCTGCTGCAGGGCGACAGCGTCGATGAATTCCTGTTCGACACGCGCCGGGGATTCTGTGAACACTATGCCGCCGCGTTTACCATCCTTATGCGCGCCGCCGGCATACCGGCGCGGGTGGTGACCGGCTATCAGGGCGGCGAGTACAACGCCATCGGTGGCTACCTGATCGTCCGCCAGCGCGACGCGCACGCCTGGAGCGAGGTGTGGCTGGGCGACCGCGGTTGGGTGCGCGTGGATCCGACGGCGGCCGTGGCGCCGAACCGCATCGAACGCGGCATCGACCAGGTCCTGCCGGAGCCCATACTCGACATGCCCTTCGAGCTGCACAACGTCGCGGTGCGCCAGGTGTTGAAGCAGTTCCACGACGTCTGGGACACCGTCAACAACCGCTGGAACCAGTGGGTGCTGGGCTACAACGCGCGGCGCCAGACCGAGCTGATGTCCCAGTTCGGCTTCGAGCCGAATCTGGGCAATCTGGCGCTGACCTTCGTCATCGCCACCAGCGCGCTCGCGTTCTGCACCGCGCTGTGGCTGTTGCGACGGCAGACACGGCCGGACCCGGCGCGGGCGGCCTACGACCGTTTCTGCGCCAAGCTGGCGCGCCGCGGCGTGCGGCGCGCGCGCCACGAGGGGCCGCAGGATTACGCCCGGCGCGCGGCGGTGGCGCGGCCGCGGCAGGCGGGCTCGATCCTCCGCATCTCGGATCTGTACATGCAGGCGAGATACGCCGGCGATCAGCGGGCGTTGCGCAACCTGCAGCAGGCGGTCCGTTCCTTCCGCGCCTGAATCCGGCTCAGCGGTTGACGGCGGCGCCGCGGGCATCCGCCGCCACGCCTTCGACGGCCTGCAGCCGATGCAGGCGCGCATACACGCCGCCCTGCCCGAGCAGCGTGGCATGGGTGCCGGTCTCCACGATGCGGCCCTCGCTCAACACCACGATGCGGTCGGCGTTTTCGATCGTCGACAACCGGTGGGCGATGATGAGGCAGGTGCGGCCGCGGCGCAGCGTCTCCAGCGCCTCCTGGATGTGGCGCTCCGAGGCGGTGTCCAGCGCCGAGGTGGCCTCGTCCAGGATCAGGATCGGCGCGTTCTTGAGCAGGGCGCGGGCGATGGCCAGCCGCTGGCGCTGTCCGCCCGACAGCCGCATGCCGTTCTCGCCGATGAGCGTGTCCAGCCCCTGCGGCAGCGGCCGCACGAACTCCATGACCCGCGCCGCCTCGGCGGCGCGCACGACCTCGTCGTCGGAGGCACCGCGCAGCGCCCCGTAGGCGATGTTGTTGCGGATGGTGTCGTCGAACAGCACCACGTCCTGGCTGACCAGCGCGATCTGCGCGCGCAGCGAGGCCAGCGTGAATTCACGGATATCCATGCCGTCGATGGTCACGGCGCCCTGCTGCGGCTGGTAGAAGCGCGGCAGCAGGGCCGCCAGCGTGCTTTTGCCGCTGCCGGAGGCCCCGACGATGGCCACGGTCTCGCCGGGCGCGACGGTGAGGGACAGATCGCGCAGCGCCGACTCCTGGGTGTCATCGTAGGCGAAGCTCACGTGGTCAAAGCGGATCTCGCCACGCGGGCGCTCCAGCGCCCGGCGCCCGTGATCGGGTTCGGGGGGCTCGTCCATCAGCGCGAAGATGCTCTCGGACGCGGCCAGGCCGCGCTGCAGGCTTTCGTTGACGCCCACCACCCGGCGCACCGGCGCCTGCAGCAGGGTCATGGCGGTGAAGAAGGACACGAATTCACCGGTGGTCATGAGCCTGGAGGCCGACAGCATCATGGCGGCGTATACCATCGCGGCGATGCCGCAGGAGATGATGAACAGGATCACCGGCTCGTTGATCGCCGCCGCCATGATGACCTTCATGCCATACTTGCGCGCGGCATCACTGGCCCGCTCGAAGCGCTCGGTTTCATAATCCTGGCCGCCGTACACGCGGATGACCTTGTGCGCCTTGATGGCCTCCTCGGCGACGTGCGCGATGTCACCCATCGATCGCTGCACGCGCCGGCTCATGTCGCGCAGCCGCACGCTGATGCGCCGCACAACACGGACGATGATCGGCCCCAACAGGGCCACCACCAGGGTCAGCCGCCAGTGGAGGTAGATCATGTAGCCCAGCAGCGCCACGATGGAGAGGCTGTCCTTGACCCCCACCATCAGCACGCGTGTCACCGATTGCTGCACCTGGGCCACGTCATAGGTCAGCCGCGACAGCAGTTCGCCGGCGCGGCTGCCGTCGTAGAAACGGGCGGGCAGGCGCACCAGGTTGCGGAACATGTCATTGCGCAGGTCGGTCATCACCCGCTGCGCCACCCAGTTGAGGGACACGGTGCTGACGTAATTGAGCGCCCCGCGCACCACGAACAGGAGGACGATGAGCAGGGGAAAAAGGAGCATGCGGCCCGAGGATCGGGTGAGGAAGCTGCCGTCCAGAAAGGGCTTGAGCAGCGCCGGCAGCACCGGATCGGTGGCGGCATAGATCACCATCGAACCGAGACAGAGCGCGAACACGCGCCAGTGCGGGCGGACGTAGCCGAGCAGCCTGGCATAGAGTTGCCGTGGGGAGGAGGTCATCGTGATCGCCGTCGCATGACTTCGATTATCCTATACACTGACCCCGTTAAGAAACGGCACATCACCGGTATGTCCAGGGCCCATCCCATCATCGCCGTGACCGGCTCCTCCGGCGCCGGCACCACCAGCGTCAAGGCCGCCACCGAACACATCTTCCGCCGCGAGGGCCTGCGCGCCGCCATCGTCGAGGGCGACAGCTTCCACCGTTACGACCGCGCCACCATGCAACAGCTGGTCGACGCGGCGCGCCGTGAAGGCCGCCGGCCGGTGACCCACTTCGGGCCGGAGGGCAACCTGTTCGAGGAGCTGGAGGCGTTGTTCCGGGAATACGGCGAATCGGGCCGCGGCCGGCACCGCCATTACGTCCACACCGAGGAGGAGGCCCGCCGCCACCAGCGTCCGCCCGGCACCTTCACGGACTGGGAGCCGCTGCCCCCCGGCACCGATCTGCTGTTCTACGAGGGATTGCACGGCGGCTTGATCGCCGATCCGATCAACATCGCCCGCCACGTGGACCTGCTTGTCGGCGTGGTGCCCATCATCAATCTCGAGTGGATCCAGAAGATCCACCGCGACCGCGCCGTGCGCGGCTATTCCGCCGAGGCGGCCACGGCGGCCATCTTGAGCCGCATGCACGATTACGTGCACTACATCGTGCCGCAATTCTCGCGCACCGACGTGAACTTCCAGCGCGTGCCGATGGTGGACACCTCCAATCCCTTCGTGGCCGGCGAGATCCCCGGCAACGATGAGAGCCTCGTCGTGATCCACATCGCCAACCGGCGCAAGTTGCAGCCGGATTTCCGTCATCTCCTGGAGATGCTCGCCGGCTCGTTCATGTCGCGCCCCGACACGATCGTGGTGCCGGCCGGCAAAAAGACCTCCGCCATGGAGCTGATCCTGGGGCCGGCCATCGAACGCCTGCTGCGCGACAGCGGCCGGGCGGCGCATTAGGCCCCCCGGCGGGTCATTTTTTTGCGTCATGTCTTGGCCGGCAACCGCGTTTGCGTCCCGGGCGCGGTGGTGGCCAGCAGCAGGCCGCGGCGATGGGCGCGCAAGGCGGCCTCGCGCTCGCCGAGTTGTTCCAGTGTTTCGGCCAGCAGGCGGTGGGCGAGCGGTGTCGGCGCTTTCTGGATCAGTTCCTCGAGATACGAACGGGCCTTGCCCCACAGCCCGTTGCGCACGCACAGTTCGCCGATCGTCAGCAGCAGATCCGCATCGCCGGGATGTCCGGCCAGCCAGTCCTCGGCGTGGCGCAGTTGCTCGATGCCGTCGCTGGAATTGATCTCGCCGTACAACCTGACGAGATCCCCGCGCCAGGTTTTCGCCAGCGCCTGGCGGACCGCCTTCAGGGCGGCGTCGGGTTTTCCGGCGGCGTTCAGCGCGCGGGCGTACCAGCCCATGAGCACCGGATTGCGGCGCAGATCGCGCGTCAATTTCCCCCAGGCGTCCGCCAGCGCCGGTCCGGCGACGGCCGCGCCGCCGGAGTTGAGCAAGCGGCCGACGGCCTCGGCCTCCCATTGCTCCAGTTGTCCCCGCGGCACCTCGCGGTGCCGGCGCAGGCGTTTGCACAGCGCCACCACCTCGGCCCATTCCCCGCGGGCGTGGTGATAAACCAGTTGCAGCCTGAGCGTCGGGCCGTGGTCGCCGTCAATCTCGATCAGCCTGTTGAGCGCGGCGCGCATCGTCTCCCAGTCGCCGGCCTGCGCCGCCGTCTCGGCGCGGGTCATCCACACCGCCTGCTCCGCGGATTTCCCCTCCGCCTGCGCCAGGCGCAGATAGCGTTCCCGGCGATCACCGGCCTGCTGCGCCTGCGCCGCGCGGGCGGCGCCCAGATAATGCAGCAGCGGATGGGCGCTGTGCGCCGCGCTGCGCGAAAGCAGCTTCTCCGCCCGCGGCCACTCGCCGCAGGACAGCGCCAGCAGGCCCGCGGACAGGGATTCCTGCGCGCGCTTAAGGCGGCGGCGCCTGAACCACTCCCGGACACTGCCCGGCGATTGCCACAGGCCGATGCAGAAGCGCAGGAAAAAATACAGGACCGTGGCGGCCAGCACGGCCAGGATCGCGAAAAACACCGCGCTGGTGCGCAGCACCCGGCCGTGGAAGCCGACGATGACGAAACCGGTGTCGGCCAGCAGGAAATGGCCGGAGATCACGGCCGCAAGCAGCACCCCCAGGCTGATCAACAGGAATCTCATGGCGTGGCCGTCGAGGTGTTGTCCGCGGCCGGCGGGAGGACGGGATTGCCACCGCGGTCCAGCAGGGACTGCACGGCGGCGAGCGATTGATCCAGTGACGGCAACGCCGGCGTCAGTTCCGCGCCGCGCATCTCGCCCGTGGTCTTGAGCAGGGCGGCGACATCGCTGGATTGCGTGTCGTAATAGCGGTTGAGAAGCCGCTCGATGTGCGTGAGCGTGGCGCGCAGATTGGCCGTGTCGAAACGCAGCACCTGCAGCCGCGCCGAGGCGAGTTCCAGGCGCAGGGTCTGCTGCAACAGATAGCGCTTGCCGGGATCGAAAATCACGTCATCCGGCACCGTCATGTCCTTCACATCGACCAGCTTGACCAGGTCGCGCCACATGCCGAGCAACACCTCGCGCCAGCCCTGCGGAGGCGCGGGCGGGGGCGGCGCGGAAGCGTCGCTTTCGCGGCTGCCATCCTTGAGCGGCAGATTCTCCACGCGCTCGATCCAATCCGCCAGCGTCAGTGCCATGCCGGCCACGTCGGGTGTTTTCACCGCCTGCAACGCGTTGCGATCGGCGATGATCCGGCGTCGTAACGGAATGAATTCCGGATTGCCCTGCGCCGCCAGCCGGTTGTCGGCGGCGTCGAGCGCGGCCAGCGCCGTGGGCACGTCGCGTTCGAGCAGCAGCCGCTGGGCGGCGACGGTCAGCAGGTAATGCACCTCGCGCAGCACCCAGCCCTCGCTGTGGCGGGTTTGCTCGGACAGCAGATGCGACAGCGTGTCGGCCAGTTTTTTCTGCTCGTCCCGCGCGGCGGCGAAATCGCTTCGCAATGCCTCGAGCTGTTGCTGCTGCCGCGCCTGTGCGTTCTGCCATTGCAATTGCAGGGATTGCGCTGTCTCCCTTGTTTTTTGATCCTGCAGGGACAGCCGTGCCGCGAGGTGCTGATAGGCAAAGCCTCCCGCCGCCGCCAGCGTGATTGCCAGCAACAGGCCAAGCCAGCCCGGCCATGACGAAGCCGTGCGCGCAGCAGCCGCCTTGGGAGGCGGGGAGACGACGGATGGCTGTTCCGGGGCGGTGTTTTCCGTCATGAGGGACGCTCGCGGTTGGATGAACGATTTTACTTGTATTTGAGCTTGATCTCAGCCGCACGCAGGTATTCCGACTCCTGCTCCAGGTCGGCCAGCGTCAGGGGGTGATCCTCCAGCCAGCCTTCGGGAAAGCGGAGTTTCAAGGTTTCATCCTCCGCCGCCAGTTCCAGCCGGGGCGGGGCGGCGTCGGTGCGGCTGCGCTGCAGGACCACGGCCAGCCGGAGCACCGCGCATAATCGCTTCAGATCGCGAACCTGGCGCTCATCGAGGCCCTGCAATTCCGCCAGCGGAAACTTGCGGCGATGCGCCCGCACCATGAACGCGAGCCGCCCCTGCTCGCCGCGCGAGAATCCCGGCATGTCGAGATGGGTCAGCAGGTAGCCGCCGTGCTTCTGGTACTGGCTGTGCGAGACGGACAGGCCGATCTCGTGCAGCCACGCCGCCCAGGCCAGCAGCCGCCGGTATTCCTCGCCCTCCAGCCTCCACAGGGGCGCGATTTGATCGAAAAACATGAGGGCCATTTTGCGCACGCGCCTGGCCTGGGCCTCGTCGATCTGGTAGCGCGCCCCCACCTCCGCGACCGTGTTTTCACGAACGTCGTGTTGATGGAGGCGGCCGACAAGGTCGTGAATCAAACCCTCCCGCAGCGCGCCGTCGGCCACGGTCATGGACTCGATGGACATGGCCTCGAACGCGGCGCTCAATATCGCCGCGCCGCCCGTGAACACCGGCGCGCGCTCCTCGGAGAGGCCCTTGAGCTTCAGTTTGTGGATGCTGCCGGCCTCGATCATGGCCGCAATCAATTTCTGCAGCGCCGCGGCGGTGATGGTGTTTTTGCTCCAACCCGCCTCGCGGACGATCTCCTGCACCGTCAGTATGGTGCCGGAGGCGCCGATCTCCGAATCCCAGCCCAGGCGCCGGTAGGTCGTGCCGACCGTCTCCAGTTCCTGCATCGCCGCCAGCCGCGCCCTGCGCATGGCCGTTTCGGTGATGACGCCGTCCGGGAAGAAACGCTGGCTCATGCTGACGCAGCCCATGTGCAGGCTTTCCATGTGCTGCGGCTCGAAATGGCGGCCGATGATGATCTCGGTGCTGCCGCCGCCGATGTCCAACACCAGCCGCCGCTTGCCGTCGTCCTCCAGCGCGTGGGCCACGCCCAGATAGATGAGACGCGCCTCCTCGTGGCCGGAGATCACGTCGATGGGGTGGCCCAGCGCCTCCTGCGCGCGGGCGAGAAAAACGGCGCTGTTGCGCGCCCGGCGCAGGGTGTTGGTGCCCACCGCGCGCACGCAGCCGGCGGGCAGGCCGCGCAGGCGCTGGCCGAACCGGCGCAGGCAGTCCATCGCCCGCACCATGACCTCGTCGGTGAGACGGCTGCGCTCGTCGAGCCCGCCCGCGAGTCGCACCATCTCGCGCAGCTTGTCCACCACCTTCAACCGCTCGCCCTGCACCTCGGCGATGATCATGTGAAAACTGTTCGAACCCAGATCAACGGCGGCGGCGGTTTCGGCGGCGGCGGTGCCCATGGCCGGATTATATAGAGTTTTGTTTACAATCCACGAACGGGCGGGGCTATACTGCCGCCATTCGTGAATTTACAAGGAGACGCCGCATGCCGACATCCGTGGGTCGCGTCAACCCGCAGGAGGCCCATGCCATGATGCGGCGCACGCCCGGCGCGGTGCTGCTGGACGTGCGCAGCCGCGTGGAGTTCGACTATGTCGGCCATCCGCCGGGCGCCCTGCACGTGGCCTGGAAGGAATTCCCGAACTGGGAGATCGATCCCCATTTCGCCGGGCGCGTGCGCGCCGCCCTGAAGGAACATGGCATCGCCGATCCGGAGGGCACGCCCATTTTTGCGATCTGCCGCAGCGGTCACCGCTCGCTGGCGGCGGCCGAGGAGCTCGCGCGTCACGGCTTCAGGGCGCTGTACAACGTCGAGGAGGGTTTCGAAGGGGACAAGGATGCCGCCGGTCATCGCAATACCGTCAACGGCTGGCGGGTGCGCGGCCTGCCGTGGGAACAAACTTGAAGGAACCTTCCAACTTGCCGCGTCCGTGAGCGGGGAGATATCACCATTTTCAATGATGGCCGGGCCGCTGAAAATGAAGGAAAGTGAAAACGCGGCTGCGGCACGGTGACTGCTGGTGACTGCATGGTGGCGGGGGGGCAGGCGTGGGCGCCTCCTCTCCGTTCAACACGGCCGTTGCTCTTCTGCCCGGGAAAGCCGCCACGCGGGGCCACGAGTCGGGGGCGCTTTCTCCGTCCATCGCGACGGAGTGAAACGTGTGGGCCAAAACGTGTTGCGATGATGATCCAAACGCCAGGGCCCGCAGGTCAAGGCGCACTAGCCCTTGGACGTGAATTTAAAGCGGCATACATTGCCGCCGCGCGCCATGCACTCTTGGTGATCGACCTGGCTGTCGGTGAAGGTTTCGAGCAGCGCCAGATCCAAGCGGCAGATTTCAGGATTCTTCATCGCGAGGCTGTGATACACGCAGTTGTCGGCTTCGATCACCGGCGTGCCGCCCGACGTCGTCGCGTTCCTCGCGTCGTAGCCGAGCCGGTCCATCACTTCGGCGAGCCGTTCGACTTTCTGCTTGCGGGTTTTGAGCGCCGGGTATTGGCTGCGCAATTGCTTCGCGACCTCTGAACCGATCGCGTTCAAACGCTTGCCCAGACCTTCGGTTCCGTGCTCGCGCCTGATCGATTCGACCACCAATTGGGCCAACCAGGAGTAATGACGCGGGAAGATTTCTTTGCCTTTCTCGGTCAGCACATAGATCTGATGCGGCCGGCCTCCCGAAGGGCGCGTCGCGCTTGGTGCGACCAGGCCGTCACCTTCCAGTGCCGCGAGGTGTTGCCGCACCGCGTTACGCGTAATCTTGAGACCTTTCGAGAGCTTGTCCACCGTCAGGCCGGACTTGTCCTTGAGCAGCAGTTTGAGCAGTTGTCGCTGCCTATCACCTAATATTTCAAGCATCTAGCGCTCCTTTCCGGCCGGGCATTTTCTCTGTCGTGCCCCTGCCAGCTTTTAATAATTATAGTCGATCTGACACTAAATACAAATAAAACATATTTAGATTGACAAAGTATGTTTAGCACTATATTCTGGAGCGGCAACATCGAACTTTTAACCTCAACCGACTTGTCAAGGAGAATGCAATGAAACTGATTAAAAAATCCCTCATAGTGGCTTCGATCCTGGCCGCGTTCCTGGTGGCAGCCGCGCCGGCGTTCGCACAGGATGCTGAGCAAGCTGTTATTGCTCAGGCGCCCGCTGTCGCGAAGGTGGCCGAAACCGGCGCCGTACTGCGCGACCTGTGGGTGGGCCACATCTTCTGGGTGCGCAACGTGGTCGTCGACACTTTCGCGGGAAACAAAAAAGCGGCGGCTGTGGCGGAGAAGGAAGTCGTCGCCAACGCCAAGGCGATCGCCGGGGCGATAGAGCCATACTACGGCAAGGAGGCTTCCGAGAAACTATTTACTCTGCTCGCCGGGCACTACGGCGCGGTCAAGCAGTACCTCGAGGCGACCGCCGCTGGCAGCAAGTCCAAACAGGATGCCGAGGTCAAGAACCTCACTGCCAATGCAAGCGAGATCGCCAAATTTCTGAGCGGCGCCAACCCCAATCTACCGTTCGACACGCTGAATGGCCTGCTGCTTGCACACGGCGGCCATCACATCCAGGAGATCCAGCAGCTGCGCGCCAAGCAATACGCCGAAGAGGCGCAGACCTGGGAAGCGATGAAGAAGCACATGTATGTCATCGCCGACGCGCTCGCCGGCGCCATCGCCAAGCAGTTCCCGGCGAAGTTCAGTTAATTGCTCAAGGCATGCGCAGTGGGCCCTGGGCTCACTGCGCAAACAAAACGAACATGAATGCTCCAGAGAAAGTTGCCTTCCTTCCTGATATCCAGTTACAGGTGGATACCCGCGACCTGCGCATCGACGCCGTAGGCATCAGCCGGGTCCGCTATCCAATGACAATCCTGGACGATAGGAGACTGTTGCCGACGATCGCAACATTGTCGATGACGGTGGGCTTGCCCGCAGCCACGAAAGGCACCCATATGTCCCGTTTTATCGAGCTGCTGGAGGCGCGTACGGAGGCGCTCGACCAGGAAGGATTCAAGAGAATCCTGCTCGAGATGCTAGATAAGCTCGAAGCTCGCAGCGGTACGATCGAGATGCGGTTTCCCTACTTTGTAAGAAAGACCGCACCCGTCTCAGGGGTGCAAAGCCAGCTCGATTACGAGGTCTGCTGGCGAGGCAGCGTGTCCGACGACGGGCGCTACTCGTTCTCGATGCACGTAACGGTACCGGCAACGAGTCTCTGCCCCTGCTCGAAAGAGATCTCCGCTTACGGTGCCCACAATCAGCGCTCGCATATCAGTATCGAAACCGAGCTTATAGGCGAGATGGCGATCGACGAATTGATCGCCATTGCTGAACGCAGCGCCTCCTGTGAGGTGTACGGCCTACTAAAGCGCCCGGATGAAAAATACGTGACCGAGCGCGCATACGAGAATCCGAAGTTTGTCGAGGACCTCGTACGTGACGTGGCGCTCGCGCTGAATAAAGAGCCGCGCGTGGGTGTTTACGCGGTCGAGGCGGAGAACTTCGAATCGATCCACAACCACTCCGCCTTCGCGCGCATCGTGCGGACCACGCAGTCGGATAAGCGGCAGGACCGGCATCTGCATCTTTTATCAACGGGGACAACAAGATGACCACTTACGAAGCAAGACTCGAAGGACGCGAAGAAATCGCGGAACGCACCATGGCGCTTCATTTCGATAAGCCAACCGGCTTCAGTTTCAAGCCCGGGCAGGCGATCGATGTCGTACTCATTGATCCGCCAACCACCTACACTCAAAGCGCCCGCCATACGTTCTCTATCGTGAACGCACCGTTTCAAGACGAATTGGTCGTTGCCATGCGCATGCGCGACAGTGCGTTCAAACGCGCATTGAAGTCCTTGCCGATCGGCTCGCCCGTCAAGCTCGAAGGGCCGTTTGGATCGTTCACCCTACACAACGATCGCGCGCGCGCGGCGATCTTCATCGCCGGCGGCATTGGCATCACCCCGTTCATGAGCATGCTGCGGCAGGCGGCGAAGAGCCAGTTGCCACAACGCCTGTTATTGATCTATTCCAACCGGCGGCCGGAGGATGCCGCCTTCCTGACGGAGCTGCAGGAGCTTGAACAACGGAACGAAAACTTTCGTCTTCTCGCAACAATGACGGAGATGGGCAAATCCGCCCGAAAGTGGGACGGAGCGACCGGTCTTGTCAACGTAGACATGGTGAAACATTGCGTCGGCGGGCTTGTGGCGCCGATCTACTACGTCGTAGGGCCCCCGGCGATGGTCAGGGCGATGCAGGACGTGCTGAGCCAGGCTGGCGTCGCCGGGGACGACATCCGCACCGAAGAGTTTTATGGCTACTAGAGCGATGGAATTTCCTCTTCGCTAATCCTCGATATGCCTCGTGCCCATTGCCTCGCGGGTGACAAGGCGGCGGGATTCGACTTGGCTGGATGCCATCTTTCGACGAGGACATGAACGCCAAGGGCCGGGATTGCAGCACATGGATGTGCTGCCGTTTTCAATGGCGATAAGCCATTGAAAAGAAGTCCGGGACGGACTTATTCAGAACATCGAAGATGGCGCGCCCGGCGGGATTCGAACCCACGACCTCAGGCTTCGGAGGCCTGCACTCTATCCAGCTGAGCTACGGGCGCTGATGATTACAGCGCTAGAGTAGCGCCCGGAGGTCCGGCCGTCCACCCGCTTAAAGCGGGCACTTTCTGTCCTTGTGACCGGTGCCGGCGGTGAAGCCATCCTCATAAAGGGACTGTTCCCCCTTTTTCGCGCATTCCGCGTAGTGCTCCGCCTCCTTGATTTTTGCCGGCGGGAACTCCGTGCCGTCTTCGTAGCCGTCGTACCAACAGGTGCAGCGCGAATCGTCGGGCGCGGCGATCGTGCCCGGGGCGGCGGTGAGGCCGAGCACCAAGGCTGCGGCAGTCGCCCATCTTGTGCTGCTGGCTTTGCTCTTCATAGGCAATCCTCCAAGCGGTTCTGGAGCTGTTTGCGTCCGGTGGTGATGTTCCATCAATGCGTCTGCGCGGCCGGCGACGTCAGCTTTTGCGCGGCGGATCGCGGGCGTTTGTAGGCGGCGTCGAGGACCTCGGCAATCAATTTGCTGCGCGCAGGCTCCTTCTCCTTGAAGGCGTCGCGAAGCTCGATCAGCGTCTTCCTGGCGAGATCATTATCCATCAGCCCCAGTCCGGTGATGGCGCTCTGCGCCACGTAGGGGTTGCCGCCCTCGGCGTATTTCCGCAACAAGGGGATGTCGGCGGGATCGCCATTGAAGCCGAGCGCCACCGCCACCTGGGCGCGGATGAACTCATGGCTGGCGTCCTTCTGGCCGCGGATGTAGTCCTGATATTCACGGGTGTCGACGATCTTCATGCGGTTGAGCGTACTGGCCAGCGCCACGCGCGCCGGCGGTTTTTCGAGCAGGTCCCAGGACAGCTCCGGGTAGGCGGCGCGTCTGCCGGCCCAGATGTCGTCAAGCAGGTGCCACACGCCGCGATGCCAGCGCATGGCGTAGAGCGCGTGCAGCGAATTGGTCAGCAGGGCGACGTTGCGCTCGGTCAGCGCCAGGCGCACATCGGCCAGCGTGGCGTGCCCCGTCAGCAGGGCGAACTTGACGCGTTGCTCCACGACGGGCGGCAGCGAGCTTTTGGGTTCTTCGTGCGCCGCCGGCGGGGCGGCGGCAACCGTCACCGCGCCGCCGAGGCCCAGCAACAAACCCAGCGCCAGCAGGGCATCACGCATCATCCGCTTATCTGCCCCAGCAGTCGTTGATGTCCGCGGCGGCGGTGGAGGTGGATATCCCACGTGCACCGGTCTGATTCAGCGTGAAGTTGCCGCACTTGCTGTCGGTGAAGCCATTGGGCGCGGCGGTCAGCGTGTACGTCTGGTTCGAAGGACCGGTAATCGTCGCCGACAGGGTGTAGTAGTTGTTCTTGCTGCTCACGGACACGTTGATGCCGCCGGCGCCGATGACATTCGTGTACTGATTGTTGTCGGAATACCAGCGTTCCTCCCGCGCCGCGAGGTCCAGCAGCGCCGCCCTGCCTTCGGCCCGCTTGCCCCTGAGCACGTAAGCCTCGTAGGATGGCAGCGCAATCGCGGCGAGTATGGCCACGATGGCCACGACGATCATCAATTCCAGGAGGCTGAATCCACCCAGCCCGCCTGCATTCAGAGTCTGTCTTGGATTCATGACTGTTTCGCCTCTTCAATGGGTGGTTTGCGGGTGTTCATTGTCGTCCCCGGCGATGGAAAGTGAAATACCCCGGCGATGTCCGGCGGAGCGTTTATCATCATTCCTCCTGGTACCAGTAGGTGCGATAGCGGGGCAGGCTCAGGATCTTGCCGATGTTCTGGGCGCCGCCGCCGGTGCCGATGAGCAGCGTGACGCCGCTGCCCGTGAAGATGGGCACCACCTCGGAGGGAATGCCCGAGCCGAGAACCTGCGAGCGATCACCCAGCCCCAGCGTGCCGGTGGTGTTGGTGATATCCCAGTTGTAGGTCGCCGCCGTGGTGAGAATGTTGAAGTTGTACGCCTTGCCCGCGCCGGCGTTGGCCGAGCACGTATTGCTGCTGAATTCCGGCAGGTAGCTGGTGAGGAACACGGTATCCGCGATGGTGACCGGCGCCGACAGCCCCTTCTCGCCGGTGTCGGGGAAGGCGAAGAACCAGCCCGACGATCCCTGTATGGTGGCGAGATCGGCGTCGGTGGGTGAAAACACCCTGTTGGTCGCGTCAACCATGTTGGCTTCGCTGATCGGCGTGCCGCCGGTGGCCGGATAATTGTCGGCCACATGGTCGCCGTTGCTGTCGGTCATGAGGCCGATGGTCTTGTCGCGGAAGGCATAGACGCGGTCCAGGACATTCGTGTCGAGCGGATGGCCGCGGTTGCCGCTGGCGATGATGACGTAGTCATATTCGCCGTTGGTGGCGTTGGAATAAATATTGTCCTTCACCTGCACCACCGAGGGCGGGTAGAAGAACCGCCGCTGCTTGGAGAGATTGGCCGGGTCGGAGATGGACGCCAGCAGGCCGACCACGCTGCCTCCCGCCGGGTTGGTGGAGCTGCTCGGGTTGACATCGGGATGGAGATCCACGCGCCAGACCTGGCCGCCGGCGTCGCCCACGTACAGGCGATCCACCGCGCCGTCGCCGTCGGTATCCACCGCCGCGATGTCGGAGGGAATGGCGTAGGTCATCTGCGGCACCACGATGGTGGCGTTGGAGCCCGGGCCGCCAATCGAGAAGATCAGATTGCCCGTGTCGGCGTTGACGATGTAGATGGCGTTGCCGTTGTTGGGATTGGGCATGGTCTGTCCGGTGTTGGGATCGGGTTGCAGGTTGCCGAAGCCGTTCTCGAGCGCGGCGTCATAGCCGCCGGCGAAGATCAGGACCGGCGTCTTGGGCGGGTTCGACGTGGTCAGGATGTCCACGGCTTGCGGCTTGGACCATGTCTCGCCGAGGCGCGGGAAGCTCGCGCTGCCGCCGTCGATGCGCCACAGGAACTTGGGGATCACCTTGTCGCTGACGTTGGCCAGTGTGCTGCTGGGCGTGATGTCGAGGGCATAGATGTGATTGCCGCCGCGGCGCATGCCGATGTAGGCGATCACCTTGTCGCCCTGCGAGGGGTCGATGATGCCGTCGCCGTTGACATCGACGGTGCGCACGGTGGGCGTGTCGTCGAGGCCGTAGATGTGAGGGGCCTGCGCATCGTTGAACAGGGCCTGCTGGTTGCCGAGCACGGCCTGCGGCATGAACTCCCAGTCCTCGGCGCCGGTCGAGCCGTTGAGCATGTGCAGACCGCCGTCGTTGGTGCCGACCAGCACCTTGTCGATGAAGTTGCCGCCGCTGTCCTTGCCGTAGGTGACCACGATGGGGCTGCTGTGCAGGACGTCGCCGAAGGACCAGCGGGTGTCCGTGGTGCTGCCGTCGTTGTTCTCGTCCTTGATGTCCTGGCCCAGCATCCACAGGATCAGGTTGTTGCAGGTCGTGTCGTTGAGCGCCGGGTTGGCGCAGATGGCGTTGCGGATCGGCTGCGCGGCGGCGACGTTGTAGTCGGACGCGCTGGAGGTGATCCGCGATCCGACGGCGTCAAGCGAGGTGCCGCTCGCCGGCGTGGCGCCCGTGGAAGTGATGTCGATATAGATTGTCCGCTGCGTGAAATCGGTGAGATCACCGCCGGCGCCGCCGTTGGTGGTGGTCTGGCCGTTGATTTCAACGTAGGGGTTGTTGCCGGTCCAGAGGTTTCTGGAGGAGGTGGTGAACAGGCCGTCCGAACCGACCGCGACGTTGCCGTTCAAGTCGAGCACGTCGCCCAGATTGCAGCCGGTCGAAGGATCGTCGCAGATGTTGTATTTCTTGACGTTGCCGTTCCACTTGACCTGCAACTGCGGCTGGAACAGGCCGAAATACACCTCGTTGCGCGAGAACAGGCGGTTGAAGGCGTTGGCCGCGATGGCCGGCGCGACGAAGGAACTCTGCTGCGAGAGGATGGTGGCGAAGGTGGTGGTGAAGAATGACACCAGCTGATCGGCGGTGAAGGCGTCCACGTAATGGCTGTCGCTGCCGGTGACGCTGCCGCCGGAGGCCTTCACCATGTCCTTGAGGAAACGGACGGAACCGGGATCCGGCGCCAGGGTGCAACTGGTAGCCTGTGACTGTTTGGTACCGGTGCCGCTGGGGGAGACGGTGCCGGCGACGCAGCAGACGAGGTTGCCGTTGACCCACGCCGGCGTGTCACCGCAGAGGTTGAAGCCCACGCCAAAGAAGTTGTCCAGCCGCTGGGTGCCGCCGATGGTGGTGGAGAGATCGTTGTTGTGCAGCCAGTTGACGAGTTCACGCCCGCACTGCTCGCCCTGCGGGATGGTGTTGCCGGTGGTGGTGTCGCCCTTGCTCTGGTCCGTGGTCAGGCGGCAGGTGGTGCCCACCTGGCTCTGCACCAGGCTCAAGCCGTGATCGACGCCGTTCTCCGTGTCGTTGTGGTTGGCGATGCCGTCGGTCAGGAACACGATGTGATTGGTCGCGCACGACAGGCTCGAGGTGATCGGGCTGATGTACACCGGGCTGCCGGCGATGTGCTCGCCGGCGATGCCGTCGGGGGCGATGCCGGTGGCGCAGGCGGTCGAGCTCAGGGTGCTGTCCGTGCAGCCCGCCGGCCGCTCCAGCGTGCCGCCGGTATAGGATGCCGGGTGGCTCACGCGCGTCTGGGCCTTGTTGGCGGATTGCTCGCTGCGCTGCTTGCCCCAGACCACGTTCAATCCACGATAATACTGCGACGCCTCGTACAGCGTGCTCACGATCGGCGTGTAGCCGGCCGCGGTGAAGCCGTCCACCTGTTGTTTCAGGACGTCGCGGACGGTGGTGACCACCGGCGGCAGCACGCTGCCGCCCCATTGCACCTGGATGACGAGGATGGGCGCCTGGCCCGGCGAGACGTCGTTGGACATCGCCTGGCGCTTGTTCGTGGTCGATCCGGTGGCGATGATGGAGAGGCTCTGGAAGGGATTCCAGCCGGGCTGGTTGACGATTTCCTGGACGATGTTCTTGAGATCGGCGCTTTGCGTATTCGTGTCGGTGGGCGTGACCGTTTCATTGGCCGTCCAGTTGGGCACGCCGGCCTGCGTGACCGACGCCGCGGTCAGGGTGCGGGACGAGATGTTGCTGGTCGTGGTGGTGAAGGCCGGTGAATCGCTGATCAGCTCGCCGCGGTAGGTGACGTTGAGGCTGCCGCTGTTGTTGGTGGTGGAGGTGTATTGCAGGAAGGCGTGCAGGATCGTGGTGTTGCGCGGGATGTTGATCTTCTCGAAGCGCATGCCCTCGATGCTGGTTGACTGGAAGCTCAAGGAGTTGCCGGTGGTGCTCACCGCATGGGTGCTGACGTTCTCCTCGGCGTCGTCGGAACTCTGCGAAATTTGCCGCTGCACGATCTCATTGATGCAGCCGCCGCCAGCGGGCAGGCTGCTGGCGTCGTAGGTGACGTGCAGGATGGGCGCCTTGGAGGGGTCCTTGTCGGCGCTGTAGGCATAATACGTATCGGCGCCCATGATGCGGTGAACGAAAAAGGTCATGTGATTGTTGCCGCACCAGCCGCTCTGGTTGACGATCTCCTGCACGACGCTGGTGAGATCCGGCGTGGCGTAGGCTTGGTCAGTCACCCAGCCGCCGGTCAGCCCCGTTGTGCTGTTCCACGCCACGCTCGATGACGTTTTGGTGCGGCTGTTGACGTTGTCGCTTGCGGTGGTGAAGGGGGTGCTGTCGTTGGCGAGCTCACCCCTGATGATGATATTGGTCGTGGGATCGGTGGCGGCAGTGGGTTTGGAGGCCGTGAATTCTATGCTGGCGCTTTTGATGACGGCGCCCTGCGGGATGCCGACGTTGGTGAAGCGCAAACCGATTTTCTCGTTCTGATTGACCGACCAGGGACCCGGTTCGTAGGTCACATCCAGCACCGGATGGTTGGCGACCGTGCTGCCGGCGCCCTGCTCGGTGTAGGCGCGACGGCTGGTCGGGCCGTCGTGGGTGGTCAGGAACACCATGTCGCCGGCGGGGACGGGGGTGGTGCCGATCAATGCCCCGTCGTCATTGCCCTTGTCGCCGGTCATCGAGGTCTTGGTGGACTCCACCATGGTATCCAAGGTGGCGGCCGCATTCAGTCCAGTAATGGCATATACGGAGGTATTGTCCGGCTTCTGGCTGGTGCAGGCGCCGGGCGTGGTGGTCCACGCGGAATTGACCGTGGCCACCCTGGTGTTGCTATAACTGGTGATGGTTCTGGTTTGTCCGGCGCACTTGCCGGCGGTGATTGTAATCGTCATGCCGTTGTAATAGCCGCTCGTGGCCGGCGCGGTCGCCGATAGATTAATCGTATTGGTGGCGCCGGAAGTGGACGCCGCGGTGCCGAGGATGGCCGTCGGCGGCGACCAACTGCCGGGGATGGCGGCACCCAAAGCCCCCCTGAAACACCCACCCGCACCACCGGCAGTGGGGTTTAAGAGGTTGACCGGGTTGGCGATGGCAACACTACTGTTTTGCGTACTTTGCACGCCCCGGCAGACGATTTCCTGAACGATGGGAGAGAGATCAGGCGTGGTGTAGGTGTTGCCGCTGCTCCAGTCCGGCATGTCCCAGGCCACCGTCGCCTGCGTGCCGGCCACGGCGTTGCGGTGCGAGATGTCACCCGTGGTGCCGGTAACGATGGGCACCCTGCTGTTGATGGAATAAGTTGAAAGAGCTGGCGGTGGGGTTGTCCAGTTGGAACTGACCGTGGCGACTCTGGTGCCGCCGTTGTAGGCGGTGATGGTGCGGACCTGCCCGGCGCCGGTGCCGCTGGTGATCGTGATGGTCGCGTTTTTGTAAAAGTTTGCGGTAGATGAGGTTGGCGGTACTCCGACGGCGTCAAGTGTGATGGTGTTGGAGCCGGCTAGGCTTGGAGTGGTGCCGGTGGTGTTCATGGTGTCGCTCTGGCCGAAATAGTGAACGATGTTGTCGCCGGCGTCGCTGTTCCTGGCCTTGTAGGTGATGTGCGCGTCCACGATACGGGCACCACGGGGGATGGCAAGGTCCGTGAAACGCAAACCGTTGATCTGCGTTGGATCGAAATTAAGAGTCGAATCGTTGTTCGAAATGCTGCCGGAAGTCAGGATTTCCTCGCGCGTGTCATTGCAATTGCCGCTGCTGCTTCGGCAATCGGGGATCGTGGTGCCGCCCGAACCGAGACCGTAGTCATAGGCGGTGGCGGTGGACTGCCAGAGGGTGCAGGTGACGCCCGTGCCCGAGCCGTTTTGCTTGAAGATATTGCTGGATGATCCCGTCGATCCCACAAAGGTGCCCAATGGGTTGCTTGTATTGGCGTTGGGGCAGGCCGGCGAGCCTGTTTGCGAGACAAAATCTCCCAGGATGAGATTCTGATCGTTGAGTCTGACGAAAGTCTGGCTGTTCGGTTGGGCGGGGTTAAACGGTGCGCCATCCAGATTTTCCTCGGCGTCGTCGGCGGGGACGCCGATGCGCGTGTTGACCTGGACATTGTTGTTGCTGGCGCAGTTGCCGGTGACGGTGCAGGCGTCGGCGTCGATGTTGGCGATGGGGAACAGGATGGGGCCGCCGACGTCGGTGAAGCGCATCAGCCCCACGTTGACGTTGCTCAGCTTATCGAGCAGTTGCTTCAGCGCGATCTGCATGTTCTGCATGCGCGACAGGTTGGGCGTGGTGGGGTCAAGATCATCGACGGTGGTGGCCATGCTGCCGGAGGTGTCCATGATGAGCAGCACGTTCGGCTGTACGCCGCCGTTGTTGGTGTTGTTGCCGAGATAAATCTCGGTGTCATCGGCGCCGGCCGGCATGGCGGCCAACATCCCGGCGAGGGCGGCGGTCGCGGCGTGTATCAGGCGCTGGGTGGATTTCGCTTTCATGGACGTTTCCTCAGGATGAAGATGTCGCAGTCAAACACGGTCTCGTATTCGGAAGATTTCCTACTTCTTGGCCACCTGGTAGGCGCCCTGGTTGAGCGTGGTGGTGGATCCCGTCACAGTCGTGCCGGTGGCCGACATGTTGAAGTAGTAATAGGCGAAGCGGCTGATGTCCCAGCCGGAGCCGCGCGGGGGCGGGGTCGCCTGCACGAACACCGAGGTGTAGGTGGTGCTGGCGTTGTACGTTCCGATCGCCTGCGGCGCGCTGACGTAGGGCGCGGCCGGGGTGTTGCTGGTGTTGAACGCGTTGCTGTCGGCCAGCGCCATGGACAGCCCCGACTCCGCCGTCTGGAAGGCGCGGTTGATCTCCTGCACGTTCGAGGCCATGCGCTCCTCCATGGTGTTCATGTTCATGGCGGTGACGGCGAGCAGCGTCATGATGGCCAGCAGGATCAGCGCGATGATCAGCACCGCGCCGCGCTGGGCGCGTAAAGAGGCGGGTCGTGAGTATCGTGTGTTCATTGGTTTATCCTGTTTCGCAGCAAGACAGTGGCGGTGTACACACGGCGCCGGTAACGATCATTCATGGGGCCGTAGTTCGTGTTCAGCAACTGGTAGGTCTTGGCGTCGAGATCCACACCGGTCTGGTCCGGGCTCCTGGCCAGCAGCGCGATCTGCACGCTGACGACGTTGGCCCAGTTGGTGACGGCATCGGCCTGCCGGTAGGCGTCCGCGACCCGGTCGCCGTTGGTGTCCTCGCCGTAGAGAATCTCCATGTGCTCGATGCCCTCGGCCAGCGGCTGGCCGGCGGCGGTGCCGACGGCGAGGCACAGGTTGCGCTGGCCGTCGTCGGCGGTGGTGTTGTCGCAATCGCCGTCGCCGATGTAGTAATGGTTTTCCTTGAAGCCGCCGATGGAAACCTTCGAGAAGGTGGCGCCGTAGGTGTTGCACAGGTTGTTGGCGGCGGCGGTGCAGACGCCGTCGTTGACGGCGACGTTGCCGGCCTGCGGCAGCGTCACGGTGGCGGGATAGGCGCCGGGCGTCGCGACCGCGCCGACGGTGAAAACGTCGGTGCTGACGCAGTCGGAGACGGCGATGTTGGAATTGGGGGCCGGCAACTGGCTGGCATTCGGAATGCTGACGGTCACGACATCGCCCGTGGACGCCATGTCGGCGCTGACATTGACGATATTGGTGTCCAGATAGCGCAGCGTGATGCCGTCACTGCCGCCGGAGGCGAAGGAGGGCGGGGCGGCGTTCGTGGGGTGCCACTTGCCGTTGTTCTCGGTGCCCTCGAAACCCTCGATGCTGTCGGTGAAATCATAAGCGGCGCCGTTGACGTGGTTGTGCATCGCCGAGGGATTGTTGTACGCGCCGCAGCCGCTGTACCCCGCCATCCGGATGTCCCGCGTCAGGACGTCGAGGGCGTAGCGGGCGTTCTCCTGCAATCTGCTGGTCTGTTCCTGTTCGCTGTAGGAGCGCTTGTTGGCGACAAAAATGGAGACCGTGACCGCCAGCAGTATGAGGGCAATGACGATCGCCACCATGACCTCGATCAGCGTCAGCCCCGCGCTGTGTCGCGGCAGTGCCATTTTTCCGCGCGGGAGGTTCATGGCTGGAAGGTGTAGTTGACGTTGTGCAGTTGGTTGTCGCGATCGGTCCACGACAACGTGATGGTGTACTGACCGCCGGCGGCGGTGATGTTGGCGGTGCTGCCGGGCGGCAGGGCGAAGTCCACCTGGTTTTCCCAGCAGCCCAGATCATTGGCGGCCGACGCGGCCACGGTGTAGTCGCAGGCATTGGTTCCCGCGGGGGTCTGGGCGACGTAGGGTGTTGGAAGCGCATAGTTGACGGCGTTGGCGCGATTGGCCCTCATGCGATCGATGATGTCATAGGCCAGCGTGCTGATCTGGCTGCGCAGATAGGCGCCGTGGTTGTACTTCACGCCCTGCACTATCAACGCCGCGATGCCGAGCATGCCGATGGCGAGCACGAGCACCGCGACCAGCACCTCAATGAGGGTGAAACCGGCCATCGGCCGGCTCGCGTTGCGTTCGGAGTGGGGGGTCATGTCGTTCATGGGCAGAGGAATGAAGTATTTGTGCTGGGCCGGCCGGTGCCGGAGATGGTGACCTGGCGGCCGTTCACGCCGGGGCGGTCATCGCAGATGTTGAAGGTGGCGGCGTTGTCGATG
>JAJPIJ010000010.1 GCA_021324815.1 Gammaproteobacteria bacterium
CACGAACGACACATGCGTATTGAGGACGAATATGGCAGATTGAAGCGCCACAAGGTGTAACCCATGTCTCCGGACTATTTTGTTACCGATGTGTCCGGCCGCTCATTCAAGCATGACGCGGGGCTCCGGCTCCCATACCAGGACAATCTCTCCGCGTTGATTCACGAGCCGAGTTTCAAGCAGACGGCCGGCGAGGCGGTATTCAGCAAGGCGCGCGTCATCAACACGCTCGGCAATCGCGCCGTGCACAGCCACCGGCCCGTGCCCGAGGCGGACGCGCTCGCGGCGGTGCGCGAGCTGTTCCACGTCACCTACTGGTTCGCGCGCACCTACGGGCGCACAGGTCGGCCTGCGCCGGGCCTCGCCTTCGATCCGGCCGCGCTGCCGCGGCCTGCGCACGCCGCCGTGCAGACCGCCGAGCAGTTGCAGGCGCTGGAAGCGCGCCTGCGCGAGAAGGACGAGAACCTCGCGGCGCTGCTCGCTGACAAGACGGCGCTCGACGAGGAATTGAAGCGCCTGCGCGCCGAGGTCGCCAAAGCGAAGCAGGCGGCGGCCGCGCAGCCCGACACGCACGACTACTCCGAAGCAGAAACCCGCGATTACTTCATCGACCTGCTGCTGAAGGAAGCGGGGTGGCCGCTCGATCAGCCGCGCGATCGCGAGTTCGAAGTCACTGGCATGCCCAACCAGAAGGAAAAGGGCTTCGTGGATTACGTGCTCTGGGGCGACGACGGCAAGCCGCTGGCACTGGTGGAGGCCAAGCGCACGCGCCGCGACCCGCGGGCCGGGCAACAGCAGGCGAAGCTCTACGCGGACTGCCTCGAGCGGCAGTTCTGGCGACGGCCGGTCATCTTCTATTCCAACGGCTACGATCACTGGCTCTGGGACGACACCCGTTACCCGCCGCGACGGGTGCAGGGGTTCTATAAGAAGCCCGAGTTGGAGCTTCTGATCCAGCGGCGCGAGACGCGCCGCCCGCTTGCCGAGGCGTCGATCAGCCCGACGATTGTCGAGCGTCACTACCAGTCGCGCGCCATCCGCCGCATCGCCGAGTCGTTCGAGCGCGATCACGACCGCAAGGCGCTGCTGGTGATGGCGACGGGCGCCGGCAAAACGCGCACTGTGATCGCGCTCTGCGATCTGCTGATGCGCTGCAACTGGGCCAAGCGCGTGCTCTTCCTTGCCGACCGCGTGGCGCTGGTAAACCAGGCGGTCAACGCCTTCAAACGTTTTCTCCCCGACGCCTCGCCCGTGAACCTCGTGACGGAGAAGGAGGCCGAGGGGCGCGTGTATGTCTCGACCTATCCCACGATGATGGGGCTTATCGACGAGTCGGCCGACGGGCAGCGGCGCTTCGGCCCGGGGCACTTCGATCTCGTGATCATCGACGAGGCGCACCGCTCGGTGTTCCAGAAGTACCGTGCCATCTTCGACTACTTCGACTCGCTGCTGGTCGGGCTCACGGCGACGCCCAAGGACGAGGTGGACCGCAACACCTACAGCCTGTTCGATCTCGAAGACGGTGTGCCGACCGACGCCTACTCCCTCGAGGAGGCGGTGCGCGACGGCTATCTCGTCCCGCCGCGGGCGGTTTCAGTGCCGCTCAAATTCCAGCGCGAGGGGATCAAATACGACGAGCTGTCGGAAGAGGACAAGGACCAGTGGGACGCGTTGGAATGGGACGAAGAAGGGAATGTCCCCGAACGGGTCGAGGCCGAGGCCGTCAACCGGTGGCTCTTCAACAAGGACACCGTAGACAAGGTGCTGGAACACCTGATGACCCGGGGACTCAAGGTGGCAGGTGGTGACCGGTTGGGCAAGACGATCATTTTCGCCAAGAACCAACAGCATGCCGAGTTCATCGCCGAGCGCTTCAACGCCAACCACCCGCACTACAAAGGCGAGTTCGCGCGGGTCATCACCTTCAAGACCGAATATGCCCAGAGCCTGATCGACGACTTCTCGAACAAGGAGAAGGGCCCGCACATCGCGATCTCGGTGGACATGCTCGACACCGGCATTGACGTGCCCGAGGTGGTGAACCTCGTCTTCTTCAAGCTGGTGCGATCGAAGACCAAGTTCTGGCAGATGGTGGGCCGCGGCACGCGCCTGTGCCCGGATCTTTTCGGGCCGGGTCAGCACAAGGAATTCTTCTACCTGTTCGACTACTGCCAGAACCTCGAGTATTTCAGCCAGGATATCCCCGGGACCGAGGGTGCGCTCGGCGAGTCGCTGGGCAAACGGTTGTTCAAGTCGCGGCTCGAATTGATCGCCGCGCTCGACGCGCGAGCGGCGGCAGCCGGCCCGAAGGTTGAGGAGCCGCGCCAGGCTCCGTCCAGTCATCCGCAGTCGGAGGCAGACGTTCGCGCGCAGGTCGCGGCATTGCTGCACGGGGAAGTCGCGGCAATGAATCTCGACAACTTCGTCGTGCGGCCTCACCGGCGCGCGGTCGAGAAGTACGCACAGTCCGGCGCGTGGACGCAGCTGGGATCGGCCGAGCTTTCCGAACTGGCAGAGGAAGTCGCCGGCCTGCCGACCGAGCTCGACCCGGAGAACGAGGAAGCAAAGCGTTTCGATCTGCTGGTCTTGGGCTTGCAGATCACACTGTTGCGCGCCGAACCAGGATTTGCTCGACTGCGCGACCGCGTCAAGGAGATCGCAGGACTCCTGGAAGAGAAGGCCGCCATCCCGATAGTGCGCGAACAGATAACGCTGATTCGCGATATTCAGACGGATGAGTGGTGGCAAGACATCACGGTCCCCATGCTGGAAGTCTTGCGCCGACGACTGCGAAATCTGATCCAACTAATCGACAAGAAACAGCGCAAAATAGTTTATACCGACTTCGAAGATCAGATGGGAACTGAGAGTAACGTGGGATTGCCCAGCTTTACCACCAAAGACAATTTGGAAAAGTTTCGCGCAAAAGCACAAGCCTTTTTAAAGGCACATTTGGATCACGTAGCAATACGAAAATTGCACATGAACAAGCCACTTACAAAAACCGACCTTGCAGAACTGGAACGAATATTCGTAGAGAGTGGCATGGGGAGCATGGAAGAAATCAATCGCGCCAAAGAGACATCGGGCGGACTCGGATTATTTGTAAGATCGCTTGTAGGACTGGATCGTGAAGCCGCCAAGACAGCACTAGCAAGTTTTCTAAATAATACTACGTTCAGAGCAAACCAAATTGAATTTGTAAACCTTATTGTGGATCATCTCACCGAGCATGGCGTCATGGATACTTCGCATCTATATGAGTCGCCATTCACCGATCTTACGCCGCAAGGCCCTGACGGCCTCTTCAATTCAGCACAAGTGAACAAATTAATAACTACGCTCGAACAGATCAAAGCGACTGCAATTGCGGCATAAAGAAAACCATAATCATCGAGGAGGAAATGCTGGAGACCTTGAAGGACATGCGCCAGACGCAGAAGAAGATGCTGACGCGGCAGGAACTGGCATTGGCAAAGCAGGATGAGGCGCTCAAATTCCTGAAGATGCAGACGGAACAGGCGGCCAGGATCAGCCGCGAATCCGTTGGATTGCAGCGGCTGGCGGTGGAACGCGTCAAACGAATCAGTCTGTTTGTTATTCCCGCAATTCTGCTGTGTTTGTTCCTGATTGGTTATCTGATAAGCAAGTACCACCTTTTGTTTTAATTCTCTGCCCCCTCTCCCGCTGCCCTCTCCCTCCAAGGGAGAGGGGAATAAAGCGCCCGTTGCCCTTTGACAGGCTCAGGGCGAACGGCATATTCGACTAGATTCCGGCTTTCGCCGGAATGACGCCGCTCTCCCCCTTTCCCCTTCGATACCCTTCGTTACCTCAGGACATGCCTCAGGGTGAACGGAAGATTTCTCGCTGAGCTCGAAATGACAAACTACCTCCCACCCTTCGACAGGCTCAGGGCGGGCTCTGAGTAATGCCGAAGGGCTCGGAATGACAAACTGAGCCACTACCTGCGCTGCCGACGGGTAGCGGCAACCTCTTCATTTGGATATAATTGTCCAATACATTGGACAAGGCCATGACCGAGACCATCACCTATTCCCGGCTGCGAAACGAGCTTGCCAGGGCACTGGACAAGGTAAACGAGGACCGTACACCGCTCCTGATCGTGCGTCAACGCGGCAAGTCAGCCGTCCTGCTTTCGGAGGAAGAGTACTCTTCGCTGGAAGAAACGGCGCACCTGCTGCGCAGCCCCAGGAACGCCGCCCGTTTGCGCGCCGCTCATGAAGAAATCGAAAAAGAAATCACACACCGTTCAGCCGCGCGCCGCTCCCGTCGTCGGTGAGCCGTACTACACCACGCAAGCCAAGGAAGACCTTGCGTGGTGGCGCAAGCATAATCCCAGGATGCTGGCGCGCATTGAGTCTCTGATTGCCGATATTCGTCGTAATCCATTTATGGGTAGAGGCAAACCCGAGCCGCTGAAACATGAGTTACAGGGCTATTGGTCCCGACGCATCAGCGATGAGCACCGCCTGGTCTATCGTGTTGAGGCAGGTACACTTTATATCGCGCAAGCGCGCTACCATTATTGACTCGTACAAATTGTGATTGCCCTTCGACAAGCCTGCCCTGAGCAAAGTCGAAGGGCTCAGGGCGAGCGGCTTTAGGATTTGACGAGTTTGCGGCGGCGCTCGTAGGTGTCGCGCACGAGCTTCACGTCCTCCAGGAACCACGGCAGTTCCTCCAGCGTCAGCGCCTGCGGGCCGTCCACCAGCGCCTTGGCGGGCTCGGGGTGGAAATCCACCAGCACCATGTTGGCGCCGGCGATGACGCCCTGCGCGGTGACGTGAAACAGGTCGGGGATGCCGTCCGGCGCCGCGGCGCGGCTGCCGACGGAGTGCGAGGGGTCGATGCACACCGGCATGTGCGTGAGCCGCTTGACCACCGGCACATGGGCGAAGTCGACGAGGTTCCTGTGCGGGTCGCCCATGTTGGTCTTCATGCCGCGCAGGCAGAAGATGACGTTGCGGTTGCCCTCGCTCGCCAGATACTCCGCGGCGTTCAATGATTCCTCCAGCGTGATGCCGAAGCCGCGCTTGAGCAGGATGGGAAAGCGGCGCTGACGGCCGGCGCTCTTCAGCAGTTCGAAATTCTGGGTGTTGCGCGTGCCGATCTGAAGCATGACGCCGGTCGGGTTGCCGGCGCGCTCCAGCGCCTCGCTGATCTCGGCGATGTGCGCGTCGTGGGTGATCTCCATCGCCACGACCTTGATGCCGTACTTGCCGGCGAGCTCGAAGACGTAGGGCAGGCAGTTTTTGCCGTGGCCCTGGAAGGCGTAGGGATTGGTGCGCGGCTTGTAGGCGCCCATGCGCGTGCACACCTGGCCGTGCGCCTTCAGCGCCCGGCACATCTGCTCGACGTGCTCACGCGTGCTGACCGCGCACAGGCCGGCGAAGACGTGGAAGTTGTCCTGGCTGAAGGTGACGCCGTTGTACTCGAAGCCGCCGGCGCGAGTGTCGTCCTTGTGGCGGCCGAGCACGCGGTATTCGCGCGACACGCGCACGACGCGGTCGACGACCTCGAAGGCTTCGATCTCCTTGCGATCCAGCGTGCTGGTGTCGCCGACGAGGTAGATTTCGGTCAGCGTCTGCTGCGTGCCCACCTCCTCGTGGACGCGGCATTTGATGTTCGGCAGTTGCGCAAGATAGTCGCTGAGTCGCCGGTAGGCCGTGCTTTTTTTGTCGGCGTCGGGCTTGAGGATGACGATCATTTATGCGCGCGGTTGGCGATGAGGTCCTCGACCACCGCCGGATCGGCGAGCGTGCTGGTGTCGCCGAGGTTGTCGAGCTCGTTGGCCGCGACCTTGCGCAGGATGCGGCGCATGATCTTGCCGGAGCGGGTCTTGGGCAGGCCCGGCGCCCACTGGATGACGTCCGGCGTGGCGATGGGGCCGACGGTCTTGCGCACGTGCTGCACCAGTTCCTTCTTCAGGTCATCGGACTGCCGCGCGCCGGCCTTGAGCGTGACGTAGGCGTAGATGCCCTGCCCCTTGATCTCGTGCGGATAGCCGACCACGGCGGACTCGGCCACGGCCGGGTGCAGATCGAGCGCGCTCTCCACCTCGGCGGTGCCGATCAAGTGTCCCGAGATCTTCATGACGTCGTCGACGCGGCCGGTGATCCAGTAATAGCCGTCCTGGTCGCGGCGCGCGCCGTCGCCGGTGAAGTAGAACCCCGGGTACATCTTGAAATAGGTGTCGATGAAGCGCGGATGGTTGCCGTACAGGGTGCGCATCTGGCCGGGCCAGGAGCGCTTCATGCAGAGATTGCCCTCCGCGACGCCGTGCAATTCCACGCCCTTGTTGTCGACGATGGCCGGCTCGACGCCGAAGAACGGCAGCGTCGCCGAGCCGGGTTTCAACTCGATTGCGCCGGGCAGCGGCGTGATCATGTGACCGCCGGTCTCGGTCTGCCACCAGGTGTCCATGATCGGGCAGCGGTGCCCGCCGACGACGCGGTGATACCACTCCCACGCCTCCGAGTTGATCGGCTCGCCGACCGAGCCCAGGATGCGCAGCGACTGGCGGCTGGCGCGCGTGACGAATTCGTCGCCCAGCGCCATCAGCGAGCGGATCGCCGTCGGCGCGGTGTAAAAGATGGTGACCTTGTGCTTGTCGATCACCTGCCAGAAGCGGCCGGCGTCCGGAAAGGTGGGGATGCCCTCGAACATCAGCGTGGTGGCGCCGTTGGCCAGCGGCCCGTAGATGAGATAGGAATGCCCCGTCACCCAGCCCACGTCGGCGGTGCACCAGTGGATGTCGCCGTCGTGATAATCGAAGACGTACTTCTGCGTCATGGCGGCGAAGAGCAGGTAGCCGCCGCAGGTGTGCAGCGCGCCCTTGGGCTTGCCGGTGGAGCCGGAGGTGTAGAGGATGAAGAGCGGCGCCTCGGCGTCGATGGGATCGGCCGGGCAGTCCGGCGCGGCGGCGGCCATGGCCTCGTGATACCAGACGTCGCGGCCCGGCGTCCACGGCGCGAGACCACCGGTGCGGCGCACGACGATGACGGTGCGCACGTTCGGGCACCGGGCGAGCGCCGCGTCGGCGTTGGCCTTGAGCGGCACCTTCTTGCCGCCGCGCAGGCCCTCGTCGGCGGTGACGAGCAGCTTGCAGTCGGCGTCGAGGATGCGGCTCTCGAGCGCGCCCGGCGAGAAGCCGCCGAACACGACGGAATGGATGGCGCCGATGCGGGCGCAGGCCAGCATCGCCACCGCCACCTCCGGGATCATGGGCAGGTAGATCGACACGCGATCGCCGGCCCTGACGCCGTGGGACTTCAGCACGTTGGCGAATTTGCAGACCTCGGCGTGCAGCTCGCGGTAGGTGATGTGCCTGTGGACGTTGGGATCGTCGCTCTCCCAGATGATCGCGGTCTGATCGCCGCGCGTGGCGAGATGGCGGTCGAGACAGTTGTAGGCGACGTTCAATTGCGCGCCCTCGAACCAGCGGATGTGCACGTCATCCACGAAGGTCCAGTCGCACACCTTGTTCCAGCGGCGCGTCCAGGTCAGGAATTTCCCCGCCTGCTCGGCCCAGAAGCCCTCGGGGTCCTTGATCGAGCGGGCGTACATCTGCTCGTACTGTTCGCGGTTGATGTAGGCGCGCGCCTTGAACTCCGGCGGCACCGGGTAGCGTTTGTCTTCACTCATTGCTGTCATTCCCCGTGGGGCGTCGCAGAATGCGGCGGTAGATGGTGCTGCGATTCACGCCCAGCCGCCTGGCGGCCAGCGTGATGGATCCGCCGGCGGCTGCCAGGGCCTGGCGGATGATGTCGTCCTGCAGTTCCCGCAGCCGTTTGGGAGCGCCGCCCGGCGGCGTATCCGGCGTTTCGCGGTGATCGACGGGCGCGGCGGGTCGATTTTCCGGGAACACGACCGCGTAACCCAGCAACTGGCGGCCGCGATACACCGGTTCGACGTGCAGGCGGAGCATGCCCCGCGGATTATCGACGTGGCCCATGGCCCCCGCCCCGCCGTCCTGCCAGCCGTGGCAGAGCGAACGCACGGTGCCCCACAGCTGCGGATGGAGGGCGTCGAGCATCCAGTTCGTCACCGCCGTCGCGTCCCAGCCGAGCCGGCGCGAGGCCCGCGGGTTCATGTCCAGCACGCAGCCGTCCCTGTCAAGCAGCAGCAGGCCGTCCGCGGGCCAGCGGCGTTCGAGGGCGCGGTAATGGGAGCGGAGGCATTCACGATCATGCCAGGCCGCCAGTTGCAATTTGTGCTCGATCGCCTGGGCGACGGCGACGGTCAGCGCCATCGTTTGGATGTGCGCGTGGCGGGCCGGGCCGGTGATGTCGACGACCCCCAGCAGCGCGCCGCGGCCGGGCTCGCGCACCGGACTGCCGTAGCACACCCACGGCTGCCAGCCGCGGCAGTAATGCTCGGAGCCGAACACCACCTCCGGCCGCCCCAGCCACAGCGGCGTGCCGACGCCGTTGGGGCCGACGGTGTCCTCCGCCCACAACCCGCCGGGGCGGAAATTGATGCGTTCCAGATGATCGCGCGTGTCGCGATCGCCGACGCTGTGCAGGATGCGGCCCTGCGCGTCGGCCAGCACGACGACATGACCGGAGGTCTCAAGCAGCCGGGCGTAGGTTTGCAGCACCTCGCCGCCCGCAAGCCCCAGCGCCTGGGTGGCGAGGATTTCCTCGATTTCCTCGATCGTGATGGGCGTGGGCGCGCGCTCGGCCACCGGATCGATGCCGCGCCGGCGCGAACGCTCCCAGCTTTCCATGATGACGGGACGTGGCGGGGTTTCGTCGCGGATCCGGCCGCTGCCTATGAACTGCTCCCAGGCCCGGTTGATCTGGCGGTCGGCCCGTTGCGGATCGTGCGGGAATCTCACCCCCGGTTGCATGCGGCAAGGCCTCCCAGGCGATTGGCTAACTTTTTCAGAGGGTTGGTGCTTTTGAGATTGATTATAGTCTCAGTCCGGCCGGCGGACTGCAAGCCCGTGCTGCAATTTGCACTGGAATTCACGGGTGGATCGTCTCAAAATGCAACATCCCTTAGTCGTCCCGGGTTTCGCCCATGCGTCACGTTCCCGGCATCGTTTTACTGCTCATCACTCTCCCGGCCGCCGCCGGCAGGATCGACGTCGTCGGCCTGTTCAAGGACCGGGCGGTGGTGGAGATCGACGGCAGGACGGAGGTCCTCAAGGTGGGCGAGACGCGCCCCGACGGCATCAGGCTCATCAGCGCCGACAGCAAGGAGGCGGTGATCGAGATCGACGGCAAACGGGCCACCTACCCGCTCGGCAGCCACAGCAGCATCCCGGCCATGACGGCCCCCAGGGGGACGATGGTGCAGATCGGGCCGGATTCGCAGGGCATGTATTTCGCCGACGGCACCATCAACGGCTACGCGGTGAGGTTCGTGGTGGACACCGGGGCGACGACGCTGGCGTTGAACCGGCAGACCGCCAGGCGGCTGGGCATCGATTACCGGGTGGACGGCAAACCCGGCACCGCCCAGACCGCCTCCGGCATCGTCAGGGCCTACGGCGTGACGCTGAAGAAAGTCACCGTGGGCGACATCGCGCTGAACGACGTGGAGGCCATCGTCATCGACGGCGACAGCCCGTCGGAGCCGCTGTTGGGCAATTCCTTCCTCGGCCGCCTCGATATCAAGCGCAGCGACAAGATACTGCAGTTGATCAAAAAGTAATCGCCGCGGCGCGCGGGCGCAGCAGCAGGGCCGCGGCGCCGAACAGAAGCACGGTGTAAAACAAATCCCCCAGCAGGGTGTGGTGGAAGAACGGCAGCGCGGCGATGTAGCACTCAAGCAGTCCCGCCGCCGTGTGCGGATACATGCTTTGGGTCGCCCACACGCCATAGTTGGTGAGCACGAAAAAGAGCACCGAACCCGACAGGCAGGCGAGCAGAATGTTGCCGGCGGCGTAATGGCGGGCCAGCCATCTGCCGAGGCCGACCATCAGCATGAACGCCGCGTAGACAAAAGGCAGGGTGGCGTGGAAGCCGAGCACCACGTCGGTCGACAGCATGGCGATCAGCGGCGCGGCGTAGGCCCAGCGCCGGTCCGGCAGGTGGCAGCCGGCGAACAGCGCCATGGCCGCCACCGGCGTGACGTTGGGCGGGTGCGGCAGCAGGCGCGAGAGCGCCGCAAGACCAATCCACATGAGCACGACCGCGAGTGTTTTGTTGTTCATGAGGGCCCTCCTATGATCGTTGAAGCAAAACAAACTGTCATTCCGAGGAGCCATATGGCGACGAGTAATCCTGCAAGATTTCTCGCTGCGCTCGAAATGACAACTTGTCGAGTCTTTCCTTTGCCCCGATTTTAGCAGGCTTAAACACGACGTGGATTGCGCCACAGGGTTTCCGCGCCTTCGGCGCGGGCGAGGACGCGGGCGGCGATGAACAGCAGGTCCGACAGCCGGTTCAAATAAACGATGATGTCCGCGGGCGGCGGCTGTTGCCCGTGCAGGGCGCACACCGCCCGCTCGGCCCGCCGGCACACGGCGCGCGCGAGATGGCAGACAGCCGCCGCGCGGCTGCCGCCCGGCAGCGCGAACTCCTTGAGCGGCGGCAGGTCCGCGTTCAATTCCGCGATCGCCGCCTCCAGGCGTTGAATCTGCGCGCCGCCGATCAGGGATTCGCCCGGCAGCGACAGGCTGCCGCCCACGTCGAACAATTCGTGCTGCACCTCGGCGAGATGCCCGCGCAGGGTTTCCGGCAGGGCCTCGGTGAGCAGCAGGCCGAGCCAGCAATTCAACTCGTCCACCTCGCCGAGGGCCGTGATGCGCGGGTCGGCCTTGGAGACGCGCCTGCCGGAGGCGAGACCGGTGGTGCCGTCATCGCCGGTGCGCGTGGTGATTCTGGACAATCGATCGGCCATGGGTGCCTGCTCAGTCGTAGGTATAGCTTACTGTAACCAGAAAATTTCGTCGGGGTGACGGGAACCGGGCGGTTTCGGGAAGGAACAGCGGCGCGCGGAAGCCGGTCTGCGCGTTGTCGAAATAATCCTTGTCGAGCAGGTTGTTGACGCGGAAATTGACATCCACCCCCCCGCCCCGCCAGCCCAGGTTGAAATTGGCGATCACGTAGCCGGGCGCCCCGGGCAGGGTGTCGTTGAAATCGCCGACGGCCGTGCGGTCGCTGATGCCATAGATGTCCAGATACGCCGTGAAATTGTACGGCAGGCGGTACTCGGCGGCGACCGAGCCGGTGTGCGCGGCCACGAAGGGGATGTCGAGTCCCCGCAGCGGCCCGTCGGTGATCACGGCGTCGACGAAGCCGTAGTGCACCGACAGGGTCAGCGGCGCGAAGGGCGTGCAGCGCGCATCGGCGATCACGCCGGTGCGGCGGGTGCCGCCGATGTTGGTGTTGATGAACTTGATCGGATCGAAGTCGATCTCATTTTTGAGATCGAGCACGTAGCCGACCACGCTCGCCGACACCGCCCGCCCCTCCCAGGCAGCGCCGAATTCCGACGAGCGGCCGCCCTGGGTGGCGGGGATTTCGCCGCCGAAGCTGGCGCTGGTGTATTCATCGGCGAGCACGAAGCGGTAGTTGGTCTCCACCCGCCCGAACAGCCGCAACGCCGGCGAGTATTGATACGTCAGACCGAGTTCGTTGGCGGCGCCGCTGTCGTCGATTTCCGTGTGCGGCGGCAGCAGCGCGCCGAGGATGTCATTGGTCACGCGCGCCTGGCGGTGGCCCACGGTCAGCGACAATTCCTTGTTCAAGGGATAGATGAGCCGCGCGTAGCCGGAGTACTGGTTCTGGTGATCGTCGATGCCGCCCATGATGGAGTTGAGGAAAAACCGCGTGGCGTAGACGTCGGCGCCGATCGTCAGCAGCGCCTCGCCGTCGCCGGTGTCCCAGCGGCGGTAGAGGCGCGGCGTGAATTCCTGGTGATGGCGCTTGGTCCGCACCGGCCCGCCCACGCCGCCCACGCTGAGCACGCCGGCGGCGCCGCTGTAGCGGTTGGTGATCTCCGCCTGCGCCTCCCAGTCGGAGGGCAGGTCAAGGGTGAAGCCCATCCGCGCCGCATCGGTGTGGGTCTTGATGAAGTCCCCGGGATTCAACGCCTGCCGGCGGTCGGCGGCGATTTGATCGAGGAACAGCGCGCCGGGCGTTTGCAGGTTCTCGAAGACCGACTGGTATTCCAGAAACGCGCCGCCCCGCGCGCCCTGGTAGTCCAGCCTGCCGTTCAGGCTGTCGAAATCCAGGGCGTTGTGATCACGGTAATTGTCGCTGTCGCGCTTCACGCCCGAGAAACGATAGCCGACGCCGTTGTCGTGACGGTTTTCCATCGTGACGAACTCGTCGTGGCGATCGTAGCTGCCCGCCTGCACCCCCGCCTGCGCGCGCAGCCGCTGTGGACGGCGGGTGATGATGTTGATGACGCCGCCCACGGCCTGATCGCCGTACAGCGTGCCGGCGCTGCCCTCGACGATCTCGACGCGCTCGATGTCCTCCAGCGGAATGCTGTTGAGATCGGGATTGCCGAGGTCGGCGTTGTTGAGCCGGCGGCCGTCCACGAGGATGAGCGTGTTGGCCTGCGCGTTGCCGCCGAAGCCGCGCATGCTGACGGTCGGGAGGCTGCCGTCGCCGAACAGATCGGAAATCTGAATGCCGGCGTGGCCGCGCAGCAGGTCGGCGAGATTCGTCGCGCCGCCGGCGTCGATTTCCGCGCGGTCGATGACGGTGATGTTCGCCGGCGTGCGGACATCGAATTCCCCGGAGCGCGTGGCGGAGACCACCACCGGCGTCAATTCCTCCGCCGGTTCCTCCGCCCGATCGACGAGCGGCGACAGGCCGAGCGCGCAAAAAAGCCAGGCCTTGAAACGCAATGACATGACTCCCCCTCCCAGTGCCCGCCGCACTGAAAAACAAGCTTGTATTGCCGGCACGCGGGGGGATGAAAGGCGGCGGAGGTGGAGATCGCGCCGCCTGTTCGCGTCGCCCGCCGTGACGGAATGGCAGGGGTCGGTTGACCCCGGTGCAGGCCGGTCTCCGGGCTTGCGAACGAACCCCGTTCCGGGTTCCGCGGACCGCCTTCCCACGCCCAGGGCGCAGTGGCTCAAATGATCCGCGTTTTTCGCCTACCGTTGCGGGGGCAGCGCCGGCCTTGTTGACTTGAATTCAACGCACCGGACTTCCCGTTTGACCCGCGGGATTGGCTTCCCGGCGGGCACCTGTCACCGGCCGGTACTATACGAATCCGGTTTCGCAGCGTCAATTGATTCGGGTCAATGGCGGCGCGGGCCGGTTTGATTTTGTCTGCTAATATCAGTCCATGGATCAGCCCCTGGACCTGGTCGCCGTCGAGAATTTCGGCACGGCGCTGCTCATCGGCGCGCTCATCGGCATCGAGCGGGAGAAACGCAAGAACGAGGACCAGGACATCTCGGGCAGCGGCCTGCGCACCTTCATCTTGGTCGCCGAGGTCGGCGCGGTGGCGGGCTGGCTGTCGCGCATCCTGTTCATGCCCTGGCTGCTGGTGGCGGCGCTCCTCGCGGTGGCGGCCTGCGTGCTCTCCGCCTACGTGCTCGGCGCGCGCGTGCAGCCCCACGCGCTGGGGCTGACCACCGAAATCGCCGCCATCACCGTCTGCCTGCTCGGCGCCATGGTCACCTTCGGCCACCGCGATCTGGCCATCGGGCTCGCGGTCATCACGGCGGCGGTGCTGGCCTACAAGCATCCGCTGCACAGCTTCCTCGACAAGCTCGGCTGGGACGACGTCTTCGCCGGCCTGCGGCTCATGATCGCCACCTTCGTCATCCTGCCGCTGCTGCCCGACCGTCCGATCGATCCATGGCAGGCGCTCAACCCCTACTCGCTGTGGCTGCTGGTGCTGCTGATTTCGAGCCTGTCGCTGGTCGGCTACGTGGCGACGCGCTGGCTGGGTGCCGGCCGGGGGACGATGCTCACCGGCCTGACCGGCGGGCTGGTGTCATCGACGGCGGTCACGCTGTCCTTCGCGCGCCAGAGCCGCGCGGACCGGCGAAGCGGCGCGCCGATGGCGCTGATCTGCGGCATCCTGATCGCCTGGTGCATCATGTTCGGCCGCGTGATTGCCATGGTGCTGGTGGTCAACCGGGCGCTGGTCGCGGAGCTGCTGATTCCCTTCATTGCCATGGGTTGCGTCGCGGGCGGCATGGCCTGGATGTTCTATCGCCGCGGCGCCGCCTCTCAGCGTGGAATCCCCAGCACCGGCGATCTGCCGTTGAAAAACCCCTTCAGTCTCACCGAGGCGTCCAAGTTCGCCGCCTTTTTCGCGCTGGTGCTGCTGGTGATGAAAATCGTGCAGCTGTACTACCCCGGCGAGGGCGTCTACATCGTGGCGGCGCTGGCCGGCCTGACGGACGTCGACGCGATCACCCTGTCGATGGCCGGGTACGCCAGGGCCGGCGACGCGGACGTGGCCGTTCATGCGATCGTCATCGCGTCGCTCTCCAACACCCTCACCAAGTGCGTCATGACGGCGGCGCTGGGCGCGCCGGCGCTGCGGTTTCCCATCCTCATCGCCACTGCCGGGATTTTTCTGGCGGGTTTGGGTACGATCATGATGTTTTGACGGGGGGAATCGGAATCCATGGGCAGTTACGTCAACAGCAACCTCATCAAGGACGAGCGCGTCGTCTACGAAGCCGGACTGCATTGGATCAACTTCATTTCCCTGCGCGCGCTGTTCACGCTCTTCATCGCGCCGCTGATCGACAGGCTGACCAGCGAATTCGTCATCACCAACAGGCGCATCGTCATCAAGCAGGGCCTCGTCTCGAGGCGGACGCTGGAGCTCAACCTGTCGAAGGTCGAGTCCGTGAACGTCGATCAAGGCATCCTGGGCAGGATCCTCGATTACGGCACCATCACCGTGATCGGCACCGGCGGCACGCGGGAGTCCTTCGCCGACATCGCCGCGCCGCTGGAATTCCGCAAGCAGTTCCAGCAGCTCTGCGCCTGATCGTCAGCAGGATGCTGAAAAAGTCCGTCCAGGACTTTTTCAGCCACGCAAAGCAAAAAACACGGTTTCGCCTTGCTTCATTTTCCAATCGCCTGGCGCGATTGAAAAACGGCGGTCGATCCCCCGACCGCGCCGCAGATTGCTGAAAAATAGGTTTTTCAGCAACCGGTTAGACGTGCGTGCGACAATCCATTAGCATAAGTCACAACTCCAGGGGGACGGGAATTGACCGGATTGCTCGAACTGCCGTGGTGGGCGGACGTGCTGGTGACGCTGGCGCTCACGCACGTCACCATCGCCGCCGTCACCCTCTACCTGCACCGTCACCAGACCCACCGCGCCCTGGATCTGCATCCGCTGGCGTCGCACTTCTTCCGCTTCTGGCTGTGGTTGACCACCGGCATGGTGACGAAACAGTGGGTGGCGGTGCATCGCAAGCACCACGCCTGCGTCGAGACCCGGGATGACCCGCACAGCCCGCTGGTTCTCGGCATACGCGAAGTGCTGTGGCGCGGCGCCGAGCTTTATCGCGCCGCCGCCGCCGATCCCGAACTGCTCGCCAGGTACGGCCACAATACGCCGGAGGACTGGCTGGAACGGCGCGTGTACGCCGCCCACCCCACGGCCGGCGTCGCCCTGATGCTGCTCATCGATCTCGCCCTCTTCGGCGCGCCGGGGCTGACGATGTGGGCGGTGCAGATGATGTGGATCCCGTTTTTCGCCGCCGGCGTCATCAACGGCGCCGGCCACCATTGGGGCTACCGCAATTTCGAGCTGGGCGACACGTCGACGAACATCATCCCGTGGGGGGTTTTGATCGGCGGCGAGGAATTGCACAACAACCATCACGCGTTTGCGAGCTCGGCCAAGTTCTCCTGCCGGCGCTTCGAATTCGATCTGGGCTGGTGCTACATCCGGCTGCTCCAGGTATTGCGGCTGGCGCGGGTGAGGAAGCTCGCGCCGGTGCCCCGCCTGCAGATCGACAAGAGCGGCATCGACCTCGACACCGTGCGGGCGTTGATGGCCGCCCGCCTGCACGTGATGGCGCACTACGCCCGCGACGTGCTGACGCGCGTGTATCGGGAGGAGTTGCGCCAGGCCGCCGCCGAGTCGCGGGCCCTGCTGAAGCCGCTCAAGCAGTGGTTGAAGCGCGACCGCAGCCGCCTGGACGCCTGGGCGCGGGCCAGAATGGACCTGGGACTTGCCCACAGCCGCGCGCTGGCGGAGGTGTACCAGTTCAAGCTGCGGTTGCAGGCGCTGTGGACCGAGAAAACCATGAGCCACGAGGCGCTGCTCGCGGCCCTGCAGGAATGGTGCCGGCAGGCGGAGGCCACCGGCATCCAGGCGCTGCGGGATTTCGCCCTGTCCCTGCGGCGCTACTCGCTCCAGCCCTCGCCCGTCGGCGACTAGCGCGGGGCGCGCCTACTCCCCGCGCAGCGCGGCGAGGGTCTGGCGGGCGCCGTTGCCGAGAAAAATGGTGTCGCAGCCCGCGGCGATCAGCGTGAAGCCCTGCGCCAGGTGGGGTTTGACCGCCCCGGCGCCGACGCCGAATACGCCAAGCTTCAATCCCGCCGCCAGCGCCGCATCGCGCACCGTGGCGATCGCCTTGTGCACTTCCGGATCGTCGACCTGTCCCGTCCTGCCCATGCTGGCCGAGAGATCGTAGGGGCCGATGAACAACGCATCGATGCCCGGCACGCGGGCGATGTCGCGAACGTTTCTCACGCCGTCGATGTGTTCGATTTGCAGCACCACGGCCGTCTCCTCGTTGGCGCGGGCGACGTAATCCGCGAAGCCATGGCCGTAGCCATGCGCGCGGGCGATGCCGACGCCGCGCGTTCCCTGCGGCGGAAATTTGCTCCAGGCGATCACCCGCGCCGCCTGTTCGGCGGTGTTGACCTGCGGCACGATGACGCCGGCCGCGCCGGTGTCGAGCGCCTTTTTGATGGCGACCTCCCCGCCGGCCGGCACGCGGATGAGACAGGGACAGCGATCACCCACGGCCTGCAGCAGCGGCTGCGCCTGCGCCGGCTCGAAGGCGCCGTGCTCGGCGTCGATGAACAGCCAGTCACAGCCCGCCGCGGCCAGGACCTCGGCGATTTCCGGCGAGGGCAGGCTCACCAGCGTGCCGATCAGCCGCTCGCCCGCCCGCAGGCGCTGACGGAATGTCCTGTCCATGCTCATGCCCATGCGGGGATTCCCGGGAGTTCACTCGGCCGTCCAGCCGAAACGCGCCACCATGCGGAAGATGTCGGTGTCGCTGACGATCCCCACCGGATGCGACGCGTCGCCGACGGCCACGCGGCGGATGTTGTGTTTGACCATGTGCTCGGCGCACTCGTGCAGCGAGGTTTCCGGCGGCAGCGGCAGCAGCGGCTTGCTGGCGATGTCCTCCACCATCACCCGCGCCGGCGAGCGGTTTTCAAACACGATCTTCTTGATGACGTCGCGCATGGTCATGATGCCCCAGCGGCCGTCGTTCCCGGGCTCGACGAGGATGCTGCTGATGCGGCGCTCGTTCATGAAGCGGATCGCGTCCAGCACCGTGGTGCCCGGCCTGACGGTCAGGACCCGGCTCATGAGATCACCCACCGTGCTGGGCGTGCGCCCGGAGGCCTCCATGGCCGTGTACGGCTGCGTCACCCGCTGCGTCTCGCGCGTCTTGCGCTCCTCATCGATGGCGCGCAGCCTCGCCCTGCGCTTGGCCTCGTAATCGACGCCGCCGCGCATCTGCTCGATGAGCGCGGTGGCGAATTCACTGGTCCTGACCGGCACCGCGCCCTCCATCTGGCGGGCGAAATCGTAGGTGACGATGCGCTGCTGGATGACCTCCGGGTAGGCGTAGGTGATGAGATCGGCCGCGTCCTTCCAGCCCATGTATTCCAGCATCATCACGCCGGAAAACAAGAGCGAGCCGGGATTGACCTTGTCCTGGTTGGCGTACTTGGGCGCGCTGCCGTGGGTGGCCTCGAACACCGCCACGAAATCCGACATGTTGGCCCCCGGCGCGATGCCGACCCCGCCGACCTCGGCGGCGATGGCGTCGGAGAGGTAATCGCCGTTCAGGTTGGGCGTGGCGATCACATTGAACTCGCTCGGCCGCAGCAGCATCAGCTGGAACATGATGTCGGCGATGCGATCCTTGATGACGATCTTGCCCGCCGGCCGCTTGCCGCCGTGGGCGCTGAACAATTCCTCCTCGGTGATGGTGCGATCGCCGAATTCCTCGCGCGCCACCTCATAGCCCCAGTTGCGGAACGCGCCCTCGGTGAATTTCATGATGTTGCCCTTGTGCACCAGCGTGACGCTTTCACGGTCGTTGTCGATGGCGTACTGGATGGCCTTGCGCACCAGCCGCTTGCTGCCCTTGGGGCTCATGGGCTTGATGCCGATGCCGCTGTCGTCGAACAGCTTCGCGCCCATGCTGTCCCTGAGGAAGGCCTCGACCTTGCGCATCTCCGGCGTGCCGGACTTATACTCGATGCCGGCATAGACGTCCTCGGTGTTCTCGCGGAAAATGACCACGTCGATGAGCTCCGGATTCTTCAACGGCGACGGCACGCCGGGGTAGTAGCGCACCGGCCGCACGCAGGCGTAGAGATCGAGGTCCTGGCGCAGCGCCACGTTGAGCGAGCGGAACCCGCCGCCGACCGGCGTGGTCAGCGGCCCTTTGATGGAGATGATGAATTCCAGCAGCGCGTCGCGGGTCTCCGCCGGGAAGATGTCGCCGTAGATTTCCGCCGCCTTTTCGCCGAGGAACATTTCCATCCAGTGAATTTTGCGCTTGCCCTTGTAGGCGATTTCGACCGCCGCGTCCCACACCCGCAGGCAGGCCCGCATGATGTCGGGGCCGATGCCGTCCCCCTCGACGTAGCCGATGATGGGATTGAGGGGAACGTTGAGTTTGCCGTCCCTGACCGTGATTTTCTCGCCGCCGGCCGGCGGCCGGATATGCTGGTAGGTCATCCGCCTGCTCCTTTCTTTTTTTTGGAATCAATAATTCCCTCCCCGCCGGACACGGGCGCGGGGTATTCCACGATTTTCACGCTGCGTAATCGGCCAGCCGCACCGGCACACGCCTGGCGCCCCACCGGCCGGGCCGGCCTTCGAACACGCCGGCGCAGGGCGCGCCGCAATTGCCGCAACGGCCGTCATCCGTCAACGCCCAATGGGTCATCACGTACCAGTCGCGGCCGATCAATTTGGTTCCACATCTATGACAGTAGGTGCTGCCGCCGCGTTCATCGTGGACGTTGCCGGTGTAGCAGTAGTGCAGGCCGTTTTTGAGAGCGATGCCGCGCGCGCGGGTCAGCGTGGCGGGCGGCGTCGCGGGGTGGTCGAGCATCCTCCAGTCGGGGTGAAAGGCGGTGAAATGCAGCGGCACGTCCGGCCCCAGGTTTTCCATGATCCATTGCGTCAGCGCCTCCAGCTCGGCGTCGCCGTCATTCTCGCCCGGAATCAGGAGCGTCGTGATCTCGAACCACACCTTGGTTTCGCGCTTGAGATAGACCAGCGTGTCCAGCACCGGCTGCAAATGGCTGCCGGTGACCTTCCAGTAGAACTCCTCGGTGAAGGCCTTGAGATCGACGTTGGCGGCGTCCATGTGGCGGTACAGCTCCGTCCGCGGCTCCGGGCAGATGTAGCCGGCCGTGACCGCCACGGCCCTGACGCCGCGCTCATGGCAGGCGATCGCCGTGTCGATGGCGTACTCCATGAACACCACCGGATCGTTGTAGGTGAAGGCGACGCTGCGGCAGCCGAGCTGCTGCGCCACGCGGGCGATCTTCTCCGGCGAGGCGGCGTCGGCCAGCGTGTCGATCTCCCGCGACTTGCTGATGTCCCAGTTCTGGCAGAACTTGCAGGCCAGGTTGCAACCGGCGGTGCCGAAGGACAGCACCGGCGTGCCCGGCAGGAAATGATTCAGCGGCTTTTTCTCGATCGGGTCGATGCAGTAGCCGCTGGAGCGGCCGTAGGTGGTGAGCACGACCTGATCGTTTTCATTGGCGCGCACGAAACACAGGCCGCGTTGGCCGGCGTGCATTTTGCAGGCGCGCGGGCAGACGTCGCATTGCACCCGGCCGTCCTCCAGACGGTGCCAGTAGCGCGTGGGGACGATTGCAGACATTCCCATATTCAATCGAGAATTTTTCCCAAGCCTTTATTTGACCCGGTCCAGCATGAAACTCATACATCATACTCCCTTCGCCGCAAGCGCCGGGTAAGCGGGTGGACGTATAATTATTTTATATTTATTTACAATAAATTAACACTGATAATTAAAGTATATTATTATTTCATCGGCACACTTGGCGGCTCCATGACCCCCCGTGTCCACGCCGCCGTCCGGCGACGGCGAATTCCGCCGCATCAGTCGAACCCGGATGGCGCCCGATAGACCATGGTTTCGGGGGCAAAAGGGGCTTTTCCAAAACCGTTAATTACGCTATTGTTGGCTTGGCGGCGTCCGACAGCTAGCCTATGTCTGGCGCCGCCCAAAGCAAAACAAACATCCTAGGAGGTTTCAAAATGTTTAAAAAACTGACGACTGCACTTGCAGTCACCCTGGTCGCAACCCCGGCCGCCTATGCCGCGAATCCCTTCTCCTCAACCGACCTGTCCACGGGTTACATGGTTGCCGAGAAAGGTCATGACATGGCCGGCAACGAAGTGGAAATGCCTGCGGGCTTCACTTATGGCGGCGACCCGACGGGTGCCTATGCGGGTGGCAAGATTGGCACCGGCGCGAAGGATCCGGCAGTGTGCGGCACCTTCTCCGAAGCCAAGTGCTCCATCACCTACGTCAAGAAGTAATCGTAGGTTCATAAAGAGCTTCACTGCTCGACAACAACAACATCTCATTCATTCGAAAACCCCGCGCAAGCGGGGTTTTTTTTTGCCCGCGGGATGCGGTTGAACGTCAAGTCTTCATTCGCCGTGCAATATGCGCCGCAATTCACAAAAACCCGCCTGTTCATGGCGGGACGCGGATAATCCTGTGTTACGCTTAGCCCAAACTGACGCAAAATCCAGAGTCCACGGATCGCCGGGCGGCGCGGCGCCGCGTCTTGCGGCAGGCCGCCAACGAGAAGATGCCACGAACACGCGCGGGTCTGTTGCTGTTTTTATATTGCGCCCCCCTTTGGGCGCAATGGCAGGTTGTTGACCCCACCAAGGAACTTCCCGCGTCCGCCGCCACTCGCAATACCAGTGGCGACGCACTGCGCATCTATCGGGACAAGGAGGGACGCGTACATCTGCGGTTCCTCTTGCGCGCCGGATTCGACAGTCTGGCCGGCTGTCCCACGTTTCAGGTGGCCAGCGAGCCCGCCGAATATCAATCCTACGACGGCACGGCCTGCACCACCGGCGATCACTGGGTTGAGTTCATTCTCGGACGCATCGAGGGCGGCACGCTGCATTCCGCGGCGCTGCACCGGCTGTTGAACGGCAACAATGTCGCCTTTCGCTATGCCCTCAAGGATCATGGTTATGGCGAAACCGCCTTCGATCTCACCGGCTCCAAGCGTGCGGTCACGCGCATACTGGGCCGTTCAATCACCGTCACACCCGACTGACGCATGACCATCGTCCGCCCGGCCGCGACGGCGTCACGTTTGCGCATCCGGGTCTGCGCCGCCCTGGCGGACATCCCGGCGGCGGAATGGAACCGGCTGGCGGCTGACGCAACCCCTTTTCTCCGTCACGAATTTCTCGCGGGCTTGGAACGTCATGGCTGCCTGCGCGGCCACGGCTGGGAGCCTGCGCACATCCTGGCCTATGATCAGGGGCGCCTGGTGGGCGCGATGCCGCTGTATGTCAAGAGCAACTCCTACGGCGAGTTCGTGTTCGACTGGAACTGGGCGGAGGCCTATCAGCGCGCGGGACGGAGTTACTATCCCAAGCTGGTCACGGCGGTGCCCTACACCCCCGTCACCGGCCCGCGCCTGCTGACGGTGCCGGACGATCCGTCCGCCGATCGCGTGCGGGGCATGCTGGTGGAGCAGGCACGGGCCCTGATGTGCGATCGCGGCGCCTCCTCGTGGCACTGCCTGTTCCCCTCCGAGATGGACGCCGTCCGCCTGGGGGCCCAGGACGGCCTGCGGCGCATCGGCTGTCAATATCACTGGCACAACCCGGGCTATGCCGACTTCGAGGACTTCCTCTCGCGCCTCGACTCCAAGCACCGCAAGCAAATCCGCCGCGAGCGCCGGGAGGTGCGGGAGAGCGGGATCACGGTGGAGGTCCTGTCCGGCCCGATGATCAGCCCCGACATCTGGCGCGTGTACCACCGGTTTTATTGCTCGACCTTTCACCGCAAATGGGGGCAGCCGCGGTTGACGCTTGAATTCTTCATGCACCTGGGCCGCACCCTGCCCGATCAAACGCTGTTGTTCATGGCCAGAAGGCATGGCGAGTATGTCGCCGGCGCCTTCGCCCTGCGCGACGCGCACACCCTGTACGGCCGGCACTGGGGCTGCAGCGGGAGCCACCGCCACCTGCATTTCGAGGTGTGTTGCTACCAGACCGTCGACTACTGCATACGCCAGGGCCTGCGGCGGCTTGACGCCGGCGCCCAGGGCGAGCACAAGTTGAGCCGCGGCTTCACGCCCGTGCCCACGTGGTCGGTGCACTGGCTGCGCGATCCGCGGTTTGCACTGGCCGTCGCCGGTTTTCTGGAGCGCGAAACGCAGGCCATGCGCGAATACATGACGGCGCTGGAGCAGCACCTGCCCTACCGGCGGAGGACGGAGGCGGGATGAAATCACAACCGTTGTACTGGTTCGGACGGCGGCGTTACGCGGCGGATTTTCCGCCGACGGCGCTGGCCCTCGAGGAGCCCGACGGTCTGCTGGCGGCGGGAGGGGATCTGGGCGCGGAGCGGCTGCTTTCCGCCTACCGGCGCGGCATCTTCCCCTGGTACGGCGAACATCAGCCGATCCTGTGGTGGTCGCCGGATCCGCGCTGCGTGCTGTTCCCGGAGCGCCTGCATGTCCCGCGGCGCCTGCGGCGCACCCTCCGCAGAGGGGGGTTCACCGTGAGCTGCGATCGGGACTTCCAGGGCGTGCTGTCCGGTTGCGCCGGCCCGCGCCGCGGCGGCGGCGGCACCTGGCTCCATGCCGACATGCAGCGCGCCTACCTGCGCCTGCATCAGTTGGGCCACGCGCATTCCGTGGAATGCTGGCGCGCGGGCGCGCTGGCGGGAGGACTGTACGGCGTGGCCCTGGGGCGGGTGTTCTACGGCGAATCCATGTTCAGCCGGATCACCGACGCCTCCAAGGTGGCGCTGGCACATCTGTGCCGGTGGCTGGGGGAATGGGGATATGCGTTCATGGATTGCCAGGTGCATAATTCACATCTGCAGACCCTGGGAGCCGAAATGATCCCGCGCACCACCTTCATCGCCCTGCTGGACCGGCACTGCGAGCAGCCGCCGGCCGCGGGCGCCTGGCGGCTGCCCGCATGAATCAACCCACACGCACGGCCCTGCTGCGGTTCTACGCCACGCCGCCCCATCCCTGCGGCTACCTGCCGGAGCGGCAGGCCACCACGCTGTTCGCCGATCCGGCCGTGCCCAAGACCACGGCGCTGTACAGCCTGCTGTCGGCGCATGGTTTCCGCCGCAGCGGCGGCCATCTCTACCGCCCGCATTGCCATCCCTGCCACGCCTGCGTGCCGGTCCGTCTCCCGGTGCGTGAATTCCGCATGAAGCGGCATCAGGCGCGCTGCTGGGAGAAAAACCGGGACCTTGTCGTTGCCGAGCAATCGCCCGTCTACGATGCGGAACATTATGCGCTGTACCAGCGCTACCTGAAGCGCCGCCATCCGGGCGGCGGCATGGACGACGGCGACGTCCGCCACTACACCGAATTCCTGACCGCCGCCTGGGTGAACACGCGTTTTCTGGAGATGCGGCTCGACGGGCGGCTCATCTGCGTCGCCGTCATCGACGTGCTCGACGACGCCCTGTCGGCGGTATACACCTACTTCGATCCCGAGGCGTCCTCCCGCGGCCTGGGCAAATACGCCGTGCTATATGAAATCGCAAAGGCCCGCGAATGGCGGTTGACCTGGCTCTATCTGGGCTACTGGATCAGGGACTGCCGCAAGATGAGTTACAAGCACGACTACCAGCCGCTGGAATATTTCCGGGACGGGCGCTGGATCCGCGATCCGCCCCCCGCCTAGAGCGGGCCCGGCGCGGATTGTTTTTTGGCGGCCCGTTGGTGCACAATGCGCGCCTTGTCGACAAGCTCCCCGGGCCGCGGGCGTGAACCATGCCGAAGGAAGAACACATTGAAATGGAGGGCAAGGTCATCGAGACCCTGCCCAACACCATGTTTCGCGTCCAGCTGCAGAACGGCCACATCGTCACCGCGCACATCTCGGGCAAAATGCGCAAGCACTACATTCGCATCTTGAACGGCGACATCGTCACCGTCGAACTCACGCCCTACGATCTGAGCAAGGGCCGCATCACCTTCCGCGCCCGTTAATCCCGGGAATCCCCGGCACGCCCCTGCCCGCCGGCCGGGCGGTGCGGCTACAATGTCCCCGTCGCAAACGGGAGGCCGATGATGCTGCGGGTTTGTCTGCGCTGGCTGTGCGGGTTGCTGTTCCGCGTCCGCGTCGAGGGCAACGTCAACGCGGTTCGCGAGAACAGGCTGCTCGTCATCGCCAATCATGAGTCCTTCCTCGACGGGCTGCTGCTCGGATTGTTCCTGCCGCTGCGCCCGACCTTCGTCGTCCATACGCAGGTGCTGAGGAACCCGTTGTTTCGCTTCATCCTCGGTTACGTCCCCCATCTGGCCGTCGATCCGATGAGCCCGCTGGCGATGAAAAAGGTCATCGTCCTGCTTGAATCCAACCAGCCCGTCGTCATCTTCCCGGAGGGCCGCATCACCGTCACCGGCAGCCTGATGAAGGTCTACGACGGCCCCGCCTTCGTCGCCGCCAGGACCGGGGCCACGCTGCTGCCGGTGCGGCTGGACGGCCCGGCGCGTTCCTATTTCAGCCGGCTTTCCGGCCGTCATCCGCGTTCGCTGTTCCCGCGCATCACGCTGACGCTGCTGCCGACCACCCGCCTGCCCATGCCCGAGGCCCCCACCGCCAAGCTGCGGCGCAAGAAGGCCGGCGAGGCGCTGCGCCGGCTGATGCAGGAAATGATCTTCGCCGCACGTCCCGAACAGTCGCTGTTCTCGGCGTTCCTGGACGCCATTGCCGTGCACGGCCGCGGCACGCTGCTGCTGGAGGACATGCGCCAGCGGGAGGAATCCTACGGTCAGCTGCTCAAGACCAGCCTCGCGCTCGGCCGCATCGTGTGCAGGTTCAGCCGCGAAAACGAATGCGTCGGCCTGCTGCTGCCCAACGCCAGCGCCACGGTGGCCCTCATCTTCGGCCTGAGCGCCTTCCGCCGCATTCCGGCGATGCTGAACTACACCGCCGGCAGGGAGGGGCTGCAAAACGCCTGCTTCGTCGCCCGCGTGCGCACCGTCGTCACTTCGCGCAAATTTCTCGAAGCCGCGAAACTGACCGGCACGATGGCCGCGCTGGAAAACGTCCGCGTGCTTTACCTCGAGGATCTCCGCGCCCTGCTGGCCTGGAAGGACAAATTCTGGCTGGCCGCCGCCCTCCTCTTCCCGCGCCTGGCGACGCTGCAAACCTCGCCCTTTGCCCCGGCCGTGGTGCTGTTCACCTCGGGCTCGGAAGGCCGTCCCAAGGGCGTGGCCATCAGCCACAATGCCCTGCTCGCCAACATCGCGCAGATACGCGCCGTGATCGATTTTTCGCCGGCGGACAAATTTTTGATCGCCCTGCCGGTGTTCCACGCCTTCGGACTGACCTGCGGCGCCATCATGCCGCTGGTGACGGGTTGCAGGCTGTTTTTGTACCCCTCGCCGCTGCACTACCGCATCATCCCCGAAATCATCTACGACCGCGGCTGCACGGTGTTGTTCGGCACCAGCACCTTCCTTGGCAATTACGCGAAGTTCGCCCATCCCTATGACTTCTTCCGCCTGCGCTACGTGGTGGCCGGCGCTGAGAAATTGAGCGACGAGGTCCGCAAACTATGGATGGAGAAATTCGGCATCCGCATCCTCGAGGGCTACGGCGCCACCGAATGCGCGCCGGTGCTCGCGGTCAACACGCCCATGGCGAACAAGCCCGGCTCGGTGGGCATGCTGCTGCCCGGCATCGAGCACCGCCTCGACCCGGTGCCCGGCATCGCCGGGGGCGGCGTTCTCCAGGTGCGCGGACCAAACATCATGCTGGGTTACTTTCTCTATGATCAGCCCGGCACCCTGAAGCCGCCGCGCACGGAGCACGGCCTCGGCTGGTACAACACCGGCGACGTGGTCGAGATCGACGGCGACGGCTTCGTCACCATCAAGGGCCGCGTCAGGCGCTTCGCCAAAATCGCCGGCGAGATGGTGTCGCTGGAGGTGGTGGAAAAGATCGCCGCGACGGTTTCGCCCGCGCACCAGCACGCCGCCAGCACGCGAAGCGACGCGAAGCGCGGCGAGGCGCTGGTATTGTTCACCACCGACGCGGCCCTGAGCCGCGAGGCGCTGGTGCAGGCGGCGCGGACGCAGGGCGCGCCCGAACTGGCCGTGCCGCGGCGGATCATGCCCATGAAGCAGCTGCCGTTGCTTGGCACCGGCAAGATCGACTATGTCGCGTTGAAAAAACTCGCGGATTCTTGAGGTCGCGGCGAATGCACACCGTTCCGGTCATCGATGTCAAGGCGGGACAGGTCGTGCGCGCCGTGGCCGGCCGCCGCGAGGAATACCGGCCGTTGTGCAGCAAGCTTTGCGATTCCAGCGAACTGGGGACGGTCGTGGAGGCGTTGCTCATCCTGCATCCCTTCGACACGTTCTACCTCGCCGACATCGACCGTATCATGGGTTGGGGCGACAACCGCGCGGCCATCGCCGCGCTTTGCAAGCAACATCCGCAATCCGAATTCTGGCTGGACGCCGGCTTTGCACGTCCCGCCGATCTCAACTGGCTTGCAGATCACCACAACATCACGCCGGTCCTGGGCAGCGAAAGCATGGGAGATCTGGATGAATACGAGGCGCTGCTCAAGGCCACGGGGCGAAATTGCATCCTGTCGCTGGATTACCAGCGCGGCCGCTTTCGCGGGCCGGTGGAACTCGGCCGTCGCCGGGATTTGTGGCCGGAGAGGATGTTGATCATGGAATTGGATCGCGTCGGCACCGGCAGCGGCCCGCATATTGACCGGCTGGCGGAGCATGCCGCGGAGCGGCGCCATTATCAGGTCTATGCCGCCGGCGGCGTGCGCGGCATCGATGATCTGCGCCGCCTGGAAGAGGCACACGTGGACGGCGCCTTGATCGCCACCGCCCTCCACGACGGCACGCTGAATCACCAGGCCCTCGCGCATTTCGAGCGCCGGCCGTCAGCCTGAATTCAGCATCCGGCGCAGGCGCTCCAGATCGGCGGGGGTGTCCACGCCGAAGCCGGTGGGTTCCTCCGCCTCGGCCACCGCGATGTGCGCGCCGTAATACAGGGCGCGCAACTGCTCCAGCTGTTCGGTCTGCTCCAGCGCGCAGGGCGGCAGATCGGCATAACGTTTCAGAAAGCCCGCGCGATAGGCGTACAGGCCGATGTGGCGGAAGTACGGCTGGGCGACGGGCCACTTCGAAGCGGCGGCGGCCTGAAAGTGCGCACGGTCCCAGGGGATGGGCGCGCGGCTGAAATACAGCGCCCGGCCCTGCGCATCCATCGCCACCTTCACGACGCCAGGGTCAAAAACGTCGCGGGGTTCCGTGATGCGCTCGCAAAGCGTGGCCATGCTGGCGTCATGATCGGAGGCCAGCAACTCCGCCACCTGCCGGATGGCGCGCCCGGGCATCAGCGGCTCGTCGCCCGGCAGATTCACGATGATGTCGTCATCGGGATACCCCTCCCGCCGCACCACCTCGGCGATGCGATCGGCGCCGGAGGCGTGCGTGGCCGCGGTCATGCGCACGCGGGCGTTGAATTTTTCCGCGGCGGTGCGGATGCGCTCGTCATCAGTGGCGATCACCACCGCCTCCGCACCACTGGCGCGCGCGCGATCGTAGACATGCTGGATGAGCGGCCTGCCGCATAAATCCAGCAGCGGCTTGCCGGGCAGGCGGGTCGAGGCGTGGCGCGCGGGAATGATGACCCTGAACTTCATGCATCCTCACCCCCGCCCCTCTCCCGCGTGCGGGGAAGGTCGATGGCTACCCGGCAAGACGTTCCATCTCCTCGTCGGTCAGCGTGCGCGCCTCGTCCTCCAGCATCACCGGGATGCCGTCCTTGATCGGATACGCCAGGCGCGCCGATCGCGAGATCAACTCCTGTTTCTCCTTATCGTAAATCAAGGGCCCCTTGGTCACGGGGCAGACCAGGATCTCCAGCAGCTTGGCGTCCATATCCCTTCCTCCTCAACAATTCAAGCAGACGCCGTTCAAAGACGGCGGGCAGTTCCGCCTCGATGGGCAGGTACCAGTGTTCCATGCCGGCGAAACGTTCGCATTTTACCGCGTCCTTCTCGGTCATGATCACCGGCAGGTCGTCATTGAAATTGATTTCCTCGCGCCGGAAAACGTGGTGATCCGGGAACCGGTGGCAGTGCGGCTGGTAGCCCAGCACGCGCAGCAGATGGAAGAAGTCATCCGGATTGCCGGTGCCGGCCACGGCGTGCACCTGCTGCGGGCCGGGCGTGGCGCCCTGGCGCGATCGGGAGCTGGGCGCGACCGGCTGCGGGACGCCGGGCACGTATTTCATGGGGAACTCGCCCCGTCCGGCGATGCCGTGGGTCACGATGATGTCCACGTCCCGCAGCCGCGAGATCGGCTCGCGCAGCGGTCCCGCCGGCAGGCAGTAGCCGTTGCCGTGGCGGCGGACGCCGTCGATGACGGCGATTTCGAGGTCCCGCCGCAGCGCGTAGTGCTGCAGGCCGTCGTCGCTCAGGATGAGATCGCAGCCCTGGTGGCGGATGAGCGCCTCGGCGGCGGCGTGGCGATCCGGGCCCACGGCGATCGGCGCCCGGGTGTGGCGCGCCAGCAGCACCGCCTCATCGCCCACGGTGGCGGGATCGCTGTCCGGCCGCACCTGCTGCGGCCACTGCCGCGCGCGCCCGCCGTGGCCGCGGCTGACGATGCCGGGACGGTAGCCCTGCGCGGACAGGAAGCGGTGCAGCCAGATCACCAGCGGGGTCTTGCCGGTGCCGCCCACGGCGATGTTGCCGACCACGATGACCGGCGCGGGCAGCGACTCGGGATTGATCAGGCGCGTGAGATAGATCTGCCGCCGCAGCAGCACCACGCCGGTGTAAACCCAGGACAGGGGCAGCAGCAGGGCGCTTGTAGGATGCGGCTGATACCAGAGTTCCTGCAAGTAGTTTGACAACCCCATGATCACGCGATCAGGGTTCGGACTGATCCGGCGGGGTTTCCGTGGCGAAGGAGATGTGCACCAGCCCCAGCTGGCTGGCCACGTCGAGGACACGGATGACGCTTTGATGGGTGGCCTGCGCGTCGGCCTGAACGACGATCGGCGGCTCCTTGAGATCCCTCGCCGCCTCGCCGAGGGCCCGCTTCAGCGTCGCGGGCTGCGAATTCACCAGCATCTGGCCATTGACCGCGTAACGCCCCTCCTTGTCGACGCTGACCTCGATGGTCCGCGGTTTTTCCCGCTCCGTGCTGCTGTTGCTGGCCTTTGGCAGCGTCAGATTGATGTGGCTGGGATTGAGAAACGTCGTGGAGACCATGAAAAAAATCAACAACAACAGCACCACGTCGATGAGCGAGGTGACGTTGATGTCGATGTGATCGTCGGGGGTGTTGCCGGTGAAATTCATGGGCGATGCTCAACGTGGCTCCGTGGAGGCGGGCCTGCGCGCCCGCGGCGCGCGGCGCGCGGCGGGCGGCCGGGTCAGCGTTTCGTCCGGCTCGCCGTACACGCCCTCGCGTTCGCGATCGCCGTGCAGGATCTCGACCATCTTGATCGCCTCCTGCTCCATGTCCAGGACCAGGCCGTTCACCTTGCCGCGCAGATAACGGTGGCACAGGAGCGCGGGGATGCCCACGCACAGGCCGGCGGCGGTGGTGATGAGCGCCATGCCGATGCCCCCGGCCAGCGCCTGCGGATCGCCGGCGCCGTGCAGGTTGAGCGCCGTGAACATCCGGATCATGCCGATCACGGTGCCAAGCAGGCCCATCAGCGGCGAGACGGCGGCGATCGATCCCAGCATGTCCAGATAACGGCTCAAGTCGTGCGCCACGTGGCGCCCGACCTCTTCGATGGCCTCCTTCATGACGGTGCGATCGTGGTGGCGGTTGAGCAGGCCAGCGGCCAGCACCCTGCCGAGCGGCGAGCCGGCGCGCAGCTCGTTGATGCGGCGGTTGTCCAGAACGCCTGACCGGGCCATCTGCCAGACCTGGCCCACCAGATTGTCGGGAAGCACGCGATGACGTTGCAGTGACCAGAGCCGTTCCACCACGATGGCCAGCGCGGCCACGGAACTGAGGACGATGAGCAGCATGACCCAGCCGCCAACTTTGAGAATTTCAAACACCGGCGTGCAATCTCCCGTAGGTGGTGTCCCGCGCGCAGACCATAGCAGAGGATGACGCCGGCGAAAAGAGCCGGTCAGAAATCATCGGAGTACCAATAGTGCCGGTGCGCGCGGCGGTAGCCGACCGGCGCCGCCGGCTCCGCGCCCAGACGCCACTCGATCGCGCCATCGGCGTCGGTGGAAAACGCCGCTGCGCCGGCCTCGCGATAGCGTTCGCGCACGCCGGGATGCGGATGGTGGAAGCGGTTACGGTAGCCGACGGGATAGAACACGTAATGCGGCGCCACCGCGGCGATGAAGGCCGGCGTCGAGGAGGTCCTGCTGCCATGGTGCGGCGCCACCAGCGCCCCGGCCCGCAGCGCCGCCGGCCGCGTGCGCAGCAGCTCCTGTTCGGCGCGGGCCTCGATATCGCCGGTCAGCAGCAGGCTCGCGCCCGCCGCCGCGGCGACGCGCAGCACGCAGGAGGAATTGTTCGCCGAGGAGAATTCACCCGGCGGCGGATGCAGCACCTCGAAATCGACGTCGTCCCAGCGCCAGCGCTGCCCGGCCTCGCAGGGACGCGCGCCGGCGTATGCCAGCCGCCCCGGCACGCTGCTCAGCACGCTGCCAACGGGGAATTCCCGCAATACGCTGGCCGCGCCGCCGATGTGATCGTTGTCGCCGTGGCTCACCATGAGCATGTCGATCCGGCGCACGCCTTCGTGGTACAGGAATGGCACCACCACGCTGCTGCCGGTGTCGAAGCGCGGATGGAGCGCCGGTCCGGCGTCGAAGACCAGCGCATGGGCGTGCGTGCGCACCACCGCCGAGAGCCCCTGCCCCACGTCCAGCAGCGTGAACCACGCCTCGCCCGGCGGGGGCCGATCCTGCCCGGCCCAGAGCAGCGGCGACATCCACAGCAATCCCAGCGCGCGCCCCGGCACGCCGCGCGGCATCAGCAGCAGCGCCGCGCCCACGAACGCGCACGCGCCCATCCACGGCGCCGGCGCGGTCTGATGCCACACCGCGCCCGGCCAGGCCGCCAGCGGCTCCAGAAAATTCCACAAGCCCTGCAACGCCAGCAAGGCGCCGCTCAGGAACCAGTAGCCGAGGAAAGGCCAGAGCAGCAACAGCGCCGTGCCGGCGAGCACCAGCGGCACGACCACGAAGCTGACCCACGGCACGGCCACGAGATTGGCGAGCGGCCCCAGCACGGGGTTCTGCTCGAACAACAACATCATGAGCGGCGCCAGCCCCACGGCGATGGCCACGTGCGTGCGGGTGAGCTTCCACCACAAGCCGCCCTGCCCGCGGCGGCCGCCGGTGCTGTAGAGCAGGATCGCCACGGCGACGAACGACAGCCAGAATCCCACCGCCAGCACCGCCGCCGGATCGAGGAGCAGCACCGCGATCAAGGCCGCCATGAGACAGTCCAGCTCGCGCCGGGGCCGCTCCGCCCACAGCATCCACATCGCGGCGCCGATCATGATGACCGTGCGCTGGGTGGGCACGGAGAATCCCGCGAGCAGGCCGTAGGCCAGCGCCGCCAGGAACCCCGTCAGCGCGGCCACGCGCGGCGCCGGGATCAAGAGCAGCGTGCGGCCGGGCAGGCGCCACAGCCAGCCGCCCAGAAAATAGCCGAGGCCCGCAAGCAGGCCGATATGCAGCCCGGAAATGGCGACCAGATGGCCGACGCCGGTGCGGAAGAACACGCGCCATTGCTCGGGGCTGATGCCGTCCTGGGCGCCGATCGCCAGCGCGATGACCACGCCCGAAAGCGGATGAAAACCGACGGCCTCGCGCAACCGCGCCTGCAATCCGGCGCGCATCGTGTCCACCGATAGGCCGGCTGCGGCCAGCCTGCGCGCGGGTGCCTCGTCGACCACGTAGCCGGTCGCGCGGATGCCCTGCTGGTAGAGCCATTTCTCGTAATCGAAGCCGCCGGGATTGGACAGGCCATGCGGCCGCTTCAGGCGCACCGCGAACCGCCAGCGCTCGCCGCTGCGGGGACCTTCCCGCGGGTGCGACCAGTCCAGCCGCACGCGGCCGCAGCCGGGCTGCGCCCCGCCATTCCCTGCCAGCGCTTCGATGTCGAACATGAAGCGGTCGCGATCCTCGATCCGCTCCGGCAGGCCGATCACACGACCCTCCGCGATCACCGTCTCGCCCTCCAGCGCCGGCGGGAGCTGCACCGCGAGAATCCCGTGCGCGCGCAAAAGCGCCCAGCCAAAACCGGCCGCCGCCCACAACAGCGGCATCCAGGACGGGCGCCGCCACGCGACCAGGCCGGCGACGGGCAAAACCAGCGCCCACGAGGGAGGGGGCAGATGCGCCTGCATCTGCAGGATCAGATCGCCCAGCAGAAAGGCCAGCGCCGCGACCGCCGGCGGATGCCGGCCTCCGTCGCGCGCGCGCCATGAAGACTGGGGCATCGCCGCCAGGACGTTAAAGCGTATGCGGGCGCAACCTGCCGCCCTCGAGCAACAGCACGCGATCCATCTGCCCGGCGAGCCTTTGATCGTGCGTCGCCACGACCAGGCTGGTGCCGAGCCTTTGATTCAACTCCAGCATCAGGGCGAACACCTGGGCGGCGGTATCGCGGTCGAGATTGCCGGTGGGCTCGTCGGCCAGCACGCAGGCGGGTGAATTGATCAGGGCGCGGGCGATGGCGGTACGCTGCCGCTCGCCGCCGGACAACTCGCCGGGCTTGTGCGCCAGGCGCGCGCCCAGCCCCACGCGCGCCAGCATTTCCGCGGCGCGCGCGGCGGCCGCGGCCGGCGGCCGGCCGGCGATCAGGAGCGGCATGGCGACGTTCTCCAGCGCGGTGAATTCCGGCAGCAGGTGATGGAACTGGTAGACGAAGCCGAGCGCGCGATTGCGCAACCGCCCGCGCTCGTCATCGGGCAGCGCGCTCATCGACCGCCCCAGGACCTGCACGCCGCCCGCCGTCGGCACGTCGAGGCCGCCCAGGAGATGCAGGAGCGTGCTCTTGCCCGAGCCCGAGGCGCCGACGATGGCCAGCCGCTCCCCGGCGGCGACGTCCAGATCGACGCCCAGCAGCACCGGCACCCGCAGCGGGCCGTCGCTGAAGGTCTTCTGCAACTCCCGGCACGTCAGCACGACCTCACTCATAACGCAGCGCCTCCGCGGGCTGGGTGCGGGCCGCGCGCCAGGCCGGATAGAGCGTCGCCAGCAGGCACAGCGCGCCGCCCACCGCCAGCACCACGCCGACGTCCGGCCAGCGCAAATCGGACGGAATGTCGCTGATGTAATACACCGTCGGGTCGAACACCTTGAAGTGCAGCGATTGCTCAAGCAATCGCATGATCGCCGGCAGATGCAGGGCCAGCACCACGCCGGCCGCGCCGCCCAGCAACATGCCGGACGCGCCGATCACGATCCCCTGGGCGATGAAGATCTGCATGACCTGCCGGGTGCGCAATCCCAGCGTACGCAGGATGGCGATGTCCGCCTGCTTGTCGATGACCACCATGACCAGCGTGGCTACGATGTTGAACACCGCCACCGCCACGATCAGCGACAGGATCACGAACATCATCACCTTCTCGGTCTTGAGCGCGTGAAAGAAGCTCACGTGCTCCTCGGTCCACGGCACGGCGCGATAACGACCGCCGGCGGCGGCGTTGAGGGCCGCGGCCACCTCCGGCGCGGCGAAGGCGTCGTCGAGCTTGAGCCGCAGCCCGCTGACGCCGTCCGGCAGGCGGAAGAATCGCGCGGCGTCCTGCATGTGCACCACCGCCGTCGCCGTGTCGTATTCCTGCGTGCCGACTTCGAACACGCCGGCCACGGTGAAGCGCTTCGAACGCGGCAGCACGCCGGCGGGCGTGGCGACGGGCTGCGGCGAGATCACCGTCACCTTGTCGCCCACGCCGGCGCGCAGCGCCCGCGCCAGGCCCCCGCCCAGCACGATCGCGAATTGCCCCGGCGCCAGGTCCTGCAGGCGCCCCTCCACCATCTTGTCGGCGAGCGACAGGGCCTGTGACTGCGCCGGCAGGATGCCGCGCAACCGCACCCCGTTGACGTAGCCGGCGTGCACGATCATGGCCTCGCCCTCCACCTCCGGGGCGATGGCCCGCACCCGCGGCTGGCGCTGCAGCCGCTCTTCCAGGCTTTTCCAGTCCGCCAGCGTCCCCCCCTCCGCCGCCGGCCGCACCCACACGTGCGCGGTCATGCCGAGGATGCGCCCGCGCAATTCCCGCTCGAAGCCGTTCATCACCGAGAGGATCACGATCAACGCCATGATGCCGAGCGTCACGCCCAGAAGCGAGCTCAGCGAGATGAAGGAGATGAAGCGGTTGCGGCGCCGGGCGCGCAGATAGCGCAGGCCGATGCGCAGGGTCAGCGGCAGGTGCATGCGACGCTCAGCCGGGGGATTGCTCATTCATAACGCAGCGCCTCCGCCGGCGGCGACGCCGCCGCGCGCCAGGCGGGATAAAGGGTGGCCAGAAGACAAAGCACGAGGGCGGTGATCACGATCACCGCCACGTCGAGGCCGTGGACGTCCGAGGGCACCTGGCTCAGGAAGTACACGTCCGGCGGCAGGAAGCGCACGCCCGAGGCCTGCTCGATAGAGCGGGCGATGTTGTGGATGTGTCGCGCCAGATAGACGCCGCCGGCGCCGCCGGCGGCCGCGCCGACGCCGCCCACGATCATGCCCTGGGTGATGAACACCCCCATCACCCGCCGACGCGCCAGGCCCAGCGTGCGCAGGATGGCGATGTCGGCGAGCTTGTCGCGCACCACCATGACCAGCATCGACACGATGTTGAAGGCCGCCACCAGCACGACCAGAAGCACGATGATGAACATCATCGACTTCTGGCTTTTGAGCGCCTTGAAGAAATTGACGTAAAACTGCGTCCAGTCGGCGACGGCGTAATCATCGTCCAGCGCCTGCATTACGTCGTCCTTGAGCGCGGGCGCCGCCAGCGCGTCGTCGAAGCGCAGCCGCACGCCGCTCACGCCCCTGCCCATGTGGAACAATCCGGCGGCGTCGTCCAGGTGCATCAGCGCCAGCGTCGAGTCGAATTCGTACATGCCGACGTCGAAGATGCCGGCCACCGTGAAACGCTGCAGCTCCGGAATGATCTCGTCCGGCCCGCCGCCGGGCTGCGGCGCGATCACGTTCAGGGGATCGCCCACATGCGCGTGCAGTTTTTCCGCCAGCGCCCGGCCCAGGATCACGCGGCGCGATCCGGGCGCGAGATCCGAGAGCCGCCCCTGCCGCAGGTGATCGCCGATCACCGACACGCGCTCCTCCACGCCCGGCATGACGCCGTAGACCACGATGCCGTTGACGCTGCCCGCGTGCGTGACCATCGCCGCGGAGCGTATGAACGGGGCGGCGCCGGTGACGTGCGGCAGGCGCGACAGGCGCCCGGTCAGCGCCGGCCAGTCGGTGATGACGTGCACGCGCCGGAACACGGTGGCGTGCGCCAGCACGCCGAGGATGCGGCGGTGCAGTTCGCGCTCGAAGCCGTTCATCACCGACAGCACCACGATGAGCGCCGCCACGCCGAGCGCCACGCCCATGATCGAGGTGGCGGAGATGAACGAGATGAAGTGATTGCGGCGCCGGGCGCGGGTGTAGCGTGCTCCAATGTAGACCGGCAGGGGACGGAACATGCGCGGATTATACGGAAAAAGCCTCGCCGGAGTTGTGGAATAATGGCGGCATGCACGCGGGGGACGTCAACATCCTGGCCATCGACACCGCCACCGACGCCTGCTCGGCGGCGGTGCTCGCGGGCGGCGCGGTGCACGAGCGCTTCGAAATCGCGCCCCAGCGGCATGCGGAAATGATCCTGCCCATGATCGAGGCGGTGCTGGTGGAGGCCCGCCTGCAACTGCGGGCCCTGCACGCCCTTGCCTTCGGCCGCGGGCCCGGCGCCTTCACCGGCGTGCGCATCGGCACCGCGGTCATGCAGGGCATCGCGCTCGGCACCGGGTTGCGGCTCATCCCGGTGTCATCGCTGGCGGCGCTGGCTTGCGGCTGCGGTGAGGCCGGCGATGCATTCATACTGGGCGCCTTCGACGCCCGCCGCGACGAGGTGTACCTGGGCGGCTACCAGGTCCATGACCGGCGGGTGGCGACGCTGGTGCCGGAGCGGGTCTGCGCGCCGGCATCCGCGCCCGCGCTGCCGCCGGGGACATGGGTGGGCGCGGGGCCCGGCTTTGCCGCGATGGACGGCATGCTGGGCCGGCACTACGGCCGGCAGCTGAAATCCATCGCCGCTGATCGCCTCCCCCGCGCCCGCCACGTGGCGTTGCTGGCGCGTGAACTCCACCTGGCGAACGACACCAGGGACGCCGCCGACGCCCTGCCTTCCTATATTCGCGACGAGGTGGCCCAGCCGCGCCCCGCCGGGGGATCGCCGTGAGCAACAAAACCATCTCCATGACGCCGCTGCTTTACGATTATCTGCTGGCGGTCTCGCTGCATGAGCCGGCGCTGCTGCGCGAGCTGCGCGAGGAGACCGCGCGGCTGCCGCAGGCCAGCATGCAGATCGCCCCGGAACAGGGGCAGTTCATGGGGCTGATGGTGAAATTGATGGGCGTGCGCCGGGCGCTCGAGATCGGCGTTTTCACCGGCTACAGCGCCCTGTCCGTCGCCTTGCGCCTGCCGGCGGAGGGCCGCCTCATCGCCTGCGATATAAGTGAAAGATGGACTACCATCGCCCGGCGTTACTTCACGCGGGCCGGCGTGGCGGAAAAAATCGACCTGCGCATCGCCCCCGCCCTCGATACCCTCAATGCATTGCTGGCGACCGGACAGGGCGGCAGCTTCGATCTCGCCTTCATCGACGCCGACAAGGAGAATTACATCGCCTACTACGAGGCCTGCCTCAAGCTGCTGCGCCGCGGCGGCCTCATCATGGCGGACAACGTGCTGTGGGACGGCAAGGTTGCTGATCCGATTCAGAACGACAGCGCGACCCTCGCCCTGCGCGCCTTCAATGCCCATGTGCACGCCGATGCGCGCGTCGAACTCAGCATGCTGCCGCTTGCCGATGGCCTGGCGTTGATTTTGAAATTATGAAAAACCACAAGCCTTAGTGATCCCCCTTGCAAAGGGGGGCGTTATCCACAGGGACTTCCCATTTTTCTGTAATCATTCTGTCACGCGGCCAAGCCCGTGTTATCCCCATGTTGTCCACCCGCCTTCCCCAAATGTATTGAATCTAATATATTCAGAATAATACACAACATATTGTGGTAAAAAGGATAGTTGACCGCATCAGATTGTGGTGCTATGTTACTTCCAGACTGCTTCCAGGCAGCATAAACAAGCGAATTCCGGCCGGGTTTCGCCGTTTCAAATCGGGGAACGTTGCGTCAGGCGGACCGGCAGAAGTTAGAAAAATTTCAAGGGAGAGAGCGAATTATGGGTTTAGACAGCGCCACCGCCCGGCCCAAGATGGCAACCACGGTCGCGGGACAGACCACCGAACTGGTGGAGCAGACCGTAAACCTGAACATACCCAGCGACACGGAATTAAGCGCCACCACCCCCGGGCAGTACCGCGTCATCCGCCGCAACGGCAAGCTGACCACCTTCGATCAGAACAAAATCGCCGTGGCCCTGACCAAGGCCTTCCTGGCCGTGGAAGGCGGCAGCGCCGCCGCCTCGACCCGCATCCACGAAACCGTCAGGACCCTGACCGAGCAGGTGGTGCGCGCCATCACCCGCCGGCTGCCCGGCGGCGGCACCGTCCACATCGAGGACATCCAGGACCAGGTGGAGCTGGCGCTGATGCGCGCCGGCGAACACAAGGTGGCGCGCGACTACGTGCTGTACCGGGAGGAGCGCAACCGCGCCCGCGCCGCGGAGAAGGCCGCCGCCGAGGAGGCGCGGCGGCCGCCGGCCCTGCGCGTGACGCTGGCGCACGGCGCCCAGACGCCGCTGGACGAGGCGCGCCTGGAACGCCTGGTGCGCGAGGCCTGCGCCGGCCTGGCCGAGACCCATCCCCAGGTCGTGATCGAGGAGACCAAGCGCAATCTGTTCGACGGCGTCGCCGAAAAGGACGTCGCCAAGGCGCTCATCATGGCCGCCCGCACCTTCATCGAGAAGGAGCCGAACTATTCCTACGTCGCCGCCCGCCTGCTGCTGGACAGTCTGCGGCATGAGGCGCTGTCCTTCGTGTTCGACCGGCCCATGGCCGCCACCCAGCAGGAGATGGGCGAGCGCTACGGCGAATATTTCAAGGCCTACATCAAGCGCGCCACCGATCTGGAGCTGATGGACAGGCGCCTGTGCAACTACAACCTGGACATGCTGGCCGCGGCGCTGAAACCGGAACGCGACTTCCAGTTCACCTACCTGGGCCTGCAGACGCTCTACGACCGCTATTTCCTGCACAGCAAGGGCGTGCGCTTCGAACTGCCGCAGGTCTTCTTCATGCGCGTGGCCATGGGACTGGCCATCAACGAACTGGAGCCGGAGAAGCGCAGCATCGAGTTCTACGACCTGCTGTCCTCGTTCGACTTCATGTCCAGCACGCCGACGCTGTTCAATTCCGGCACGCTGCGGCCGCAGTTGTCGTCCTGCTATCTCACCACGGTTGCGGATGATCTGGACGGCATTTTCAATGCCATCAAGGACAACGCCCTGCTCTCCAAGTACGCGGGCGGGCTCGGCAACGACTGGACGCCGGTGCGCGGCATGGGCGCCCACATCAAGGGCACCAACGGCAAGTCGCAGGGCGTGGTGCCGTTCCTCAAGGTCGCCAACGACACCGCGGTGGCCGTCAATCAGGGCGGCAAGCGCAAGGGCGCCCTGTGCTCCTACCTCGAAACCTGGCACATCGACATCGAGGAATTCCTCGAGCTGCGCAAGAACACCGGCGACGATCGCCGCCGCACCCACGACATGAACACCGCCAACTGGGTGCCGGACCTGTTCATGAAGCGCGTGATCGAGAACGGCGAGTGGACGCTGTTCTCGCCGGACGAGACGCCGGATCTGCACGACCTCACGGGCCAGGCCTTCGAGGAGCGCTACCGCCATTACGAGGACAAGGCCCGGCGCGGCGAGCTCAAAAACACCAAGACCCTGCGCGCCGCCGATCTGTGGCGCAAGATGCTGGGCATGCTCTACGAGACCGGCCACCCGTGGATCACGTTCAAGGATCCCTGCAATGTGCGCTCGCCGCAGCAGCACGCGGGCGTGGTGCACAGCTCCACCCTCTGCACCGAGATCACGCTCAACACCTCCAGCAGCGAGATCGCCGTGTGCAACCTCGGCTCGATCAACCTCGCCCAGCACATCCGGGACGGCCAGCTGGATCTGCCCAAGCTCGAGCGCACGGTGCGCACGGCCATGCGCATGCTGGACAACGTCATCGACATCAACTACTACAGCGTGCCCACGGCGCGCAATTCCAACCTGCGCCACCGCCCCGTCGGCCTCGGCATCATGGGGTTCCAGGACGCGCTGTACCAGTTGCGCATCCCCAACGAATCCATGGAGGCCGTCGAATTCGCCGATCGCTCCATGGAAGCGGTGAGTTTCTGCGCGATCATGGCCTCGACCGAGCTGGCCGAGGAGCGCGGCACTTACTCCAGCTATCAAGGCTCGCTGTGGAGCCGCGGCATCCTGCCCATAGACTCGATCCGCCTGCTGGAGGACAGCCGCGGCGGCTACCTCGACGTCGACCGCACCGCCACGCTGAACTGGAGCGCGCTGCGGGCGCGCGTCCAGCGCGTCGGCATGCGCAACTCCAACACCATGGCCATCGCGCCGACCGCCACCATCTCCAACATCTGCGGCGTGGTGCAGTCCATCGAGCCGACCTACCAGAACCTGTACGTCAAATCGAACCTGTCGGGCGAGTTCACCGTCGTCAATCCCTATCTGGTGCGCGATCTCAAGAAGCTGGGCCTGTGGGACGAGGTCATGGTGAACGACCTCAAGTACTACGACGGCTCGGTGTCGCCCATCGATCGCATCCCCGGGGACTTGAAGAAGCTCTACGCCACCGCCTTCGAGATCGATCCGCGCTGGCTGGTGGAGGCGGCCGCGCGCCGCCAGAAATGGATCGATCAGGCGCAGTCGCTCAACCTGTACCTGGCCGAGCCCAACGGCAAGAAGCTCGACAATCTCTACAAGCTGGCCTGGGTGCGCGGGCTCAAGACCACCTACTACCTGCGCTCCATCGGCGCCACGCACGTGGAGAAGAGCACGCTGGCCGAGGGCAAGCTGAACGCGGTCAAGAACGAAATGACGGACGGCGACGCGCCGAAGGCCTGCTCCATCACCGACCCCGAATGTGAATCCTGCCAGTAAGGAGACCAGAAACCATGCTGAACTGGGAAGACCCGATTAGCGCGCTGAAGTCAAAACCCACCCCGCATTTCGATCCGCAGGTGGCGGGGCTGGCCGCCGAAGCCGTGGCCGACACCGCTTCGCAGGCGGCACCGGCGCCCGCGGCCGTGGAAATGCCGCAGTTCACGCCGCGCGTGACCGTCGGCACCGACGCCAACGGCGAGCAACACGGCGTCACCGGCCTGGAGGAGGTCGAGTTCGGCGCCCACCGCCTGTCGGTCGACGACAAGCGCATGATCAACTGCCGCGCCGACGTCAACCAGCTGGTGCCGTTCAAGTACCAGTGGGCCTGGCAGAAGTACCTTGACGCCTGCGCCAACCACTGGATGCCGCAGGAAATCAACATGAACGCCGATATCGCGCTGTGGAAGGATCCGCACGGCCTCACCGAGGACGAGCGCCTGATCGTCAAGCGCAACCTCGGCTTTTTCTCCACAGCCGACTCGCTGGTGGCCAACAACCTGGTGCTGGCGGTGTACCGCCACATCACCAACCCGGAGTGCCGCCAGTACCTGCTGCGCCAGGCCTTCGAGGAGGCGCTGCACACGCACGCCTACCAGTATTGCGTGGAGAGCCTGGCGCTGGACGAGGCCGAAATCTTCAACATGTACCGCGAGGTGCCGGCGGTGCACGACAAGTCGGCCTGGGCCATGCGCTTCACCAACAGCCTGGGCGATCCGAATTTTCACACCGGCACCTACGACGCCGACCAGCGCCTGCTGCGCGATCTGATCGCCTTCTATGTCGTTTTCGAAGGCATCTTCTTCTACGTCGGCTTCGTGCAGGTGCTGTCCATGGGCCGCCGCAACAAGATGACCGGCGTCGCCGAGCAGTTCCAGTACATCATGCGCGACGAATCGATGCACATGAATTTCGGCATCGACGTCATCAACCAGATCAAGATCGAGAATCCGCAGTTGTGGACGGCCGCGTTCCGCGACGAAATGACCCGGCTCATCCGCGAGGGCGTGGAACTCGAGGTGCGCTACGCCCGCGACACCATGCCGCGTGGCGTGCTGGGACTGAACGCCGCCATGTTCGAGGAATACCTGCACTTCATCGCCAACCGGCGCTGCGCGCAGATTGGCCTGCCCGAGCAATACCCGGGGGCGACGAATCCGTTTCCATGGATGAGCGAGGTGATCGACCTCAAGAAGGAGAAGAACTTCTTCGAGACGCGCGTCACCGAGTACCAGACAGGCGGTGCTTTAAGCTGGGATTGACGGGGGCACCTCTCCTCTCCAGCTTCACAGGCACCGTCTCCTTACGCGCCCGCGCCCGCGGGCGCTTTTTTTGATTGGCTGTTTTTCTCTGAATAAGTCCATCCTGGACTTTTCAGAGCCGGGAAACAAAATGCGACCCGGACTCGTGGCCGCGGGACGGCTCTTTCGGGGAGGGGCGCAGCGGCTGCTCCCGCACCAAAGCTACGCTCACCACGTCGCAGCCGCGGATTTTGTTTCCCTCCGTTTCTCAGCAGCGGACATGCTGCTGAGAAACGCCGGTGCATCCATGTACCGGATACCCGATTTTTTGTATGGCCTACTCTCAAGCCGCATTGCGCAGGGCGGCGATGCGTTCCTCGAGCGGCGGATGGCTCATGAACAGGCGCATGAATCCGCCGTCACGGCCGCCGGAGATGCCGAAGGCCGCCAGCTGCTGCGGCAGACGGGGAGGCTCGTAGGCCGCCTGCAGCCGCTCCAGCGCGGCAATCATCTTGTCGCGGCCCGCGAGCCGGGCGCCGCCGGCGTCGGCGCGGAATTCGCGCTGGCGGCTGAACCACATCACGATGATGCTGGCCAGAATGCCGAACACCAGCTGGGCCACCATCACCGTCAGCCAGTAGCCGGGGCCATAACCATAATTGCGGTTGTCGCCCCGCGATAGCGCCTGATCAACGATGAAGCCGACCACCCGCGACAGGAAGAACACGAACGTGTTCAGGACGCCCTGGATCAGGGCCATCGTGACCATGTCGCCGTTGGAGACATGGGTGATTTCATGCCCCAGCACGGCCTCGGCCTCGGCCTGATCCATCTGCCGCAGGAGACCGGTGCTGACCGCGACCAGCGCATGATCGCGGTCCATGCCGGTGGCGAAGGCATTGATGTCGGGGCTGTCATAGACGGCCACCTCCGGCATGCCGATGCCGGCGGCCCGTGCATGATGCGACACGGTTTGCAACAGCCACGCCTCGGCGGCGTTGGCGGGCTGCTCGATGACCCGCGCGCCGGTGGAAATCTTGGCCAGGAACTTGGACATGGCCAGCGAAATGAACGAGCCGGTCATGCCGATGACACCCGCCGCCGCCAGTAAATTCATCAGATCGATGTGCACGCCCCGCTGGTACAGGGCGGTTTCAAGCCCCAGGACCTTGAGGACAAAGGAAATGACCACCATGACCGCGATATTGGTGGCCAGGAATAAAAGCAAGCGACGCATTGCAGTCCCCTCTCGTTGGAATATCCGGTGCAGATTAGATGGGGTTTGCAGCCTTTCGTTTCAATGGCGGTTTCATTGTATAATTCAAATTAATTGATATATATAATATATTGATAATAAAACATAAATTATATCATCTTGAAGTAAAATCTCAATCGCAGATTTCCACACCATCCACGCGCCGGTAACCGCGCGGCAGTTTGTTGCCGCGCCGGCCCCGCGGACCACGGAAGGCGGCGAGGTCGGCGGATTTCAACGTCACCCAGCGCTGGCCGGAATGCAGCTTGAGGCTCTTGCCCGTGGGGATCACCGCGAGCGCGGCAAGGCCATCCTCGCCCGCCGCCAGCGCCTCCGGCTTGATGCTGATCAATTTCAGCCCCTTGCCCTTGTTCAGGACCGGCAGCTCCTTGACGGGAAACAACGTCAAGCGCCCCTCCTTCGATACGACGGCGATTTCGTCCGTATCGGCGGCCTGTACTTCCACGGGACGGATGACGCCGGCGCCCGCCGGCGCTCTGAGCACGGCCTTGCCCGCCTTGTTCTTGGCGTACAGCGCTTCAAGCCTGGCCACGAAGCCGTAGCCGGCGCCGCTGGCCAGCACATAAAGCGCGTCCGGTGCGCCCAGCATCACGCCCGAGAAACTCGCCCCCTCCGGCGGCGTCAGCCGTCCCGACAGCGGCTCCCCCAGCCCGCGCGCAGACGGCAGGCTGTGGGCGGGCAGTGAATAGCAGCGGCCGGTGGAATCGATGAATACCGCCGTCTGGTTGGAGCGGCCGCGCGCATGGCCCAGATAGCCGTCGCCCGTGCGATAGCCGAGCTCGCCGGGATTGATGTCATGTCCCCGCGCGGCGCGCACCCAGCCCTTCTGCGACAGCACCACCGTGACGGGTTCGGCGGGAACGAGTTCGGACTCATCCAGCGCCTGTGCCTCCCCGCGCTGCACGATGGGCGAGCGGCGGGCGTCACCGTATTTCTCCGCGTCGGTTTCGATCTCCTGCCTGACCAGCGTCTTCAGCCGCGCCCGCGACTCCAGTATTTTCTTCAAATCCGCTTGTTCGGATTTCAGATCCTTCTGCTCGCCACGGATCTTGATCTCCTCGATTCTGGCCAGATTGCGCAATTTCAAATCAAGAATGGCGTCGGCCTGTTCGGCGCTGAGCTTGAAGCGCTTCATCAACACCGGCCTGGGCTCGTCCTCGCGGCGGATGATGGCGATCACCTGCTCGATGTTGAGGTGGGCGATCAGCAAACCATCCAAAATGTGCAGGCGCGCGGCGACCTTTTCCAGCCGGTGCTGCAGCCGGCGCCTGACGGTTTGCAGCCGCCACTCCAGCCACTCGGCGAGCAGCGACTTCAAGTCCTTGACCTGCGGCAGACCGTTCGTGCCGATGACGTTGAGATTGACGCGACAGGATTTTTCCAGGTCGGTGGTGGCAAACAGATGAGCCATCAGGGCCCCGGCGTCGACGCGGCCGGAGCGCGGCACCAGCACCAGCCGCGTCGGCGTTTCGTGATCGGACTCGTCGCGGAGGTCCTCGATCATCGGCAGTTTTTTCTCCCGCATCTGCGCCGCGATCTGCTCGAGCACCCGCGCGCCGGAGGTCTGGTAGGGCAGCGCCGTGATGACGATGTCGTCCCCCTCCTTCTCGTACACCGCGCGCATGCGCACCATGCCGTTGCCGGTCTCGTACATTTTCCGCAATTCGTTGCGCGGCGTGATGATCTCGGCACGGGTCGGAAAATCCGGCCCCTTGACGTGCTTGCACAACTCGCGCACGGACGTGCCGGGATGTTCCAGCAGATGGACGCAGGCGGCGGCCACCTCGCGCAGGTTGTGCGGCGGGATGTCGGTCGCCATGCCGACGGCAATGCCGGTCGCGCCGTTCAGCAGCACGTTGGGCAGCCGCGCCGGCAGCAGCCTCGGCTCCGTCAGCGTGCCGTCAAAGTTCGGAATCCACTCGGTCGTCCCCTCCCCCAGTTCATCCAGCAGCAACTGGGAATAGGCCGTGAGTCGCGATTCGGTGTAACGCATGGCGGCAAAGGACTTGGGGTCATCCATCGAACCCCAGTTGCCCTGTCCGTCGATCAGCGGGTAGCGGTAGCTGAAATCCTGCGCCATCAGCACCATCGCCTCGTAGCAGGCGGCATCGCCGTGCGGGTGGAACTTGCCAATGACGTCGCCCACCGTGCGCGCGGATTTCTTGTGCTTCGCGCCCGCCGCCAGCCCCAGCTCGGACATGGCGTAGATGATGCGCCGCTGCACCGGCTTCAATCCGTCGGCGATGTGCGGCAGCGCGCGGTCGAGGATGACGTACATGGAATAATCCAGGTACGCCCGCTCGGTGAATTCATGCAGCGGCTTGCGTTCGGCCCTGTCGAACAATGACAATGTGTTGATCATCGGGAGTCGATCCGTAAAGTTTGAGGAAAGAAACGCGGGCGGTCGCGGTGCCGCGGGTAAAGAGTTCAGGGTACTTATGACGTTGTTCAAAGTAAAGATTGACGGTGGCCGTCAAGCTGCCTCGACGGAAGCCGGATCGTCGCGCCCTTGTCGTCCATGAGCGGGACACGGATCAGCGACATCTGCAATTACCGCCTGGTGGATGCGCGGCTGGCCGCCGCCGGCCAGCCGACGGCGGCGCAGCTCGCCGCGGCGGCACACGAGGGGTTCGAAGTCATCATCAACCTGGCGTTACACGACGATCCGCGCTACTCGCTCAGGGACGAGGCGGGTCAGGTCAGATCGCTGGGCATGGAGTACGTCCATATCCCCGTGCAGTTTGATGCGCCCAGCGAAAATGATTTGCTGGCCTTCTTCGCGGCCCTGGAGAAGCATCGGGATCAGAAGGTGCTGGTGCACTGCATGGCCAACATGCGGGTGACCGCGTTCCTGGGCCTGTATCAGGCCATCAAACAGGATAAATCCGATGAAGAAGCGTTCGCCTTGATGAAGACTGTCTGGCAACCCAATGCCGTGTGGTCGTCGTTCATCGCGGCGATGCTGGCGAAGCACCGCCGGGCGCCGGGTTAGGCGCCGTCGTCGCCCAGGATCTCGCGGAAATTGACGTCAATGGCGACCACGCCGAGGATCCGCCCTGCGCGGTCGTTGAAGGTGGCGGATGCAGTGAGACAGAATTCATCGGTGGCCGCCGAACGGTATATTTCTGAAAGATAAACCCCGTCGGTGCGCAGCGCGCCGCGGAACCACGGACGTTGCGACCAGTTCTTGTGCAGGCCCGAGGTGCCGTAGGAAGCCTGAAAATCCCGGCGGGAGATGTTTTCCGTGATCTGGATGCCGCGCGCGTCGGTGGCGTACGCCAGCTCGACGAAGGCACAGCGCCGGACCGCCAGGCGCAGCGCGGCCGCCTGCCGTCCGGAATCGCCCGATCGCAAGCCGTGGTCCGCGCGCAATTCCTCCACCAGCCGTTCGACGCGGTTGTGCGCTTCCAGTTTGAATGATCCCACCGAGCGGATCATCTGCTCGCTCAACTCGCGCAGGCTGAGGCCGAGCTTGTTCAATTCGCGCGCCTCGCTGGCCTGGCGTGACGCGCTGACATCCGCCTCATCCATGCGCTCCAGCAGCCAGCCCAGCCCACGACCATTGCCAAGGCCGGCTGATTCACCGCCCGCCTCCTCGAGGCCGATGGCCCGGGCGATGCGCAGGGTGTTTTCCTGAAGCCGCGCAACCTTGTTCTGCACGTCCTTCGTCGCCGCGGCCGCGTTCTCCGACAACATGCGGATTTCCTTCGCCAGCACGGCGAAGGCCCTCCCCTCCCTGCCCGCGTGCGCGGCGGCGATGCTGGTGTTGATGGCGATCATGCGCGTCGCGTCCGCCATGGTGCGGATCATCGAACTGAGATCGCCGATTTCGTTCGTCGAGCTCCGCAACTGGCGCACGGTGTGGTCCAGCGTCGCGGTCATCTCGCGCGTCATGCCGACGATGTTGCGCACGTGGCTGGCCTGGCGTTCGGCCTCGGCCTGCCGTCCCGCCGCCATTTCACTAAGTTGGGGGGCGACCTGCGAAAGGCCGATGGTGGCGTGCGCGAGCCGCAAAAGGGCGGTGTCCTGCACCGGCGCGGTGCGCTCGGCACCAACTGTGGCGGGATCGGCAATCAACAAGCCGAGATTATTCAAGGTGATTAGCAAAGATCTGGCACTGGTTTTACCAAGGTATCGAGTATCAAGTCGAACAAATCTTTCTTTCGGTTGTTGTACCGGAACTGCATTTTATAAAGATACAA
>JAJPIJ010000034.1 GCA_021324815.1 Gammaproteobacteria bacterium
AGCATCTCCTGCAGCGTGTAGGCGGCGCCGTAGGCCTCCAGCGCCCACACCTCCATCTCGCCGAAGCGCTGGCCGCCGAACTGCGCCTTGCCGCCCAGCGGCTGCTGCGTCACCAGCGAGTACGGGCCGGTGGAGCGGGCGTGCATCTTGTCATCGACCAGGTGATTCAGCTTCAGCATGTACATGTAGCCCACGGTGATCGGACGATCGAAGGCCTCGCCGGTGCGGCCATCGTACAGGGTGGTCTGGCCGCTCCTGGGCAGGCCGGCGAGCTCCAGCATGTCCTTGATCTCGGCCTCGGTGGCGCCGTCGAAAACCGGCGAGGCCGCCGGCACGCCCTGGCCCAGATTGCGCGCCAGTTCGATGATCTCCTCATCCGTGAGACCGTCGATTTCCTCCCGTTTGCCGCTGCGGTTGTAAATCTTCTCCAGCAGTTTGCGGATATCGCCGGCCTCGCGGCGTGCCTGGAGCATGTCCTCGATCTGCCGGCCCAGCGTGTGCGCCGCCCAGCCCAGGTGGGTCTCCAGAATCTGGCCGATGTTCATGCGCGAGGGCACGCCCAGGGGATTCAGCACGATGTCGATCGGCGTGCCGTCGGCCATGAACGGCATGTCCTCCACCGGAACGATCATGGACACGACGCCCTTGTTGCCGTGGCGGCCCGCCATCTTGTCGCCCGGTTGTATGCGGCGCTTGACCGCCAGATAAACCTTGACCATCTTGAGCACGCCGGGCGCGAGATCATCGCCGCTGGTCAGCTTCTCGCGCTTCTCCTCGTAACGGCGGTCGAAATCCTCCTTCATCTGCTTGATCTGCTGCGCCACGCGCTCCAGTTGTTCGTTGGTCTCCTCGTCGCGCAGACGGATGTCAAACCACTTCTCGCGCTTGAGCTCGGAGAGATAGGTCTTGGTGATCTTGTGGCCGGCCTTGAGCCCGGCGGGTCCGCCCTCGGCAGTCTTGTTGATGAGCAGTCTCTCGACGCGGGCGTAGATGTCATCCTCCAGGATGCGGCGCTGGTCGGCGAAGTCCTGCTTGACGCGGGTGAGTTCCGCATTTTCGATCTCGAGCGCCCGGGCGTCCTTGTCCACGCCGTCACGGGTGAAGACCTGCACGTCGATGACGGTGCCGTTCATGCCCGAGGGCACGCGCAGCGAGGTGTCCTTCACGTCGGAGGCCTTCTCGCCGAAGATCGCGCGCAGCAGCTTCTCCTCCGGGGTGAGCTGCGTCTCGCCCTTGGGCGTGACCTTGCCGACCAGGATGTCGCCCGGATTGACCTCGGCGCCGATGAAGACGATGCCGGATTCGTCGAGCTTGGACAGCGCGCCCTCGCCGACGTTGGGGATGTCGGCGGTGATCTCCTCGGCCCCCAGCTTGGTGTCGCGCGCCACGCAGGCCAGCTCCTCGATGTGGATGCTGGTGTACTTGTCCTGCTCGACCACGCGCTCGGAGATGAGGATGGAATCCTCGAAGTTGTAGCCGTTCCAGGGCATGAAGGCGACCAGCATGTTCTGGCCGAGCGCCAGCTCGCCCAGGTCGGTGGCCGAACCGTCCGCCAGCACGTCGCCGCGGGCGATGCGATCGCCGGGCTTCACCAGCGGCTTCTGGTTCAGGCAGGTGTTCTGATTGGAGCGGGTGTACTTGGTCAGCGTGTAGATGTCGACGCCGGCGGCGCCGGCCTCGGTCTCGTCGTCGTTGACGCGCACCACGATGCGGCCGGCGTCGACCGAGTCGATGACGCCGCCCCGGCGGGCCACCACGCACACCCCGGAGTCGCGCGCCACGGTGGCCTCCATGCCGGTGCCGACCAGCGGCTTCTCGGCGCGCAGGGTCGGCACGGCCTGGCGCTGCATGTTCGAGCCCATGAGGGCGCGGTTGGCGTCATCGTGCTCCAGGAAGGGGATCAGCGCCGCGGCCACGGACACCGCCTGGCGTGGCGACACGTCCATGTACTGCACGCGATCCGGCGTGGACAGCGTGAATTCATTCTGATGGCGGCTCGACACCAGCTCTTCCGTGAAGCGGCCGTGCTTGTCGAGCTTGGCGCTGGCCTGGGCGATGACGAACTGGCCCTCCTCGATCGCCGAGAGATACTCGACCTGATCGGTGACGCGCCCGTCCACCACCTTGCGATAGGGTGTTTCCAGAAAGCCGTACTTGTTGGTGCGGGCATACACCGCCAGCGAGTTGATGAGGCCGATGTTCGGGCCTTCCGGCGTCTCGATCGGGCAGACGCGCCCGTAATGCGTCGGGTGCACGTCGCGCACCTCGAAGCCGGCGCGCTCGCGGGTCAACCCGCCGGGACCCAGCGCCGAGATGCGGCGCTTGTGGGTGACCTCGGACAGCGGATTGTTCTGGTCCATGAACTGCGACAGCTGGCTGGAGCCGAAGAATTCCTTGACCGCGGCCGACACCGGCTTGGCATTGATCAGTTCCTGCGGCATCAGCCCCTCGGACTCGGCCAGGCTCAGGCGCTCCTTCACCGCGCGTTCGACGCGCACGAGGCCGACGCGGAACTGGTTCTCCGCCATCTCGCCGACGCTGCGCACGCGGCGGTTGCCGAGGTGATCGATGTCATCCACCGTGCCGTTGCCGTTGCGGATGTCGATCAGCACCTTGAGGACGTCGATGATGTCCTCCTTGGACAGCACGCCGGGGCCTTCCAGTTCGCCGCGCCCCACGCGGCGGTTGAACTTCATGCGCCCGACCGCGGAGAGATCGTAGCGGTCGAGGGCGAAGAAAAGATTGTTGAACAGCGCCTCGGCGGCCTCCTTGGTCGGCGGCTCTCCGGGCCGCATCATGCGGTAGATTTCGACCTGCGCCTCCAGCGCCGTGCGGGTCGGGTCAATGCGCAGGGTGTCGGAAATGTACGAACCGTGATCCAGGTCGTTGGTGTAGATCACCTCGACCTCGTGCACGCCCCTGCCGATCAGTTTGTCGAGCACGTCCTTGGTGATCTCGGTGTTGGCCTCGGTGAGAATCTCGCCGGTGCCCTTGTCCACGATGTCCCTGGCCAGCACCTTGCCGATGACGTATTCCCGCGGCACCTCGATCTGCTTCAAGCCCGCCTTCTCCAGCAGCTGGATGTGGCGCATGGTGATGCGGCGGCCCTTCTCGACGATCACCTTGCCCTGTTTGTCGGTGACGTCGAAATTCAGGGTCTCGCCGCGCAGCCGGTCGGCCACGAGCTCCAGGGTCAGGCGATCCTTCGACAGGTGGAAGGTGTTGGTGCTGAAGAAGATCTCCAGCATTTGCGCGGTGGTGTAGCCGAGCGCGCGCAGCAGCACGGTTGCCGGGATCTTGCGGCGGCGATCGATGCGCACGTAGACGTAGTCCTTCGGATCGAACTCGAAGTCCAGCCACGATCCGCGGTAGGGAATGACGCGGGCCGAGAACAGCAGCTTGCCGGAGGAATGCGTCTTGCCCTTGTCATGGTCGAAGAACACGCCCGGCGAACGGTGCAACTGGGAGACGATGACGCGCTCGGTGCCGTTGATGACGAAGGTGCCGTTCTCGGTCATGAGCGGGATCTCGCCCATGTACACCTCCTGTTCCTTGACGTCCTTGACGGCCTTGGCGCTGCCCGACTCCTTGTCGTAAATGACCAGCCGCACCTTGACGCGCAGCGGCGCGCAATAGGTCACGCCGCGGATCTGGCATTCCTTGACGTCGAACACCGGCGTGCCCAGACGATAATACTCGTATTCCAGCCGGGCGTTGCCGGAATAGGCCTCGATGGGAAACACGGACTTGAACGCCACGTGCAGACCCGCCGGCCGCAGGTGACGGTCGATCAGCTCCTGCCGCTCGGCGTCCGACATCGACCGGCCTTCGCGTTTGCGTTGCTCCTCGCGGCGCGTGATCTCCTCGTGCAGCTTCAACGATTCATCCAGTTGCAAAAACTCGCGGTACGAGTCAATCTGGGTGGCCAGCAGATAAGGCACCTCCAGGATCGTCGGACGTTTGCTGAAGTCCTTGCGGATACGCTTCTTCTGGGTGTAGGAATAAGCCATCGTCTTCCTCAAATCACGGTGCGCTCAAAAGCGCGTACGTGCGGCCGCCCCGGGCGGCCGCACCTGCATCGATCCACATCAAAGGCGGGCGGACGGCGGGCAACTCTCCCGCCATCCCCGGACCCTGCCGCAACACCACTGCCACCGCGGCGGTTACTTGATGTCCACCTTGGCGCCGGCGCCTTCCAGCTTTTTCTTGATCGCCTCGGCATCCGCCTTGGACACGCCCTCCTTGACGTTCGAGGGCACGCCCTCGACCAGGTCCTTGGCCTCCTTGAGGCCGAGACCGGTGATCTCGCGGATGACCTTGATGACGTTGACCTTGTTCTCGCCGAAGGCGGTCATGACCACGGTGAACTCGGTCTTGGCCTCGGCCGCCGGCGCCGCGCCGCCCGCGGCGGCCATCGCCACCGGCGCCGCCGCCATCGCCGCGGACACGCCGAACTTCTCCTCCATCATCTTGACCAGTTCCACCACTTCCATCACCGGTTTCGCGGCGATGGCGTCCAGTATTTCCTGATTGCTTAAAGCCATGGGTTTCGCTCCAAATAAAAAGTTGTCGGATGAGTCAGGCGGCCTGCTTCTGGTCGCGGACGGCGGCCATTGCGCGCACCAGTTTGGCGTGCGGCTCGTTGAGCGTGCGCACAAACCGGGCGATCGGGGCCTTCAGCACGCCCGCCAGCATGCCGAGCGCCTCCAGGCGCGTGGGCAGTCTGGCGACCTGTTCGATGGCCGCGGGCGCGAGCAGTTTGCCGCCAATCGAGATCAGCCTGACCTTGAGCTTCTCGTTGTTCCTGGCGAACTCGCTCACCACCCGGGCCGCCGAGCCCGGTTCCTGCTCCGAGAAGGCCAGCACCAGCGGCCCCGTCAGCCCGTCGCTCATGCAGGCGAACGGCGTGTTTTCCAGCGCCCGCCGCGCGAGGGTGTTCTTCACCACCCGCAGGTAAACGCCAGATTGCCGCGCCGCCTTCCTGAGCTCGGTCATCTGGGCCACGGTCAGGCCCGCGTATTCGGCGGCCACCGCCGAATGCGCGCGCGCCGCCACCGCGGCCACTTCCGCGACCACCGTTTGTTTCTCAGCCAGAGTCAGCACTGCTGTTCTCCTCCATCAAGTTCCCGGCACCCGTGTGCCTGAAACCATGCACCTGCCCGCGCGCCTTGCGATGCACGGGCTCCCACGGTACGGGCCAGGAACCGCAACAGTTCATGGGCGATACCGTCTGCGCAGGCCGTGGAACGAGGGGCGATTATTCGCCCGCCGTTGCCGACGCATTAAGTCCCCTTCAAGAGGGACGCCTGCGGTCTTTGACGTCCGCCTTCCGCCAACCGCACGGGAGGCGGCCCAAAGTCTTCAACGCGCCCGTCCTGCCTGACAGGCGCCCGACATAAAAAATCTTCAGGCGGCAAATTCCGCCCGGTCGATCACGACGCCCGGACCCATCGTGGTCGACAGCGTGATCTTCTTCAAATAGACCCCCTTGGCGGTGCCGGGCCGCGCCTTGCGGATGTCCGCCAGCAACGCGTCGAAGTTCTCGCGCAGCGCAGCCACCTCGAACGACACCTTGCCGATCGGGCAGTGGATGATGCCGGCCTTGTCGATGCGGTAGCGCACCTGGCCGCCCTTGGCGTTCCTGACCGCGCCCGCGACGTCGGCGGTCACCGTGCCGGTCTTGGGATTGGGCATCAACCCGCGCGGACCCAGGATCTGGCCCAGCGGGCTCACCACTTTCATGGCGTCCGGGCTGGCGATCACCACGTCGAAATTCATCTCACCAGCCTTGACCTTGGCGGCCAGGTCGTCAAAGCCCACCAGGTCCGCGCCGGCCTCACGGGCTGCGTCGGCGTTCTTGCCCTGCGCGAAGACCGCGACCCGCACGGTCTTGCCCGTGCCCCGTGGCAGCAGGGTGGAACCGCGCACGGCTTGATCCGATTTTTTCGGATCGATGCCGAGATTGATCGCCGCCTCGACGGTCTCGTCGAACTTGACGGTGGAGCATTCCTTGAGCAGGCGCAGGGCGTCGTTGATGGGACGCGGGCCGCCTTTGCCCAGTTTCTCGCTGATCTGCTTCCAGCGCTTGCTGAGGCGGGTCATGTCACAGGCCCTCCACGTCGATGCCCATGCTGCGGGCCGTGCCGGCGATGGTGCGCACCGCCGCCTCAAGATCGCCGGCGGTCAGATCCGGCTGTTTGGTGCGGGCGATCTCCTCGACCTGCTTGCGGGTCACCTTGCCCACCTTGTCCTTGTTCGGCACACCGCTGCCCTTCTCCGCGCCTGCCGCCTTGCGCAGCAGTACGGAGGCCGGCGGCGTCTTGGTCACAAAGGAGAAGCTGCGATCGGAAAAGACCGTGATAATGACCGGGATCGGCAGGCCGGGTTCCATGCCCTGGGTCCGGGCGTTGAACTGCTTGCAGAATTCCATGATGTTGACGCCCTGCTGGCCGAGCGCCGGTCCCACCGGCGGGCTGGGATTGGCCTGGCCCGCGGCCACCTGCAGCTTGATATACGCCTGTATCTTTTTAGCCACCGTAATGTTCCTCCGGGTGATGACGCCTCTCGGCTCCCCGTTTGCGTTAACAAATAAGGTTTGCCGGCCTAGTCCTTGTCGACCTGGCTGAATTCCAGTTCCACCGGCGTGGCGCGGCCGAAGATGGACACCGCCACGCGCAGCCGGTTTTTCTCGTAATTCACCTCTTCCACGACGCCGTTGAAGTCGGTGAACGGACCATCCTTGACGCGCACCACCTCGCCGACTTCATAAAGCACCTTTGGTCGTGGCTTGTCGACGCCCTCCTGCATGCGCTGCAGGATGGCCTCGGCCTCCTTGTCCGAAATCGGCGTGGGATGGTCGCTGCTGCCGCCGATGAACCCCATCACCTTGGGCGCATCCTTGACCAGGTGCCAGGTTTCATCATCCATTTCCATCTGCACGAGGACATAGCCCGGAAAAAACTTGCGATCGACCTTGCGCTTCTGGCCGTCGCGCATTTCCACCACACCCTCGGTCGGCACCAGGATCTCTCCAAACTTGTCCTGCAGCTGGCTTCTCTTGATGCGCTCCTCAAGCGAACGCTTCACCTGGTTCTCAAAGCCCGAATAGGCGTGCACCACATACCAACGCTTGGTCATCTTTATGAACCCCCAAACGTCAGCTGTTGCACCAGCCATCCCAGCAACAGGTCCAGCGCCCACAGGCAAAAGCCGATCAACACCACCACTCCCAGCACCGCCGCCGTGGTCTGCACGGTCTCGGCGCGGGTGGGCCAGACCACCTTGCGCACCTCGATCTGCGCCTCCTTCAGAAAACCGGCGATCTCGCGGCCCTGCACGGTGTGATAGGCGATCACCACCGCCACACCCGAGGCCGCCAGCACGCCCACCCAAGCCAGGAAAAGCGAACGGTCGGAAATGAAATAAAAGCCCGCCAGTCCCGCCGACATGAGGAGGATGGCCGCGGTCCATTTCACCTTGTCCCAGGCCGTGGCGCCGTTTGCCCGTGCCTGTGGTTCCGCCTTGGCGCTCATCGTCGCCGCTTTGCTCATGACTCGTTACACACCATCCTCAATTCGTTGCCACGCGTCCGCATTGCTCCCCACACCTGCCGCGGCGCCCGGGATGGCAGGCCAGGAGGGAATCGAACCCCCAACCTGCGGTTTTGGAGACCGCCGCTCTGCCAATTGAGCTACTGGCCTGTAAGGGTTTCAGAACGCCGCGCCTGAATCCTCGTTTCGTAAAAATCGTCACTCGATGATCTTGGCCACCACGCCGGCGCCCACGGTGCGCCCGCCCTCGCGGATGGCAAACCTCAACCCCTCCTCCATCGCAATCGGGCTGATGAGCTTGACCACG
>JAJPIJ010000005.1 GCA_021324815.1 Gammaproteobacteria bacterium
ACGTGCGAGGTCGCTATGGTGATGCCACGCGCCTTCTCCTCGGGGGCGTTGTCAATCTGGTCATACGCCCGCGCCTCACCGCCGTATTTCCTCGCCATCACCGTCGTGATCGCCGCCGTCAGCGTGGTCTTGCCATGATCCACGTGCCCTATCGTCCCCACGTTCACGTGCGGCTTGGTGCGCTCAAATTTGCCCTTGGACATGATGCTTACCTCGGTTTTTCTGGTTATGCAGCTGCCTTCTTGATGACGGTCTCGGCCACGCTGGCCGGCGCCTCCGCGTACTTCGCGAATTCCATGGTGTAGGTGGCGCGGCCCGGGGTGGCGGAGCGGAGATCGGTGGCATAGCCGAACATCTCGGCCAGCGGCACCTCGGCGCGGATGATCTTGCCGGCCGGGGAGTCCTCCGTGCCCATGACGATGCCGCGGCGGCGGTTCAAGTCGCCGTTCACCGTGCCCATGTAGTCCTCCGGCGTGACCACCTCCACCTTCATGATCGGCTCCAGCAGCACGGGGCGGCCCTGCCTGGCGCCCTCCTTGAAGCCCATGGAGCCTGCGATCTTGAAGGCCATTTCGCTGGAGTCCACGTCGTGGTAGGAGCCGTCGTAGATGGTGACCCTGACGTCCACCACCGGGTAGCCGGCGATGACGCCGTTCTGCAGTTGTTCCTCCACGCCCTTCTCCACGGCGGGGATGTATTCCTTGGGCACCACGCCGCCGACAATGTCATTGACAAACTCAAAGCCCGAGCCCGGCGGCAGCGGCTCCAGCCTCAACACCACGTGGCCGTACTGCCCGCGGCCCCCCGACTGGCGGACGAACTTGCCCTCGGCCTTCTCCACCACCTTGCGGATCGTTTCACGGTAGGCGACCTGCGGCTTGCCGACGTTGGCCTCGACCTTGAACTCGCGCTTCATGCGGTCGACGATGATTTCGAGATGCAGTTCGCCCATGCCGGAGATGATGGTCTGGCCCGACTCGGGATCGGTGTGGACGCGGAACGACGGATCCTCCTGCGCCAGCTTCTGCAGGGCGATGCCCATTTTCTCCTGGTCGGTCTTGGTCTTGGGTTCGACGGCCACCGAGATGACCGGATCGGGGAATTGCATCCTCTCCAAGATGATGACCTTCTCCATGTCGCACAACGTGTCGCCGGTGGTGACGTCCTTCAGACCCAGGGCGGCGGCGATGTCGCCGGCGCGCACCTCCTTGATCTCGTCGCGGTGATTGGCGTGCATCTGCAGCAGACGGCCGATGCGCTCCTTCTTGCCCTTCACCGGGTTGTATACCGTGTCGCCGGAATTCAAAACGCCGGAATAAACGCGGAAATACGTCAGCGTGCCGACGAAGGGATCGGTCGCGATCTTGAAGGCCAGCGCCGAAAACGGCTCATCGTCGGAGGCATGACGCACCGCCTCGGTGGCGTTCTTGTCGTCCAGGTGACCCTTGACCGCCTTGCGATCCACGGGCGAGGGCAGGTATTCAATCACGCCGTCGAGGACCGCCTGCACGCCCTTGTTCTTGAACGCCGAACCGCAGAACACCGGCACGATCTCGCCGTTCAGGGTGCGGGCGCGGATGCCCGCCTTGATGTCCGCCTCGGTCAGCGCCTGGCCGTGCAGATATTTCTCGGTGAGCGCCTCAGTGGCCTCGGCCGCGGCCTCGATGAGCTTCTCCCGCTGCTCCTCGCACTGTTTTTTCATGTCGGCGGGGATGTCGCGCAATTCGAATTTCATGCCCTGGCTGGCCTCATCCCAGTAAATGGCCTTCATCTTGACAAGGTCCACCACGCCTTGAAACTTGTCCTCCGCGCCGATCGGAAGTTGCAGGGGGACGGGAACGGCACCCAGGCGGGCGCGGATTTGATCGACCACGCGCTGGAAATTGGCGCCGGCGCGATCCATCTTGTTGACGAAGGCCATGCGCGGCACGCCGTAGCGGTTGGCCTGCCGCCAGACCGTCTCCGACTGCGGCTCGACGCCGCCCACGGCGCAGAACACCACGACTGCGCCGTCCAGCACCCGCAGCGAGCGCTCGACCTCGATGGTGAAGTCCACGTGGCCCGGCGTATCGATGATGTTGATGCGATGCTCCGGGAACTGCTTGTCCATGCCGCTCCAGAAACAGGTGGTGGCCGCCGAGGTGATGGTGATGCCGCGCTCCTGCTCCTGCTCCATCCAGTCCATGGTTGCGGCGCCGTCGTGCACCTCGCCCATCTTGTGCGACTTGCCGGTGTAATAAAGAATGCGCTCGGTGGTGGTGGTCTTGCCGGCGTCGATATGGGCGCTGATACCGATGTTGCGGTAGCGTTCGATGGGGGTCAGACGCGGCATGGCGGCTATTCCTCGGGCTCGTCAGGATTACCAGCGGTAATGGGCGAAGGCGCGGTTGGCCTCGGCCATTTTGTGCATGTCTTCGCGCTTGCGGACGGCGGTGCCGCGGTTCTCGGCCGCCTCCAGCATCTCCGCCGCCAGCCGCTGGTCCATGGATTTTTCGCCGCGCTCACGCGCCGCCTCCACCAGCCAGCGCATGGCCAGCGCGGTGCGGCGGCTGGCGCGCACCTCGACCGGCACCTGGTAGGTGGCGCCGCCGACCCGGCGGGATTTGACCTCGACGCGCGGACGCACGTTTTCCAACGCCTTGTCGAAGAGTTCGAGCGCGTTGGTCTTGGTCTTGGTCTGGACCTGATCGAGCGCGCCGTACACGATTTTCTCCGCGACCGCCTTCTTGCCGTTGCTCATGACCACGTTGATGAACTTGGCGATAGTTTCGTTCCCGAATTTCGGATCCGGAAGGATGACGCGCTTGGCAATGACTCTTCGACGTGACATGGCGGGAGGATCCGGGGTATGAACGACTTCAAGCCTTGGGGCGCTTGGCGCCGTATTTCGAACGACCCTGACGGCGATCAGTGACGCCGGAGGTGTCCAGGGTGCCGCGGATGGTGTGGTAGCGCACGCCGGGCAGGTCCTTCACGCGACCTCCGCGGATGAGGATGACCGAATGCTCCTGGAGGTTGTGCCCCTCGCCGCCTATATAAGTGGTCACTTCCTGGCCGTTGGTCAGGCGCACGCGCGCGACCTTGCGCAGCGCCGAATTGGGTTTTTTCGGCGTGGTGGTATAGACGCGCGTGCACACGCCGCGCTTCTGCGGACAATTTTCAAGCGCGGGGACGGTGCTTTTCACCACCTGCCGCCGTCTCGGTTTTCTGACTAATTGATTGATCGTCGCCATAAAAAATCGGCGCGGCGCCGCAGGTCCCGGCGCCCGCCCTTCATCCTCAAGTTCACTACGGTGGACTTATGCCGCCGCGGGAAACAACAGCATGGAAACCAGCCGCCGTCCAAAAAAGAGGCGGGATTCTATTTTCCGCCCCCCTTCCTGTCAACACCGGACTTGCCGGTTTTTCAGCCCTTCGAGGCCCGCCGGCCACCGGGGTCGGCAATCAAGTCATTTTATTGTTGCACGACGGCCAGCGGTTGTTCGGCGTCACCACCCCCGCTGGCGGCGGTTTCCGCCCCCCCCGCCTGTGCGCGCTGCCGGCGCCGCTCTGTGTGGTAGGCATAGCCGGTGCCGGCGGGGATGAGGCGGCCGACGATGACGTTTTCCTTCAAGCCGCGCAGATCATCGCGCTTGCCCATGACCGCGGCCTCGGTCAGCACCCGCGTGGTTTCCTGGAACGAGGCCGCCGAGATGAAGGACTCCGTGGCCAGCGAGGCCTTGGTGATGCCCAGCAACAGCTGCTCGTACGCCGCCGGTTCCTTGCCCTCCGCCACGGCCCTGGCATTGGCCTCCAAAATCCTCTCCTTCTCCACCTGTTCGCCGACCAGGAACGCCGTGCCGCCCGGCGCGGTGATCTCCACCTTGCGCAGCATCTGCCGGATGATGACCTCGATGTGCTTGTCGTTGATCTTCACGCCCTGCAGGCGGTAGACGTCCTGCACCTCGTTGACGATGTAATTGGAGAGGTGGTGTATGCCTTTCAACCGCAGGATGTCGTGCGGATCCGGCGCGCCATCGACGATGACCTCGCCCTGCTCCACGTGCTCGCCCTCGAACACGGTGACGTTGCGCCACTTCGGGATCAACACCTCGTTCTGCCTGCCGTCCTTGTCGGTGATGATCAGGCGCTGCTTGCCCTTGGTGTCCTTGCCGAAGCTGACCACGCCCGTCAGTTCCGCCAGCACCGCCGGATCCTTGGGCTTCCTGGCCTCGAACAGATCGGCCACGCGCGGCAGACCGCCGGTGATGTCGCGGGTCTTGAGGGATTCCTGGAGAATGCGCGCCAGCGTGTCGCCGACCTTGACCTCGGCGCCGTCCTCCACCTTGATGACCGTGTTGGGCAGCAGGTAGTAATGCGCCGGCTGATCAGTGCCCGGGATCTTGAGCGAGTTGCCCCTGGCGTCGACCAGCTTGATCATCGGCCGCATGTCCTTGGCGCCGGGGCCGCGCTTGGCCGCCTCGGTGACGATGAGATCGGTGAGTCCTGTGATGTCGTCCACCTGGCGGACGACGGTGACGTTCTCGACGATGTCCGCCCACACCGCGGTGCCCGCCACCTCGGCGATGACCGGATGGCTGTGCGGATCCCAGTTGGCGACGGCCTGGCCGGCCTCCACCTTTTCACCGTCGGCGACGCTCAAGACCGAGCCGTAGGGCACCTTGTAACGCTCGCGCTCGCGCCCCACGTCATCGATGATGGCGAGTTCGCCGGAGCGCGACACCACCACGAACTTGCCGCTCTCCTGCGTCAGCAGCTTCACGTTCTGCAGGCGTATGGTGCCCTTGGACTTCACCTCAATGCTGGATACCGCCGCGGCGCGCGAGGCGGCGCCGCCGATGTGGAAGGTGCGCATGGTCAGCTGCGTGCCCGGCTCGCCGATCGACTGCGCCGCCATCACGCCGACGGCCTCGCCGACGTTGACGCGCGTGCCACGCGCCAGATCGCGCCCGTAGCACTGGGCGCAGACGCCGTAGCGGGTCTCGCAGGTGATGGGCGAACGCACCTTCACCTGGTCCACGCCGATCTCCTCCAGATGTGCGACCCAGTGCTCATCAAGCATGGTGCCGGCCGGCACTGCCACCTTGTTGCCCTTGTGCACGTCCTCGGCCACCACGCGGCCCAGCACCCGATCGCGCAGCGGCTCGACCACGTCGCCGCCCTCGATGATCGGGATCATGAGCAGCCCCTCCTTGGTGCCGCAATCCTCCTCGGTGACCACCAGGTCCTGCGCCACGTCCACCAGCCGGCGCGTGAGGTAGCCGGAGTTGGCGGTCTTGAGCGCGGTGTCCGCCAGGCCCTTGCGCGCGCCATGCGTGGAAATGAAGTACTGCAACACGTCGAGACCCTCGCGGAAATTGGCGGTGATCGGCGTCTCGATGATGGAGCCGTCCGGCTTGGCCATGAGGCCGCGCATGCCGGCGAGCTGCCGGATCTGCGCCGCCGAGCCGCGCGCGCCGGAATCGGCCATCATGAAGATGGAGTTGAAGGAGGCCTGCCGGACCATCCTGCCCTGATGGTCCTGCACCAGCTCGGCACCCAGCTTGTCCATCATGGCCTTGGCCACCTGATCATTGGCGTGCGACCACAGATCGACGACCTTGTTGTAGCGCTCGCCGAAGGTCACCAGGCCGGCGGCGTACTGCTGTTCGATCTCCTTGACGCCCCGCTCCGCCGCCGCCAGGATTTTTTCCTTGTCCTCCGGCACCACCATGTCGTCCACGCCGATGGACACCCCCGCGCGCGTGGCGTGATGGAAGCCGGTGTACATCAACCGATCGGCGAAGATCACGGTCTCCTTGAGACCCATCTTGCGATAGCAGGTGTTGATCAACTGCGAAATGGCCTTCTTGTTGAGATCACGGTTGACCAGCTCGAAGGGCAGCCCTTCGGGCAGCACACTGGCCAGCAGCGAACGGCCCACCGTGGTCTCCACCAGACGCAGCGGGCGGCTTCCCGTCTTGTCCGTCTCACCGGCGGGCATGCGCACCTTGATGCGGGCCTGCAATTCGACGGCACGGCTCTCGTAGGCGCGATGCACCTCGTCCAGATCGGCGAACACCATGCCCTCGCCGCGGGCGCCGATGCGCTCGCGCGTCATGTAATACAGCCCCAGCACCACGTCCTGGGTCGGCACGATGATGGGGTCGCCGTTGGCCGGCGACAGGATGTTGTTGGTGGACATCATCAACGTGCGGGCCTCGAGTTGCGCCTCGATGGACAGCGGCACGTGGACGGCCATCTGGTCGCCGTCGAAGTCGGCGTTGAAGGCGGTGCAGACCAGCGGATGCAGCTGGATGGCCTTGCCCTCCACCAGCACCGGGTCGAAGGCCTGGATGCCGAGGCGGTGCAGCGTCGGCGCGCGGTTGAGCATCACCGGATGCTCGCGAATCACCTCTTCCAGGATGTCCCACACCTCCGGCCCCTCGCGCTCCACCAGCTTCTTGGCCGCCTTGATGGTGGTCGCCATGCCGCGGCGCTCGAGCTTTGAGAAGATGAACGGTTTGAACAACTCCAGCGCCATCTTCTTGGGCAGACCGCACTGATGCAGCTTGAGCTGGGGGCCCACCACGATGACCGAGCGGCCGGAATAATCCACGCGCTTGCCCAGCAGGTTCTGGCGGAAGCGGCCCTGCTTGCCCTTGATCATGTCGGCCAGCGACTTCAGCGGCAGCTTGTTGGTGCCGGTGATGGCGCGGCCGCGGCGCCCGTTGTCCAGCAGCGCGTCCACCGCCTCCTGCAGCATGCGCTTCTCGTTGCGGACGATGATGTCCGGCGCGTTCAGATCGAGCAGGCGCTTCAGGCGGTTGTTGCGGTTGATGACGCGGCGGTAGAGATCATTGAGATCGGAGGTCGCAAAGCGGCCGCCGTCCAACGGCACCAGCGGCCGCAGTTCGGGCGGCAGCACCGGCAGCACCTTCAACACCATCCACTTTGGCCGGTTGTTGGAACTGGTGAAGGCTTCCAGCAGCTTCAGCCGCTTGGTCAGTTTCTTGATCTTGGCGTCCGATGAGGTCTTGGGCAGTTCCTCGCGGATGGCGTTGATCTCGGCCTGCACGTCCATGGTGGAGAGCAGCTCATGGATCGCCTCCGCGCCCATGCGCGCGTCGAAGTCATCACCGAATTTTTCGATGGCGTCCAGGTACTGCTCCTCGGTCAGCAGCTGGCCGCGCTCGAGGTCCGTCATGCCGGGATCGATGACCACGTAGCATTCGAAATACAGCACCCGCTCCAGTTCGCGCAGCGAAAGGTCCAGCAGCAGGCCCATGCGCGAGGGCAGCGATTTCAGGAACCAGATGTGGGCGACGGGCGAGGCCAGCTCGATATGGCCCATGCGCTCGCGGCGCACCTTGGCCAGCGTCACCTCCACGCCGCACTTCTCGCAGACCACGCCGCGATGCTTCAGGCGCTTGTACTTGCCGCACAGGCACTCGTAGTCCTTGACCGGCCCGAAGATCTTGGCGCAGAACAGCCCGTCGCGCTCCGGCTTGAAGGTGCGGTAGTTGATGGTCTCCGGCTTCTTGACCTCGCCGAAGGACCAGGACCGGATCTTCTCCGGGGAGGCCAGCCCGATGCTGATGGCGTCGAAGTCCTCGACCTGGGCGTGCTGCTTCAACAAATCAAGTAGGTCTTTCAAGGATGCTCCTCCTCATGAGCAGTGGAACGCGGGTCGCCCGCCGCTCCGCTCATTTCTGCTCCAAGTCAATGTCGATGGCGAGCGAGCGCATTTCCTTCAACAGCACGTTGAAGGACTCCGGCATGCCGGCCTCGATGCGATGGTCGCCGTCGACGATGTTCTTGTACATCTTGGTGCGGCCGGTCACGTCGTCGGACTTGACCGTTAGCATCTCCTGCAGCGTGTAGGCGGCGCCGTAGGCCTCCAGCGCCCACACCTCCATCTCGCCGAAGCGCTGGCCGCCGAACTGCGCCTTGCCGCCCAGCGGCTGCTG
>JAJPIJ010000036.1 GCA_021324815.1 Gammaproteobacteria bacterium
CCGCTTCGAGCTTGAACTCACGCGTGAACGATTGACGCTTTTTCATCGCACACCCCCTCCGGCATTATGTGCCTATCTGGGTGTCCGTGAAATCGGGTATACCTCACTCTGACCCCTTAAATCGTTTAACCCGCGAATTGCGTAATCAGCGTGTTTTCTTCTTTGGAAACGGGGGTTGGTCGGGCGGCCGCCGCGGCTGTTTTGGCATTTGTGATGGGGTAGCTATCTGCTGGACCAAAATCTGCTGCATATGATTAATGTATGCATTACCGAGATGATTCTCGATAATTTTGACCGCACCGGAATTGGAAAAGGTATGAGTGGTCGCGTGGAAAATTGATAGTACATGATCCTGCTGCAATTTATCAGCTTCGAGATCGAGAATTTTTAATCCCTGATTACGTAACATATCGCGATTAATGTATTTACCATGCATCTTAAAATTGGCGTGTGTTGCTAGCCATTCAGAGATAGATGAAGCTTTCTCTGGTCCAGAGGCTTCACCTTTAAACATATATGTCATAAGCCAGTTCTCTACCAATTTACGCGACAACTCTGAAACATGATTACATTGAACCAATAAATCCGGACCGTATTGTTGCAACATCGGCAGCCAAACGGGTAGTTGCGCAGGGTCATGACATTCCTTTTTCGCGATTTCGAATTGTTCCAGAATCGCCTGAGCAGGTATTGAGCGTGCCCCTAGCGATGTATTCATTATGAACTGTGGATCAATTGGGCCAAGGAATGAATGCTTACCCATCACGATTTCGTCAGCTGCACATGCAATCATTGTTGCCGCAGACATCGCAGCATGAGGAACAAATACTCTAATGTGATCAAACTTGGAACGGAGGTATTGAACACAAGCATCTGCAGCCGCCAAACTGCCGCCGGGGCTGTGAATGATCAAATCAAGAGCAGTCTCCTTAACACCATGAATAACCTCCATTAGTCCTTGAATATCCTCATCCGCAACGGAAATTAGTTCAGGGGGGCACATTGTCAGAATGTTGCGTCCATTTCGTAGCGTACAGGATTACTGCACGCTTTGAATGCGCGTACTGAGAAGAAATAAATCTACGACGGACGAGATCTAAATAATGTTCAGGATCTCGTTGCCTGAGCTCAGTTATTTCCTTGAGGATAACTCCCCAAGACGGCATTTACTTTACCGATCTTGAGGATGACGTAGAAGAAAATACGACCCAGCGTGGTGCAACAGCCTGCTGAGCTTTGACATAAGCTTCTAGAGCAGGTCTTTGCAAATCATACAAACGCATGACATCGGCCACACCGGGTTGCTTCATTGCCTCATCAAGCAACGCATTAATCTGATTTTGGATATTCTTCATTTTATTATCCATTTGCGAGGCAGCCGGGGGTGCAAGAGGTTACATAATACATTGTAAATGGCGGACGTCTCCAGTGCAAAACCTCGATAGCCAAAGGGGTAGAGCCCTTTTCCGCACCGTTATGCCGAGCGCAGTAGCTTTATCATGAAGCGCGCTTCATGGAGTCGAAGAACTCGGCGTTATTCTTGGTGACCTTGAGGCGCTCCAGCAGGAATTCAATCGCCGCGACTTCCTCCATCGGCGACAGCAGCTTGCGCAGGATCCAGGTCTTCTGCAATTCATCCGGCGGCACCAGCAACTCCTCGCGGCGGGTGCCGGAGCGGTTGATGTTGATGGAGGGGAAGATGCGGCGCTCGGAGATCTTGCGCTCCAGATGCAGTTCCATGTTGCCGGTGCCCTTGAATTCCTCGTAGATCACCTCGTCCATGCGCGAGCCGGTGTCGATTAAGGCGGTCGCGATGATGGTGAGGGAGCCGCCCTCCTCGATGTTGCGCGCGGCGCCGAAGAAGCGCTTGGGTTTCTGCAGCGCGTTGGCGTCCACGCCGCCGGTCAGCACCTTGCCGGAGGACGGGATCACGGTGTTGTAGGCGCGCGCCAGACGCGTGATGGAATCGAGCAGGATGACGACGTCGCGTTTGTGCTCGACCAGCCGCTTGGCCTTCTCGATCACCATCTCGGCCACCTGCACGTGGCGGGTGGCGGGCTCGTCGAAGGTGCTGGACACCACCTCGCCCTTGACCGAGCGCTCCATTTCGGTGACCTCCTCCGGGCGCTCGTCGATGAGCAGCACGATGAGGTAGCACTCCGGATGATTGGTGACGATGGACTGGGCGATGGCCTGCAAGAGCATGGTCTTGCCCGCCTTGGGCGGCGAGACGATGAGGCCGCGCTGGCCCTTGCCGATGGGCGCCACCAGATCGATGACGCGCGGCGTGAGGTCCTCCGTGCTGCCGTTGCCGCGCTCGAGCTTCAGCCGCTTGTTGGCAAAGAGCGGCGTCAGGTTTTCGAACAGGACCTTGTTCTTGGCGTTTTCCGGCGGCTCGAAGTTGATCTCGTTGACCTTGAGCAGGGCGAAATAGCGCTCGCCCTCCTTCGGCGGGCGGATGGTGCCGGAGATGGTGTCGCCGGTGCGCAGGTTGAAGCGGCGGATCTGCGAGGGGCTGACGTAGATGTCGTCCGGACCGGCGAGATAGGAGCCGTCCGCCGTGCGCAGGAAGCCGAAGCCGTCCTGCAGGATTTCCAGCACGCCGTCGCCCCAGATTTCCTCGCCTTTTTTGGCGTGTCCCTTGAGGATGCCGAAGATGACGTCCTGTTTGCGGGAGCGGGCGGCGCCCTCGATGCCCATGGTCTCGGCGAGGTTGATGAGTTCGGAGGCGGGTTTGCGTTTGAGTTCGGTCAGGTTCATGTCGAATGGCGTGGTTTGAATGAATTGAAGCCGGCGGGATGATCCGCGCCGGGGAAGAAAGTTGATGGAAGTTTGGGCCGGAACCGGCGGACTGCAATTACAGCTTGGCAACTAAGCTAGCATGCTCTGGCGCTCCCGTCCAGCCCCGCCCCGGCGGGGCGGGGCGCGCGCATGGCGGGGTCAGATGTTGCTGTCGACAAAGGCCGCCAGCTGCGACTTGGACAGCGCCCCCACCTTGGTGGCGGCGACGTTGCCGTCCTTGAAGATCATCAGCGTGGGGATGCCGCGGATGCCGTATTTGGCGGCGGTGTCGCGGTTTTCGTCCACGTTCACCTTGGCCACCTTGAGCTTGCCGGCATAGGTGCTGGCAATCTCGTCGAGGATGGGCGCGATCATGCGGCAGGGACCGCACCATTCCGCCCAGTAGTCGACCAGCACCGGCAGGCTGGCGTTCAGGACATCGGTTTCAAAACTGGCATCACTGACGTGAACCACATTGGGACTGCTCATGGAGTGCGCGGACCTTTCTTGTATGAATCAAGAGGAAGCATTTTCGATGCAACCATGCCTTTCTTGCAAGCGCGGCCCGCGATTGCGTTATCCTAGTCGGCGCTTACTACTCAAGGCCGACATGGAAAAAACCTTTCAAGAGCTTGATTTGCATCCCGCTTTGTTGCAGGGCGTGGCTGCCGCCGGCTTCACCCGCTGCACGCCGATCCAGTCCGCCGCCCTGCCGATTGCGCTTTCCGGGCACGATGTCGCCGGCCAGGCGCAGACCGGCACCGGCAAGACCGCCGCCTTCCTGCTGGCGTTGATGGATCGCCTGTTGAAACGGCCGGAACCGGCCGGCCGCAGGCCCAACCAGCCGCGCGCCATCGTGCTGGCCCCTACGCGCGAGCTGGCGATTCAAATTCACAAGGATGCGCTGCAACTGGGCCAGTTCACGCCCTTCAAATTCGCCCTCATTTATGGCGGCGTGGACTACGACGCCCAGCGCGACGCCCTGCGCGCCGGCGTGGACGTGCTCATCGGCACGCCGGGGCGCGTCATCGACTACTTCAAGCAGCACGTCTTCGACCTGCGCGCCGTCGAGGTGATGGTGCTGGACGAGGCCGATCGCATGTTTGATCTCGGCTTCATCAAGGACATCCGCTTCCTGCTGCGGCGCATGCCCGACCCGGAGCAGCGCCTGTCCATGCTGTTCTCGGCCACGCTCAGCCTGCGCGTGCACGAGCTGGCCTACGAGCACATGAACAACCCGCAGGTGGTGGAAATCAACCCCGACCAGGTGACCGTCGACAGCGTCAAGCAGGTGCTGTATCACATCGAGAGCGCGCAGAAGCCGGCGCTGCTGGTCGGCCTGTTGCGGCAGATCAACCCGGCGCGCACGCTGATCTTCGTCAATACCAAGCGCGTGGCGGAGGAAATCTCCGACGTGCTGCGCGAGCAGGACATCGAGGCGCGCGTCTTGTCCGGCGACGTGCCGCAGAAAAAGCGCCAGTCGCTGCTAGCCCGTTTCACCCGCGGCGAACTGCCGATCCTGGTGGCGACCGATGTCGCCGCGCGCGGACTGCACATCCCCGGCGTCAGCCATGTCATCAACTACGACCTGCCGCAGAACGGCGAGGATTACGTGCATCGCATCGGCCGCACCGCGCGCGCCGGCGCCAGCGGCGACGCCATCACCTTCGCCTGCGAGGAGTACGTGTATTCGTTGATGGACATCGAGGAGTACATCGGCCACAAGATCCCGACCGGCCAGATCACCGCCGGCATGCTGGCGGAGCTTCCGCCCCGGCCGCCACGACCGCGCCATCACGACCGCGTCCATGGGCGCGCCGGCGGTGGCCGGCGCCCTTCGGGCCGCCGCCGTTCCGCCCCCCGTCGCTAGGTGGTAAGCTATTTACGGGTGCCCATTCCATCGGGAAGTTGACATGCAAATCACAGTGCTCAAATGCAAACTGCACCGCGTGCGCGTCACCCACGCCGAGCTCGACTACGAGGGCTCCTGCGCCATCGACACCCGGCTCATGGAGGCGGCCGGCATACGCGAGTACGAACAGATCCAGATTTACAACATCGCCAACGGCGAGCGCTTCACCACCTACGCCATGCCGGCGCAGCCCGGCTCGGGGATCATCTCCATCAACGGCGCCGCCGCCCACAAGGCCCGGCCGGGGGATCAGGTGATCGTCTGGGCCTACGCCGCGATCGACGAGCAGCAGGCGGCCCGCTTCAAGCCGCGGCTGGTTTACGTGGACACCGACAACCGCGTCACCCGCATCGGCAACGCCATACCGATGCAGGTGGCGCGCTCCAAGTAGCAAAACTATTGCGAGGGTCATCTGCGTTGTTGCTCCTCGCTCGAAAGCTCGCCGTACTGCTTTGTACTGTCTCGCTTTGCGCCTCGGACACGAGGCCGCGAAGCGGCGCTTTCGGGAAGGGGAGCGCGGCTGCGTTTAACTGCACACGGGCCGCTTGCGGCTGCTCCCGCACCTCCCGCTGCGCGCACCGCGTCGCAGCCGCCATCGTCGCGCCCAGCATCTGACCCTCTCATGACGTTTTGCATCGACCTCGTGGGTGAGGAATCAGTCAGCGCAATTCCGCCTTGAGCCAGGCGGCGAGATCGCGGATTTCCTCGGCGCAGACACTGTGCGGCATGGCGTAGGTGCGCCAAGTGACGCTGTATCCCCGCGCGCGCAATTGTTCGGCCGAATGCTGCCCGTGGAGGACGGGGATGAGCGGATCGTAGAGGCCATGCGCCATGAAGATGGGTGTCTGCCGGGCGGCGCCATGCGCCTCGGCGGGCAAGGTGTCCGGCAGCGGGAGATAGGTCGAGAGCGCCATGATTCCCGCCAGACGCTCCGGATGGCGCAGGCCGGCAAACAATGAAATCGCGCCGCCTTGGGAGAAACCGGCCAGCACGATGCGTCCGGCGGACACGCCGGCGGCGCGTTCCCTTGCGATGAATTCCTCGACGATGGCGGAAGAATCGCGGATCCCCGCCTCGTCCTCGCGCTCCGTCAGGTCCGGCCCGGCGACGTCGTACCAGCCGCGCATGACCATGCCGCCGTTGATGGTGATGGGGCGGTGCGGCGCGTGCGGGAAGATGAAGCGGATGCCGTGTGTTCGGGGCAGGCCCAGTTCCGGCACGATGCCCTCGAAATCGTGCCCGTCGGCGCCGAGGCCGTGCAGCCAGATGACACTGGCGTCATGCTTGCCCGGAGGCTCAATCAAGACGGGAGGTTCAGCTATGGAGGGCATGGGATATGGGCGCGGGGTGGGAATTGGCGGGCGATCACTTTATCATGGTCGGCATGATTGTCCGGGGTCACGAGCCATGACCAGCCGTCCGCTGCGCATTCTCGCGGTGGTTGCCGCGATCGGCCTGGCGCTGTGCGGCTGCGGGCAGAAGGGCGATCTCTACCTGCCGGATCACAAGACCGCCCCGGCGTTCACCCCCTCGTTTATTCGATGACTGATCCGTTCACCTACCGCGATCGGCAGCTGTACGCCGAAGGCGTGCCGCTGGCCGAAATCGCGCGCCGGCACGGCACCCCGGTCTATGTGTATTCGCGCGCCGCCATTGAGGCGCGCTGGCGCGAGTTCGATGCGGCCTTCAGCGGCCACCCCCATCTCGTCTGCTACGCGGTCAAGGCCAATGGCAATCTGGCGGTGCTGAACGTGCTCGCGCGCCTCGGCTCCGGGTTCGATATCGTCTCCGTCGGCGAACTCGAGCGGGTGCTGCGCGCGGGCGGCGATGCCGGGCGCGTCGTGTTCGCCGGCGTGGGCAAGCGCGCCGAGGAAATGAAGCGCGCGCTGGAGGCAGGTATACGCTGCTTCAACGTCGAATCCGGGCCCGAGTTGGAGCGGCTGAACGAAGTGGCCGGCGGTCTTGGCAGGAAGGCGAAAGCCGCGCTGCGCATCAATCCGGATGTGGACGTCCGCACGCACCCCTACATCGCCACCGGCCTGCTGGAGAGCAAGTTCGGCATCACCGCGGCGGAGGCGCTGCGGGTGTGCCGGCGCGCGGCGGCGCTGCCCCACATTGACATCGTCGGCATCGCCTGCCACATCGGCTCGCAATTGACCGACAGCCGCCCCTTCGCCGACGCGCTGGAGCGCCTGCTGGGGCTGGTCGCGGAGCTGTCGCGGCAGGGGATCGCTTTGCAGCACATCGATATCGGCGGGGGCCTGGGGATACGCTACCGCGATGAAACGCCGCCGACCGTAGCCGAGTACGCGGCGGCCATCCGCCGCCACACCGACCGGCTGCCCCACGAAATTCTGCTGGAGCCGGGACGCGCCATTGTCGGCAATGCCGGCGTGCTGCTGACGCGCGTGGAATACTTGAAGCCCGCCGGCCCCAGGAATTTCGCCATTGTCGATGCCGCCATGAACGACCTCGCCCGGCCGGCGCTGTACGACGCCTGGCATGACATCGTGCCGGTGGTGCGGCGGGAAGGCGGTACGCCGCGGGATTGCGACATCGTCGGGCCGGTGTGCGAGTCGGCGGATTTCCTCGGCAGGGGGCGGAAGCTGAACCTCGAACCCGGCGACCTGCTGGCGGTGCGATCGGCGGGTGCCTATGGATTCTCCATGAGTTCCACCTATAATGCGCGTCCACGTGCCGCTGAAGTCATGGTGGAAGGGGAAATCGCCCACCTCATCCGCCGTCGGGAATCCCTTGACGACTTGATGATAGGCGAATCCATCCTACCGCTTTAAGCGTCTAAGCACTAAAATAGTGCAAAGAATAACCATGTTGCACATAAAAGGTGCGACAATCAGTGCACGTACCCGGAGAATCCAGTCGTATTCTGCGCCGTTTTCTGGCACAGGAAATGCTGTTTTCCTCCCTTGCTATGGGCTTTTATATCAACTAATGACCTGATTAACGAAGGCGGAGGAGTAAGTTTATGTCCACACCAGATAATGTCCTGAAAATGATCAAGGACAAGGAGGTTAAATTCGTTGACCTCCGTTTCACCGATACCCGCGGCAAGGAGCAGCACGTCACCGTGCCGGTCAAGTATTTCACCAAGGAAAAATTTGAGGACGGCCACGCCTTCGACGGTTCCTCCATCGCCGGCTGGAAGGGCATCCAGGCCTCGGACATGCTGCTGATGCCGGATCCCGCCACCGCGCGCATGGATCCCTTCACCGACGAGCCGATGCTCAACATCACCTGCGACGTCATCGAGCCCTCCGACGGCAAGGGCTACGATCGCGATCCGCGCACCATCGCCAAGCGCGCCGAGGCCTACATGAAATCCTCGGGCCTCGGCGACACGGCCTATTTCGGCCCGGAGCCGGAGTTCTTCATCTTCGACAGCGTCACCTGGAGCGTGGACATGTCCGGCAGCTCGGTGAAGATCAAGTCCGAGGAGGCCCCGTGGTCGTCCGGCATCGAATACGAGGACGGCAACATGGCCCACCGCGCGCCGGTCAAGGGCGGTTATTTCCCGGTGCCGCCGGCCGCTACGCTGCAGGACATCCGCAACGCCATTGCGCTCGCCCTCGAGCAGCAGGGCGTGGAGTGCGAGGTCCATCATCACGAGGTGGCGGCGGCGGGCCAGAATGAAGTCGGCACCCGCTTCGCGCCGCTCGTCCAGCGCGCCGACTGGATGCAAATCCTGAAATACACGGTGTGGATGGTCGCGCATTCCTACGGCAAGACCGCCACCTTCATGCCCAAGCCCATCGTCGGCGACAACGGCTCCGGCATGCACGTGCACCAGTCGGTGTGGAAGGGCGGCAAGAACCTGTTCGCCGGCGACGGCTATTCCGGGCTCTCCGAGTTCGCGCTGTACTACATCGGCGGCATCATCAAGCACGCCAGGGCGCTGAACGCCATCACCAACCCGGGCACCAACAGCTACAAGCGGCTGGTGCCGGGCTTCGAGGCGCCGATCAATCTCGCCTACTCCGGGCGCAACCGATCGGCGGCCTGCCGCATCCCCTACGTCAGCAACCCCAAGGCCAGGCGCGTCGAGGTGCGTTTCCCGGACCCGACCACCAATCCGTACCTGGCGTTCGCCGCGATGCTGATGGCGGGTCTGGACGGCGTGCAGAACAAGATCCACCCCGGCGAGCCGATCGACAAGAATCTTTATGATCTTCCGCCCAGGGAGGCCAGGAAGGTGCCCAATGTCTGTTCATCGCTGGAGATGGCGCTGGAATGCCTGGAGAAGGATCACGACTTCCTCACCAAGGGCGGCGTGTTCTCGGAGGACTTCCTGGACTCCTACATGGCGCTCAAACACGAGGAGTTGACGCGGTTCCGGATGACCACGCATCCGGTCGAGTTCGATATGTATTACAGCTCGTAAACCGCGGCGCGCGTTCAGCGGCTGTACAGGAGAGCCCCCGGATTCGGGGGCTTTCCCTTTGGGGAACTGAAACCCCGTCCACCTCTTTCTTGTCTACCTGTCAGGCCTTGGTTATGCTGGAACCCATGACTATTCTTCGTGCGGTGGCCCGTGTGCTGCTCGTGCTGTGGACGGCGGCCGCCGTGGCCGATACGGAACTTTACAAGTGGGTGGACAAGGACGGCGTCGTGCATTTCTCCGACAAGCCCGCCGCCGGGGCGGAGAAAATCAAGGTCAAGGACGTGGATACCATCCCGGCCGAGAAAGTACAGACGCCGGCTGCCGGGCCCAAGGCCCCCGAGTCAAGGCATTATGAGATTACCTTCATTTCGCCGAAGGCCGATGAGTCGATCCGTGAGAATACGGGGAACGTCAATGTCAGCGTACAGCTGAATCCTCCGCTGAATCCCGGGGACACCATTCAATTCCTGATGGACGGGCAGCCGCAGGGGGAGCCGGGCGGTTCGACGGAATTGAGCCTGACCAACGTGGATCGAGGCACGCATACGGTGCAGGCGACGGTGCAGGATCAGAACGGCAGGCCGTTGGGCTCGGCCAGCACGACTTTCACGCTTCAGCGTTTCTCCATACTCACCAATCCGGCCGCCAAAAACAAAAAGAACTGAAGTACTTCCATTGGTTCATCTGGTCTGATTATTGCTGTTCTTTCGTAGAAACTGGTTATACCGCCATGTATGGGGCGGCTTTTCCCTACGTTTTCCGAGAGTCGGGAGCGCGATTGCACCGTACCCCAATTTCATATGCACCAGAATAGTGCGATAAGATTGCATGCCATGCCGGATGCCAGGCGCCTGCTGGCCTTGTTGGATCATCTGTCCACTGCGGTCATGGTGTTTGATGGAGCGGCCCGTTTGTGCTGGCAGAGCGCGGCGGTGGAGGCGTTGTTCGCCGTCAACATGCGCAAATCGGTCGGCCAACCCGCCGGGCAATTGCTCGCCGGCGCGCCGGTGCTGCTGGCGGCGCTCGACAAGGTGCTGAAGACCGGTGAGCCGCTGGTGGAACGCGAAGTCACGCTCGCCGAGTCGGGCATCACGCCCGCGCACAGCGTCGACTGCAGCCTGACGCCGGTGTTCGAGGGCAGCCGGGTGACGCACGTCCTGCTCGAACTCACCGACGCCGGCTGGCGCCGCCGGGTGGTGCGCGAGGAGAACCGTCTGGCGCAGGACCACGCCACGGCGGCCCTGATGCGCGGCATGGCCCACGAGGTGAAAAATCCGCTGGGCGGCATCCGCGGCGCGGCGCAGTTGCTCGAGCGCGAGCTGGGCAGCGAGGCGCACCGCGAATACACCCGCCTCATCATGGGCGAGGCCGACCGGCTGCGCAAACTGCTGGACAACATGATGCTGCCGGAAAGCAAGCCGCATCCCGTGGCCTTGAATGTCCACGAGGTCCTCGAGCACGTCCGGCAGCTGGTGGAGGCCGAACGGCCCAACCTGCGGATTCACCGCGATTACGACCCCAGCCTGCCGCCCCTGATCGCCGATCGCGACCATCTGGTGCAGGCGTTCCTGAACGTGGTGCACAACGCCAGCCAGGCGGTGGCCGGTGGCGGTGAAATCACGCTGCGCACGCGCGCCGAGCGGCAGATGACCCTGAACGGCCAGCGTCACCGCCTCGCCCTGCGCGTGGAGGTCATCGACACCGGCCCCGGCGTGCCTCCCGAGATCGCCGACCAGATCTTCTACCCCATGATCTCGGGACGCGCCGACGGCACCGGCCTCGGACTGGCGATCACCCGCAGCCTGATCCACAAGAACGGCGGCACCATCGAATGCCAGAGCCGCCCCGGCCATACCGTCTTCAGCGTGCTGCTGCCGCTCAACGACAATGACTGAGTCCGCGCCGGTGTGGGTGGTGGATGACGACCGCGCCATCCGCTGGGTGCTGGAGAAGGCGCTCACGCAGGCGGGCATTCCGGTGCGCTGCCTGGACAACGCCGATCTCGCCATCCGCAGGCTGGAGAAGGAAAAGCCCGCCGTCATCCTCGCCGACATCCGCATGCCGGGTACGGACGGCATGGGGCTGCTGGAGCACGTACGCCGCCGCGCGCCGGAGGTGCCGGTCATCATCATGACGGCGTACGCCGATCTGGATCGTGCCGTGGAGGTGTTCAAGGGCGGCGCGTTCGAGTACCTGCCGAAGCCCTTCGACGTCGACGAGGCCGTCGGCATCGTCCGCCGCGCCCTGCGGCGCCAGACGCAGCCCGCCGGCGCCGGGACGGAGGCCGCCGCCTTCACCTCCGACATGATCGGCGCGGCGCCGGCGATGCAGGAGGTGTTCCGCGCCATCGGCCGCCTGTCGCGTTCGCACATGACGGTGCTCATCACCGGCGAGTCGGGCACCGGCAAGGAGCTGGTGGCGCGGGCCCTGCACCGGCACAGCCCGCGCGCCACCCAGCCGCTCATCGCGCTGAACACGGCCGCCATCCCGCGTGAGTTGCTGGAATCGGAACTCTTCGGCCACGAGAAGGGCGCCTTCACCGGCGCCACGCAGCAGCGCATCGGCCGCTTCGAGCAGGCCAACGGCGGCACCCTGTTTCTGGACGAGATCGGCGACATGCCGGCGGAGCTGCAAACGCGCCTGTTGCGGGTGCTGGCCGACGGCGAATTTTATCGCGTCGGCGGCACCGCGCCGGTCAGGGTCGATGTCCGCGTCATCGCCGCCACGCATCAGGACCTGGCCGCGCGCGTGAAGGCCGGCCTGTTCCGCGACGATCTCTTTCACCGCCTGAACGTGATCCGCCTGCACATCCCGCCGCTGCGCGAACGGCGGGAGGACATCGACCCCCTGGCGCGTCATTTCCTGTCGGCGTCCGCGCGTGAACTGGGCGTGGAGGGCAAGATATTGCTGCCGGACGCGATCAAGGTCATGCAGCAGAACGACTGGCCGGGCAACGTGCGCCAGCTGGAAAACGTCTGCCGCTGGATCACCGTCATGGCGCCCGCCCGCGACGTGCACGCCGAGGACCTGCCGCCGGAGATCACCGCGCCCAGAGGGGAGGCGGCGGCCGGCGAAGGCTGGGAAAAGGCGCTGCGCGACTGGGCGGATCGGCTGCTGACGCAGGGCGGTGGTGACGTCCTGAGCAAGGCCGTGCCGGCGTTCGAACGCATCCTGATCGAGGCCGCGCTGCGCAAGACCGCCGGCAAGCGCCAGGAGGCCGCGAGGCTGCTCGGCTGGGGACGCAACACCCTCACCCGCAAGATCCAGGAACTGAACATGGATGCCTAGCGGTTCTACTGCGCGTTCAGAGCCGTCGAAGGCGGCTTCTGTTAGGATCTGTTCGAGACTTGCCTCGCATGTTCATACGACAGCTGCGCTATCTGACCGCCCTTGCGCGCGAGCAGCACTTTGCCCGCGCGGCGGTGGCCAGCCACGTCTCGCAGCCCACGCTGTCCGCGGGTCTGCACAAGCTCGAATGCGAACTGGGCATCCGCATTATCGAAAGGGATCAACAGTTCCGGGGCTTCACGCCGGAGGGCGAGCGGGTACTCGTCTGGGCACAGCGCATTCTTGCCGACTGGGAGGCGCTGGTTCAGGACGTCAGTGAATCGCGCGAAGGCCTGCAGGGCACGGTGCGCCTCGGCGTCGTGCCGGCGGCGCTGCCGGCCGTCGGGGCGCTGATCGAGGAGTTCTGCGCACGTCATCCGGCCGCGCGCGTTTTGATTCAGCAAATGTCCTCGCGCAGCATCGAACAGCGCTTGGCGGAATTCGATCTGGATGCCGGTCTGACCTACCTCGACAATGAACCCTTGAAAGATGTCATCGCGCGGCCGCTGTACCGCGAGCATTATGTGTTTCTCACTGCCGAGGGCGGTCCCTGGAGCAACGTCCGTTCGGTGAGCTGGCGGGCGGTCGCAGGCGTTCCGCTCTGCCTGCTGTCACAGGACATGCAGATGCGCCGCATCATCGACGCCGTCTTCCGCGCCGCCGGTGTGTTTCCCCGCACTGTCGTCGAGGCCAATTCCTTCATCGCGCTGTATTCCCTGGTGCGGCAGGGGTCATGGTCGAGCGTGTTTCCGCACACCTTCCTCTCCCTGTTCGGCGTGCCGCCGGGGGTGCACGCCATCCCACTGGCGGAGCAGCTGCCGGATCACGCCGTGGGGCTGGTGATACCGAAGAACGAGCCGGTATCACCGGCCGCACGGGCGTTGCTGGCCGCCGCCGAAGGACTGGCGCTACGGTCCTTTTTCGACACGGAACCCTCCTCCCAGGAATCCGCCCAAGCGTCATAGACATCATCTATCGGCGTTCCGCGCAATCGATTTGAAGAGGCGTGGAGTGTTTCTCATACTCACGCGCGTTGCTGGTTGTTGTCCGCAGTGCCTCATGGTGTGGGTGCAGACCGTCCCTGACGCATTCGCGGTAACCGCCGGGCGTTATCCGGTGGAATCGCTGCGGGCCGCCATGGCCCGTCTCCAAAAATCCAAACAATCATCAGGAGGTCTCATCCTATGGCCAAGGTCATATGCGTGCTGTACGACGATCCCGTGGGCGGCTATCCAAAATCCTACGCCCGCGACGATATCCCCAAACTGGAACGTTATCCCGACGGGCAGACGCTGCCGACGCCGGCAGGCATTGATTTCAAACCGGGGCAGTTGCTGGGCAGCGTCTCCGGAGAACTCGGGCTGCGAAAATTCCTTGAGAGCAACGGCCACAAATTGGTTGTCACTTCGGATAAGGACGGCGCCGACTCCGTCCTGGATCGCGAGCTGCCGGACGCCGACATCGTCATCTCGCAGCCCTTCTGGCCCGCCTACATGACGGCGGCAAGGATCGCCAAGGCGCCGAAATTGAAGCTCATCGTCACCGCCGGCATCGGCTCCGATCACACCGACTTGCAGGCGGCGATGGAGCGGGGCATCACGGTCGCGGAAGTCACCTACTGCAACAGCATCAGCGTCTCCGAGCACGTGGTGATGATGATCCTGGCGTTGGTGCGCAATTACATCCCCTCCTACCAGTGGGTGGTCAACAAGGGTTGGAATATCGCCGACTGCGTGGCGCGCTCCTACGACGTGGAGGGCATGGTGTTCGGGACGGTCGCCGCGGGACGTATCGGACTCGCGGTGCTGAAGCGACTGAAACCCTTCGACATGAAGCTGCATTACACCGACCGGCACCGCCTGCCGCAGAGCGTCGAAAAGGAACTGGGATTGACCTTCCATCCCGATGTGGAGTCGATGGTGAAAATTTGTGATGTTGTCAGCATCAATTGTCCGCTGCATCCCGAGACCGAGCATCTGTTCAACGACAAGCTCATCGCCAAGATGAAGCGCGGGGCCTACATCGTCAACACCGCGCGCGGCAAGATTTGTGATCGCGACGCCATCGTGAGGGCGCTGCAGAGCGGACAGCTCGCCGGCTACGCCGGTGACGTATGGTTCCCACAGCCGGCGCCCAAGGACCATCCTTGGCGGACGATGCCGCACCACGGCATGACGCCGCACATCTCCGGCTCCAGTTTGTCAGCGCAGGCGCGCTACGCCGCCGGCACGCGTGAAATTCTGGAATGCTGGTTCAGCGGCCGCCCCATCCGCAATGAATACCTGATCGTCGACAAGGGCAGACTGGCCGGTGTGGGGGCGCACTCCTACAGCGCCGGCAACGCCACCGCTGGCTCCGATGAGGCGGTGAAATTCAAAAAGGGGTGAAACTTTGCCGGGATTACCCGCATGGCGCGTTCGCGCCATGCGGGTGGATCAGCGTTCACCGAGCCAGCCGGCGGCGTCGCGGGCGAAATAGGTCAGGATGGCGTCGGCGCCGGCGCGTTTCATGCACAGCAGCGTCTCCAGCACGGCACGGCGTTCGTCCAGCCAGCCGGCTTGCGCGGCGGCCTTGAGCATGGCGTATTCGCCGCTCACCTGATAGACGAATGTCGGCACGGCGAATTTCTCCTTCACGCGCCGCACGATGTCGAGGTAGGGCAGGCCCGGCTTCACCATCACCGCGTCCGCGCCCTCGGCGCTGTCCAGCGCCACCTCGCGCAGCGCCTCATCCGTGTTGGCCGGATCCATCTGATAGGTGGATTTGCCGCCGCCCTTGAGATTGCCGGCCGAGCCGACCGCGTCGCGGAAGGGGCCGTAGAAACCCGAGGCGTACTTGGCGGAGTAGGCGAGGATCAGGGTGTTGGCATGCCCGGCGGACTCCAGCGCCTGGCGGATGCGGCCGATGCGGCCGTCCATCATGTCGGACGGCGCGACCACATCCGCGCCGGCCTCGGCGTGCGACAATGCCTGTCTGACCAGCACCTCCAGCGTCGCGTCGTTGACGACGTAGCCGCGTTTGTCGATCAGGCCGTCCTGGCCGTGGGTCGTGTAGGGATCGAGCGCGACATCGGTGATGACGCCCAGTTCAGGCACGGCCTTTTTGAGTGCGCGCACGGTGGTCTGGATGAGCCCCTTGGGATTGAAGGCTTCGCGCCCGTCGGCGGTTTTCTTTTCCGCGGGCGTGGCCGGAAAGAGCACGATGGCGGGGATGCCCAGACGATGGATTTTTTCCGCCTCCCGCAGCAGCAAATCCATGCTCAGGCGTTCGATGCCGGGCATAAAGGCAACGGCTTCGCGGCGTTTTTTGCCCGCGCAGACAAACATCGGGTAAATCAGATCATCAACGCCGAGGCGCGCCTCGCGCATGAGGCGGCGCGAAAACTCATGCGCGCGCATGCGCCGCATGCGGATGGCCGGAAATGCGGCAGTGTAGTTTCCTTCGGTCATGTGCGGGAGCGATTGGGCAAGCCATGCGCATTATATCCTCAAGCCATCCTCGTCCGGGATTAGGGGGCGGCCGGCCGCCTCCGCGTGAGCCATGGCCGTTAAGATTTAGTACCGCCGCCACGCGGGGCGAATTCACTCCTGGTCCATACGGCGACCGCGCGTCACCACCAATCATCCCCGGCCTACTGGAAGTTGAGGATATATGTCGCCCTGACAATATTGCCGAAGGGATGGGGATCATTGACCGGCAGGTCCACGCCGAGTATTAAAGAGTTTTCACGCGCAAACCAGAATCGAAGGCCGGGCGTGATGGTGAAAACCGTTTGACCTTCCTTGTCGCCGTTCAAATTGGTGGTGGCGAAGGCCTCTGCGAAGGTCGTGAAGTTGCCGAAAATGGGTGTATTGGGATCGGTCCAGGTCTTCGCCAGCGAGAGGTCATAGCTGATGTCGTCTTCCCGGGTGCCGGGCTTGTGCGGGCCCGACAGGCTTTCGTATTGGAACGAATAGTACAGCCCCACTTGATTGAGATTAAGGAGCGACTGCAAATCATTGAACCCCGCCAGGGCATACGATACCGAGGTCTGGGTTTGGCCAATGCCCTTGTTCGGGGTCGCCACTTTCACCTGTGCGGCATAGGACGAAGTGGAGGTGTCGATGAGTTGCAAGCGCACCAATCCGCCGCCGCCGGCACCGTCCTCATCCGTTCCGGCTCGCGCGTTATTCCATTGGTAGTTGGTGATGGCCTCGATCATCAGCCGGCGATTGAGCCCATAGGCGATGAGGCCATTGAGAAAGTCCGTGCTATCGAGTTTGGGATTATTGCGAATGTCATTGGTGCGGGCGTAATCCAGCCGGAATTCGCGCTCCAGAAAGTTTGTCGTGACCCGCAGAAGCGCCATATCCGGCGCTGCCCGTTCCCGCTTCGCCCAGGGTTGGTCCCAGCCCTCTGAAAACAAGTTAAAGAGGGTCAGATCGGACAGCGTCGTATTCCGATCATGCGCCGCCCCCTGATTATCGTCAGCCCTGGCGGCATTGAGGCACGATCCCATGATGGTCAGGCAGATTAGAAAGACCTTCCAGGTTGAAACCCCGCGTAGCAGCTTCTCCGTCGTCATGTTTGTTTTCATGGCTCCTCATCAGTTTCTGTGCTTGTGTAAGCGCTGGCCGTCTTCTCGCATGACCGGCGGCTTGACGCTTCTGCAATACTTTATGAATTTAATTTCTTATTTCATGGCACTCTATTTGATTACCTAGATAATATTATGGTAAATAATATAATTAAAATATGAATTATTAAGCATAAATAGCATGAGCGACATCACGCAGGCATTTCCCCTGGCCGCCCGTCTGCTGTTGCAGTTTGATCCGCTGCTGCGCGAGATCATCGGTCTGTCGCTGGCGGTCAGCCTGACGGCCGTGGTGCTGGCCGCAATCGTCGGTTTGCCGCTGGGCGCCGGATTGGCCCTGTTGCGGTTTCCAACACGCAATTTTTTCATCGTCCTCAACAACACCCTGTTGGGATTGCCGCCGGTGGTGGTGGGACTGGTGGTTTACCTGTTGCTGTCGCGCAGTGGTCCGTTCGGGTTCCTCGGGCTGCTGTTCACGCCGGCGGCGATGGTGCTGGCGCAATGCGTGCTGGTGACGCCCATCATCATGGCCCTGACGCGCCAGCAGATCGAAGACCTGTGGCTGGAATATGCCGAACAGTTGCAGTCGATGGGCGCCAGCCGCTTGCTGGCCATTCCCACGTTGCTATGGGAGGGGCGTCACAGCCTCATGACCTGCGTGCTGGCGGGGTTCGGCCGGGCCATCGGCGAGGTCGGCGCCATCATCATCGTCGGCGGGAATATCGATCACTACACCCGCACCATGACCACGGCCATCGCGCTCGAAACCTCCAAGGGAAATCTGGCGCTGGCGCTGGCGCTGGGCTTCGTGCTCATCACCCTGTCGATGGTGGTGAACGGCACGGTCTACGGCCTCAAGGAGCACGCCCTGCGCCACGACTTGAGCGGGATCACGGCGCCGTGAACGCACCCTGCACAAGCCTCACGCCAAGCATACTGCCATTGCGGCTGGAGCATGTCGCGTATGAATTTCGGGGAAGGACCTTGTTGCAGGACGTGAACCTGACCATCACCGCCGGCGGCAAGACCGTGCTCTTGGGGCCGAATGGCGCGGGCAAAAGCCTCATCATGCGCCTGTGCCACGGCCTGCTCGCGCCGACGGCGGGAAGGATCACCTGGGCGGGCGGCCCGATCGCGTGGGCGCGGGACCGGCAGGCCATGGTGTTTCAGCGTCCCATCATGCTGCGCCGTTCAGTGGCGGAGAATATCGAATATCCGCTGTCGTTGCGTGGCTTCGGCCGCGGCCTGCGGCGACAACGGCTGCGGGAGGCGCTGCAAATGGCAGGGCTCACGAATCACGCCAATCTCCCGGCACGACTGCTCTCCGGGGGCGAGCAGCAGCGCGTCGCACTGGCGCGCGCCTGGGTGATCCGCCCGGAGGTTCTGCTGCTGGATGAGCCCACGGCCAATCTCGACCCCACGGCGACCGGCGCCGTGGAACAGGTGATTGAGGAATTCGCGCAGGCCGGCGTCAAAATCATCATGACGACGCATGATTTAAGCGAGGCACGCCGGCTGGCCGATGAGATTGTATTTATGCATCGAGGCTGCGTTGCCGAGCATCAACCGGCGCGGCAATTCTTCGGCGCACCGCAAAGTCGCGAGGGAAAGGCGTTCCTGGCGGGGCAATTGTCTTGGTAACGGCCAATGAGGAATTGAGAACCGCAATGAAGTTGAATCTTCGTCTTAAAGGGGTGTTTACTGGTCTTTTGCTGGCGTTATTGGCGGCGCCGGCGTGGACCGCGGAGAAATTCATCACGCTGTCCTCGACGACTTCCACCCAGAATTCGGGCTTGTTTGATTATCTGCTGCCGAAGTTCACCGCCAAAACCGGGATCGAAGTCCGCGTGATCGCAGTGGGCACGGGGCAGGCCTTGAAGCTCGGCGAGCAGGGGGACGCCGACGTGCTGTTGGTGCACGACCGGGCCGGCGAGGAGAAATTCATCCGCGATGGCCATGGGGTGGAACGGTTGGAGGTGATGTACAACGACTTCGTCATCATCGGGCCCAGGTCCGATCCGGCCGGCGTACGCGGCATGAAGGACGCCGTGGAGGCCTTCCGCGCCATCGCGAGGAAGCAATCGACGTTCATTTCGCGCGGTGATGACAGCGGCACGCATCGCGAGGAGTTGCGTCTGTGGGGGGAGGCGGGCGTCGACGTCAGGGCCGCCTCTGGAAAGTGGTACAAGGACATCGGCGGCGGCATGAGCGCCGCCCTCAATACCGCCGCGGGCCTGGAGGCATACACGTTGAGTGACCGCGCCACCTGGGCCACCTTCAAAAACCGCGGCAATTTGGAACTGCTGGCCGAGGGCGATCCGCGGCTGTTCAATCAGTACGCCCTCATCCTGGTCAATCCCGGGCGGCATCCCCATGTGAAAAAGGCGGAGGGCCAGCGATTCATCGACTGGATGCTGTCGCCGGAGGGCCAGCAAGTCATCGGCGCCTATGTCGTGGGCGGACAGACTCTGTTTCATCCCAATGCCAGGGCCAAATGATGCGAGCCTCTTCTTCTTCCGTACCGCTGAAACTGGAGCTGCGCTGGTGGCTGGGCGGCAGGGATGCGTTGGAGGTTGAGCCGTTGCTGCTGTTGTTGCTCCAGGAGATCGACAACCTCGGATCACTGCAGATGGCGGCACGGGCCGCCGCCTGCTCCTACCGTCATGCCTGGGGATTGTTGCGCAAGTGGGAACACCTGCTCGGCCACCGTCTGGTGACGCTGGAGCGGGGACGCGGCGCCAGTCTGGCGCCGCTCGGCCGGCAGTTGCTGCGGGAGGACCACCACGTGCGGGCACGGCTGGGGCCGGAACTGGAGAGTCTGGCGCTGGAGAGCGGCAACGCGCTCAGCGCCCTGCTGGAGCAGGGCGGCCGCGAGATTCATCTGCGCATCTTCGCCAGCCATGGTCTGGCCGTGTCCGCGTTGCGCGATCTGCTGCTCAAACAGGGCGGGCTCCGGGTCGATTTGCAGTTCCGCGGCAGCCTGGACAGCCTGCGCCTGTATCGCGCCGGCAAGTGCGACGCCGCGGGATTTCACCTGCCGCAGGGGGCGCTCGGCGAGAAACTGCTGCCGCGGTTCACGCGTCACCTGGACGACACCGGGGACAGGCTGGTGCGCGTGGTGCAGCGCGAACAGGGCCTGATCGTGACGCGGGGCAATCCCAGGGCGGTGCGCAAGATCACCGACCTCAAGGCACCGTCCATCCGCTACATCAGCCGCCAGCCGGGCTCGGGCACGCGCCTCATCTTTGACGCCCTGCTTGAGGAGGCGGGCGTCAATCCCGCGGACATCAACGGCTATCACACGGAGGAGTTCACCCACATGGCGGTGGCCGCCTTGATCGCCAGCGGCGCGGCCGACGCTGGCATGGGCATACGCGCCGCGGCGGCCAGAGTTGGCCTCGATTTCGTGCCCTGGGTGACGGAAAATTATTACTTCGTTTTCCGACGCGACGCCGGCCGCTCCCCGCCCATCGCGCATTTGCTCGCCGCGTTGCGCGGGGGGGAATACGCGCGGGAGGTTGCGGCACTGCCGGGATATGGTGCCGCCGGCGCCGGCGAAATCGTCGAGATCTCCGAACTGCGCGCCGATCTGCAGCGCAAAACGGGGCGGTGACCCGCTTCAGGGACCGCCGGTCCTTTCCACGACGCGGACGATGGGCTCATCCGAGCGCATGGCGGCCAGCACCACGCGGTCGAACCGCTGCGTGAGCGCGAGCGCCTCTTCCGCCGCCGCGCGCGCGGCGGCTTCCAGGATCCGGTTGTCCACCATGTTGATGACGGGCACCACCGTGGCGCCGCCGGTGCGGCGCAGTGACCCCTCCGCCGAGGCCAGCAGCCGGGCGACATGCGTCGCGGTCAGCGGCTCACCAGGTTGAGCGCCGGTGACGGCGGTGATCCGCTCCGGCCGGTGGGCGATTTTTTCGCCGAGCGGACGGCCGAACACCTTCGCGGAAACGATCGGCACGACCGTGTCGGCGAAGTCCGGCAACGCCGGTTCATGATCGGCAGGCGCCTTGATATGGCGACTGCGCGCCCCGTCGGACTTGACCACGCACAGATCAAAGCCGCCGCAGGCCAGCACCTCCCGCAACTCCGCCGGGCTCAGGCCCGCATGGCGGCCGCGCAACTCGCAGGCATGGGCCAGCGCCAGCACCCGCTGCCCGCGGTGCGGCGCCAGCTTCGCGCACCAGGTGATGTCCGCGGGCTCCGTCGTCAGCGCGGTGATGCCGCGCGGAAAATACTCGATGTGCGCCGTGGTCGTGATCAGAACGCGGCCCGGGTGCAGCGCCGCCAGCCTGTACATGGTGGTTTTTTTGCCGCCCGCGCCGACAAAGCACACCACGCCGCGGCGGGCGTGCAGCACGTCAAGCAGGTTCATCGGCATGGATGTGTTGAGGGTGGGGAACGGGAAGGTTATTGTAGGAAGGTCCCAGGTGATTAAGGGGAGGACCGATGAAATTCAGCGCACGGAACGTATTGCGGGGCAGGATCAGCAGGATTCATCACGGTGAGGTCAACACCGAGGTGGTGGTGCGGATCAACGGAAAAACGGAAATTGTCTCCGTCATCACCAAGGCGTCCGCCGAGCAACTCAAATTGCGCAAGGGCAGGGCCGTGTATGCCGTGATCAAGGCGTCCAACGTCATTCTGGCGGTGGATTAGGGCGTTGCCGGCGCGGGCTCGTCCAGCGTCTGCATCGTGGTTTCAATCCACTCCTCGGCGGCCGCCACGATCTGGCGCGCGCTGCGACCCCGGCTGGAAATGGGGGCGCCGATGACGAGATCGATGCAGCCCGGCCGCTTGCGCAGGCTTTGCCGCGGCCAGTACCTGCCGGCGTTGTGCGCCACCGGCACGACCGGGACGCCGGTCTCCGCCGCCAGCAATCCACCGCCGATGTTGTAGCGCCCGCGCTGCCCCGGCGCGGTGCGCGTGCCCTCCGGAAACAGCGTGACCCAGATGCCGCGCGCGAGGCGCTCCTTGCCCTGCGCGACCAGTTGACGCAGCGCCTTGTGGCCCGCCTGCCGGTTGAGCGCGATCGACTCCAGGCTGGCCAGCCCCCAGCCGAAGAACGGAATCCACAACAGTTCGCGTTTCAACACCCAGACCTGCGGCGGGAAGATCAATTGCAACGCCATCGTCTCCCAGGCCGACTGGTGCTTGCACATGATGATGGCCGGCCCGGGAGGAATGTTTTCCCGTCCGTGCACGCGATGCGTGAGGCCGCAACTCAGCTTGAGCCACCACAACGTGATGTGCGTCCAGCGGGTGATGATCCGATAGCGCGGAAAGAAGGGCAGCGGCCGTATCAGGATGCCGAGCAGCGCGAAAAAGACGGTGTGCGGCACCAGGCCGGCATAGAACACGATTGCGCGCAGGGTGCCGGGCATCGGACGCACATCGATCAATGCGAGCCGACCCATTCCGTGGCCAGCAGGTGCTCGACGACGGCGGCGAGATCGGGATACACCGCGACGTCCCTGGCCTGCCCGATGATGTCCGCGGTCTCCCGCCCCGCGCCGGTCAGCACCAGCACCGGCCGTGCGCCGGCCGCCCGCGCCGCGGCGATGTCGCTCTCCCGGTCGCCGATGGCCGGCACGTATTCGAGCGGCACCCGCAGCCGGCGCGCCACCTCGTGCAGCATGCCCGGCTGGGGTTTGCGACACTCGCATTTCTCCTCCGGCGCGTGCGGGCAGAAGAAGATCGCCTCGATCATCCCCCCCGCCGCCTTGACCGCCGCCAGCATCTTCTGGTGGATCTGATGCAGGCGGCTGACGTCGAACAGACCGCGGGCGATGCCGGACTGGTTGGTGCATACCACCACGCGCGCGCCGGCGCGGGTGGCCATGGCGATGGCATGCAGGCTGCCTTCCACCGGCACCCACTCATCGGGGTGCTTGATGAAGGCGTCGGAATCCTCGTTGATGACGCCGTCACGATCGAGAATGAGCAGTCTCATGACGCCAGTTTGGAAATATCCGCCACGCGGTTCATTTTAAGCCGCAACTCGGCCAGCAGGGCCAGGCGGTTGCGGCGCAGGGCCGGATCCTCCGCCATCACCATGACCGAGTCGAAGAACGCGTCCACCGGCGCCTTCAGGGCGGCGAAGGAGCGGAGATACCCGGCGTAGTCGCCGCGATCGAACAACGCCCGCGCCTTTTGATAGGTGTGATCAAGAGCGTCATAAAGCGCACGTTCCGCGGGTTCCTTGAGGTGTTTTGGATTGGCGGCCTTGAATTTTTCGCCCTTCGCCTCCGCCTGCCGCAGAATGTTGGCCACCCGCTTGTTCGCCGCGCTCAGGCTTTCGGCCTCCGGCAGCGCCTGGAACGCCTGCACCGCCTCCAGCTGCCTCGGCACGAGATCGAGCCGTTGCGGTTCCTGGCACAGCACCGCCTCCACTGGCAGCGTGGTGAAGCCCCTGTCTTTGAGATAACCCGCGAAACGATCGAAAATGAACGCCTCGAGATCGGCGCGCGCGTCTTTGATTCTGCCACCGTAGCTTTCAAATCCGGCGGACAGCAGTTCACGCAGCGGGAGCGGCAGCCTGCGTTCAACGATGATCCTGATGAATCCGAGGGCGGCGCGGCGCAATCCGAGCGGGTCCCTGTCGCCGGTCGGCGCCTGCCCGATGCCGAACAGGCCGGCGAGCGTGTCGAGTTTGTCGGCCAGCGCCAGCGCCTGGCCGGCGGCGGTCTCCGGCAGCGCGTCGCCGGCGAAGCGCGGACGGTACATCTCGTCGATGGCGGCGCAGACCTCGGCGGGCTCGCCGTCAAGGGCGGCGTAGTGGCGGCCCATGATGCCCTGCAATTCGGGGAATTCCCCCACCATCTGCGTCAGCAGATCGCAGCGCGACAGCTCGGCGGCGCGCTTCACCCGTGCCGCGTCGGCGCCGATGTGTCCGGCTATCCCCGCGGCCAGCTTGGAGACACGCTGCGTCTTTTCATGCAGCGTGCCGAGTTCTTTCTGGAAGACGACCTCCTTCAACCCGCGCAGCCGCGCGCGGAGCGGCGTCTCGCGGTCGCGGCGCCAGAAAAAGGCGGCGTCCGCCAGCCGCGGGCGGATCACACGCTCGTTGCCGTGGCGCACCACGGCGGGATCGCGGCTGGCGATGTTGGCGACGGCGATGAAGCGCGGCAGCAGGCGGCCATCGCCGCCGCGCAGCGGAAAGCAGCGCTGCTGATCCTGCAACACGGCGATGATCACCTCCTCCGGCAGCTCCAGGAACGCCGGATCGAAGCCGCCGGCCAGCGCCTGCGGCCACTCGGTAAGCGCCGTGACCTCGTCCAGCAGCGCGCCGTCAATCTCCGCGTGCGCATCCTCCTGCGCGGCGGCGGCCAGCACTTCTTCCTGGACGCGCGCGCGGCGCCGCTCGAAATCGGGAATGACGTAGCCGCGCTTTTCCAGGGCGTCCTCGTAATCGCGCGGCTGATCGAGATGGATGGGCGCGGGATGCAGAAAGCGGTGCCCGCGCGTGTAGCGGCAGGCGCGCACGCCCAGCAATTCCGCGTCGACGACGGTTTCGCCAAAAAGCAGCACCAGCCAGTGCACCGGCCGCACGAATTCCACATCGCCATCCCCCCAGCGCATGCGTCTGGGGATGGGTAACTTTCTGATAATGGATTCCAATTCCCTGAGCAGGAAGGCTTGAAGACTCTCGCCCTTCGCGAGAGAACGCAACCAAACGTAATCCGGTTTTACAAATAGATGATCCGGACCATCCCAAACGTCAGGAAGTCCGCGAACCATGTGTGCCCGGCCAAGCTTCTCAAGTTTTTTCTGCAAAGCCAACGTCGCCTTGCCGCTGGCGTCCACCGCATGGACGGTAGGCATCAGTTTTTCGGTGATTTCTTGATCTTCTGCTTTTTCTCGCACATTGGTGATGGAGACAGCGAACCTGCGTGGCGAGGCAAATGACTTGGCATGACTCGTCCCGCTTAAAAAATTCGATTCCTTCAGAATTGATATCACGCCTTCTGCAAATGCGGTCGCCAACAGGCGTAATGCCTTCGGCGGCAGCTCCTCGGTGCCGATTTCGATGAGCAGATCGCGCGATTCGGCCACGGCTCAGCCCGCCTTTTTGAGCAAGGGGAAGCCCAGCGCCTCGCGGCGGGCGAGGTAACATTCGGCCACCGCGCGCGCCAGCGCACGCACGCGCAGGATGTAACGCTGCCGCTCGGTCACCGACACGGCACGGCGCGCGTCGAGCAGGTTGAAGGCGTGCGACGCCTTCATCACCTGCTCATACGCCGGCAGCGGCAGTTGCTGTTCGATCAGCTTCCGTGACTCGCGCTCGCAGGTGTTGAACCAGTCGGTCAGCGTGGCGGTGTCGGCGTGCTCGAAATTGTAGGCGGATTGCTCCGCCTCGTTTTGTTTGTAGATGTCGCCGTAGGTGATTTTCCCCGCCGGCGTCACGGCCCAGGTCAGATCAAAGACGCTGTCCACGTTTTGCAGGACCATGGCGATGCGTTCGAGGCCGTAGGTGATCTCGCCGGCGACCGGCCGGCAGTCCAGCCCGCCGACCTGCTGGAAATAGGTGAACTGGCTGATCTCCATGCCGTTGAGCCACACCTCCCAGCCCAGTCCCCACGCCCCCAGCGTGGGCGACTCCCAGTTGTCCTCGACGAAGCGGATGTCGTGGACCAGTGGGTCGATGCCCAGATGGCGCAGTGAATCGAGGTACTGATCCTGGATGTCGGGCGGCGAGGGCTTGAGGTTGACCTGCAATTGGAAATAACGCTGCAGCCGGTTCGGGTTCTCGCCGTAGCGGCCGTCGGTGGGGCGTCGCGATGGCTGCACGTAGGCGGCGTGCCAGGGCTCCGGGCCGATGGCGCGCAAAAAGGTCGAGGGGTGGAACGTGCCGGCCCCCATTTCCATGTCATGGGGCTGTTCCAGGACGCAGCCGCGTTTCACCCAGTAGCGCTCCAAGGCGTGGATCAAATCCTGGAAGCTGGGTGGTGATGGCGGGGTCATGCGACGTGCCGCGTGGCGGCGGTTTCGCTGCAACGGTGGATTGGAGGGAAAGAATTCGGCATGGAAGCGATGCGCGCAGTATAACGCGCGGACTTCCCTCCATGCACGGGGGCGCCCGCCGCGGCGGAGAGCTAGCGGGGCGTGACCGGCTTGACCGGCACCGGCGCCGGCTGTGGTTCCGGAATCAGCTTTCCGTCCTTGTCGTAATGCTCAACCTTCAAGGGGTCCCTGACCGGCGGCGGAGGCGCGGGTTTTTTCTTCTCGGCGATGAGTGAATCCTTGGTCCGCGTAAGCATGTCGAACTTGTAATCCGGCAGCACAAAGGCCCAATCCTTCACCTTGGCGTTCAGATCGGCCACCTGCCGCCCCACCGTGAGCTTGGGCGGCTTGGCTTCGTCCGGACCGGGCGGCGCCACGCGCCTCCCCTCGAGGCCGATGACCGGCGGCTCATCCTTGTTTTCCGGCACGGGGTTGGTCAGGGTGCCCGGCTCGACGCTGAATTCGAAGGTGGCGTACTTGCGCCCGTCGATTTCGGCGACGCGCACCGCGGCGGTCAACCCGTCGAAGGTGCGCAGGGTCGTGACCGTCTCCTGCTGCGGCCAGTGGAGCGCGCGTCTGGCGCGGACGTCATCGAAGCGCAATTGCTCCAGCGCGGTGCCGAGGCTGGTGACGACGGAGGTCGAGCGGACGACATGATCTTCGGGGACATCCTGGAGAACCAGATCGAGATCCTCCGGCTTGCCGCGGCGCGCGATCACCGCAGGCCCGCCGGGGCGTTCGATGGTCACCTCACGCACGCGCCCGCCGCTGATGTCCATGAGATCGCGCCTGACCCACGTCATCGGATCAGCGCTGACTTCGATCGGGCCCTTGACGAGATAGGACTGTTCCTGACCCTGCACCCGGACATAGCGGGTGTGGGCCATCGGACCCTCCTCCCCGCCGCCCTCGCGGGGCTTGCCGAGGAGGACGGCCGCCAGGCCGTTCCCCCTGGCGTCCTTCACCTCCATCAGCGTCGATGACGATTTCTCGCTTTGCACGTCCTCCACGCCCAGCCGCGGATATAGATCAGGCTTGCGGGTCTTGGCTTCCAGTATCTTCAGCTCCGCCAGGCCCAGAATGGCGCCCTTGACGTTTTCGAATATCGCCGGATAGTCGTCGCGGTTTTCAATCAGCCAGCGGTCACCGTCGCGCCTGAGCAGCGTCTTGTTCAGGCGGGTGACGATTTCCACGCGCGCGGCATCGTTCACGTGCGCGCCGAATGCCGGCAGCAGGAGCGGGGTGCCGACGTCGGTGGACGGCGCGCGCCAGTAGGCGACCCAGATCGCCGCCGCGACGGCCAGGACGGTGATGACGGGCAGCAGCGGGGGGCGGCGCATGGGCGGGTCAGACCGCGGGCTGCCGCCGCCGGCGGCGCAGGTAACGGTAAATCATGACGGCGAACGCGCCGCCGCCCAGGAGCAGCGGAATGAGGCCGATGTTGATGATTCGCAGCAGCGCGCCCAGGCTTTCGATGTTTTTGCGCAGGTCATGCTGGACATTGCGAAGTTCGCGGCGGGTGGCCACCTGCTCCGCCTTGAACTTGTCGATGGCCTGTTTCTGGGCCGGGCTGAGCAGGGCCTTGGTCTTCTCATCCTTCTGTTGTTGCAGTTCACGGATCTTCTTCTCGGTCTCCTCCAGGCGCGTCTGCAGCGCCTGCGCCTTGTCGCGGAACTGGGTCTCGGCCTCGCGCTGGATTCGTTCGACCACCGTGAACGGCCGGCGGAACTGGCCGCGGCTGCGCAGGCTGATCAAGTCATCGTTGCCGCCCAGGTTGTCGAGCGCATTGACGATGAAATCGCCGTTGTCGGCGATGGGCGTGGGCATGGTGACGCCCATGACGTTCTGTCCGCGCACCCAGAATCGATCGGAGGCGATGTCGGTGTCGGCGACCACGATGACGTGGATGCTGTCTTTCGATTCCGCCGTGAAACCGGGGTCGACGCCGCCGCTGCCGTCCTTCTCCTTCGGCTTGCCTTCGGGGAAGGCGGTCTTCACCCGGCCGGTGACGCGCGCGGCCAGCACCTTGCCGGCGCCGTCCGGCTTGAACTGCTGCAGCATCGCGCCCGGATCGCGCACGAACATGATCGACTCGGCGTCGAGGAAGCCGGACTGCGGACCGGTCGTGAGCAGCGGCGTCAGCTGGGTCGTGGCGCCCTCGATCTTCTCCAGCGCGCCGGCGCTGCCGAGGTTGACGGACTTCAACTGGCTGGTGATGAAATCCTCGTGGTTGAAGTTGGCCTCCTTCAAGCCCAGCCACGGCAGGAAATCCACCTCCTGCGGGCCGCGATTGCCGGCGAAGGAGGCGCGCACCGCGGCGTCGCGATCGGCGGCGATCTTGCCCTCCACCAGCTTGATGCCCCAGGCGCGGAAGATGTCGGCGAGATTGGAGTCGTGCCGGGGCATGACGGTGGGGGTTTCGGGGTTGGGCATGGCCTCATCGGCCTCCGCGAACGGATCGACGAACACCATGGCCCTGCCGCCCTTGATCACGAATTGATCGATGGCGTACTGCGTCGTGGGCGGCAGGTCCTTGGGGTGCACCACCATCAATGTGTCGATGTCGCCATCGATGTAGCCGGCGTCGGGGCGCAACTGCCGCACGTCGAAGACCTCGCGCATCATGTTGATGAGCGCCCACGGCGGGGCGCCGCGGCGGCCGGTGGCCGGATCATCGGCGCCGCCGAACATCGGCAGCGTGGTCAGGACGCCGATGACGCGTTTCTTGGGATGGGCCAGGTTGTAGATGAGCTTGGTGAGATCATATTCCAGCGCCTCCTCGCGGTTGGGCTGGAAGAAGGGGATGACGGCGGTGTCATCGGTGGTGTTGGTGCCGACCAGGCCGAAGTAGGCCATGTCGCCGGTCTCGCTCACCGGCAGCTGCCGCACGCCGTAGCCGACCGCCTGATCCTCGGCCTCGGAAAACGGCTCTGGATCAATCACCGTCAGTTTGAGCATGCCGTGCGACTTGGCGGCGTATTCCTGCAGCAGGTCGCGCACCCGCACGCCGTAATTCTGGTATTGCGGGATGCCGGAGAACAGCTTGTTGGAGAAGTAGTACCTCAGCGTGATCGGCTCCTCGAGGCCGGCCAGGATGTTTTTGGTGCCCGGCGACAGCGTGAACAGCCTGTTCTCCGTCAGATCGAGACGCCAGGAGGTGAGCAGCAGGTTGGCGAGCAGGTTGACAGCGATGAGCAGGATCAACGCCAGCAGCACCCCGCCGCCCGTTGAATATCGGTTTGCCACGTCAGCTCGCCTTCCGGTTCTGGATGACCAGCGTGTTGGCGTACAGCCAGAAGGCGATCAGGGTCGCGAAATACACGACGTCGCGCACGTCCAGCACGCCCTTCTTGATGGATTCGAAGTGGGCGATGAAGCTGAAGGAGCTGATCACGTCCACGACCGCCTGCGGCGCCCAGCCGCTGAAAAAGTCCAGCACGATGCGCGTGCCGCTGAAGATGAAGCAGAAGCAGATCACGACCGACACCACGAAGGCGATGACTTGGTTTTTGGTCGTCGCCGAGATGCAGGAGCCGATGGCCAGGAAGCCGCCGGCCATCAGCAGGCTGCCGAGATAACCCGCCACGATGACGACGTTGTCCGGATCACCCAGGTAATTGACCGTAATCCACATGGGAAAGGTCAGCAGAAGGGCGATGGCCGTGAAGCACCAGGCGGCGAGAAATTTCCCCAGCACCGCGTCCCAGAGCGTGATCGGCAGCGTCATCAAGAGCTCGATGGTGCCGGTCTTGCGCTCCTCCGACCACAGCCGCATGGCGATGGCCGGGATTAAAAACAGGTACAGCCACGGGTGGAAGCGGAAGAACGGCTCCAGATCGGCCTGGTCGCGCTCGTAGAAGGCGCCGAGGTAGAAGGTGAAGATGCCGGTCAGGAACAGGAAGATGATGATGAAGACGTACGCCACCGGCGTGGCGAAGTAGGCCCGCAGCTCGCGCTTGAAGATGGTGAGCACGTTGCTCATGAGCGCGCGGCCCGGCTCTGCGTGGTGATGTCGCGGAACACCTCGTCGAGGCGCCCGCCTTCCACGTGCAATTCGGTCACGCTCCAGCCGCGGGCCTGCACCGCGCCCTGCACCGCCGGCAGCGGCACGCAACCGGGTCTCGGGATGACGGTGAGGCGCGCCCGGCCGGCGGCGTCGGCCCGTTCCTCCACCGCCTCCACGTCGGGAAGCGCGACCAGCGCGGCCCTGACCTGCGCCGTATCGGCGCTGACCGAGAGCGTCACCGCGTTATGCCAGCGCGATCGGCCCTCGAGTTCCGCCGGCGTGCCCTCGAACAGGATCCGTCCGGCGGCGATGATGATGGCGCGCGTGCAGACGGCGTTGACCTCCTCGAGGATGTGCGTGGAGATGACGATGGCCTTGGTCGCCGCCATCTCCCTGATCAGCGTGCGCACCTCGTGTTTCTGGTTCGGATCGAGGCCATCGGTCGGCTCGTCCATGATCAGCACCTCGGGATCGTGCAGGATGGCCTGCGCCACGCCCACGCGGCGCTTGTAGCCCTTGGACAGCGTCTCGATGCGCTGGTGCAGCACCGCCTCCAGGTGAATCTTGCCGACCACGTCGCGGATGCGTTCCTGCAACCGCGCGCCGCGCAGACCGCGGATTTGGCCCACGAACTCGAGAAAACTCAGCGGCGTCATTTCACCGTACGCCGGGGCGCCCTCCGGCAGATAACCGATTTTGCTCTTGAGCATGACCGGCGAGGCGGCGAGATCGAAACCGCAGACGTTCACCGTGCCGGCCGTCGGCTCGAGGAAGCCCGTGATCATCTTCATGGTGGTGGACTTGCCGGCGCCGTTCGGGCCGAGAAAGCCGAGCACGTCCCCGCGCGCCACGTTAAAGGACACGCCGTCAACGGCGCGCAGGGCGCCGAAATGCTTGCTTAAATTTTTGACCTCGATGGCGTAGGACATCGCTTAAATCCCGGGCCTCATTATTTTGACTGCCGCCTTGGGTTTGCCGGCGCCGCGGCGACCCGCCACCGGCGCATGCAACCACCGGCTGCGGGCAAGCCGCGTATTTTCCATAACCCCATCGGCGCGTCAACACGCGCCGATGGGGGCGTTCAGGGGTGATGGGTTAGTGGGATGGCGCCGGCCTTAAGTTCCCGGCTTGAAATTCTCCTTTTTGAGGCGGTAGAGGGCGGAGATGTCCTCATCGCCATGACCCTCGTGCATGAGTTGCTCGTAATCGGCAAGCGTGTTGGCCACGACGGAAAGCGGCCATCGCGAGCGATCCCGGGCCATGCGCTGGATGATTTCTAGGTCCTTGTGATGCAGGGCGACCTTGAAGCCGGGCGCGTAGCTTCCCGCCACCATCGTTTTCCCGCGGTGGCTCAAAAACCAGTTGCCCGCCGCGCCGCTGCCGACCACGTCGATGACCTTGTTCATGTCGAGGCCCATCGCCTCGCCGAAGGCCAGCGCCTCGGTGACGGCCTGGTTGATGCCCGCCGCCATGATCTGATTCACCGCCTTGGTGGCCTGGCCCGAGCCGGTCGGCCCCATGTGCACGACGTTGGCGGCGATCTTCGACAATAGCGGGCGCGCGCGCCCGAACACCGCCGCATCGCCGCCAACCATCATCGCCAGCGCCGCCTTGCGCGCGCCCTCGACGCCGCCGGACACCGGGCAGTCGAGAAAATCCGCCCGCCGGGTTTTGTACAGCGCCGAGAGCTCGCACGCGGTGTCTCTGCTTACCGTGGAGGTGTCGCAGACGATTTTGCCGGCGCTCAACCCCGGCAGCATGGCGCGCGCGACCTCGAACACGTCGGCGTCGCGTGAGACGCAGGTCACGATCAGATCGGATTTTGCCGCCGCCTCGGCGGGTGTTCCGGCGCGCAAGACGCCCCCGCTGAATTCCAGGGCCTGCGCGCGCGCCGGCGTGCGGTTCCACACGGCCGCGAGCACGCCGGCGCGATCGAAATTCAGCGCCATGTGGGCGCCCATCGCGCCCAGCCCGATGACGCCGGCCTTCATGCCACCACGCCCGTTTGATAATGATCGGCGATGACCTGCGCGACACAGCAGGTCAGCCGGCGGGCGGTGGGCAGATGCAGGAATTCATTGGGGCCGTGGGCATTGGCATGCGGGCCGAGCACGCCGGTGATGACGAACTGCGCCCGCGGGTAGCGTTCGCCCAGCATGGCCATGAACGGGATGGTGCCGCCTTCGCCCATGTACACCGGCGGCCTGCCAAAGAACTGTCTCGAGGCCCGCTCCAGCGATTGCGTCAGCCACTCCGCCTCGTGCGGCGCATCCCAGCCGGTGACCGCCCAGTCGGGGATGAAGGTGACGCGCGCGCCGTAGGGCGGGTCTTCCTCGAGGATGCGTTTGAGCGTTGCCGAGGCCTGCGCACCGTCAATGTTCGGCGGCAGGCGCAGCGAGAGCTTGAGACGGACGCCGGCGAGCGCCACATTGCCGGCGTCCGCCACCGCCGGCAGTCCATCGGCGCCGGTGATGGCAAGCGCCGGCCGCCAGGTCCGGTTCAGGATCAATTCCATCGGCTGGTGCGCCATCGGCTTGACGCCGGCGTGCAGCGGGAACTTGCGGTGGGTTTCCTCGCCCAGTACCTTCGCGGCAGTCTCGGCCTGCACGATGCGACGCGGGGGGATGAGCGTGTTGAACGCGGCGTCGAGGATGCGGCCGTCGCTCTCGTCCTCGATGCGGCTCAACAGCGCGCGCGCCACGCGGAATGCGTTTGGCACGACGCCACCCGCGTCGCCGGAATGCACGCCCTCGCTCATCACCTCGACGTCCAGCACGCCGCCGACCAGGCCGCGCAGTGACGTCGTCACCCACAACTGCTCGTAATTGCCACAACCCGAATCGAGACAAATGACGAGTTCGGGCGATCCAATGCGTGCACTGAGGGCGTCGATGTAATGGGGGAGATCGAAGCTGCCGCTCTCCTCGCAGGCCTCGATGATGACCACGCAGCGCGCGTGCGCGATGGTTTGCTCCTGCAGCGCCTTGATCGCGGTCAAGGCGGCGAACATCGCGTAACCGTCATCGGCGCCGCCACGCCCGTAGAGCCGGTCGCCTTCCAGCACCGGCTGCCAGGGGCCGGAACCCTCGCGCCAGCCGGTCATCTCCGGTTGCTTGTCGAGGTGGCCGTAAAGCAGCACGGTGCGTTGATCGTCCCCCGGGATCTCCATGAACAGGAGCGGAGTGCGGCCGGGCAGCCGGACCACCTCGATGATCATGCCGCGGAGGTTCATGCCCTTCGCCCAGCGCTCAAAGCGGGCCACCGCGACGTCCATGTAGCCGCGTTCCCGCCACTGCGCATCGAAGGCGGGCGACTTGTTGGGGATGCGGATGTACTCGGTCAATTCCCGCAGGATATCCCCCCGCCAGAGGTCGGTGGCGAATTTCTCCAGGGCGCCGGTGTTCATATTCGAAGTCTAGCAGGTTGCTGAAAAACCCGTTTTTCAGCAACCCGCGGTGCGGTCGGGGGATCAACCGCCATTGTTCAATCGCGCCAAGCGATTGAAAAATGAAGCAAAGCAAAAACCGCGCTTTTTGCCTTGCGTGGCTGGAAAAGTCCGTGCAGGACTTTTCAGCACCCTGCCGGCGCGGCGGGGGCGGGCGCAAAGCGGCGGACCTCCGCGGTTACAATGCAACATGTCCGCATGCCGGTTTTTTGCCTCAGCGCCGAAAGGCGTAGCCTCCCTGCTTGCCGATGAGTTGCGTCAACTCGGCGCGGCAGACGTGGTCGAGCGTCCGGCGGGCGTTGAGTTCGGCGGCGATCTCGAACTGGGATGCCGCGCCTGCCTGTGGTCGCGCACCGCCAGCCGCGTGCTCTTGGAACTGGCGCGCTTCAAGGCGCCGACGCCGGAGGCGTTGTACGCCGGCATCCAAACCATCGATTGGTCGGAGCATCTGGCGCCCGCCGGCACGCTGGCCGTCGATTTTCACTCGTTGCGCTCGCAAATCACGCATACGCATTTCGGCGCGCTCAAGGTCAAGGACGCCATCGTCGATCAGTTCCGCGAACGTCACGGGGAGCGGCCGTCGGTGGCGCTGGGGCAGCCCGATGTGCGGGTGAGCGTCGTGCTTGATCGCGATCGGGCCACGTTGAGCCTGGACTTGTCCGGCGAGGGCCTGCACCGGCGCGGCTATCGCGTCGATTCCGTCAGCGCGCCGCTCAAGCAGAATCTCGCCGCCGCGCTGCTGCTGCGCTGCGGCTGGCCCGCGATCGCGGCGGCGGGCGGCGCGTTCGTCGATCCGATGTGCGGCGCCGGCACGCTGGCCATCGAGGCGGCGATGATCGCCGGCGACATCGCGCCGGGACTCAAGCGTGGCTATTACGGCTTTCTGCATTGGCGGCAGTTCGACGCCGCGATGTGGAAGGGACTGCTGCGCGAAGCGGAAGAGCGCCGCGAGGCGGGCATGGCGAAGCCGCCGCTCATCCAGATCAGCGATGCCGATCGCCGGGCGATCGCGGCGGCCAGGCAAAATGTCAAGGCGGCGGGACTCGGCGATTGCATAATCGTCAAGCATGCGGATCTGGGCGCGTTGCAACGTCCTCCCGCGGACACCGGCCTGCTGTTGGTGAATCCGCCTTATGGCGAGCGCCTCGGGGAAACGGAGGAACTGCGCGCTCTCTATGCCCTGCTCGGCGAAAAACTGCGGCGGGAGTTCATGGGCTGGCAGGCGGCGGTGTTTACCGGCAACCCGTCGCTCGGCAAATTTCTCGGCCTCACCGCCAGGCGCAAGCACACCTTTTACAACGGCGCCATCGAATGCCAGTTGCTGCGTTTCGATATCACGCCCGAATCGATACCACCAACGCCTCAAGAACGCATGGCGCGGGCAGCGGCCATCCCGCGCAGTGCGGGCGCGCAGATGTTCGCCAATCGCCTGGAAAAAAATCTCGACAACATCGGCCGCTGGGCGGCGAAGGAGGGCGGCACCTGTTACCGGCTCTACGACGCCGACCTGCCGGAATACGCGCTGGCCGTCGATCTCTATCATGACGAGGAAGGCGTGCGCTTCGTGCACGCGCAGGAATACGCCGCCCCCGCCACGGTGGACCCGGACAAGGCCCGGCGGCGGCTGCGCGATGCGCTGCGCGTGCTGCCCGAAACGCTGGCGGTGCCGCGCGAGCGCATTTTCCTGAAAAAGCGCGAGCGCAAGCGCGGCCGGACGCAGTACGAGAAACTCGGCGAAGGCGGGCGGTTTCACGTCGTGCGCGAGGGCGACTGCCGGTTTCTCGTCAACTTCGAGGATTACCTCGACACGGGATTGTATCTGGATCATCGCCTCACCCGCCGCATGATCGCGGAATGGTCGCAGGATAAACGCCTTCTCAATCTGTTCGCCTACACCGGCACCGCGACCGTTCATGCGGCGGCGGGCGGCGCGCGCGCGACGACTTCGGTGGATTTGTCGGCAACGTATCTCGATTGGGCCCGGCGCAATCTGGAATTGAACGGTCTGAGTCTCGAAGCGCATGAATTGATCCGGGCCGACTGCCGGGAATGGCTGCGCGGGCAAGCGGGGGATGCGCGGCGGCGCTACGATCTCATCTTTCTCGATCCGCCGTCTTTTTCCACCTCCAAGCGCATGCAGGGCACGCTGGACATCCAGCGCGATCACGTTCCATTGATCCGCGACGCGATGGCGCTGCTCGCGCCGGGCGGCCTGTTGATTTTTTCCACCAACCGCCGGAGGTTCAAACTGGATGCCGCCGGTCTCGCCGATCTCAGGATTGAAGACTGGAGCCGCGCCACGCTGCCGCGCGACTTCGCCCGCAACCCTCGCATCCATCAGTGCTGGAAATTTACCTTGAACCGGAACAGCGGGACTGATGGCGCGTAACTTGCGGCGCCGCCTTCACGGTTTATTCCAGTGCATGACCGTTTATCATATCGTCGGTGGAATCCCTGAGGCAGGATTGGATGTCGATGATGATGGGGATAAGCAGGCGTGACGTTGCGGACGTTTGAAGGCAAGGCGCCGGTGGTCGCCCCGACCGCCTATGTCGATCCCGCCGCGGTGGTCATTGGCGATGTCGCGATAGGCGAGCATTCCTCGCTGTGGCCGATGGCGGTGGTGCGCGGGGACGTCAACCGCATCGTGATCGGCTCGCACACCAGCATCCAGGACGGCGCCGTGCTGCATGCGACCCACGATGGCCCCTACACGCCGGGCGGATACGTGTTGACTGTCGGCAATCACGTCACGGTGGGGCACCGGGCCATCCTGCACGCCTGCACGGTCGGCGATTACTGCCTCATCGGCATGGCGTCGACCATCATGGACGGCGCCGTGCTGGAGCCGCGCGTCATGCTGGGCGCGGGCGCGCTGGTGCCGGCGGGCAGGCATTTGCAGGGCGGGCACCTGTGGGTCGGCGCGCCCGCGAAAAAAATCCGCGCGCTCACGGATCGCGAGCTGGAAATGCTGGAATACTCGGCGGACTATTACGTCAAATTGAAGGCGCGACACCCCGGCTCGTCCGGGGCGTGATGCCGCCGTCGAGCTATTGTTTGAACGGCGTCAGATTGCGCTCGCGTTCGCGGGCGCGCAGATGCGCCGGCCGCGCCAGCACGGCATCGGCGTAGCGTTCAAGCGGGCCGTGGCCCAGGGGCACGTCGGCCTTGCGCGCCCAGGCCAGCGTCTCGGCGGCGAAGATGTCCGCGGCGGTGAAACCGTCACCCACGAGGTATTCGCGCCGCGCCAGCCGCAGCGCCAGTATCCGCGCCGCCGCGGCGAATTCCCAGTGCGCCGTCGGCGCAATCTGCGGCAGGCGTTTTTCCGCCGGCAGCACCGCCTCGTGCTTCCACAGCGTCCACAACGGCTGCTCCAGCTCGGTCATCACGAAAAAAATCCACTGGAGGTAATCCGCACGCAGCCGCGGCTCGGCGGGCGGCGGCACCAGTCCGGACCGCGGATATTTCTCCCCGAGATAGGTGCAGATGGCGGCGGATTCCGTCAGCACGAAATCGTCGTCCACGAGCACGGGCACCTTGCCGGCGGGGTTGATGGCGAGATAGACGGGGCTGTGCTGGTTGCCGCGCCGAAGGTTGACCTTGACGTAATCGTAGTCGGCGCCGATTTCCTCCAGCATCCAGGCGACGCGGGTGGAGCGGGAACCGGGAGAGCCATAGAGTGTCATCATGGGCGGGTTTCCTGACGGGGGCGCAACTGGGATTATAATGACAGCCCGGGTTTCCGGCGAAACACCGCGCCATTTTATGCTCCACCCTGAATCATTCGATGTCATCATCGTCGGCGGCGGCCACGCCGGCACCGAGGCCGCGCTGGCGGCGGCGCGCCTGGGCGCGCGCACGCTGCTGCTCACCCACAGCATCGAGACGCTGGGCCAGATGTCCTGCAATCCCGCCATCGGCGGCATCGGCAAGGGCCACCTGGTGCGCGAGATCGACGCGCTTGGCGGCCTCATGGGCATCGCCGCCGATCACTGCGGCATCCACTTCCGCCGCTTGAACGCGAGCAAGGGGCCGGCGGTGCGCGCCACGCGCGCGCAGATCGACCGCGCGCTGTACCGCCAGTACGTGCGTCATGCGCTGGAGACGCAGCCGGACCTCACCCTGTTTCAGCAGTCCGTGGACGACTTGATCATCGAAAATGGTCGTGTGACCGGCGTGGTGACGCAGATGGGCCTCAAGTTCCGCGCCCACGCCGTGGTGCTCACGGTCGGCACCTTCCTCGCCGGCCGCATCCACGTCGGCGAGAAGAATTATCAAGGCGGCCGCGCCGGCGACCCGCCCGCGAATGCATTGTCGAAACGCCTGCGCGAACTGCACCCGCGCGTGGGCCGGCTCAAGACCGGCACGCCGCCGCGCCTGGACGGCCGCACGCTCGACTTCACGAAATTTGAAGTCCAGCCCGGCGATGATCCCGTGCCGGTGTTCTCCTTCATGGGCAATGCGGACATGCACCCGCGTCAGGTGCACTGCCACATCACCCACACCAATCCCCGCACGCACGACATCATCCGCGCCGGCCTCCATCGCTCGCCCATGTACAGCGGCGCCATCGAGGGCGTCGGCCCGCGCTACTGCCCCTCGGTCGAGGACAAGGTCGTGCGCTTCGCCCACAAATCCTCGCACCAGATCTTCGTCGAGCCGGAGGGTTTGAACACCCACGAGGTCTATCCCAACGGCATCTCCACCAGCCTGCCGTTCGACGTGCAATACGAACTGGTGCGCAGCATCCGCGGCTTCGAGAACGCGCACATCACGCGGCCCGGCTACGCCATCGAGTACGATTACTTCGACCCGCGCGACATCCATGCCTCGCTCGAAACCAAGCACATCCGCGGCCTGTTCTTCGCCGGCCAGATCAACGGCACCACCGGCTACGAGGAGGCCGCCGCGCAGGGCCTCATCGCCGGCATCAACGCCGTGCGTCGCGTGCGCGGGCAGGAGCCGTGGTGGCCGCGCCGTGACGAGGGCTACATCGGCGTGCTCATCGACGATCTGGTCACACGCGGCACCAGCGAGCCCTACCGCATGTTCACCAGCCGCGCCGAATACCGCCTGTCGCTGCGCGAGGACAACGCCGATCTGCGTTTGACTGCAAAAGGCCGCGAATTGGGCTTGGTCGACGACGCGCGCTGGGCGCGTTTCGAGCAGAAGCGCGAAACGATCGAGCGCGAACAGCAGCGCCTGCGAGAAACGTGGATCAATCCGGCGACCACGCCGCCGCAGGATATCGAGCGCGTGCTCGGCCAGCCCATCGAGCGCGAATATGCGCTCGCCGATCTCCTCAAGCGCCCGAATGTCAGCTACACCGAACTCATGACGTTGGCTGGAGTGGATGCGGTGTTGACCGACCACGAAGTCATTGAACAACTCGAGGTACAGGCCAAGTACAGCGGCTATCTCGACCGGCAGGAGGACGAAATCGCCCGCGCCCGCCGCCACGAGGAAACGCGCCTTCCCGCCGATCTCGACTACCGCGAGGTGCGCGGCCTGTCGAACGAAGTCATCCAGAAACTCAGCGACTACCGCCCGGCCACCCTCGGCCAGGCCTCGCGCATCTCCGGCGTCACCCCCGCCGCCGTTTCGCTCCTGCTCGTCCATCTCAAGAAACGCTCCGCCTGAGGTGCGAACATGGCAAAGAGAAGAGTTAAGGTTGGTATTGGTAGGCTGACCGATGCACTGGATCGGTTTGAGCAAACCTGGCGCGATGCCAGGAAAGGCAAGGCAATAACACGGGATTTCAGGGAAACAATTCTTGCGCGCGCGCAACGCGACGGGCGTTATCGCGAGGCGCTGTTTACCGAGGCAATCAATGCGTATCTCACCGGCGACACCGCGCTGCGTCTGGGGCTTTACTTTAATGTCAGTCCGGAGCTCTGGATGGGGCTGCAGTCCGATTACGATTTGCGGGTGGCGCAGCGCAACGTGCCACCCAAAATCCGTCAGAATATTCGTCGTCGCGTCGCCTGAGGTATGAACGTGTCTAGGATACTGATTTTCACACGGACAAAATAATGGATATCGTTTCCTTCTCTGTTACAAACTACCGCAGCCTTACGAAGGCATATAAGCTCCCAATCCGGCGCTCCACCGTCCTGATCGGGCCGAACAACGAGGGCAAGTCGAACATCCTCCGAGCACTGGTCACTATATTGGAAATGCTCAGTCGAATCGGCGGGGTACGAATTGAGAGAGGCCGCTTCCGTTCATCTGAACGATTCTCGTCCTTCTACGAGTGACAACGTGATTTTCCCGTGTCGCTTCAGCTCGAATTCCCGGGCGGCGAATATATTTTCAACTTAGAGCTTCAACTCTCAGAGGCAGAAATTGGCGAATTCGAATCGGAAGTGCAAAGTAAGCTTAATGGCACACTTCCAATTGAACTCAAGCTTGGACCAAAACAGGCGGGCTTCAAAGTGCTCAAAAAAGGGCCAGGCGGACCAGCTTTATCGAAGAATGCCGGCAGGTCACTGTCTTTGACCGCGCCTTCAACGGCAAACTTTGACTCTGTTTCAGCTACATAGCATTATTTACGCATGTCCACTGAAATCATCTTTGAAGTGACCGAGGCCGGGGAGGGCGGGTATATAGCCTCCGCGTTGGGGCATGGCATCCACACGCAGGCCGAGACCATCGAAAAATTGCGGGAAATGGTGCGGGATGCGGTGAATTGTTATTTCGATGATCCTTCCAAAGCGCCTAAATTAATCCGCTTGCATTTCGTCCGCGACGAAGTGCTGGCGGCATGAAGCTGCCGCGCGACCTGTCCGGCGCCGATCTCGCCAAGGCTTTACGCACTCTGGGTTACCAGATCAGCCGCCAAACCGGCTCACACTTGCGGATAACCACACAAGTTGCTGGTGAGCATCACGAGGTTATTCCCAGTCATAGCCCTCTCAAGGTAGGCACCTTGCACAGCATTCTGCGCAACATGTGCCTCACATCATGGTTTGACCACCGCAGAATTGATCGAGAAGTTAGGGCTGTAACGCTTTCTGGACGGTGCCCAATTTATGTTCCGACTCATCTCAGACCTTTTCGACGTCGGGATGTAAATCATGAGTATCGGAGAGCCTAACGTTGCGTCGCTTGCGATTGCCGAGAACCTGGCGGCGGGGGTGAAGGCGCTCGACCTCAATCTCGGCGCGCCGCAACTGCGGCTGCTGCTCGAATATCTGCGGCTGCTGGCGAAGTGGAACCGCGCTTTTAACCTGACTTCCATCCGCGATCCATGGGCCATGGTGCCGCAACATCTGCTCGACTGCCTCGCGGTGCTGCCTTACGTGCGCGGGACACGATTGCTGGACGTGGGCAGCGGCGCGGGGCTACCCGGCATGGTGCTGGCGATCGCGAGGCCCGAGCTGCATTGCACGCTGCTTGACAGCAGCGGCAAGAAGACGCGCTTTCTCACGCAGGCGAAGCTCGAATTGAAATTATCGAACGTCGAGGTGGTGCAGTCACGGGCCGGGAATTACCGCGCGGCGCGGCCTTTCGATTGCATCATCTCACGAGCGCTCGGAACCCTTGAGACACTGGTGATGCAGACCGGGCATTTGCTCGCGCCCGGCGGATGCTGGCTCGCCATGAAGGGCGCGCGCCCGGAGGCCGAGCTGGCCGCCCTGCCGACCGGCGTGCGCGCGACTGTTCACCGCTTGCTAGTGCCCGGCCTCATGGCCGAACGTCACCTCGTCGCTATCGAAATGATCGGTTCTTAGTACATTCCGCCGAAGGAGACGCGTTGCACGGCGGCCGCGCGGGAATAATCCGGCGCGCCGAGCCAGGGGCCGGCGTTGGCGGATCGAGCCCGCCTGGCGGCCAACAGTCTGCGCAGGTCGGTGAGCGAATAGCCATCCGGAATGATTTGCAGCGTGTTGGATCGCCAGGTCGCGCCGGTGAGCAGCGGCGGGGAGATCTCCGCGGCTGCCAGCGCCAGCCCGAGCGAGAATGCGGATTGGCCGCGCGCGAGATCACGCACCATGCCGATGGCGCCGGCGACCAGCGCGGGCTGATCAAGATGGATGTGGTGGCCGCTGTGCGTGGCGATCAAATGCACGGCGCGCGTGCTCATCGCCGCGAGTTCGTCCTGCAATTGCAGCCACAGCGACTCGATCAGCGGCGTGCGTGGGTCCATGGCGCCGCGTTCGGCGATGCCGCGCGTGATCACCACCAGCGGCACCGGCGGCAGCCTGCCGGAATTCCGCACTTCGTCGCCGCTGTCGCGGAAATAGAGAAACTCCTGCGCCGCGGTCACGAGGGCCTTGTGCTGCGACATCAGCATCATGGATGGAAGCCTGAGTTCATCAGGCAGGTGCGCGGGAGGCATGGGCACGCCTCCGGTCAGCACGATGCCCTCGACGTCCTTGCCGGGCGCCGTGTTCATGGAGAGCGGCGGCGCGAGAAAACGCGCCACCTGCGCGGGGTGCGAGGAGTCAATCAGCACGATGCCGGCGGTCAGTTCCGGATAACGTTCGGCGAAAAGCTGGGCCGTGTAACCGCCGTAGGAATGGCCGACGAGCACATAGGGGCCGGGCACCGCGGCATTGATCAGCAGGGTGTGCAATTCTTCGACGATGACGGCCGCGGTGCGCGGTTGCGGCCCGGGATCACTCCAGCCGTTGCCGGCGCGGTCATAACTGCATACGCGCCCCTGCCGGCTTAAAGGCTGCTGCACCGGCAGCCATTCGAGCGACAAGCCGCCCAATCCGGCATCCATGACCACCGTCGGCGAACCCTCACCGCGGCAATCGATGTGCAGGCGGTAGCCGCCGACATCCACCATCCGTCCCGGTGGATGCTCGATGTCGATATTGTCAGCCCGAACCGGTGCGCAGAAAGAGAGCGCCAAAGCAACAGGCAAAAAGAGGCCCCTCGCAGCCAAGGCCGCGCGCATAGTGATGGCGGAAGCAAGTTTTCGCCTCATCCTGCACCTCAAATGCGTGTTTGCCGTCGCTCAAAGCCGGTGTTCCCGTTTGTTTAAAAGTGTTCTGTCTATAAACAGGCAATCATTGTGCCACGCAGCATTTAAAAATAAAAGACCTATAAATCATATGGATATACTTTTAAGTTATGGAATGTTTAACTATTTCAAGCCGATAACATTCAAAATGATGCTGCAATGCATCAAAGGAGGGCATACGGCAGGCGTGATAACTAATCGTATTCAAAGCACCCGTCCGTGCTTGATGTAAATCAAAGGTCACCCGCCAAGCGGTGCTAAACTCAACAAATTAAAAGGCCGCCGGGTGGAAACACGAAACCCGAAAGGTGGCTCATGATGTCCATTGGTGCCGGCGGGGGGAAGCAGACGGACGCGCAGGACGCGAGGGTTTGTGCGTGTCTTGAAAAAATTCTTTTGAACCCGCTGTTTGCGCAATCGGAGCGATTGCAGCGCTTCCTCAAGTTCGTCGTGACTGAAACACTGGCCGGCCGCACCGACCGTCTCAAGGGCTATACCATCGGCCTGGAAGTATTCGATCGCCAGTCTGATTTTGATCCAACCATCGACGCCATCGTGCGCGTCGAGGCGGCGCGGTTGCGCGCCAAGCTGCGCGAATACTACGACGGCGAAGGGCAAGCCGATCCGGTGCGCATCGAGCTGCCCAAGGGCAGCTACACGCCCGTCATCCAGTGCCGCACGGCCACCGCAACCGAAATCCCCCCGCCGCTGCGCGACACCCCCCTTTTACAAAGGGGGGGTGAGGTGGATTTACGATACCCGCCGCCCATCGAGGACAAGCCGTCGATCGCCGTGTTGCCGTTCACCAATATGAGCGGCGATCAGGAACAAGGATATTTCGCCGACGGCATCACGGATTGCCTGATCACGGAGCTTTCCCGGCTGCCGGGATTGTTTGTCATTTCCCGCCATTCGTCCTTCGTCTACAAGGGGGTGTCAAAAAACACCGGGGAGATCGGCAGAGAACTTGGCGTGAAATACCTGCTGGAAGGCGGCGTGCAGCGGGCGGGCAACCACATGCGCATCACGGCGCAGCTCATCGAGGCCGCCAACGGCGCGCATGTCTGGGCGGAGCGCTATGACCGGGAACTCAAGGACATCTTTGAAATACAGGACGACGTCATCCGGCGCATTCTTGCGGTGCTGCAAGTCAAGCTTGCCGGCCAGGAGGTCGGGCACAGAGGTCACGAAGGCACCTGCAGTCTCGGGGCCCATGACTGCCTGCTGCGGGGACTTGAATGCTTTTGGGTGTACTCGCGTGAATCCACGGAAGAGGCGCGCCGGCACTTCGCACGTGCCGTTGAACTCGATCCGACGTACGCAATTGCCCATGCCTGGCTGGCGAGAGCGCTGGTCTTCCAATGGAGTCAACGATGGGATCCCGATCCAAATTTGCTTGAGCGGGCCTTGGAGCATGCCCGCAAAGCGGTCGAATTGAACCCGCAGCTTCCTTTTGCCTACTCCATCCTTTGTTGGGTGCAGACGTGGCGCAAACAGGGAGAAGCCGCCATCGCCGCAGGCTGGCGCGCGGTGGCGCTCGATCCGAACAACGCCGATGCCCACCTCTTTTTGTCTTTTGCGCTTGCAGTGGCGAACCGTGCCGAGGAGGCGCTGCATTACATTGAGCAGGGCATACGGCTCAATCCCCACCCTTCCGCCTTCTACCAGCTTGTACTCGGCCTGTGTTACCTGGTTCTTGAGGAGTACGAGCAGGCCGTTACGATATTCAAGCGCGGCATAGCGTTGAGGGACGTGTTCGCTCCCAATCACATCTGGCTATGCGTCGCCTATGCCGCACTGGGACGTGATGAGGAGGCGCGTATTGAACGCGACAAAGTGTTGGCAATTTTACCCGACCGCATACCCATGGGTCAGGATGTCTGGCTGGACAAAGACCTGAGTCTGCGCATGAACGCGCTGAGACGACTCACCGGCCTTCCGTAGCTGTCAACCCTGCCAGCCGGCCTTGCGCAGGCCGTCGAGGAAAAACTTGAGGTGCTCCGGGTTCTTGAAGGGATACGTCGCCTCCAGATACTGCCGGAAGAAGGAAGGCATCAACTGGCAGCACTCCTTGAATGCGGCGCGGGCGCCTTCGAGATCGCCGGCATGGGCAAGCGCCACGGCCAGACGTGTGTGGCCGCGCAGGTTGTTCGGTTGTTCCTGGATGGCGCGGCGGGCGGAGGCTGCGGCGGCGTCATAATCCCCCGCGAGCAAATAAGCCAGCGCTTCCACCGAGAAGCAGTGAGTAAGAAAGTGATCCATTGGGCTTAAGCGTATTGCCATCCGTACCGCCGTCATCGCTTCCCGCGGCTCGCCCGAGAACACCAGCACCGTCGCCCGGACGAAGTGGCATATCGGGTTGATGGGATGAAGTTGCACGGCGAGACGGCTTTCCTCCAGTGCCTGCTCGTGCTGCCTGTTCCATAACAGGCAAACGGCCAGACCGGATTTGACCTGGCCATTCTGCGGGTCCCTTTTTACTGCGTCTTTTGCGTAGCGCATGGCCTCGCGGAAGGCCGCCGTCGGATCTTCCGTCCATCCCAGCAAGGCGTCCCAGATATAGCTTTCGACAAGAAATACATAAGAGGGCACAAATGCCGGGTCGCGCTTGATGGCCTTGAGAAATAATTTACGGCCCTGTTCGTTGCCTTCCCTGGTTCTGGCGAACAGCCCTATGCCGCGTTGCACCAGCTCCCATACGGTGAGATCAGCGGGCCGCTTGCGCAGTATGCGATGTTGTTCGGCGCGGCTGATCTCCGGGGTGATGGCGGAGACGATGCAACGGGTGATTTCATCCTGCAATTCGAAGAGATCGGCGATCTCGCGGTCGTAGCGATCCGTCCAGATTTGGCTGCCGGTTTCGGCGTTCAATAAGCGGACATTAACGCGAACGCGGTTTCCCGACTTGCGGATGCTGCCCTCGATCACGTAACGCACGCCCAAATCGCTTCCCACCTGCCGGACATCCACAGCCCTGCCCTTGTAGGCAAAGACCGAGTTGCGCGCGATCACCGGCATCCACCGCCACAACGATAGCGCGGTGATGATGTCGTCGGTCATGCCGTCGGCGAAGAACTCCTGCGCCGGGTCTTCGCTTAAGTTCGCGAACGGCAGCACGGCGACCGCAGGCCGATCGCGGATATCCGAGAGGCTGATGCTGGAGCCGCGCAGCCCTGTGCGCCCGGGGTCCGTCTTGCCCTTGCTCGACGCCGATCGCCCGCTGCGAGTGCGCTGTTTGCCGTGTTTTACAGCCGGGACAACAGTGGCGGCCTCGGCGGTGAGGTTGAGATCGCGGCGCCAGTCTGGGACGGTCTGCGGGCGATCCCGCTCGCGCAGCGCCAGTGCATGGTCTATGCCTTGAAGCAGGGGTTCCGGGTAATCGCCGCGCCCTACCTCGACCGCGGGCACGTAACAATCCCGCACGCCCTTGATCAAGGCCGTGCTGCGCTCGATGGCGGAAGGCGGCGTCAGCCCGCACACGGCCCGATAAAAAGTCGCGCCGCAGGCATAAATATCCGTCCACGGCCCGAGGCATTCCGGCTGGCTCTGATACTGCTCGATGGGTGCATAGCCCGGTGACACCATTGCAGTCACGTTCGTCGTCGCCGCGCCCAGCGCCTGCCGTGCTGCGCCGAAGTCCAGCAATACTGGCGAACTGTCGGCGCGCAGATAAATGTTCGCCGGCTTGATGTCGCGGTGGAGAAAGCCGGCGGCATGCACGTGCTCCAGTCCATCGAGGAGAGGAGGCACGATGCGCAGCAAAGTGGCGGCATCCAGCCGCTGGCGGTGGGCGAGCCTTTGCTCAAGGCTGACGCCCTCCTCGAAGCGCATGACCATGTAGGCCGTGCCGTTGGCCTCAAACACTGACAAGACGCGCACGACATAGGGATGGTCGAAGCAGGCCAGCGTGCGCGCCTCGGTCAGAAATTTATCGCGCCAGGCAAGAAAATTCGCTTCCTGATTGGCGGCGCGCGGCACGACCGTGCCGTCGCCATCGCGGCTGGCGAATTCAGCGGGAAAATATTCCTTGATGGCGACCGGCTGGTGCAGATTACGGTCATGGGCGAGATAAGTGATGCCGAAGCCGCCCTGGCCCATCACCCCCTCGATCTCGTACCAGTGCAGCCGCGTGCCGGGTGTAAGTGCGTTGTGGTGCCGGTTTTCCACGGTAATTTACGCAAGCCGGCGCGGGCGCCGGTAGCCGGTGATCGTCATCAGCCATTGCACGAGCCAGGGAACGACGGCGTGTTGCCAGTAGGTCATGCGCATCATGAACGGGATCACGATGAGCCGTTTATTGCGCTCGACCCCGCAAACGATGGCCTTGCCGACTTGTTCCGGTGTCAATGCTGGGACCAGCAGTCCCATCTTTGGCACTCGCTCCAGACTGTTTGCGTTGTGCTCCCAGTAAGGGGACTTGACCACGCCGCTTTCGTATAAGGTGGCGCGCAGTCCGGTGCCATAAAAGTCGGCCTGTAGCGCCTCGGTAAAACCCCGCATGGCCCAGCGCGCCGCCAGATACGCAGTGGCGCCGGGCCAGACGAAGCGCGAGCCCACCGAACTCACGTTGACGATATGGCCGCTGTTGCGCTTCAGCATCTCCGGCAGGAAGGCGCGGGTGACGTAGAACGCGGCGAAGTAGGGCGCCGCCATCATCTGCACCGCCTCCTCGGGGCTGGTTTCATCGACAAACTTCCATTGGCCCGCGCCGGCGTTGTTGACGATGACATCCGGTGGCCCCACCTCCGCCGTGATGCGGCGGGCCACCTCCATGACCGCCTTGGCATTGGTGAGATCCACGGGATAGATGGAGGCGTTTCCGCCTGCCCGTGTGATTTCGCCCGCCACGGTGCGGAGTGCATTTTCGTTGCGGGCGAGCAGCACCATCCGGCCTCCCGCATGAGCCATGGCCCGGGCGATGGCGGCGCCCATGCCACTGGAGGCGCCCGTTACCAGTACGATTTTGTCCTTGATTTTCATGATTACCTCCTGATGTGTTGGAAATGGGGATGGCGTGATCGTGGCTGGTATTAACGCTGATTAGCCGGGTTTCTGCGTCCAGGCGCCGATGATCGAGGGTAGTATCGAGATGCCATCCCGGCTGATTAATTCCTCTCGCAGGCGCGCCGCCAATGTTTCAATCTTCACTTCCGCTCTGGTTGCAACACCGAGGCGCTCCATTACCGGCAGCATGGCGGCAGAGATGGCCGTAGCGTAGTCGGGATTGAATGAGTCAGCGCCGCCAATGCGCGCGTGCAAATTCATGTGCGGCGCAGGCAACCCGGCCCCTCGGAATACGGCATGGAGCTTCGATCCCATCTGTACATCTACACCCGCGCGCTGAAATGCCGTTTTTATCCATTCTCCCTGCTGACGCCACAGCGGCAAATCCAAAGGCATGGTGCGGGAGTGACTGATGTCCATTTCCTGAAACGCGATGACGCCGCCATCGCGAATGTGTCGCGCCGCTCTTTGCAAAACGGCGGAAGGGTCCGGCAGAAATATGAGTACGAAGCGGCCGATCAAAGCGTCGAAGGAGTCCGTTAAATCCAATTCGTTCAAGTCGGCTTGTATGAAGCGCATATGCCGGAAACCCTCCTGCTCGGCGCGCCGGCGGGCAAGCTGCAGCGACTCCGGAGATTTATCCACACCGGTGACACTACCCGCTGGCCCCACCATGCGCGCCGCCAGCAGCGACACGTCGCCGGCGCCGCAGCCGATGTCGAGCACACGCATGCCGGGCTTGAAACCGGCGCGGCGCAGCACGTCCTCGGTGAATTCGGCGTAAAACTCCGACTGCCGGATCAGGCGTTGAAATTCAGCGTCAGAATAACCGAGCGCATAATCCACTCCAGACCGGTCATTCATCTTTTTAACATCCTCCGTCGCTGATCATTGGACTGGGCTACCAGTAGGGCGCCGGCGCAGGGAGGGCTGCGCCACAAGGACATTTCCCCGCGACCTGATCGTAATCAGACAAGCGCAAACAGGCCGTGCAACGTGACCCAAGGTGTTTGATGCGCACCGGCGACCAGACACTGAGCATCCCACCCAGCGTGAAATCCGAGTTGTACATCCGATCCACCGCCTCCCGATGGGCGCCGATGTTGAATATCTGGCGGACATCTTCAATATTCTCCCAAGCGGTCACTGTGTACATGCGTGGGCCAACACCTGCGGTCAGCGCACTGATGAGGCCGGGCAACTTCGCCATTTCGCCATACATCCTGCGGCTGTAGCTGCGCACCTCATCGCGTTCCAGCTCCGAGCGCACCTGCAACATAGTCAGGCTGAACGCCCCCGGTTTGGTGAGCTTGCCTTGGTGCAGGTTGACGCTGTAACCAAACTCAACAGGGCCCATCGTGCGCGGCTGAACCAGGACCTGCATCCCCAGTTGTTCCGGCACGGCGCGCGAGTCAAAGTAGCCCTTGACCGAACGCACCATGTTGCCATCCAAGGTGATGAAATCCGCGCCCGGCAACATGATGGGCTTGCCGGACGGTGGCACTCCCCGGTAAGGGCCGTTGTGGGTGCCACGCATGACCCACTGCGCGGACACCGTGCGATCGGCGATGAGCTTCGGGCCCGTGATTTCAAATGACAAGTCGGGAAATCCCGCAAACAGGCTCGATGCATAATCGCCGATGGCCTGGCCGGTGACTTCACCGGCGACAGGATCCCAGTAAGTGCCGCCTTCGGCAAAGGTGGCGACGAGCGCACTGGGATCGCGGCGGTTCCACGCCTCGAAGTAGCGCTGAACGGCGGCGATGGTATCCATTTCTCCTCCTCAGCCGCGCATCGCGTTGAAGACGATGCCCGGCACCTTGGCCCAGCTCGCATTCTCCTCCATTGCCACGATCCGCGGCACCACCTTGTGGGCGGTGCGGTGAGTCGGGAAGTAGCCGGGCTTGGGGAAGCCGGTCAGCGGCGCGCGCATCACCACCTTCTCGACGCCTTCCAGCATCGAGGTGTTGTGCACGAAGCCGCGCCCGCTCTGGATGTTGTCCAACGTTGAGCCCGGATGAGCGCCCCACGGCGGCGAAGCCATCACGAATGACAATCCTGAATAACTATTCACCGTGACCGTGCCAAAGCGCAGGCGGGTGATGGCGCGCTCCACCGCCTCGTTCACGCGCGGATCCTTGAGCGATTTCGGATGCACGACGAGGCCCGCGGTGAGCGTGCCCCAGAGCCTGTTGTTGGCAAAGTCCACCGCCCGGTCCAGAAACTCCAGCGGATCACTGCTGCCCAATCTGGCTTCGGAGATCAGGGAGCAGAACGGCTCCTGCGAGTACAGCGGCTCGTCGCGCGCATTGGGATCAAGACCGCTGATGAAGGTCCACGGCAGCGTGCCTGCCGCCGCGGTCCCGATCATTTTCACATGCGCGCGGCCGGAGGTGAGGGTTCGCCAGCGATCCTCGGCGCCGGGATAATAGGCCTGTCGCGGCGCCGCCGCCGCGCAGATGTCCTGCATGCCCTTGACGAAGATATCGCTGCCATTCCAGCCTTTGGGCAGCGCCAGCATCTTCGAGGCGTTGCAAAGGAATGAGGCGTTCATGAGAAAGTAACTCGCCGCGTCCTCGGCCTGGAAGCGCAGTTCCTTCTCGCTGTAGGGGCCGGGCACGACGATGACCGGCGTGATGTTGCCGAGCTCGGAGGTGATGGGTTTCTTCAGCAGCGGATCGTTGCGCTGCATGCGCGCCTCGCGCTCCACCCCGGGCGGCCCCCAGACGATGTTGTCATGGGCCTTGTCGGAGCCGGTGATGTGCACCTCGTCGATGTCACGGTGGTAAACGAGATAGCGGCCTTCCTCGGCGCCGCCATACGTCACGGCGAGAAAATTCCGCTGGATGGCCTCGGCGAAGGCTTCCTCGATGTAAGGGCCGATGTAGGCGTTCACCGGGTTCATCTTGATCAAACAAACCCTGCCCTCGTTGAACAGGAAGGTGATCGCATCCATGGAGGGAATGGCGGCAATGTTGCCGGCACCCAGTATCAACACCACCCGTCCATCGTGTGCGGGGTGCTTGTAGAAACCGGCGCGGGAGGATGAGAGTTTCTCTTCCGTGACGCCGGGCTGCATGTGCACATCGATGCTCCAGTCCTTGAACAGCATTCCGTCGATGGCATTGCCGGGAAACAGGCGCACCGCGAGCCGTCCGTCGATGGTTCTGCCCACCGGACCGATGGGCGTATTGCCGGTTTGCTTGAGCGCTTGCATCGATTCGCGGATGAGGCGCAGTTGCCGCACCACGCCCCAGGGGCCGGTGGCCCATTCCTCGGCCTCCATCGGTGTGCCCATGGCGATGCCCTTGGCCCGGCAGCCGGCCTCCACGCTGCGCCCGGCAACGCGGAGATACCCGCGCTGCATGCCTTCGGCGAGCCGGATGCGCTCATCGATGGACAGCCGTGCGAAGGTTCTGGCGCCTTCGCGCAGGCGTTTGATGGCGGCATCCATCTGCGACTGGCTGGAATTGGGCGGCGCATGGACCGCCGGGCTTACTGCATAACTGGCGAACTCTCGCAATTTCATGACCGCGCTCATGTTCATTCTCCTCTTCAGGTTATTCCGGCTTCGGCGGCAGGGAGATTTTTGCGCATCGCCGGTGGTTCGGAAATTTCCACGTCATCGCGAAAAGGCAGGCCGGCCTCCAGCTTTGACGCCGAGAGGCCGGTCTCCGCTGACTGCACGATCACTTGCTGGCCACGGGCAGGCTGGTCTGACCCACCCAGTTGGCGACATAGTCCGTCGGCGAGGTGTAGTAGCCGCTGTAAGTGCCCTGACCCTGGATGCCCTGATACTTGCCGGTGCCCTTGACCTGCTCCCACGTGCCGACGAAGCTGATCTGCGGCTGGCCTTTCGACATGACCGTGCTCACATTGCCGCTCCATTTGATGTCAACCGAGCCGTCACCTTTGGTGAAGACGAGGTAGCCCTGATGCGGGCCGCTGCCTTGCAGGAGGGAGACGACCTCTTTGTTGACGATTTGCGCGCCGTCCATGAAGTTGGCGCTCTTGTTGGTGCCATGCGACTCATCCAGCATCAGCATGTCGCCGGCCTGGCTGGTGACCGGCAAAACCTCCTGCTTCGTCACTTTCGCGGTGAACGAACCGGAGATGGGATCAGCCTGGACAGTCAAGCTCACCGCAAATGCGCCCGTTATCAGTAACCGTATTGCACTTCTTGGAATTAAAGCTGACGTTTTCATAAGCAGGCCCTCTTTTGTAGGCGGGAAATCACGTTGCGATTGCAACGCTCGAATGAAGTTTGAATGTAAAGCCGCCACGAACGTAGTTTGTAACGGTTAGTAACCTTGGGAACGACTGGCCGGCCGGATTGCTTTTGCGGCATCAATCCAGCGGTGATGTCACCTTCTCAAAATGGCGATTTGCGCCGAGGGTTAAGTCAGGGTTTATGCCGCCATCGGCAGCAGGCGGCCCCGCCGCCACAGCGCAGCAAGCTGCGTGAAGAGACCCGGAGCCCTGGCAAGCAGTTCGTCGAGATTACCGTAACCGCGATTGACGGCCTGATTCGCAAGCCATGCCGCCTGTTCCGTAATGTCGCTTTCCATAAGGGCACGCCGCGTATTCCAACTGACCACCAGCGGACACGATCGCCCGTCCGCCTGGCGGGTAAGGCATGCCGATCCCGCGTTGAGCAAGGTAGTCAGAAGTCGATTGCCTTTGCGTGTGTTCATGTTGCCCAAGAATGGCATCGGCATTGGCATGGTGGAGATAAAAAGCGGGCGCGCCCGGCACCCTTCCTCCCCGGCGTCGCCGCGTAATCCGATGGATGTCGGACCATGCAGGCGACGACTTTGGAGGTCAGATAATCCGGGCGCGTCCATTGGGGCCACAGTAGTCGCACCGATTTAGCGGATCGACACTTCCGCTTTTACCGGCACCGCATCGAATCGATGGCAGTAGCTGGCGCTGGTCATGCACTTGAGCGAATCCGTCCAGTTGCGCCCCCCCTGATAAGGTTCCGCCACTTCCCTCTCGCGTAACTGGGAATTCGTCCCTGGGTGGAACCCGATCTCCGTGACCAGTCCGGGCTGCCCGACTGTCGAGTCCTGTATCCGGGCATCCGTCCACGGTTGGAAACCCATACCGCCCGCGGCATGAGCGGCTCCAACCAGTACCATGGACAACACTGATGCACTGAGCACCTTCATGGGAATGAAACGTTTTGCATTACGCATGGTTTACCTCCATCAGTTGAACAGGCTGCAATTCAGCCTGAGCGAAGTTTGGTTCAATGCCTGCGGCAAATGTAGTTTCAAACGGTTAATGACTTTTCGTAAAACGCCAATGCATTGATCGGGCAATGGTTCGGCCCGAGTGGAGTTTGGTCTAATATGTGATCCAGCGTAATCGCTAACGGTTAGTAACTTTGAAAGCGGCACTAGTGCACGGATGCTACCCGTGGTGCCCTTGGGGAATTCCTGATGGCGGAACGAAAAACAGAGCGGGCAAACGCGGAAACTACCGAGGTTCGCGCCTGTCTCGAAAAAATTCTGATTAGTCACCCGTTCGCGCAGTCCGAGCGCCAGCAGCGTTTCCTCAAGTACCTTGTTAACGAGACGCTGGCTGGCCACGCCGAAAAGCTCAAGGGCTACACCATCGGCGTGGAGGTCTTCGACCGGGACTCCGATTTTGATCCGACGGTGGATGCCATCGTGCGCGTTGAGGCCGTGCGGCTGCGCGCCAAGCTGCGTGAATACTACGACAACGAGGGCCGCAGCGACTCACTGCGCATCGAGCTGCCGAAGGGCGGCTACATGCCGGTCATCCAGCCCCGCGTGAGCCAGGAAATCCCCCCGCCGCTGCGCGACACCCCACCTTTACAAAGGGGGGTGAGGGGGATTTACGACACCCGCCGATCATCGAGGACAAGCCGTCGCTGGCGGTGCTGCCGTTTGCCAATTTGAGCAGCGACCCTGAGCAGGAATATTTTGCCGACGGCATCACCGAGTGCCTGCTCATGGAGCTGTCAAGATTGTCGGGACTGTTTGTCATCTCCCGTCATTCCTCGTTTCTTTACAAAGGCCGGTCAAAGCGGGCCGAGGAGATCGGCGCCGAGCTCGGCGTGAGATTCCTCGTGGAAGGGAGCGTGCAACGTTCGGGATCGCAGGTGCGCATCACCGCCCAGTTGATCGACGCCAGCACGGGCGCACACCTGTGGGCGGAACGTTACGACCGTGAGCTTAAGGATATCTTTGCATTGCAGGACGATGTGACGCAGCACATCGTTGCCGTGTTGCAGGTGAGGCTCGGCAGTGACGATCAGAAACGTGCAAGCCATCAGGGCACCGCCAGCCTCGAAGCCCACGACCACGTGTTGCACGGCCTGGAGCGTTTCTGGACCTACGAGCGGGAGCCCGTTGAAGAATCCTCCGCCTTGTTTGCGAAAGCCGTTGAACTCGATCCGGGTTACGCCTTCGCGCATGCGTGGCTTGCCCGCGTCTTGACATTCTGTTGGGCCATGTTATGGGACTCCCGCGAGGAGACCCTGACGCGGGCGTTTGATCATGCCCGCATGGCGGTCGATCTGGCGCCGCAACTGCCGTACGCCCACGCGGTTTTGTGCTGGTTGCAGATCTGGCGCAAGCAAAGCGAGGCGGCCATCGCCGCGGGCTGGCGGGCGGTGACGCTGGACCCGAACAATGCCGACGCCCATTTCTTTCTGTCCATTGCCTTCTCGACCGCGGCGCGTGGAGAAGAAGCGTTGCACCATATCAGCAAGGCGTTGCGGCTCAATCCTCATCCCTCCGCTCTCTATCAATGGGGATTGGGCATGTGTTACTTCGTGTTGGAGGAGTACGACCAAGCCATCGCGGCATGCCGGCGCGGTGTCGAATTGAAGGATGCATTCATTTCCAATCACTTCTGGCTGTGCGTGACCTACACGCTGCTTGGACGTGATGAGGAGGCGCGGATTGAGCGCGAGAAGGCGCTCACACTCAGCGGCGGGCACAAGCCGGTGGTCCGTGGGATCTGGGTGGAGGAGGATTTGCGCCTGCGCATGAGGGGCTTGGCGCTGCTTGCCGGGCTGGCATAGTGAAAAGAGTGGGGAAATTCAATCTTCCCAGCATGTTACTTGGCCAAATTAGCAGCGCGCGCAAGCACCATTGCGTCACGGCTATTTAGGCTGTTTATATGGGATGTGCCATAATTGTCTGAATCGGGGGGACAATTCCGGAGCCGCGTTGGCGTTACCCTAGTTTCATGGCCAGAATCTTCGCAGTGGCGAACCAGAAGGGCGGGGTGGGCAAGACCACCACCAGCGTCAATCTGGCCGCGTCCTTTGCCGCCACCAGGCGGCGGGTGCTCTTGGTGGACATGGATCCGCAGGGCAACGCCACCATGGGCAGCGGCGCCGACAAGGGCCACCTGCGCTATTCCACATTCGATGTGCTCATGAACGACGTGCTGGTGGCCGAGGCCCGGCTCACGCTGGAGAAGGCGGGCTATGACCTGCTGCCCGCCAACGGTGACCTCACCGGCGCGGAGGTGGGTCTCTTGGATGAACTGGGGCGCGAGCTGCGGCTGCGCACGGCGCTCACCCCGATCGCGCCTGACTACGATTACATCCTCATCGATTGTCCGCCGTCGCTCAACATGCTGACCGTGAACGCCCTGGTGGCGGCGGACTCGGTGATTATCCCCACGCAGTGCGAGTATTATGCGCTGGAGGGTCTGTCCGCCCTCGTCGGCACGATAGAGAAGATCCGCAAGATCCTGAACCCGAACCTGCAAATCGAGGGCCTGCTGCGCACCATGTACGACCCGCGCAATAATCTCGCCACCCAGGTCTCGGCGCAGTTGCTGAAGCACTTCAACGACAAGGTGTACAACACCGTCATCCCGCGTAATATCCGCCTGGCGGAGGCGCCCAGCCACGGCCTGCCCGGCCTGCTGTACGATAAAACCTCGAGCGGCGCGGTGGCCTATCTGGCGCTGGCGGGGGAGATGCTGCGGCGGTATGAGCCGGCGTGAATATCATTAACATTCTGAATAAGTTCATCCTGAACTTCTCAGAATTCGGAAAGCAAAAAACGCGGTTTTTGCTTTCCTCCATTTGCAATGACGGAAGAGTCATTGCAAATGGCAGTGCGTCCCTGCACTGCGGGGAGTCAATAGACACAGTTACAGGGGGCAGCGAACAGTGAAGAAACGCGGTTTGGGCAGGGGGCTGGATGCGTTGCTCGGGCTGGTCTCCGAGCCGGAGACGTCGCCCACCGGCGAGCGGGTGGCGGAGCACGAATTGCGGACCCTGCCGATCGATCTCATCCAGCGCGGCCGCTACCAGCCGCGCATGGACATGAAAACCGAAACGCTCCAAGAGCTGGCGGACTCCATCAAGGTGCAGGGCATCGTCCAGCCGGTGGTGGTGCGGCGGCTGACGGAGCAGGGGCGGTATGAACTGATCGCCGGCGAGCGCCGCTGGCGCGCGGCGCAGATCGCCGGACTGCACGACATTCCCGCCATCATCCGCGACATCCCGGATCAGGCGGCGGCGAGCATCGCCCTCATCGAAAACATCCAGCGCGAGGAATTGAACGCGCTGGAGGAGGCCAACGCCATCTCCCGGCTGGTGAATGAATTCAGCATGACGCACCAGGACGTGGCCGAGGCGGTGGGCCGCTCGCGCGCCGCGGTGACCAACATATTGCGGCTGCTGGAGCTCGGCGAACCGGTGAAGCGCATGCTGGAGGTCGGCGACATCGAGATGGGCCACGCCCGCGCGCTGCTGGCGCTCCCGCCCGAGCAGCAGCCGCTGGCGGCCAACCAGATCGTGACGCGCGGGCTGTCGGTGCGGGAGGCGGAGCGGCTGGTCAAGGACTGGCAGCGGCGCCACGACGGGCGCAAGACGAGGGGGGCCGGCGGCACGACGGACCCCAACATCCGCAAGCTGCAGGAGGAACTGGCCGAGAAGCTGGCGACCAAGGTGGAACTGCGCCACACCAGGAAAGGCAGGGGCGAGCTGCGCATCCACTACCATTCCCTCGACGAACTGGACGGCATTCTCGCCCGCATCAAGTAACAGTCCCCGGCGTTTCCGGCCGCCAGGGGGCGGCATGATTTTGGCCGGGATTTTATTGACGCCCCCCGCGGGGATATTTACAATTGTCCGGTTTTGATGAGCGTCTCCAGAAAGACGCCGAATCGCCCTCCCGCTAAACCGGCAATCGGGTTGGTGACGGGATGCTAAGAGCGAAATGGGGAGCGACTGTGTGGGTTACAGTCGCATTGCAGTGGGCCGTAGTCCTACTCGTGGCGGCGGCGACGCTGGCGGGTTTTGGCGCAACCAGCGCCGGATCCGCGCTGGCCGGCGGCGCCGCGATCGCACTCCCGAACACGCTGTTCGCGATCGGCCTGATGTTGCGCATGCAGCTCAAGGGTGGCGTGGCCGCGACGGCGCTGCTGGGCGGCGAACTCGTCAAGCTGATGCTGACCATCGCGCTCCTGCTCGTGGCGGTGAAATTCAGTCTGCGGCAGCCGGTCTGGCCGGCATTGCTCGCAGGGGTGGTGCTGGCGGTGAAGGCGCAGTGGCTGGCCTTGTGGGTCACGCGCAAGATGCGGTGAATGAGACGGTAAACGGTTTGCTCGGATTCTAAACGATGGCGGCGGAACACGCGGATGAGGCGCTGACGGCCTCCGGCTACATCGGTCATCATCTGACCTTCATGACCAAGCCGCTGGGCGGCGGGGCGTTCTGGACCCTGAATGTCGACACGCTGATCACCGCGCTCATCCTCGGCGTGGTGACCTTCGGTTTCATGCGCTGGGTCGTGGCGGGCGCGACGGCCGGAGTGCCCGGCCGCCGCCAGGCCTTCATCGAGCTCGCCATCGAGTTCGTCAACAACCAGGTGAAGGACATCTTCCACCACGACATGAAATTCATGGCGCCGCTGGCGCTGACGGTGTTCGTCTGGGTGCTGATGATGAACGCCATGGACTTTCTGCCGACGGACATCATGGCCTGGATCTATGAGCACCTCCTGCGCCTGGAGCACTGGCGCGCCGTGCCGACGGCGGACGTGAACACCACCTTCGCGCTGTCGCTGTCGGTGTGGCTGCTGATGATCTTCTCCGCCATCAAGGTCAAGGGGTTGGGCGGCTGGCTGCACGAAATCTTCTGCGCGCCCTTTGGCATGGTCGGCTTGTCCATCAACCCCCTCAAGTGGATCGCCGGCGCCCTGCTGGCGTGCGCCAACGTGCTGTTCAACCTGATCGAATACGTCTCCAAGCCGCTCTCTCACAGCCTGCGTCTGTTCGGCAACATGTACGCCGGCGAGATCATCTTCCTGCTGCTCGGCATGTGGGCCGCCACGGGTTTCGGCGGCATCCTGTTCAGCATTCCGCTGTGGGTGGGCTGGGCGATCTTTCACATCCTGATCGTGGTTCTGCAAGCCTACATTTTCATGATGCTGACCATCGTTTATATCTCGATGGCACAGGAGGGGCATTGATTCCCGGGGTTTGGTCGCGGCAAACGGTTCATTCACGAAAGGAAAGTCCTATGGAAAACATGCAATTTCTGGCGATGATTCAGGCCTACACCGGCGTGGGCATCGGCCTCATGATTGGCCTGGGCGCGCTCGGCGCGTGCGTGGGCGTGGGCATCATGTGTTCGCGCTTCCTCGAGGGCGCCGCCCGCCAGCCCGAACTGATGCCGCAGCTGCAGGTCAAGGTATTCCTGCTGCTCGGCCTCATCGACGCCTCGTTCATCATCGGTCTTGGCATCGCGATGATGTTCGCCTTCGCCAATCCACTGTTGTCCGTGATTCCACACTGACGGCGCATGACACCCATTGGGGGGCGGTGATGAACATTACTTTCACCCTGATCGCGCAAGCCGTCTCGTTCGCGCTCTTCATCTGGTTCACGGCCCGGTTCGTATGGCCGCCGCTGATGAAGGCCATCGATGAGCGGCAGAAGAAGATCGCCGACGGGCTGGCGGCCGCCGAGCAGGGCCATCGCAGTCTGAAGGACGCCGAATCGCGCATCCAGGTCATCGAGCGCGAGGCGCGCGCGCAGGCCCAGAACATCCTGGCCGAGACCGACAAGCGCGCCGGCGCGCTGATCGAAGAGGCCAAGGCGCAGGCCAGGGCCGAGGGTGGCCGGCAACTGGCCGCCGCCAAGGCCGAGATCGCCCAGGAGGTCGAGCGCGCCAAGGCCGCCCTGCGCGAGCAGGTCGCGGCACTGGCCGTGGCCGGGGCCGAGCACATTTTGAAGCGCGAGGTGAACGCCCAGGCCCATGCCGATCTGCTTGCCCGCCTGAAGTCGCAGTTGTAGGCATCCCGCATGGCCGAATTGTCCACCCTCGCCCGCCCCTACGCCGACGCTCTGTTTCGCATCGCGCTGGAGGAAGGGCGGCTGGCGGAATGGTCGGGGCTGCTGCGCGAGCTGGCGCAGGTCGCCGCGCATCCCGACATGATTGCCGTGGCCGGCGATCCCAACGTGTCCGCCGACCGGCAGTACGCCGTGTTCGTCGGGGCCGTGCAGCAGCGGCTGCCGGTGGAGGCGCAGAATTTCGTGCGGCTCTTGATCAGCAACGACCGGCTCGTCCTGCTGCCGTCCATTGCGCGCGCCTTCGAGGAATTCAAAAACGCCCACGAGGGCGCCGCGGAGGCCGAAATCGTCACCGCCTTCCAACTGTCGGACGCCCAGCTCGGCGAACTTGTGGGCGCGATGGAAAGGAAATTCGGTGTGCGTCTGAAGCCCGTCGTCAAGGTGGACACCGGCCTCATCGGCGGCGTGCGCGTGACGGTCGGGGACCGGATGCTGGACGGCTCGGTGCGCGGGCAGCTGGAGCGCATGCGGGCCGTGCTGATGGCCTGAGCGGCCGGGGAAAGAACCGAGGAATTCTCAGGAGATTACATTTATGCAACTCAACCCTTCCGAGATCAGCGAGCTGATCAGAAACCGCATCAAGGGCCTGGGCACGGAGACCGATCTGCGCACGCAGGGCACCGTGGTCACGGTGACCGACGGCATCTGCCGCATCCACGGCCTGTCCGGCGTCATGCAGGGCGAGATGCTGGAGTTCCCGAAGAACACCTTCGGGCTGGCGCTCAACCTCGAGCGCGACTCCGTCGGCGCCGTGGTGCTGGGCGACTATGAGCACATCAGCGAAGGCGACACGGTGAAATGCACCGGCCAGATTTTGTCGGTGCCGGTGGGCAGGGAATTGATCGGCCGCGTGGTGAATTCGCTCGGACAGCCGATCGACGGCAAGGGGCCCGTCAACGCCAGCGAGACGGACGTCATCGAAAAAGTGGCGCCGGGCGTCATCTGGCGCAAGTCGGTGTCGGAGCCGGTGCAGACGGGCTTGAAGGCCATCGACTCCATGGTGCCGATCGGGCGCGGCCAGCGCGA
>JAJPIJ010000033.1 GCA_021324815.1 Gammaproteobacteria bacterium
ACGACCCATGCGAAACCCCTCGCCTTGCGGGCAGGGGCCGTTTAGTCGATGACCATGACGGCATCCATCTCCACCGCCGCGCCGCGTGGGAGCTGCGCGACGCCGACGGCGGCGCGCGCCGGGTACGGCGGCTTGAAGTACGCCACCATGACCTCGTTCACCAGCGGGAAGTGCGACAGATCGGTCAGATACACGTTGAGCTTGACCACGTCCCGAAGCCCGCCGCCGGCGGCCTTCGCCACCGCGCTCAAGTTCTCGAACACCTGCGTGATCTGCGCGCGCATGTCGCCGGCGTGGAGTTCCGCCCCGCCGGGGAGGAGCGGGATCTGGCCGGAAAGATACACCGTGCGGCCCGCCTTGACGGCCTGTGAATAGGTGCCGATGGCCTGCGGCGCCTGGTCGGTGCTGATGACGGTCTTGGGCATGGGGTCTCCTCGGCGGAAGATGGATGTGGAACAGCTCGATCCCGGCGGCGCGCGTTCTCTCTCAACTGTGCGCGCGCTGCACGCGGGTGATGTGCTTGAGGCGGCGTATGGCGCGCAGCACGCGGGCCAGATGGGTGCGATCGCGGACGCTGATCAGAAAGGTCATGCCGACGTAGCGGTCGTCGAGATCCGACATCTGTATATTTTCGATGTTGGCGCCCTGATCGGCAATCGCGCCGGCGATGGTGGCGAGCGCCCCGCGCTGGTTGGTGACGATGAGTCGGATCTCGCTGGGGAAGTCCCGGTTGATGTCATCCGCCCAGTCCACGTCGATCCACTTTTCCGGCTGGTTGCGGAATTCGGCGATGTTCTTGCAGGTCTGGCGGTGGATGACGATGCCGCGCCCGGCGGTGACGTACCCCAGGATGGGGTCGCCTGGAATGGGCAGGCAGCACTTGGGAAAGCTCACCACCATCCCCTCCGTGCCCTTGATGATGAGCGGCATGGTGGCGTCGTGCGCGGCCGGCGATGCGCCGGCGGCCTCCGCCCGGGCCTGCGGGATCAAGGCGCGCACGACAATGGGCGCCATGCGCCTGGCCAGCCCGATCTCCTCCAGCAGGGCGTCCAGGGACTTGAGCCTGGTTTCCTCGAGCAGATTCTTCAGCAGGTTTTTGTCGACGGTGTCGAGCTTCAGATGGTACGCCTCCAGTTCGCGGTTGAGCAGGCGGCGGCCCAGCGTCCGCGCCTCGTCGGCGCGCAGGTTCTTGAGGTAGTGGCGGATGTGCGAGCGCGCCTTGCCGGTGACGACGAAATTGAGCCAGGCCGGATTCGGGCGGGCGCCGGGCGCGGTGATGATCTCCACGGTCTGGCCGGTGGAGAGCGGCGTGCGCAGCGGCATCAGCACGCGGTTGATGCGCGCGCCGACGCAGGTGTTGCCGAGATCGGTGTGCACGGCGTAGGCGAGATCCACGGCGGTCGCGCCCTTCGGCAGCTCCAGGATCTCGCCCTTGGGCGTGAACACGTACACCTCGTCGGGGAACAGGTCCGTCTTGATGTGTTCAAGAAACTCCTCGGAATTGCCGGCCTGGCGCTGGATCTCCATCATGCCGCGCAGCCATTCGCGGGCCCGCTGCTGCGCACTGTTGGCGACCTTCTCGCCGGCGCTGCTCTTGTACAGCCAGTGCGCCGCGATGCCGGCCTCCGCGACCTCGTTCATGGCGCGCGTGCGGATCTGCACCTCGATGGGCACCCCGTAGGGGCCGAACAGCACGGTGTGCAGCGACTGGTAGCCGTTGGCCTTGGGGATGGCGATGTAGTCCTTGAACTTGTTCGGCACCGGCTTGTAGAGGTTGTGCACGGTGCCAAGCGCGCGATAGCAGTTGTCCACCGTGTCCACCAGGATGCGGAAGGCGTACACGTCGTACACCTCGGAGAAGGTCTGCGTCCGCGTGCGCATCTTCTGGTAGATGCTGTACAGGTGCTTCTCGCGCCCCAGCACCTCGGCGGCGATCTTTTCCTGGCGCAGCCGCCGCTTGAGCGCCGCCTTGATCTGCTGCACGATTTCCTTGCGGTGGCCGCGGATCTTGCGCACCTCGGCGGACAGCACGCGATAGCGCATCGGATGCAGCGCGGCGAAGCCCAGGTCCTCCAGTTCGAGGCGGATCTGGTTCATGCCCAGGCGCTGGGCAATCGGGGCGTAGATGTCCAGCGTCTCGTGGGCGATGGCCCGGCGCTTCCTGGGCGGCAGGGCGCGCAGGGTGCGCATGTTGTGCAGACGGTCGGCCAGCTTGACGACGATGACGCGCAGATCGCTCGCCATCGCCATCAGCATCTTCTGGAAATTGCGCGCCTGCTGCTCGGCGTGCGACTCGAATTCGACCTGCGTGAGCTTGGAGAGGCCGTCGACGATCTCGGCGACCTGGGGGCCGAACTCGCGGCTGATCTCCGCCTTGTCCATGGCGGTGTCCTCGATGACGTCGTGCAGCATGGCCGCGACCAGGGTCTCGTGGTCCATGTGCATGTCGGCAAGGATGTTGGCCACCGCGATGGGGTGGTGGATGTAGGGCTCGCCGCTCGCGCGCCGCTGCCCGTCGTGGGCGCGCGCGCCGAATTGATAGGCACGGATCAGCGTCTCAAGCTGTTTGGGTTTGAGATAGGCGCGGGCCCGCGCCAGCAGGTCCTCCATCTGCGCGTTGGACGGCGAACGGACGGTGGCGATGGCCATGTGCGGCGCAACGCCGGATCAAGGCGCGACGCCGGGCCCCGCGCCGGACCCGGTGATGGAAAATGGGAGGTGGAAACGGCGGCGGGGGCGGATCATTCAGCAGTGGCCGGGTTGGCCACCGCCGGTGCCGGTTCGGCGAACGGGTCGATCACCGCCGCCGCGCCGCTTTCCCGCGCCGCGATCTCGTCCACTTTTTCGCGGTTGATGACACCGGCGGCGATTTCGCGCAGCGCGATCACCGTGGCCTTGTCATTGTGGGATTCGATGAGCGGCTTGGAACCGAGCACGATTTGACGGGCGCGCTTGGCGGCGACCAGTACCAGGTCAAAACGATTCTGCACGTGGGGCAGACAGTCTTCTACAGTGATGCGGGCCATGAAAAACCTCGATGAAACAGGTGAAAGTTGGATGGGAGGATTTTATCAAACCCCGGCGGGGGGCGCCATGATCGGCGGTAATCGTCCGGTGGCCTGCTGGCGGGCCCGCCGCAGGCGGTGCGCGCGGATGATGGCTTGCAGGTCAAGCAGGGCCCGCTCGAAGACCGCGTTGACGACGACGTAATCGTATTCCGGATAGTGCGACATCTCCGCCGCCGCCTCCGCCATGCGGCGCCGGATCGTCGCCGGATCATCGCTTTCCCGGCCACGCAGCCGCCGCTCCAGCTCCTGAAGCGACGGCGGCAGGATGAAGATGCCGGTGCTCTCCGGCATGCGGGCGCGGACCTGGCGCGCGCCCTGCCAGTCGATCTCCAGCACCACGTCGCGGCCGGCGGCCAGCTCGGCCTCGACCGCGGCGCGCGCCGTGCCGTAGCGGTTGCCGAACACCTCCGCGTGTTCGAGGAAGGCGCCGCTTGATACCATGCGCTCGTATTCCGCCGGGGTGACGAAGTGATAATTGACGCCGTTCTGCTCGCCCGGGCGCGGCGGGCGCGTGGTGTAGGAGATGGACTTCGCCATCCCGTCCAGCGAGGACACGAGCGCCCGGACCAGGCTGGTCTTGCCGGCGCCGGAGGGCGCCGAGACGATGAAGAGTTCGCCGGTCGTCATTCGATGTTCTGGATCTGCTCGCGCATCTGCTCAATGATCACCTTGAGGTCGAGCGCGGCGCCGGTGGTGTCCACGTGCGCGGATTTCGATCCCAGCGTGTTGGCCTCGCGGTGCAGCTCCTGCATGAGAAAATCCAGCCGCCGGCCGGGGGCCGGGTCCTGCGCCAGCACGCGCCGGGTCTCGGCGATGTGGGTCTCCAGCCGGTCCATCTCCTCGGCCACGTCGAGGCGTTGCAGCATGAGCGCGAGCTCCTGTTCCATGCGGCCCGGCTCGATGCCGGGCAGGCAGAGTTCCTGCACGCGCTGGCGCAGGCGGTTTTTCAGATGCTCCTGGATGGCGGGCAACTGCGTCCGCAACTGGGCGATCCGCTGGCTCAAGGCGCCGCAGCGCTGCTCGATCAGTTGCGCGAGCTTGCCGCCCTCGCGGCGGCGGGTGGCGACCAGCGCCTCCAGCGTCTGCTCGAGCAGCGAGGACAGCACCTCGCCCAATGCCTCGATGTTGGTCTCCTCGACGCTCAACACCCCCGGCCAGCGCAGCAGATCACTGGTCTTGAGCGGCGAGGGGCTTTTGAGCAGGGCGTCGATCTGCGAACCGGCGGCGATCAACGCGCGCACCAGTTCGACATTCACGTGCGGCGTCTGCGAGGCCGCGGCCGAGCCGTCATAACGCAGCAGTCCGTCCACCTTGCCGCGCTTGACGCGCTGCTCGATGCGTTCGCGGAAATTGCTTTCCAGGCCGCGCAATTCCTCCGGCAGCCGCAGCGTGATCTCAAGGTAGCGGTGGTTGACCGAGCGCAATTCCCACGTCGCCCGCCCCCATGCCCCCTGGGTCGAGTGGCGCGCAAAAGCCGTCATGCTAGCGACCACGGTCATGCCCTCTGCCGCCTGAAAGGAAGTGCGGAGCGGAGTCCAAGGTGTTCTACAAAAGCATCGAAGTCGCGGTCGCTGTAAAGAAGTTCATGGTCGTTTTCGATGCAATGGGTCGCGATGATGGTGTCCATCGTCTTGCGCACCGTGACGCCTTTTCTGCGCAGCGTTCGAAAGTTCTCCGCGGCCTTGATTCCAATCTCCAAACCGCCGAGGGCGACGACGGTCAGCGTGGTTAGCAGTGTCCTGGCCTGATTGAAGTCCGGGTCTTTTTCGAAGCCTTGCAACACCTCGGTCAGGATCAGGTCCCCCGTCAACAGCGGCTGTGAGCCCAGAAGGGAATCGAGATGATCCGCCTCGGGATTCCGCGTTCCGCGAAAATAGTCGATCCACACGCTGGAATCGACCAGGATCACCCGTCAGTCCTCATGCGCTCCAGGTCACCCCGCCATTTCAATTTCCCGCGGAAGCGCCGGATCTGTTCCTGCCGGCGCAGCCGCACCAGGGTGCGCAGGCCGAGCTCCACGGCTTCACGCTTGGTCTTCGCCCCGGTCAGGCGCAGCGTTTCCTTCATCAGCTTGTCATCAATGACGATGTTGGTCCGCATGTGTATTCTCGTGCTATACTTTACACATAATAGGGACAAAGCGGCATCATGGCAAGTTACCGCCATGACAGCAGATGGGGGCGCGACGTTCCAGCAACATCCAGGGAATGTACCACTTATTTTATGGCTGTAATTTGGTTTTGAGCAGGGCGTTGACCTGATCGGGCGCGGCCTTGCCCTGCATCTTTTTCATGACTTGGCCGACGAAGAAACCAAAGAGCTTGCCCTTGCCGGAGCGATACTGTTCGAGTTGCGTCGGATTCTCGGCCATGACTTCGGCGATGGCTTTTTCTATCGCGCCGGTATCGGTGACCTGCTTCAATCCGTGTTTCTCGATGATCTGATCGGCGTCACCTTCGCCGGCCCACATGAGTTCGAAGACCTTTTTGGCGATGGTGCCGGAGATGGTCTTGTCGATGAGGCGCTTGATCATGCCGCTTAAGAGTTCCGGCGACACCGGACTCTGCGTGATGTCCTTGCCTTCCTTGTTCAAAAAGGCCGACAAATCACCCATAACCCAGTTGGCGACGAGCTTGGCTTCGCCGCCGACGAGTTTGACGCAAGATTCGTAATAATCAGCGAGCTCCTGGCTGGCAGTGAGTACGCCCGCGTCATAAGGCGACAAGGCGTACTGAGTCATGAACCGTTCGCGCCTGGCCTCCGGCAGTTCCGGCAGCGATTCGCGCACGGATTCGATGAACGCGGGTTCGATGACCAGCGGCAGCAAATCGGGATCGGGGAAGTAGCGGTAGTCGTTGGCCTCCTCCTTGGCGCGCAGCGAGCGCGTCTCATGCTTGTCCGGATCGTACAGCCGCGTTTCCTGCACGACCTTGCCGCCGCCTTCGATGAGTTCGATCTGGCGCTGGATTTCGTATTCGATGGCGTGTTCGACAAAACGGAAGGAGTTGAGATTCTTGATTTCGCAGCGCGTGCCGAGCTTGGCTTCACCCCGCCTGCGGACGGAGACGTTGGCGTCGCAGCGGAAGCTGCCCTCCTGCATGTTGCCGTCGCAAATTTTTAGATAACGCACGAGCTGGTGGATCGCCTTCATGTAGGCGACGGCCTCCTTGGCCGAGCGCATGTCCGGCTCGGAGACGATTTCAAGCAGCGGCGTTCCGGCGCGGTTCAAATCGATGCCGCTCATGCCGTGGAAGTCCTCATGCAGCGACTTGCCGGCGTCCTCCTCCAGATGCGCGCGGGTGATGCCGATGATTTTCTCGCTGTCACCGATCGCAATGCGAATGGAGCCCCTGGCGACGACGGGCAGTTCGTACTGGCTGATCTGGTAGCCCTTGGGCAGGTCGGGATAGAAGTAATTCTTGCGCGCGAACACGGAGCGCGGCGCGATCTGCGCGTTCACGGCCAGCCCGAAAGCGACGGCCATGCGCACGGCCTCCTTGTTCAGCACCGGCAGCACGCCCGGCAGGCCGAGGTCGATGGCGCAGGCCTGCGTGTTCGGCTCGGCGCCAAACGCGGTCGGCGCGCCGGAGAAAATCTTGCTGCGCGTGAGCAGCTGCGCGTGGATTTCCAGCCCGATGACGGTTTCCCAATTCATATGCTTTTCGCTCAGGCGAACGCCGCCGGCCGGCGCTCGTGCCAGTCGGTGGCCTGCTGGTACTGGTGGGCGGCGTTCAGCATGCGCGCCTCGCCGAAGTAATTGCCGATGATGTGCAATCCCACCGGCAGATCGTTGACGAAGCCGGCCGGGATCGACATGCCCGGCAGGCCGGCGAGATTGACGGCGATGGTGTAGATGTCGGAGAGGTACATGGTCACCGGATCGGAGGTCTTCTCGCCGATCTTGAACGCCGTGGTCGGCGAGGTGGGGCCGGCGATCAAATCCACCTCCTTGAAGGCGCGCGCGAAATCGTCGCGGATCAGGCGGCGGATCTTCTGCGCCTTGAGGTAATAGGCGTCGTAGTAGCCGGCGGAGAGGGCATAGGTGCCGATCAAGATGCGGCGCTGCACCTCGGGGCCGAAGCCCTCGCCGCGCGAGCGGCAGTAGAGGTCCATCAAATCTTTTGGTTTGTCGCAGCGATGGCCGTAGCGCACGCCATCGAAGCGGCTTAAGTTGGAGGAGCACTCCGCCGGCGCCACGACGTAATACGCCGGGATGGAGAGATGGCCGTTGGGCAGGCTGATTTCCCTGACCACAGCGCCGAGTTTTTCGAACTCGCGCATGGCGGCGTGCACGGCATCCGCCACCGCCGGGTCCAGCCCCGCGCCGAAATACTCCTTCGGCAGACCGATGCGCAGTCCCTTGAGCGATGCATTCAAATCACGCGCGTAATCCTCCGGCGGCCGCTCAAGCGAGGTCGAATCGCGCGGGTCGAAGCCGCAGATCACGTTCAGCACCAGCGCCGCGTCCTCGACGGTCCGCGTCATGGGGCCGCCCTGATCGAGGCTGGAGGCAAACGCGATCATGCCCCAGCGCGACACGCAGCCGTAGGTCGGCTTGATGCCGGTGATGCCGCACAGCGCCGCCGGCTGGCGGATGGAGCCGCCCGTGTCCGTGCCGGTGCCGAACGGCGCCAGCCGCGCGGCCACCGCCGCCGCCGTGCCGCCGCTCGAGCCGCCGGGAACACAGTCCGTGTTCCACGGATTGCGCACCGGTCCGAAATAACTGGTCTCGTTGGAGGAGCCCATCGCGAACTCGTCCATGTTGGTCTTGCCGAGCATCACCAGACCGGCGGCGTTGAAACGCTCGCTGACCGTGGCGTCGTAGGGCGAGATGAAATTTTCCAGCATGCGCGAGCCGCAGGTGGTGCGCACGCCCCTCGTGCAGAAGATGTCCTTGTGCGCGTAGGGCACGCCGGTCAGCGGCGCGGCGTCGCCGCCGCGGCGGCGGGCGTCGGCCTCCGCGGCCTGCTTGAGCGCCTGTTCGGCGGTGACGGTGATGAAACTGTTGAGTTTCCGATCGTGCGCCTCGATGCGTTGCAGACAGGCGCGGGTCAGCTCAACGCTGGAGAAGTCGCCGCCCGCCAGCCCGCGCGCCAGTTCCGCCAGAGAAAGATGATGCAGTTCGGCCATGAGACGGCAAAAGCGGTGTTATTCGATGACCTTGGGCACGAGATAAAGCCCCGCCTCGACGGCCGGCGCGATGGCCTGGAATTCAGCGCGCCGATCCGGCTCGGTGACCTCGTCCTCGCGCATGCGGGCGCTGACCTCGAGCGGATGCGCCAGCGGCTCCACATTGCCGGTGTCCACGGCGTTCATCTGGGCGACGAACTCCAGTATGCCGGACAGCTGCCTGGCGAGCGCCGGCAGCCGTTCGGCTGGCACCTGCAGGCGCGCCAGCCTGGCGATTGCCAAAACTTCTTCCTGGCTTAAGGCCATGATGACCCCGGTTGATGGGTGGATCCGAAAGGGAAGTGCGGACCAGCACAAAAATATCATATTTGACTATTACCGGATACCTGCGACGGTGTTAAGATATGTGAGCTAACTCCGCACCGCCAGCCGGAAATAGGCAGTTGACGCAGCGCCACAACCGCCTCTATATCGCTGACAACAGGCGGAATGACTTAACTCTATCCCGACGACAGAGTACACATGCTGAAAAAATTACGGGGCCTGTTCTCCAACGATCTGTCCATCGATCTGGGAACGGCCAACACATTGATCTATGTCCGCGGCAAGGGCATCGTTTTGAACGAACCCTCGGTGGTCGCGGTGCGCAAGGGCCGCGACAACAGCGGCCACAAGAGCATCGCCGCCGTCGGCTCCGAGGCCAAGCGCATGCTCGGCCGCACGCCGGAGCACATCAACGCCATCCGCCCGATGAAGGACGGCGTCATCGCCGACTTCGAGATCACCGAGAAGATGCTGCAGCACTTCATCCACAAGGTGCACGGCAACCGCATCTTCCGCCCCAGCCCGCGCGTGCTGGTGTGCGTGCCCTGCGGCTCCACCCAGGTCG